>NZ_JBFTMO010000007.1:0-298378 GCF_056396985.1 Rhizobium sp. 05N430 | reverse complement strand
TCGCCATCCACAACCGAGTTACACACATTTAGCCTCCTAGAAAGGCATTACGATATCTCGGCGGGCGTTCGTGTCACGGACGCTAATTTCTAAGGGGATAGATGAGATGCTCACCACCAATAGTTTTTCAACAGTATCGGCGCAAAGCAGCCGTTCGCGCTCCCCACCGCCCTGTTTTCGGGGCCGAGGATGCAGAGGCGCGAATTCTCATCTGATCCAAGCCGGTCTCGCCACCGCCAATCTCACCTTACCGCCAGCGTCCGCGCCGTCAGCTTGTTCCCATCCGGATCCCGCAAATACCCCACAAACGCCCCGTTCGGGCGCTCCGAGGGCGGGCTTTCGATCGCCGTTCCGCCATGCGTGCTACCGGCGGAATGCCACGCCAGAACATGGTCCCGGCTCGCCGCACCGATGCCGATCGTCCCGCCGTTGGCCGCCGTCGCCGGCTTGCCGTCRATCGGCGTGGTGATCATCAGCCGGCCGCCCTCGTGGGCATAGATCAGCCGTCCCCGCGCATCCATTTCGCCGGGCTTGCCGCCCAATGCGGCGAAGGTGGCGTCGTAGAAGCGCCGGGACCGCTCCAGGTCGTTGCTGCCGATCATGATGTGGGTGAACATGCTTCGTCTCCAATAAGCTTGCCATTCAGGGCAAATGCGGCTCGGACATAAACCCGCCGCTGCCGATCAGGGCTGCAATCGTTTCCGCAGCTTTGTGGCGCATCTGCCGCCCCTTCACAAGGGCGAGGTATGACGGGCGGCAATGACCATAAAGCTCGCTTTTGTCGCAGCGATACCGAAAACCGAGGCGCCGGCCAGCATGCCCACAATGGCGTAAGGCCGCAGATTGAAAATCAAGCCAAGAAGCCCGGTTATCGCGAGGCCACAGAGGAATTGGCCGGCGAGCAGCGATGCCACGGAGCCCGTTCCGTGCACAAAGAAGAATACCACGACCGACATCGGAACGCCCACAAAGACGGCCAATGCGCTTTTCCACGCTGAGCCGCCAGCGATCTTTCCGCCAAGTGCGCCGCCAAGGAGCACCGCCAAAAAGAAGACGATCGGGATACTGAGTTTCTCTTCCAACGTCATGGGGGCTTTCCGGGGAATGGTTGCTGTCGATGCTCGTTGGCAACCTAAGATGCAGTGGTGCGGTTAAGAAACCGCACTAACTTCTAGCCACTACCTTACAACGCCGAAACCCTGTTCCGCCCCGATCGTTTCGACAGATACAGCCCCTCATCGGCGCGCTTCAGGATGTCGCTGGACGATCGATCCGGCAGGCCGAATTCGGCCACGCCGCCGCTGATCGTCGATTCGTAGCGCAGGCTCTCGCGGAGAATGGAGGGAACGCGCTCGCGCAGCCGTTCGGCGATCTCCAGCGCGTCGGTCCGGCGGGTGCCCGGCATCACCACCACGAATTCGTCGCCGCCGAAGCGGGCGATCATGTCGTCCTGGCGCAGGTGCTGGCGGCAGAGACGGGCGATCTCGATCAGCGCCGTGTCGCCGGCGTGGTGGCCCATCTCGTCGTTGAGCCTCTTGAAATTGTCGAGATCGAAGACCAGCACCGATGTCTGCGATTTCTCGCGCTCGAAGACCGTCAGCCGCTGATCCAGCGTCTCGATCAGCTTGCGCCGGTTGTAGAGCCCGGTCAGCGCATCGGTTTCGCTGAGCTGGCGCAGTTGCTGCTGCACCTCGTTCTTGCCGGTGATATTGCTCGCCACCCACACGACGGCATCCTCGCCCTCCACCTGAAAGGGCAGCGCCTGGACGCGGCCCTCGAACCAGATCGAATGGCCGGGGCCATCGCCGGCACCCTTCACATCGGCGCCGCTGAGTTCGTATTCGACGATATGCAGCGCGCCGCTTGCAAGCGCCTTATCGATCTCGGCGGCAAACCAGCGGGCCTTTTCCTCTTTCAGCACGTCAGTCATGGTGAGCCCGACAAGGCCGCTGCCATCGTGATAATGCCGGAGATCCTTGCCGCCGAAGATCGCCGCATAGCGGCCGCTGCGGGTGAGAATGAAGGCCGGATCCGGAAGGGAGGACAGGATCGACGTCAATTGCTGCTGCGTAAACACCCTGTCACCTCTCAGATGACGCGCGGGGAGGGCGCCAGTCATCTGCCTGTCAGTCTTTCGTCTGCCCAATCTGGCACAGCCGCATTGCATTTTTCTAAATGGGGGCCTGCGAGAGCTGACCGGGTATTTGTTGTCAGCCGTCCGTCTCATCCGCCTTCGGCGCTGATGTGAACAGGTTCTTCAGCGCGTTGGTCTTTGTCTTCTGCACCCTGCTCATCTTCAGCGCCCGGTTTGCGGCCTTGGCCTGTTCCAGCATCATCTCGATCTGGATCTGCTGGATCTCGGTCAGCCGCTCCCATTGCCGGTTCAGGAGGTGATCGACCTTTTCGTGCAGGTGGCGGATTTCCAGTTCCGCCTTGAGATTGACCTTGTAGTCGTTGAGCGCGCGCAGCCGGTCCTTCGATTCCTGGCGGCGTTGGCTCATCATGATGATCGGCGCCTGCAGCGCGGCGATGGTCGAGAGGATGAGATTGAGGAGGATGAAGGGATAGGCGTCGAAGGCCCGCTGCTCGCCCATCAGGAAGTTGATGCCCATCCAGACGGCAAGGAAGAAGCAGAAGGAAATGATGAAGGTCCAGCTGCCGCCGAAGGTGGCGACGACATCGGCGACGCGATCGCCGATCGAGCGGCGCTCCTCGTAGTCCTCTTCGATGTTTTCGGCCAGCGTATCGTGGCTGCGCAGGCTTTCCACCACCTCGTCCTCGAGATTGGAAAGCTCGCCGCGTTCGTCGCGCAGCAGTTCGGCGATATACTGGCCGCGATAGTCATCCACGACCTTGCGGTTGATATAGTCGTCGGAGCGCAGCCCCGGATGCTTCTGCCGCATGAAATCCGCCAGCGACGGGCGAAGGTCGTCGAAGTGGATGGCATCCTTCTTCTTCAGAGTGGCGCCGGTGATCGCATCGACCAGGCGCACGGACTTCGCCTTGGCCTGGGCCAGGCTGTCGCTGTAATCCTTCATCTCGACGGTGGCGGCCTCGCCGTGCCCGGCATCGAAATCCACGATCCCGCCTGCGAAATCCAGGGGCTTTTCTTCTGCCATGCGACGATCCTCTGTGCCGATTTCCTGCGCCTCTAAACGTCAAATCGAACAGGATTGTGACATTGTTCTGCGATCCCGGCGAGGCCATTTGCCGCTGCCAGGATGGCTGCCGGAGCGGGCCGATAGCGGGGACTGGCCATGCGCGATTAACGGCATCAAAAGCTTTTTGCCGTATCGGAAACTCATGATCTCGAGTGGACTTCGAAACATACTTTCGGTGGCCGCTCTGCTCCTGGTGATGCTGCTGCCTGCTGGCGCCGCATCGGCCGGCGAAGCGGAGTCCCTAGGGATTCGCAGTTCCTGCCAGGCCTACGCCACGCTTTCGGAAGAGGTGGCCGCCATTGTCAGGGACGAGGCACGCTGGTCCTGCGGCACCAAAGAATACTCCCTCGATGCCGAGCGCGTGCTGCTGCGCTTCGACATTGCCCCCGGCGAGACGTTGCCCCGCTATTTCCTCTCCAGGCGCAGCGCGCTCGAGGCTGTGCATCTGCTTGCTATCAACAGCGATGGCGCGATCAGGGAAAACACCATTGCCGCCGCCGCCCTGCAGAGCTCGATGGCCGGCGGCTATTTCAAGGCGCCCCTGCCGGAGCTGACCGGCGAGACCAGGCAGGTCGTCGCCGTCATCGACTTGCCGAGCCACAAGATGACGCTGGAGCGCGCCTATCTCGCCCCGGCGGATGGTGCCGGCGGCGTCAGCGACATGCGCTTCGCGCTGATCCTCGCCGGGCTGGCCGGCATGCTCGTCATGCCGCTGATCTTCAACGCCGCCTTCTACCGGGCGCTGCGCGAAACCTTCGTTCTCTGGCATACGGCGCTGACATTCTCGCTGCTGGCAACCATTCTGGTCACATCGGGCCTGTCGGTCCTGCTGTTCGATCCGCCGGCGATGACGCTGAGCTGGATGACGACGGTGATCTTCGGCATGACGGTCGCATCCGGCGCAATGTTCACCCACAGCTTCGTCGAGCCCGGCCGGATGCATCCGTGGCTGCGCCGCGCGCTGCCCTGGTGTGCCGCCTGGGCGATCGACCTCAGCGTCTTTCACGCGGCCTTCCCCTTCGTCGCCCGCCCCATCCAGTCGAGCGCCTATACGGCGGCCTTCGCCCCCGTCCTTGCTCTCTTCATGCTGTCGATGATCGATGCCTGGCGCCGCGGCAGCCGCGCCGCCCGCTACCAGGCGATCGGCTACCTGCCGATGGTCGTGGTCGGCCTGATCCGTCTGGTGACCGGCATCGTTCCCTGGCTGCCGAGCACCGACGCGACACTGCTCTTCTATGCCGGCTGCGTCTGCGAAGTCGTCTTCACCACGCTCGGCGTGGCCGAGCGCTTCGTCACCATGAAGCGCGAGCGCGATCGCGCCCGCAACGAAGCCGAACTGCTGGAACGTCTCTCCGAAACCGACGCCCTGACAGGCTTGCTGAACCGAAGGGCGATCGAACTGCGTTTCGAGCAACTTCGCGCCGAGGGCTTCACGACGCTCGCGATCATTGACCTCGATCATTTCAAGGCGATCAACGACGTCAACGGCCACAGCACCGGAGACGAGGTGCTGAAGGCCGTCGCCAATGCCCTCCAGCCCGGCCCGAGCGTCCGCGCCTACCGCCTCGGGGGCGAGGAATTCGTGCTTCTGCTGCGCGGCGAAGACGCCGGGACCCAGGCCGAACTCCGCCGCCAGGCCATCCCCGCCATCGTCGCCCACACGGTCTCCGGCCTCGAGCGTCCGGTGACCGCCAGCATGGGCATCGCCGATCTCCTCGACGACGAGGATTTCGCGGCCCTCTATGAACGGGCCGACAAGCTGCTCTATGAAGCCAAGAGCGCGGGTAGAAACCGGACGCGGAGTGCGGTGAGGGTGGTTGAGGTGGAGCAGGGGTTCGCGGGTGAGCGGGCGATGAGTGCGTGAGGGGCGGGCTGCGCCTGTCAGGTAGCCCGCCTAACTGTTGCCTTAAACGTAGCCGCTATCGGCCATCGCGCTCACATCATAGGCACAGTAACAATCAGAACGACTGCCAGTCCCGCGAGCAGGACTGATGTTTCGATCATGAAGATGGCGATCTGCCGGCTGGACATTTCAGGAAAAAGGGATTTCATCATTTGCTCCTATTAAAAATATTATTCTAACGGAGCCACCGTACCACCAAAGATAATCGAAAAGTTTTTTATTTTCGAATTTGCTAAAATTTTCTTAATGGCTGGTCGCGGCCCGGGTTGCCCGGGGCCGCTCTCCAGCTTGTGAGGGCGTCACAGCGCCCGCGGGATCACCAGGGCAGCACGCCATTGTGGTTGAAGTAACCCGCTGTCGGCCCGTCCTCGCCGAGTGTCGCCAGCTTCACCGCCACTTCGGCTGCTTCTTCCACCGTCCGGTAGCCGCTATTGCCGTTCATCTCGGTCGCCGTATAGCCGGGGTCGGCGGCGTTGATCTTGATGCCGAAGGGTTCGGCGGCCTTGGCAAAAGAGACGGTGGCGGCGTTCAGCGCCGATTTCGAGCTGTTGTAGCCGAGCGCGTTGACGGCGTAGAACTCGTTGTCGGGGTCGAGCAGCGACTGGATCGAGCCGAGTTCGCTGCTCATCATCACGATCCGTCCTGCACCCGATGCCTTCAAGAGCGGCAGGAAGGCCTGTGTCACGCGGATCGGCCCGAAGACGTTCACCTCGTAGACGCTTTTGGTGATGCCGATCGGCTCATCGAGCGGCGAGATGCCAAAGCCGTCCGCAATCCCGGCATTATTGACGAGCGCATCGAGCGTGCCGGTCTGTCCCGCAAGCGCCTTTGCGGCGGCCGCCACGCTGCTATCGTTGGTGACGTCGAGCTCGAGCCAGTGCGCGTCGAACCCTTCAGCTTTTAGCCTGACCGCGGCTGCTTCGCCGCGGCTCTGGTCGCGGGCACCCAGCCAGACGCGATAGCCTTCCGATGCCAGCCGCCGGGCGATTTCGAAGCCGATGCCCTTGTTGGCGCCGGTAACAACTGCAGTCTTGATCCTGGTCATGTCTCACTCCGTTTGTGGAGCCTTAGACATCGTGCCGATCACGATCGCAGCGTGAGCCGCAAAATCCCGGCTTCTTGCCTAATCCTCCTGACCTGCTGCCCGCAACGCGCCGCTCTCTTGTCTTGCGTTCGGCGGCCATGCCACCATATGTCCATGATGGAAGCGATGGATGAATTGCGCGATCGGGCGCTGAGACATGCGCAGGGGCAGCGCACGCAAACCGCTGTCCCGCGGGTGACGATCACCAAGGATGCGGCCCTGACGGGCATGACACCCGGCATCTATGAGCCGATGCTCTGCCTCGTCCTGCAGGGCGCGAAATGTGCACTGATCGGCGACAGGCGGCTGCATTACGACCGTGCCAGTTATTTCGTCGCCAGCATCGAGGTTCCCGGCGCCTGCCAGATCGTCGAGGCGCGCCCCGATACACCCTATCTCGCCGTCGCCCTGACGCTCGATATCCCTGTTGTCGCCGAAATCATCATGGACATGCCGGGCCTGCCGCCGATGGCCGATGGCCCGGGTTTCGGCATCAGCCCTGTCACGCCCGATCTTGCCGATGCCTGGCTGCGGCTGATCAAGCTGCTCGACACGCCCTCGGATATCGCCATCATGGCGCCAATGCTCGAGCGGGAGATCATCTACCGCGTGCTGCTCGGCCCGCATGGGCCGATGCTGCGACAACTGGCCCGCAGCGACAGCCGTCTCGGCCAGATCCGCCGTGCCATCAGCCATATCCGCGACAATTTCGATCAGCCCATCACCATCGAAACGCTCGCCTGCATCGCCGGCATGAGCCCGTCGGTGTTCCACAAGCATTTCAAGGATGTGACGGCGATGAGCCCGATCCAGTATCAGAAGAAGCTGAGGCTGCACGAGGCCCGCCGCCGGCTGCTGGCCGACCCCGGCGACACGGCACGCGTGGCCTTTTCGGTGGGCTATGAAAGCGCCACCCAGTTCAGCCGCGAATATGCCCGCCAGTTCGGCGCTCCGCCCGCCCGCGATGCCGGGAGGCTCAGAGAGCGCGGGACGCATCTGCGCCAATTGATCGACGGTTAAAGAAGCGCAGCTCTAGGATTTTGTCTCTGACGAGCGGTACCGATCGAGCTTCTGCAGAATGAAATCCTCTATCTTCCGCAGCTCGGCGAGCTTGCCCCTGACGATATCGAGGCGTTCTTCGAGAAAACTCACAGTCTCCGCGGCGGTGACGTCGCGCTGCCCGTAAGTATCGAGGATCGGCCCGATTTCCTTCAGCGAAAGGCCAAGCTGCTGCGCCTGGCGAACGTGCTCGATCCTCTGGATCGCACTCGCGTCATAGTCCCGGTAGACGCGGCTTCCAGCGCGCCGCTCGGTCGATCGGATCAGGCCGATCTCTTCATAGTGCCGGATCCCGTCCTTCGACATGCCGGAGATGCGGGCGAGTTCGCCAATGAGCATTTTTTAAACCGCTTGACTGTGGGGTTTCCCGATAGATTACGAAGGAAGCAGTTTCGTTTCAACCGATAAGTCCGAGGTTCAGAATGCCCGCATCGCAAAAGCCCGTCGCCCTCGTCACCGGGGCCTCATCCGGCATGGGAAAGGATTTCGCCATGCGCCTGCTGGCGGACGGCTATGTGGTCTATGCGGCGGCGCGCCGTCTGGAGCGCATGCAGGATATCGCCGCCAAGGGCGGTCTGGCGATTGCCATGGACGTCACCGATGACGCGTCGATGCAATCAGGTGTCGAGCGGATCATTGGCGAGCAGGGTCGCATCGATGTGCTCGTCAATTGCGCCGGCTACGGCCAGTATGGCGCCATCGAGGACGTGCCGATCGATCTCGCCCGCCGGCAGATGGAGGTGAACCTCTTCGGGCTCGCCCGGCTGACCCAGCTCTGCCTGCCGCATATGCGCGCCCGCAAGTTCGGCCGGATCGTCAATATTTCCTCGATCGGCGGCAAGCTCACCACCCCGCTCGGGGGCTGGTATCACGCATCGAAATTTGCGCTCGAAGGCTGGTCCGACGTGCTGCGCAACGAGGTGCGCGGCTTCGGCATCGACGTCATTGTCATCCAGCCGGGTGGCATCGAAACCGAATGGAGTGATATCGCCACTGGCGAGGCATCCCGCATCTCAGGGTCCGGTCCCTATGGAAAGCTCGTCCAGGCCTTCGTTCGCGGTCAGTCGAGAATGCGCAAGGCGCCGCCGCCATCGGTTATCACCGCGCTGCTCAGCAAGGCGGTCGGCGCAGCCCGGCCCCGCACGCGCTATGCCGGCGGCATGCTGGCCAAGCCGTTGCTGTTCCTGCGCCGCTGGTTGCCGGACCGTATGTTCGATCGATTGATCATGTCGGCCTTCCGCTAACCGGCCGCTGCTTTGCCTTCAGGCCGCCGCGCGAACGCGTGCCTCTTCGCGAATGCGGTTGACCATCGAGCGCAGCCCGTTGGAGCGCTGCGCCGAAAGGTTTTCGACGAGGCCGATCTTGGCGAAAGTCTCGAAGGCATCGAGGGCGGCGATCTCGGAGGCGGTCTTGCCGGAATAGGTGGCAAGCACGATGGCGACGAGACCGCGGACGATATGGGCGTCGGAATCGCCCTCGAAGGTCATCACCGGATTGTCGGGGTTGCCATCGGTATGCGTCACCAGCCACACCTGGCTGGCGCAGCCCATCACCTTGTTGGCGGATGTCTTCTTCTCGTCCGCAAGATCGGGCAGCGCCTTGCCGAGCTCGATCACATAGCGGTAGCGGTCTTCCCAGTCGTCGAGGAAGGAGAAGTCGTCGATGATTTCGTCAAGCGATGCCATGGGAGCGGGGCCTTTCAGTGATGCCCTGCATATAGGGGCAGTGCAGCTTTTTTTGAACCGTTAAAAAAGAAAACGCCGTGAAGGATGGGCATCCTCACGGCGTACAGCAAACTGCTGAAATAAACAGGGCAGGCACGTCAGGCACGGCGGGAATTCCCTGAGGGGGAAGGCCGGTGCAAGCTTTGGGGCGGGAGGCGTCCCGCGAAATTTCAAGAGACCGGGCGCGGTTTCGGCGTCGGGATGACGGACGGAACGGTTCCGGTGACGACGGTGTCGGAGGCGCTCGCATCGTCGACCGGCGGGCGGTAAGGCATCGGCTGGTTCAGCGCGGCGGTCTTCTCTTCCTTTGCGGAAGGGGCGAGCGCTGCAACCGGGGTGAGGTTGGCGAGCGGTGCGGCGACGGCGCCTGCTGCTTCGGCGATCTTGGCGGACGGCTTGTCCTTCTCGTCGCCGGAAAGCTGGCTGTCGATCAGCTGGTAGGCGACACGGGCGCCTTCGCGGGCTCTGTAGCCGAGCGCGGTCAGCGTTTCGCCGCCCTTGCTGCAGACTTCCGGCTTCTCGCCGCACATGCCCGTTATATAGTCATAGGCGCCGCTGACGGCGGTGAAGGCGTCGGAAAATTGAACCTGGGGGTCGTTGGCGAGGCGCGTCGAGCTTTCCGAGCTGAAAAGCGGCAGCAGCACCAGCACAAGTCCGAACCAGAAGCTTCCTTTGATCAGTAGTCTCATTGTCGTTGCCCATCCTGTTTTCCCGTCCGGTCTTGTTGCCGAATCAGGGTCCGTTTCCGGTGTGCTTTCACCCTAGCGCGGAAGTGCGAATGCCACTTTTCGAAACTCCGCGGCATTTGCGGCAAATTTAATTCGAATTTTAAATAAAGGCCGACGTACCGTATTTCAGTCAAATTGTAGCCATCGGCATTAAGCATGGCACGGCCTACCGCCTGTAATTGCAGGGATTCTCAACGATGGCCTCGCCGCAAAAGTTAACACAAAGCTGAAATGCCAGCGAATTCCATCGCTTACCCCCTGTTAACCACGAAAACCAAAGGCCCGCCGCAATGGCTCAAAACGGGACTTTTGCCGCTTTCTGGCTGTGGAGGCGGGTTTTGCCTTATCCTTTCTTTAAGCGCCCAGGGCCTATTGTCCGGGTCTGTTAAAGAGCCTTTTCGGGCGGGTATTGCGTGCGAGTATTGAGTGACATCGGCAACCGGGCGGCAGCCCTCGTGGACCGGGCAGCGGCAAGCTGGCTTTCCCGCACGGGGAGCGGCGAGGCCGTTGCCGAACGCGAGCTTGCCATTCTCCGCCGCCTCGTCTTCCTGTCGTCGGGCGCGCTGATTGCAGCCCCGGCCGGCCTCTCCTTTGTAACCAGCCCCGCCGTGGCACTGCCCGCAGGTGTGGCGACGGTCTGCGCCGCCTTCCTGTTTTCGGCTGTCGGCAGCATCGCGCTGTCGCGCCAAACGCAGGTGGCAAGCGCTGTCATTCCGGAGACAGCCGAAGACTTCTTCCTGCAAAACAGTGCGGGCCTGATCCTGTTCCTCGATCCGCAGGGCAACGTCACCTCGGCCGGTGGCCGCGATATAAGCGAGTATCTTGCCTGGATGCGCGAGCCCAAGGGCCGCGGCTTCATCGAGCAGGTGCATGTCTCCGACCGCATTCTCTTCCTGCAGGCGCTCGATCAGCTGCGCCAGGGCGATGATGCCGTCAGCGTCGACCTGAGGCTGGACCGCCCGGGCGTCTCGCGTGATCTTCGCCAGTTCGCCTATCTCCGGATGGATATGACTGCGCGGCGCGACGGCGAGGGCGCGCTTGCCGCTGTCGTCGCCCAGCTTCGCGACGTCTCGGTCGAGCAGCAGTTGCGCCTGGATGCCCAGAGCCGTGCCGCCGATGCCGAATCGGCCAACGATGCCAAGTCGCGCTTTCTGGCCGCCGTCAGCCATGAGCTGCGCACCCCGCTGAACGCCATTCTCGGCTTCTCCGACATTCTGCTCGGCGAATATTTCGGCAAGTTCGAAAACGAGCGCCAGCGTGAATATGTCGGCCTGGTGCGCGATTCCGGCGCCCATCTTCTGTCGGTGGTCAACACCATGCTCGACATGAGCAAGATCGAAGCCGGGCGCTACGAGCTGATGCTCGAGCCCTTCGATATCGGCGCTTCGATCAAGTCGTGCGAGGCGATGCTGACGCTGCAGGCAAAGACCAAGGGTGTCTCGCTGACCAGTCGCATCCAGCGCGATCTCGACGAGGTCGTGGCCGACCAGCGCGCCATCCAGCAGATCCTAATCAATCTCGTCGGCAATGCCGTGAAGTTCACCGAACAGGGCGGGGCTGTCACCGTAGACGCCTCGGTGCGCGCAGGCGTGCTGCAGCTCAGCGTCAGCGATACCGGCATCGGCATTCCGGCCGACCGGCTGGCGACGCTCGGCCAGCCCTTCGTGCAGATCCAGAACGATTATACCCGTCAATATGAAGGCACCGGCCTCGGCCTGTCGCTGGTCAAGGGGCTCGTGGCGCTGCATGGCGGCCACTTCGCCATCGCCAGCGCGCCGGGCGAGGGCACCATCATCACCATATCGATCGCGGCGGATGGTTCCGGCGCCCCGGCCGCGGATGCGGCGCGGGATGCGGCCGTCGAATTTCCGCCACGCCTGAAGACGACTGCGGCATCCGTTGCCGGATTGGAAGAGGGGCTGTTCGATGGCCGCGCGCAAGCGAAAATCGCCTAAGGGGAAGAGGGGCCGGCAGCAGCCGGGCCTGCTTCTGACGGGGGCAGCCGCCTTGGGCGGCGTCGGCATGACGGGCGCATCGATGCTCGGCGGCGTCGTTGCGCGCAATCCGTCGATCGCCGGCGGAACCGCCGCCTTCGTCGTCATCTTCTCCTTCGTTGCCGCCAATGCGCTCTGGTATCAGCCGGGCACGCATCCGCATCCGTTCTTCCGCACCCGCGATCTCTCCTCGCCATTTTCGATCGGCCGCCCCTCGGTCGAGGAGCCGCATCCAAACGACGTCACCACCTTCAAGATCGAACGGCCCGGCGATGAGGGCGCGACCACCAATGCGCTGCCGCCGGCCGCAACCGGTGGCCAGCAGCCGGTACAGCTGGTCATGGATATCCAGCAGCAGCTGATCCGCCGCGGCCTCTACAATGGCACTGCGGATGGCGTCATCGGCCCGCGCACCAGCGCTGCCATCCTTTTCTTCGAAGAGACCGTCGGCATGCCGCAGAACGGCGAGGCGACGCCGGAGGTTCTGGCGGCACTGCAGACCGATTCGGCAGGCCCTTCCACGGTGCCCACAGAGAAGCCGCGCGCGGATGTCAGTTCCGCCGCATCCGCCGAGGACCCGGTGGCAGCGGCTATCCGCAGCGCCGAGAAACAGGTGAAGACGGCGCCCGCGGCCCCCAAGCAGGTGACGCCGGGCGAACTCTCCAGCGTCGATCTGGTCTTGAAGATCCAGAAGGGCCTGGCCAACATGGCCTATGCCAATGTCGGCGTCGACGGCGTTGCCGGCGAACAGACCCGCGCCGCCATCCGCCACTTCCAGAAGCACTACAACCTGCCGGAAGATGGCGAGCCCAACGCGGCGGTGCTGAAGAAGCTGAAGGAAATCGGCGCGATTTAGCGTCGAGTCGAAATTCCTCTTTTGATTGCATTAAAGGCGTTCAAACACGCTTTTCGGGACGCTGGGCGCGCGGATTGGTACGTATGCGTTCCGCAAATAATGACAGATTGTCGCAGACTATGCCCGCAAAACTACTGGCGGGTGAGGGCGAAAGGCGATTTAAGTCGCTGTAAACATAGGAAAACAGGTAGAAGTCTAGCTCACGCCTAGTGTTTCATCGGGCGCTGTATTAGCAACTAATTTATAATGCTCACAAAAATATGATACAAATACTCGGCTCGCTTGGTGCTATTCATCAAGTGCGACCGGGGGGCCAGTCAGGAGCAACGGACTGTGATTAAATTGTCACTTTCTCGCATCTGAAAGATACCAGTCGGATGGTATCTTTCTCTCGTCGCCACGCCGCGGGCATCCCCGCGCCCTCCTTGAACGGGACGGCGCCTTCCCCCGCCAGGATCAAACAAATGTTGCGCGAACCTTCCTATGGCGGGATGGGCGAACTGGACGGCTCCGACCGCGCCATGTATCGCTCCACCGCCTCTATCAATGATCTCGAAAATCCGCGGCTGTACAAAGCCCTCCATGATCATTTCGCGGCGGTGTATCCCGTCACGTCCAAAACTGGCGCATCCGAGTTCCATCTCGGCGGCGGCCAGACCTTCCGTCTCCATCGCGGCGTCAACGATCTCAATTTCGAGATCACCTATTCGGAAATTTCCCGTTTTGCGGCGATCACCCGTTCGCTCAACTCCAGAACGAAGAAATATGCGAAAGACGGCCTGCAGTGGAGCACATCGCGCGTCGCCTCTCCCAAGCAGCTGCTCGCGCTGCCGCGTCCGCTCGACGAACCGCGTTCGCCGGAAGACGTGCTGATGTCGATCTTCCATCTCGATCTCAACGATTCGGCGGAGACCGAACGGCGAATCACGACTTGCATCGCCGCGCTCTATCCGTCCGGTCCGCGCCTCGGCGGCGGCCGGCAGGGCAATGATGCGCAGATGACGATGTCCAATCTTGCCGACTGGCTGTCCTTCCAGGACGTGCGCCAGGTGCTGCAGGTCGATGACGCCGATCATGCCGCGACCATGCTCGTCTCGATGATGTTCGGCGGCTTTGCATCGCGCATGAGCGCGGGTGAGGGCTTGCCCGACAGGGCTTCTCTCACGGGCTATCTGAAGAGCTGCATCCAGCTCTTCGTCCGCGGCTGCCGCCGTCACGACGCCTGATGATCTTCCAAACCGGCCGCCGCAGGCGCGGCCGGTTGAGCGTTGCTCCGCCACGGGATCGCCATTCTCCGGCCCGATTTCCTTCATCGGAGCCTCTGCTCTAGCGCCTTGCTTTTATTAATTATTTCTTAACGTGCCAGCCTGGTTATGCACAGCAGAACCGCCCCGGACCGCCAAAATGTGGTAAAAATGCCACGAGAAAAACTTCCGGGATAATTTTGGTACGAATACGTTTATTAAATAATTGACGACTCCGGGGCCTCCTGTTCATATCCAGCCCGTGACCGAAGCAAACGTTCGGAAACGCATGGCGGACTGAAATTTCAGGGGACCGCATCCATCGCGCTAAGCAAGAGCCAACCTTGGGGTTGGCCTCTGGAACGGAGACAGAAAATGAACATCAAGAGCCTCCTTCTCGGCTCCGCTGCTGCACTCGCAGTAGTATCCGGTGCACAGGCTGCCGACGCTATCGTCGCCGCCGAACCGGAAGCAGTAGAATACGTCAAGGTTTGCGACGCCTACGGCACCGGCTACTTCTACATCCCGGGCACGGAAACCTGCCTCAAGATCGCTGGTTATGTCCGTTTCGACGCCGGCTTCGGCTTCGGCGACGCATACGACAACAACGGCGGCCAGGATTGGGGTGATCACACCCGCGCTGAACTCTCGTTCGACACCAAGAGCGACACCGAATACGGCACTCTGACGGGCCGCATCGCCCTCCAGGCCAACGCCAACGGCGCAACGATCCCGGCTGGTGGCCTCACCGGCGGTGCGGCCACGACGCTCGGCAGTGAAGGCAACAGCACCATCATCGACGAAGCCTACCTGGAGCTCGGCGGCTTCCGCGCTGGTAAGTTCGCAAGCTGGTGGGACAACGACTTCACCGGTGAATCCGACAAGATGTCGAACAACACCAACTTCAATGCTGTTCGTTACACCTACGACGCTGGCGACTTCTACGCTGGTGTTGCTCTTGAAGAACTCGGTGGCATTTCCGGCCGCGACGCCTATGCCGATTTTGGTCTGGCTCCGACGGTTTCGCAGCTTGACAACAACAGCCTCGGCATCGACGCCTCGGTTGGTGGCAAGTTCGGTGCGTTCACTTGGCAGGTTTACGGTGGTTACAGCCAGCGTGAAGAAGAAGGCGCAGTCACCGCCCGTATGTCGGCTGACATCGGCCCCGGCACCCTCGAAGGCGCTGTCGTCTGGTCTTCTGGTCTGAACTCCGAAACCTTCACCAACAACTACGACCAGACGGGTGAATGGACCTTCGTTGCTGAATACCAGATCAAGGCAACCGACAAGCTGACCATCACTCCGGAAGTCCAGTACACCTCCAACATCGTTCCGGATGTTGACGGCAACTGGGATACCGGCCACATGTGGCGCGCTGGTGCAACCATGGACTACAAGATCGTCGACAACCTCTCGACCCGCGTTTCTGCGACTTACGTCAACGAAAACTACGGCAATGCAGGTGGTTCGGCTGATTGGGTTGAAGGCTTCTTCCGCCTGCAGCGCGACTTCTAATCAAACGCTATAAGCCGATTAAGATTGACCTCCAAATCGGTTTCGAAAGGAGAGCCCGGGTTCCCACCGGGCTCTTCTCGTTTTTATGTGATGGGTATTGACTGAAGTGACGCGCCTGAGTGCTGCCGTTAAGGTCGAAGTCCGTTGGCGAAGATCTTCAGGCTGGAGCGCAGATAGGCCTTGGTGCGCTTGGCGCGGACATCGGGATCGGCGCCGCCGCGATCGATGCTGAGGCTGCCGAAGACGATGCCGATCAGCATCGTGGCCGCCGCATCCGCGTCGATGGCAATGATCATTCCCTTGTCCGTCAACAGGCGCAGCCAGCTGGCAAGCTCGGCCCGGGCCATGTCGAAATCGAGCCGCAGCTGCGGCACGTATTCGGTGGCTTCCCAGGCGACTTCAATCAGGAAATACTGGCGCATGTTCGCCGGGCTCGGCGCTTCGTTTTCATCGACGAAGAACACACGGCCGAAAAGCTCGTCGAGAGCGATCCCGTCCGTGGCTTCGGGGAAGTAGAAAACAGAGCCTATCTTCGCCTTGATGGCAGCGGAAAGAAGATCGCCTTTGGCTTCGTAGAAGTCGTAGAATGTCCGCTTGGAGATGCCGCATTTCGCCGCGATGATGTCGACGGTTGTATTGGCATAGCCGAGCTCGATAAAGACGTCCGTGCCTGCCTCTATTATGTCGGCCTGCCGTTGGTCTAGATCGATGCTCTTCGGCCGCCCGCGAGGCCGCTTCTGCTTTTCGTCGGTGTTCGAGCTCACATTTCCCCTGCGCGCACGTGATATTTTCATCCCTGCGGCACTGATACATGAAGAGCTGCGGCGGGTACAGCGACTTCAATGTCGCGATTATGTTACAGGCTGTTGACAGGCTGCGGGAAAATCGCAGCATCGAAAATCGTTGCACGCCAAAGGCCAGATGCTAAGCTTGCTGCAGGGAAAACAAGGGAGCAACGCATGATTGTCTCCTCGCCGGGGACAGCATGGAAAGCCCGTACAGACGCCGCAAGCAGCCTGAGCTCGTCAGGCGCAATCTGCTCGATGAAGCGCGCAAGCTTGCCGTCGAGGAAGGCCTCGCCTCCGTCACGATGCAGGCCGTTTCCGAAGCCGCCGGCGTCACCAAGGGTGGCTGCATTCACCACTTCCCAAGCAAGAAGGACCTGATCGAAGCCGTCTTCGACGAGCTGCTGCAGGCGATCGACGAGGACATCGAGGCGCGTATCGCCCGCGACCCCGAACCCTACGGCTCCTTCACCCGCGCCTATATCAACTCGGTCTTCGACAAGAACGAGCGGACGAACGGCGGCCACTGGGCGCCGCTGACCATTTCGGCGCTCACCGACCCCCACCTGCGCACCCTGGTGGCCGATTGGGCCAATACCCGAGCCGAACGCCACAGCGCCACCGATGGCGACATGCATCTGCGCATCGCCCGCTTTGCCGCCGATGGCATCTGGCTCGCCAATCTCTACCACGTCGATATTGTCGATGCCGAAAAGATCAAGGCGGATCTCCTGGCCGTGACCGAAAGGCCGCGGGTTTCCCTGGCAAGGGCCTAGAGCCGGCGGGGCAGCTCTGGCGCCGGCGCCGCCATCCGCCTATAGAACGTCCATGAGACTTCGCACCGACATTTTCGTTTCCGCGCTGCTGCGCCGCGTCTTCGCCATGGGGGATTTCGCCGCCGTGGAGAAGAAGGGCGCCGAGGAAGCCGGTGCGGTCTTCATCCGCCAGCATTTCCGTGATGGGCTGGAAACGCTTTTCGGCCCGGCGCCGCAAAGCTTTTTCGATGAGGAGGACAGCGGCGACCGGCTCTTCGAGATCCGCATGGAGCGGCAGGAGCCGGAGATGGTCAGGGAGCTGCTGGAGCGCGAACGCAAGTTCGATCCGGATCTCTGGATCGTTGAGCTCGAGACCGGTGATGCGGCAGCGCTTCTGACGCTGGCCGCAGAGAGGAAGAAAAGCCCGTTCTAGCGGCGGCCGACCGTCTTCAGCTCGCGGACAGGCGGCACTTTGCGCTCCACAACCGCCGGCTCCGCCTGGCCCTCGCGTTCCGGCATGTAGGTATAGCTGTCGGCACGGCGCCACGCCTCGACCCGTTCGTGGCATTCCTCCGCATCGAGCGCATCCAGCACCATCCAGGCGCGGGTGACGCTGTGCTGCGGCTCGGCCAGATGCGGATAGAGCTTTTCCAGCACGAAGACGGCATCGAGAAAGCCCATGCCCAGGCTCATAAGCGTCGTCGCCAGCTGCTGGCCGGAAAGGTCGAGCATGATGCGCTCGGCAAGCCAGCGGCTGGCAGACAGAGCATCGGCAAGCGTGCTGGCAAAATGGCTGGCCTCGCGGGAGCGGGCGAAGCGAACGAGCAGCGCTTCCTGGATATCGGAAATCGTCCTGAGACCGAGCCGGTCGTCGTCCTTGCGGCCGAGATGGCTGGCAAGCCCGCGGATCTTCTGGCGCATCGCCTCTTCGTTGGCGAGGCGCTCGGCAAAATCGGGATCGACAGCAGGCTCTTCGATAACAGGAACAGCGGCAGCGATCGGAGCGGCTGTCTCCGCGGCCGGCAATTCGGCGGGCGACGGGCGGGCGGTCGCCTGGCGCAGCGCCACCAGCGCATCGATCACCTTCGGCGAAAGATTGTCACGGCTGACGATGGCACGGATATGGGCGGTGCCCTGCGTGCGGGCGATCATGATCAGCGTATCGTCGCTGATCGCCTGCGAGGCGGTGAGAAAGGGGGCTGCGACCGATATCGGCTGATTGCCGATGAACAGGGCAACTGCCTGCGGGATTACGATGCATTGCGACAGGGCGGCAACGGCCTGGCGGCGGGCTTCCTCGGAGGAGGCCTGGAATAGGGGCGTGAAGAGTTCCGCAAACTGCCGCAGCTCGGATCGCGTCGGATGCGCCAATCCCTCGAAGCTGCTGACAGTCGCCATCAATACCACGTCCTTCTTTCGAATGGCCATCGGCCCTTCTAGGTCTCTAAACCGGTCACGCACAAGAATACCCCGGAAACGCCGATACTGAGGGATCGAATGCGCCGGTTGGACGGAGACCGGACCCATACGAATATGAATAAATCCTACATCGGCAGGGTTAATGCTTGCTGAAGATTTTAATCAAATGCCACACAATAATACACGTAGCGCGTGCGTCGGGATAGGTAGCCGGACAAACGAAAAGCGCCCCGCTGATACGAGGCGCCGAGCGTTGTCCGGACTGCTCCGGAAGTGTTTTGGAACGTTAAAGTCCCTTGTGGGAGCGCAAGGCCATCAACAGCTTTTCGCCGTTATCATGACCCGACTGATAGAGGTCGAGCGCTGCCGAAGCGGCAAAATGTGCTTCGGGACTTTTGATGTCGAGACGCTTCTCCGAGCACCACGCGTCGAGTGCGCCGCGCAGCACGTCCAGATCTTCGGGAGAGAATGTCGCATTCACGAATAAAGACATGAATTGCCCTCCGTGTCCTGCGGCAAGAGCGTATATTGTCTCTCAAGCGGTCATCGCCGTTAAACCTTTGACCGATGCACGGACCATACGCCCATTCAGAGCGACTGCAATTAATATTTTCATGACGTAAATCGGCAACACATCCTTATGACGTAAAGGTGATCGACGGTCTTTTTCTAAGCTGCTGAATTTATGCGTCTTTCCTAATTAAATCTGACTTATTGCCATGTGAAACTAAAAGCCAGCTCGCCGCGTTTATTGAACGGCCTTACAACAAGGCTTCGCAGTGCTGAAATATTAGGAAACTGTTAACTATCCTATGTCTCAATTCGGACAGGAACAGCGCGGTTCGAAGGTTCGGCCGTCAAGATTCCACATCACGGATATCCGCAAAGGTGCCGTGAGAAAGGCGCGAATGCCCGGAGATGCCGGCAACGGTATTGAAGGACGCGCTGGCCCGCGCAGGCGGGCAGGGTGAAATCCGCTTTGCTTCATCCGTCTCGGGCAGTGCATGGAGACGAGAATGGCCACCATAGTCGCATTGGCTGACCGGCGCTCGCAACAGCCGCGCCGCAAGGACCAAGAGCCCGTCGAGGCTCAGATATTGCTGTTCACCGGGGTCCGCTACGAGCGGCTCACAGACGCGCCGAAGCCACGTCCGGTGCCACGCGCGCCGCGTGTGAAGAGCAAGTAGAGATATCAATTGCCGCTGGCGTAGGGTTCGCAGCCCGCCTCGGTCAGAAAGTTCTTTGCCGCGTCGTCGAAGCTTGCCTGCGGGGCAAGCGTGCGCAGCACCGCGTAACCCTCGCTATGGGTCATCTCCACCAGGATGGTCTGCTGCAAATCGGCAGGCAAAGCCTTGCGCAGCTCCGTCAGCTTGATCGGGCTTGCCGCCAGCACATCCAGCGCCCCGCCCACCGACGTCCTGTCATTCATGCTGAACACCTCGTTCGAAGCGCCGTCATAAACGGCGATCGACCAGAAGGGCACGCTGCCCTTGGCGGTGAAGCGCACCGGGCCGTCCTCCAGATCGAAGGAGCAGACGGCGGTGCGCACGAAGGGATCGCTGTTCGACAGCCCGGCATCGTCATAGGTCGATGACAGCAGATAGAAATTGTTCGGATCGCCTTCGGCGATTACCCGCGTCTCGGCATCCTTGCCGGTGAAATGCGGCAGCGCCAGGATGATGACCAGATGCAGAAGGGCGGCGCCGAACAGGCCGGTGATGATGGCAAAGACGATCCTAAGCATTGCCGCACCCGGTCTTCTCGAGCTTCGGCATGGCGAGATCGATGACGCCGGAGCTTCCGGCCGTCGGTGTGTCGAACAGCGTCAGCACCAGCCGGAAGGTGCCGGCTGCCGGAAGCGCCAGCCAGTTGCCGGGCCGGGCGCTGGCGGAAACGTCGATGACGAAGCTGCTGTCGGTCTGGCGCAGCACCGTCCAGGAATTCAGCGCGCCCGGCAGGCCGGGGCGAACCGAGGCGGGGTTGCCGCTGTTGTCTGATGTATAGAGCGTCCAGAGGCGCGCTGCCGGCGTCTGGCCGCTGATGCGGTAGCTGCATCCGGCATTCAGCCGGTCGCCGTGATCATCGACACCAGCCGTGAATGTCAGCCCCTCGGCGCTGCCATAAAGCAGCTTCCCGGCGCGCGCCCGGTGCGATTTCGCGTAAGGATCGGCATCAGCCGTCTGCAGCTCCGGAAAGGCTTCCCAGGCGCCAAGCTTGATAGCGCCGAACCCCTGCGTCACATCCAGCGCATACCGCGAAACCATGATCCCGCCGCCGAAAGCGACGATCAGCGTAATCGCGATAAATAGCGGGAATCGAAACACTGCCGGCCCTTGAGATCAAATCAGGTGAAAGGGTTAGCATTGATTCTGGCGGGGTGGAATGGTGGAGGGGCGGTGAGGGTTCTTTTCGGCGGACGCTGACGAGAGTCTTCCGCCGCGCGGACGCACTTCGACTGGATTCCTGTGACGAGCACAGGAACGAGGAAAGCGGGCGGTGCAGCCTTGGCGCTTCGCCACGCCCTCACTCCACACTCGCCACCTTCTGCGCTTCCAGCGGCGCCGCGTCCTTCAGCTTTTCGCCGAGGTCCTTGAGGATCTTCGTGCTTTCGGCTGACAGCATGCGCGGGCGCACCAGCTGGGGTATGCCGTCGGCGGGTTTGGCGGCGGCGGTCTTGGCGGCGTCCTTGGGGGAGGGCAGCGGGTTTTCGATGCCGGGGATGGCGCGCAGCACGACGCCCTGGTGGGCGTAGTCCATGGCGCGCTTGAAGGTCATCGCCGGCAGCGAGCCGCCGGTCATGTTGTTGGTCGAGGTATAGTCGTCGTTGCCGAACCAGACGGCGGTCGTGTAATTGCCGGTGAAGCCGACGAACCAGGCGTCGCGATAGGCCTGGGTCGTCCCCGTCTTGCCGGCGGTGACGATGCCGTTGTCGAGCGCTGCCTTGCGGGCGGTGCCGACATAGGGGATGCGGCTCAGCATCTGGTTCATTTCGTCATCGGCCTTTTCGGACAGCACCCGCTTGGCCGGCGGCTCGTCGCGGTCGAAGTCGTAGAGCACGTCGCCGTCGTAATCGAGGATCTGGGTGATGCCGTGGCGCCGCGACTGATAGCCGCCCGCCGGAAACACCGCATAGGCCGTTGCCTGATCGAGCACGGTCACCTCCGAGGTGCCGATCGGGATCGTCACGTCGTCACGCACCGGCGATTCCACGCCCATCGCTTTCGCCATGGCGCGGATCGGCTGGATGCCGAGCTTTTCCTTGGCGAGACGCACCGGAATGGTGTTGATCGACTGGGCGATCGCCGTTTCCAGCGTCACCCGTCCGGCATAGCGGTTTTCGTAATTGTGCGGGCTCCAGTTGCCCCAGGAGATCGGCGCGTCGATGATCGTCGTCTTCGGCGTCATGCCGCTCTCCATGGCCACCGAATAGGTGTAGACCTTGAAAGAGGAGCCCGGTTGGCGCAGCGCCTTGGTGGCCCGGTTGAACTGGCTTTCGCCATAATCCCGGCCGCCGACCATGGCGCGCACGGCGCCGCCGTTTTCGATCATCACCATCGCGCCCTGCTTGGCATGATAGCTCTCGCCATATTCGCGCAGCGACGTCTCGACCGAATCCTCGGCCGCCTGCTGGATGCCCATGTCGATGGTGGTGCGCACAACCAGCGAATGCTGGTGGAAGCGCGAGGCCAGCCGCTGCACCTCGTCGAAGGCCCAGTCGAGGAAGAAATCGGGCGCCTCCTGCTCGTTGCGGTCGATGGCGGTGGCCGGATTGCGCCGCGCTGCAATCACCTGTCCCTCGGTCATCAGCCCGCTCTGCACGAGATTGGTCAGCACCTCGTTGGCACGGGCGCGCGCCGCCGGAAGGTTGACATGCGGGGCGTATTTCGCCGGCGCCTTGAAGAGACCGGCGAGCATGGCGCTTTCGGCGAGGTTCACATCGGTGATGCTCTTGCCGAAATAGAATTGCGAGGCCGCCGCTGCACCGAACGTACCGCCGCCCATATAGGCGCGGTCGAGATAGGTGGAGAGGATTTCCTTCTTGGAGAGATTGGCCTCCAGCCACAGCGCCAGGAAGGCTTCGGTGATCTTGCGGTCGATCGAGCGCTCGTTGGAGAGGAACAGGTTCTTCGCCAGCTGCTGCGTCAGCGTCGAGCCGCCCTGGACGACTTCGCCGGCCTGCGCATTGGTGACCAGCGCGCGGAACAGGCCGATGACGTCGATGCCGAAATGGTCGAAGAAGCGGCGGTCTTCGGTCGCCAGCACCGACTTGATCAGGCTGTCGGGCAGCTCGTCGATCGGCACCGAGTTCTGGTGGATGACGCCGCGATGGCCGATGACATTGCCGTAGCGGTCGGTGAAGGTGACGGCGAAATCGCCGCGGTTGCGCCAGTCTTCCTTGGTCGCCTCGAAGGCGGGCTGGGCCAGCGCCAGCATCAGCACGGCGCCGACGGAGCCGAGCGTCAGGCCTTCGCCGCCGAGTTCGAAGACGATGCGCTTCCAGCCGCGAACGCGGAAGCGGCGGAAGAAGATGGTGATGTCTTCCCATATTTCGGCAGAGCGGAAACCGGCGTTCCAGACCGTCGAATCGATCCAGGAATCGATCTTCAGCAGAAGGTGCCTGCTCTTCTTCGGCTTCTTTTCCGGAGTATCAGGATCCTGCACGTTCTTCACTTCCCGCCCGATCGCGCTTGACGGCTGGCCCCCCAGGCGTCAGAGCAACAGCCTCATTCGGCATTGCGCTCTTCGATAAACGAAGCATGCTGAATGTTTGATTGATTTGCCCGGTGATAACAAGAGACGCAGCCTGCCTCACGCGAATTTGCGGGGCCGCTGTTGCAGAAACGAAATGATGGAAGACACACCCTTCTGGAAGCGCAAGACGCTACCCGAGATGACGAAGGCAGAATGGGAAAGCATCTGCGACGGATGCGGCCTCTGTTGTCTCAACAAGCTCGAGGAGTGGGACTCGGGCGACATCTACTTCACCTCGGTTGCCTGCAAGCTTCTGGATGGCGAGAGCTGTCGGTGCTCGAACTATGAGAAGCGCTGGGACTTCGTGCCCGATTGCGTGCAGCTCACCAAGGAAAACGTTCCTGAGATCGCCTGGCTGCCGCCGACCTGCGGCTACCGGCTGATCAACGAGGGCGACGACCTCTACTGGTGGCACCCGCTGGTCTCGGGCGACCCCGAGACCGTGCACCAGGCCGGCATCTCCGCCAGGGGGCGGACGATCAGCGAGACGGAGATCGATCCCGAGGCGCTGGAGGATTACGTGGTGGACTGGCCGCTGACGGTGGGCGAGACGGCAAAGGAGCGGCCGGAATAGGCTCCGGCCGCACCGCTTTTCTATTTGGCCGTATAAGGCTTTAGCGCTTCGAGCAGTTTCAGCCCCGCTTCTGCGCGCGCCGTGTTGGGATAGTTGCGGTTGGCGATCACCACGAGCGCCGTCCGGGTCTTGGGGACCAGCATGACATAGGTGCCGAAGCCGTTGGTTGCGCCTGTCTTGTTGAGCAGGACAGCGTTTTGGGGCTCAAGCGGCTTTGCCAGTTGCTTCACCGGCTGGCTGTTCATGACCATCTCAGGGGCATTGCCTGCCAAGAGACGGTCGAGCTTCACCGGCCACGGATATTGCTCCCAGATCATGTCCTGCGTGAACGAGGCGGTTTCGAAATAGCCGGTATGGGTCTTGCGGATCGCCGCGGCGAGATCAGGGGCGAGGGCGGCCTGATCAAGGTTCAGTTCGAGCATGTGCAGCATGTCGCGCGGCGTCGATTTGATGCCGTAGGCTTCCTCGTCGAGAACGCCCGGGTTAACGCGGATCGGGCGGTTATCCTTGGAGTAGCCGAAGGCGTAGCGGTCTGCGGCGGTTTCGGGAACAGAGATGAAGGTGCTCTTCAGGCCGAGCGCCGGGAAGAGGTCTTTTTCCGCCGCCTGCCTGTAGCTGCCTTCGAGACGCTGGCCGGCGATGCGGCCGAGCAGGCCGATGCTGACATTCGAATAGGAGCGCATCGTGCCCGGCTTATAGGGTGGCTTCCAGCTCTTGAGATAGGCCGTCAGCTCCGCGTCGTTGGTGACGTTGTCAGGAACCTGCAGCGGCAGGCCGCCTGATGTGTGGGTGGCGAGATTGACGAGGGTGATCTTGTCGAAAGCGCTGCCCTTCAGCTCCGGCAGATAGGTGGAAACAGGTTGCGAAAGCGAAACTACACCGCGCTGTTCGGCGAGCGCTGCCAGCGTCACATTAAAAATTTTACTGACCGAGCCGAGCTCGAAGATCGTATCAGGCGTGACTGGCGTCTTCGCCTCGCGCGAGGCCTCGCCATAGCTGTAATAGAACTGCTTTCCGTTGACCGAAACGCCGATGGCGAGCCCAGGAATATCAAATTGCTTGATGATGGGCTGGAAAGCGTCGTCTGCCAGCGTCTGAAAGGCTTTGTCCGTCAATTCCGCGGCATGAAGCGGGGTTGCCGATAGGGAAAGTACAATAAGGCAGTGTCTCATATTCACGGGGCGCTCCTTGATATGCGCCGGCAAAATGGGCCGGCACGCGGTCGATAGCGCGGCCGGGCGCATCGTCACAAACGATAAGAACTCGCAGGAGACCCTAGATAAATTTGGGCATGTGTCGCCGTCAGGCGCAGATCTCGCGAACGCAGCCGCGCAGCCAGCGATGCGCCGGATCGGCATCCATCCTGGGATGCCAGAGCAGCGAGATGGTGATCTCCGGCGCTGCGAAGGGAAGCGCGAAGCTGTGGAGACCGGCGCGCAGGTTGCCGGTATAGCGCTCGGGCACGCTGGCGATCAGATCCGAGGCGCGCGCCAGTGCCAGTGCTTCGGAAAAGCTGCCGACGGCGGTGACGATCTCGCGTGCCAGCCCGGTCGCCCGGAGCGCCGTATCGACCGGTCCGCCCTCCAGCCCGCGGCGGGAAATCTGGATATGGCGGCCTGCCGTATAGCGGGCGGCGGTCATCGCACCTTTCGCAAGCGGGTGATCCGCCCCGACGACGCCGATGAAGCGATCGTGAAACAATGCCTGGGCGCGGATTTCCGGGCCGGTCGTCTCGCCGATGACGCCGGTTTCGAGATCGGCCTCGCCACCGCGCAGGGAGGCGCTGTCCTTGTCCTGCTTCGGCAGGAAGCGCAGCCGGACGCCGGGCGCGCGCTCTGCGGCGAGGCGGATCAGGGCCGGGCCGAAATTCTCGACGAAACCATCGCGGTTACGCAGCACGAAGGTGCGCTTGAGCTGCGACAGGTCGAAGGCTTCGGCCGGCCGCAGCAGCGTCTCGGCCTCTTCACGCAGATGGCTGACCCGCTCGCGCAGCTCGAGCGCCCGCGGCGTCGGCACCAGACCGCGCCCGGCGCGCACGAGAAGCGGATCACCGACGGTTTCGCGAAGCCGCGCCAGCGCCCGGCTCATCGCCGAAGGGCTGAGCCGCAGCCGCCGGGCGGCACGCGCCACGCTGCCTTCGGCCAGCAGAACATCGAGCGTATAGAGGAGGTTGAGATCAGGCTTGGTCATGGTGCCTCCGGTTGGCGATCGCGATGATATGGCGTTTTGTGCACGAATGAAATGCAAATGATGCGCATTCCGCCACACATCTGGTGGCACTAGGCTTCTCTCGGTTGCTCTTCATGAGCATTTGAGAACGGAGTGCTTCGCATGACCATCCCCCTTCGACCCGCCACCTCCGATGCGGCGCCAATCGCGGCGCGGCCGGTGCGGGGAGCGCTGGCGAGCCTGTCGCTCGCGCTGCTTTTGTCCTCGCTCGGCACCAGCATTGCCAATGTCGRCCTGCCGGTGCTGGCGTCGGCGTTTTCAGCCAGTTTCCAGCAGGTTCAGTGGGTGGTGATCGCCTATCTGCTGGCGATGACGGCGCTGATCGTCAGCGCCGGACGGCTCGGCGACCTGATCGGGCGGCGCCGCCTGCTGATGGCGGGCATCCTGCTTTTCACCGCCGCATCGGCGCTTTGCGGACTGGCGCCGGCGCTCTGGGTTCTGATCGCCGCCCGGATGCTGCAGGGGCTGGGCGCAGCGGTGATGATGGCGCTTGCAATCGCCATGGTGGGCGAGGCGGTGCCGAAGGAAAAGACCGGCCGGGCGATGGGGCTGCTCGGGACCATGTCGGCGATCGGGACGGCGCTCGGCCCTTCGCTTGGCGGCGCGCTGATTGCGCTGGCCGGCTGGCGGGCGATCTTCGTCGTCACCGTGCCGCTAGGCTTGGTCGCCTTCCTGCTCGCCCGCCATTGCCTGCGGGACGGGGAGAAGAGCAATCCGGCGCCGCGCCAGGGCTTCGATCTGGCCGGTACGTTGCTTCTGGCACTGGTGCTGGTTGCCTATGCGCTGGCGATGACCATCGGCCGCGGCAGCTTCGGCATGTTGCAGGCCGGTCTACTGGCGGCGGCCGCGGCTGGAACGGGGGCGTTCCTGTTGGCCGAAGCGAGAGTAACGTCGCCGCTGTTTCGGCCAGTGATGCTGCGCGATCCGGTGCTGGCGCCGAGCCTTGCGATCAATCTCTGCGTGGCGACGGTGATGATGACGACGCTGGTGGTCGGGCCGTTCTACCTGTCGCGCGGCCTGGGGCTCGATACGGCGATGACGGGGGCGGTCATGTCGATCGGCCCGCTGATCTCGACGGTGAGCGGCATTCTGGCCGGGCGGATCGTCGATCGCTTCGGTGCCGGAAACATGGTGATAGCAGGGCTGGCGGCGATGGCAGCCGGGGCACTGACGCTCTGCGCTCTGCCGGGTCTTGCCGGCTACATTGCCGGGATCGCGGTGCTGACGCCGGGCTATCAGCTGTTTCAGGCGGCCAACAACACGATGGTGATGACCGGCGTGGCGGCGGGGCAGCGTGGCGTCATCTCCGGCATGCTGGGTCTCTCGCGCAATCTCGGCCTGATCACCGGCGCATCGGTGATGGGGGCGATCTTTGCCGCAGCGCTTGGCGGTGCGGATGCCGCGGCGGCGGCGCCGGATGCCATTGCAACAGGCATGCGGCTAACATTTGCCGTCGCGGCAGGCCTGGTCATCGCCGCCATCGCCATTGCCGGAGTGGCGCGGTTTGCCGGCGCGCGCCGTGCCGATGCGGCAGGCGGAATGTGACGATCAGGCTGGGGCCTTCAGATCAAGCGCGCCGAGAAACAGCCGCAGCTCCCGCTCCACATAATCGGCGGCACGGCCTTCGGCGGTGAAGCCCCACCAGAGCAGCGAGCCCTGCCATTGCGACAGCATCAGCCGGGCCGAGGTTGCGGGATCCGGCGAGGCGGAGAGGCATTCGGCGAGTGCCTCCGCCAGCGCCTTGGCCCAGGCTGCACCCCGGGCACGGAGCAGCGGATCGCGGAAATCTTCGCGCAGCACGAGGAGGCCTTGGGCATAGGCGGCAGCGTCCTCGCCGTAATCCTGCGACAGGCCGGCGAGCAGGGCGACGGCGCCGTCAGGGGACTTTTCCGAAGACGCGGCAAGCTTTGCGGTTTCGGCATCCAGCCCATCCCAGGCATGCATGAGTGCCGCCCGCAGCATCGCCGCCTTCGTGCCGAAGCGCTGGACGAGGGTGGAGCCGGAGAGGCCGCTGACCTTCGCCACCGCGCCGAAGCTGGCCGCATCCGGCCCCTCGGCATGGATGAGGGCGAGAACCATCTCCAGAAGCTGCTCGTCCTGAAGAGTGCGCGTGCGCGGCATTGCATTTCCTCTTGCGTTCGCCCTCAATATGAACGAACGTTCGTTTATAATCAATTGTCCGCTGGGAGATGCGGGCGGATTTTGGTTCTAGCGTGGAGGATTTGGTTATGACAGCGGATCTGACAGGAAAGGTGGCGCTGGTGGCCGGCGGAACGCGCGGCGCCGGGCGGGGGATTGCCGTCGAGCTTGGTGCTGCCGGGGCGACCGTCTATGTGACCGGCCGCTCGACACGAAAGCAGCGCTCGGAATACGACCGGCCGGAGACGATCGAGGAGACGGCGGAGATGGTGACGGCAGCGGGCGGCCGGGGGATCGCGCTGCGCGTCGATCATCTGGTGGCGTCTGAGGTTGAGGCGCTGGTGGGGCGGATCCGCACGGACGAGGGCAGGCTGGATATTCTCGTCAACGATATCTGGGGCGGCGAGAACCTGACGGAATGGGACAAGCCGGTCTGGGAACACTCGCTGGAAAACGGCCTGCGCATGCTGCGGCTGGCGATCGACACGCATTTCATCACTGCCCATTACGCCCTGCCGCTGCTGATCGAAAGGCCGGGCGGACTGCTGGTGGAGATGACCGACGGCACGGCCGAGTACAACGCCGCGCATTACCGGCTGAACCCCTATTACGACCTCGTCAAGACAGGCGTGATCCGCATGGCCTGGGCGCATGCCAAGGACCTGGAAAAGCACGGCTGCACCGCGGTTTCGCTGACGCCCGGCTGGATGCGCTCCGAGATGATGCTGGAGATTTTCGGGGTGACCGAGGAGACCTGGCGGGAAAGTACAATCGCGCCGCCGCATTTCGTCATCTCCGAAACCCCACGTTTCGTGGGGCGCGCAGTGGCGGCCCTGGCTGCCGATAGCGACAAGGCGCGGTTCAACGGACAGTCGCTGTCGAGCGGCGGGCTGGCGAAGGTCTATGGCTTCGATGATGTGGATGGATCGCGGCCGGATTGCTGGCGGTATATGGACGAGGTGGTGGAAACGGGGAAATCGGCGGATGCGGCGGGGTACCGGTGACGGTCAGGTTGCATCCTGCGGATCGAGCAGGTTGATCTCGGGAAAGGCTGAGAAGTGCCTGGTATTCCGGGTGACGACGGTCAATTGATGCAGCTTGGCGGTTCCGGCGATCAGGGCGTCGGCCATTCCCGGGTTATGGCCGTTTCTCTGGGCGGCTGCCTCCAGCGCGCCGGAGGCCAAGGCAACTTTGGCATCGACGGCGAGAATTCTGTCGCCGAACGTCTCCTCCAGCGAGGCAAGCCATGCACGGTAGCCATCGGCTTTTGCGGTTGCACCCTTGCCGATCAACAGATGGATGCCGCGCTCGACCTCGTGGACGGTGACGGCGGACAGGAACAACCGGTCGTGGCGATCCTGCGCGTCCAGCCAGCGGCTGAAACGCGGCGGACCGCGGCGGCCGGGCGAGAGCAGCGAGATGGCATCGGTATCCAGCAGATAGCCGTTCAAAGCTCGATATCCCGCGAGGGGCTGCTGTCGCGTTCAAAGACGGCGTCATCGCCCGGGAATGTCTGAAGGAAGGCGGAAAAGCTCGGGCGGTTCGGCCGCATGGCAGCCTTCGCGACTTCGGCGGCTTCCACACTGACAAGCACGGCAGTCGGCTTGCCATGGCGGGTGATGGTGATGAACTCACCATGAAGCGCCGCTTCGACGTAGTCTGAAAATCCTGCTTTCGCATCTTTAAGGCTGATGGTCGTCATCTCGATGGCCTCAAGTGGTCATATATGACCAATTTAGCGCGTACGATGACGCGCTGCAAGCCCTAGACACCTAGCAGCCCATGCAACCCCTTCGGCGCCACGTTGCGCCAGGCCTTGCGCACGAGGTCTTCGGTCAGCGCATCGCTGGCGAGCATGTGGTAGAGGCGGGTTGAGCCGCGTTCGCCCCAGCCGCCGGGGACAGGAAGCGTCTCGTCCGGGGCGATTTCGAGGGTGAGTTTCTGCTGGTCGGGTGTCAGGCGGACGACGCAATAATCCTGGTCGGGAAAGGTCAGGAAAATCTTGCCGCGCACGCGAAAATCGCGTGTGCCCATATGGGCGCTTTCGGCCGTTTCCGGCAGGGAAAGCGCGAAGGCTGCCAAGTGTTCCCGGTCCATGGCGGATTATAGCACGGCAGGGGTGGTGGCCGGAAGCGAGGCGGTCAGGCAGCCGCCTTCTTCTCGATGGCGGCGCGGTCGAGCGCCCGTTCCAGCGCCTCGATACAGACGGGATCGTGGCTCTGGCCGGCCCCTTCCCAGAGGATCGACAGCGCCTTCGAAATCGGCATTGCGGACCGGTAGGGGCGGTCGGCGGTGAGCGCGTCGAAGACATCGGCGGTCGAGACGATGCGCACTTCCATCGGGATGGCTTCGGCGGTCAACCCGCGCGGATAGCCCTTGCCGTCGAGCCGCTCGTGATGGGCGCCGCCGATAACAGCGGCATCCGAAAAGGCATGGATGCGCGACAGGATGAGCTCGGAAAATTCCGAATGGCGCTTCATCTGCACCCATTCCTCGCCCTCCAGCTTGCCCGGCTTGTCGAGCACCGAGTTGGACACGCCGAGCTTGCCGATATCGTGGAGCAGGGCGGCGCGCTTCAGGAAGCGGCGGCCTTCGGCATCTATGCCCATTTCCTCGGCGATCAGATCGGTGAACAGCGCGACGCGATCGCTATGGCCAGACGTATAGGGGCTTTTCGCGTCGATGACCTTGGCGAAGGCGGCGGCGATATCGTCGAGATAATTGTCGTCGGCCATGATTGCCTGCTGGCCGGGCTCGCTGCTCAGCACGACCTCTTCCAGCTGATCGGACGCGAGCACCTGCCAGAAGTCAGGGCGGGCGGCAACGCGGGCAAAGGCGGCGCAAAGATCGGGATCGAACCAGGTGCCGGACCGTTTGGCGATCTCGGTCTTCGAGGCCTCCTGGCCGCCGCTCGCCTGGAAGATATCGGCGATCTGCGAGAGCAGCGCGATGCGCGAGAACAGCGGGATTTCGCCGCCGGACAGGCCGATCGGCCGGCCGCCGCCGTTCCAGTGTTCGTCGAGGCCAAGGATGCCGTTGGCGACATCTTCGGAGAACCGCATCATCCGGGCGATCTCGGCGCCGCGCTGGCAGCGCGTCTGGATCAGGTCGGTGACGATCTCGCCGCCATTCTGCAGGATATTCAGGATACCGCGGAAACGTTCAGCAAGGCCTGCCTGCATGCCGGTATGGCCGATGACGAAGCGCAGCACCTGGCCGAGACTGCCATCGACGAGCTTGAAGTCCCGCTTGAAGGCGAGATCGTCGGCCAGATAGATCTCGCAGATGCGCGCCGCATTGCTGCTGCAACCAAGGTCTTTCAGGAGCAGCGTGTAATAGAGATCCTGCAGGGCGCTGTCGGGCAGGCCGAGTTCGCGGCCGATATGGGTGCCGATATAGCAGGCGCGGATGCAATGGCCGGGCGGCTGCCCCTCCGTCAGATCGAGGGCCTTGCTGAGCGCTTCGATTATTTCCGCAAGCCGGATGTGGATGCCGCTCATGATGGTGCCGCCTGAATAGGGTTCTGTTCAGTTGGCGCCGGGGGAGGTTGAGGAAGGGTTCAGGAAAGTGGTTAAGATGAGGGATTAGGTAATGAAATCAATATATTAGAATTGCATAATGAAGCTTTTGCGTGATTTTGAATTTTGAGATTATTTCAGATTGTAGGAAAATAATCCTTGACGGCGTGACGGTCGTTTGGTAGGGTTATGGCATAATCGGAAAGTTGCGGCTGCGGTGACGCAGCAGGCTTTCGTGGTTGCGACGCTCGGGGTTGTCCAGTGAATTGGCGACGCCTGCCGCTCCCCCATTCCTGTGGCCTTAGGGCTTTGCCCACGGGATGTCACAGGAATCCAGTGCGACCCGGTCTCGGGTCGCGGGAAACCTTTCTTTTTAAGGCGAAGAGTCATTCACCGCGCCGACGCGCGGTGGCTGGATTCCTGTGACGAGCACAGGAATGAGGGAGGCGGGTGGGATTCGCCTTCAGCTATGAGACTGGGCATTTGGTCCGGTCTTTTATGTCCGCAGTTTGAGCGGGGCGGAGATTTTCGATGATCGGTGAGGGTGTTGTGGCGGAGCTTTGCGGCTTCTGGCCGGAGAGGTGTGTCTATCCGGGCGCACAGTCTCTGGAGAGCGGCGGCTGGAGCGATGAGCGGGTGCGTGACGCGGTGGCCGCCTATCGGCTGGAGACCAAGTCGGAGGTGCTGCCGGGCGATGAGCTCCGGGTGATGCTGAACCAGATGACGGCGGAGATGCGGGAGCAGTTTGCCGCCTTCGTCGAGCTGCGCAGGGGCGCCGAAATTGCCGCTGACGGTGGCGACGAGGCGGCGGGCAAGCTGGCGCGGGCGGATCTGAAGGCGGCGGTCGATGCCATGGGGTTGATCGTCCGTACGCTGGAGAAGATCGACCAGCTGCAGCGCCAGCTTTCCCGCGACCGGGAAATCGAGATGGAAGGGCGCGAGCAGGCCGAAGGCTATGCGATGGCGAAGGGTCAGCTGCTGGAGATCATCGAGCAGCGCGCCGAGGAGAAGGCGGCTGTGATCGTTGCCGCCAGGATGAAGGAATTGCAGGCGGGCGGGGAGGCGAACCGGGATGACGGGATTTCCGCGGCCAGGGCAGACGGTGCGGATGGCCTCGGCGCGGCAGAAACGCCGGGCGGAGGAAAAGCGACTGAAGGTGGCGATGGCCGAGGTGTTGTCGGCGGCCGAGCGGCTGCACCGCGGCTTGGTGATGCTCGGCGCGGAGCATGAGGCAGCGCGGGAGACTATTGGTGCCGGGCGGCGGGCGGCTGCCGGTGTGAGCGGCAATGCGGAGATGCCTGCGTACCGCGCGGTGACCACGGCAGAGGCTTCCTCGGGCGGTTCTGACGGTGCTGTAGCCGCAAAAATGGAGACCTGGCCGATGGTACTCGATGCCGGTCTTTCGGCGCTGCAGAAACTCGATTGCATCGGCGAGCGGCTGATATCGGGCTTTCCCGCTGCACTCAGGGATTGGCAGCTGACGGGGCGGCTGGAGCAGATGGCGCCTGAGGGGGATTGGCGGACGTGGCTGCTGCTTGGCGGGCGCGGTTCCGGCAAGACGCGGGCTGGTGCCGAATGGGTGCATGCGCTGGCGAGTGCCGGGCAGCGCTCGGATTTGCGGATCGCGCTAGTGGCGGAGACGCTCGGCGATGCGCGCGAGGTGATGATCGACGGTATCTCCGGGATCTGCAGGATCGCCCGGCGAAACCGGCCGGAATTCGAGATTTCGAGGCGCCGGCTGGTCTGGCCGAATGGCGCGGTGGCGCAGGTGTTTTCTTCGGAAGATCCGGAGAGTTTGCGCGGGCCGCAGTTTCACATGGCCTGGTGCGACGAGCTGGCGAAATGGAAGCACGGGCAGGAGACCTTCGACATGCTGCAGTTCGGCCTGCGGCTGGGCGCAGCACCACGGCAGCTGGTGACGACGACGCCGCGGCCGGTGCCGCTGTTGAAGGCGTTGATTGCGGACGAGGGGACGCGGGTCGTGCGGATCAGCACGCTTGCCAATCGCGCCAATCTGGCGTCGGGTTTCATCGATGCCCTCTCGGCGCGCTATGGCGGCACGCGACTGGGGCGCCAGGAGCTTGATGGCGAGCTGATCGAGGACCGCGACGACGGGCTGTGGAAGCGCGGGCAGATCGAGGCGCTGGTGATCCGATTTACCGGGACGCTGCGGCGCATCGTCGTCGCGGTCGATCCGCCGGCGGCTGCCGGTCCCGCCTCCTGCTGCGGCATTGTTGTGGCCGGGATCGAGGCGTCGGGGCGGGCGGTGGTGCTGGCGGATTGCTCGGTCGAGGGGCAGAGCCCGGCGGGCTGGGCGGGCGCCGTGGTACGCGCCTATCAGCGCTTCGGCGCCGACCGGGTGATCGCCGAGATCAACCAAGGCGGCGATATGGTTTGCGCCATGCTGCGCAGCATCGATGCCTCACTGCCGGTTTCGACGGTGCGCGCGACGCGTGGAAAGTTTTTGCGGGCGGAGCCGGTGGCGGCCCTCTACGAGCAGGGGCGGGTTGCCCATGCCGGGCGCTTTACGGCGCTGGAGGACCAGATGTGTGATTTCGGCCCGGATGGGCTTTCGAACGGCCGCTCGCCCGACCGGCTGGATGCGCTGGTCTGGGCGCTGACGGCGCTGATGCTCGAAGGCGGCGGCGAACCGCGGGTCAGGGGTATATGACGCTTCGCCGCTCGCCTTTCGCGCCGCGGCGGTTTATCGCTGCTTCGGCGGCTCGGCCGGACGCGGTGGCTCGCGAGTCGGCCGGATCTGGCGCCACTCGTTTTCCATCTGGTCGACGAGGTGCTGGGGAATGGTGGTCTGGGTGTTGGCGGGCGTCTGCATCGGTCTCCTCTCCGGCTGCACAGGCAATATGAGGAATGCATGACACAGCTCAAATGGGCTGTAAATCAGGGGCTTAAACGCTTTAAACGATTGAAATTATTTTAATCGATTAGGGCCGGGACGATTTTCAGGGTTATCCACATGGACCGCAGGATTTTCTTCGACGAGGTGCGCGCCAGCCTGTTTAAGGGCACGCTGCAGCAGCCGCAGGTAGAGGGCATGAGCGCAATCCTCGACTATTGGCAGGCGCGCCATGCGGACGACGACCGGCGCTGGCTGGCCTATATCCTGGCAACCGCCTTTCACGAGACCGCCTACACGATGCAGCCGGTGCGCGAGACGCTGGCCGGAAGCGACGAAAAGGCGATCGAAATTCTCGACCGGGCCCATGCGGCTGGCAAGCTGTCCTGGGTCAAGACGGTCTACTGGCTGCCCGACGAGGACGGCAAGAGCTGGCTGGGGCGCGGGCTGGTGCAGCTGACGCACAAGCGGAACTACGAGGCGATGAGCCTTTTGACCGGCATCGATCTGGTGGCCGCGCCCGACCGGGCGATGGAGATGGCGGCGGCGGTGCAGATCCTCGTCGAGGGGATGATCGCAGGCAGCTTTACCAGGCACCGGCTGGCCGACCATCTGAACGGCGAAAAGGACGACTGGGTGAACGCCAGGCGCATCGTCAACGGTACAGACCGGGCGGAAAAGCTCGGCGATTACGGCAGGCTTTTCGATGCGGCCTTGCGCCGCGCGGAACCCGGCGGCCTCTGGCAGCGGTTGAAGGCCTGCCTTTCGCGTGTTATCGCCCGGCTCTCTTAAAGACCGAGCAAGGAGTGCGCCCCGTGATCCGCCATATCGTTTTCTTCACTGTGCCGGAAGAAAACCGCGAGGCGGTGCGCAAGGGCCTGTCGGTGCTGACAGGCATCCCGCATGCGCTGACGCTGGAGATCGGCGAGAACGTCAAGACCGATCAATGGGGCAACGCTGTTGATTTCGTCGTCTATGGCGAGTTTGCCGACGAGGCGGCACTGGCGGCCTACAAGGCGCATCCGGATTACGAGCTTTCGACAAACACGGTGAGGCCGCTGCGCGACACGCGGGTGGCGGCGGATTTCGATAGCGCGCGGGCGGTGAAGGTGCCGATGGGTTGATCTTCCCTTCTCCCCAGCGGGGAGAAGGTGCCCGAAGGGCGGATGAGGGGGGCTCCAGATGTGACGGGGCCTTTCGCTTGCCGCTCAAGGCACGTTTCGCTACGCTCGCCGTCCCCCTCATCTGCCCTGCCGGGCATCTTCTCCCCGCTGGGGAGAAGGGGGAGCCGTTGGAGCGCTAACCTTTCCAACAAGGGACATCATCATGAACATCCGGTCTTTCCTGCCGTGGGGCTTCACGGCGGGCCGTAATGCCGTGTCCGAAAAGAAGGCGGCTTCGGGGTTTCTGTCGCTGGCGGCGCAGGGGCAGGCGAGCTGGACGGGGCGGTCTTATGCGGCGTTGTCGCGCGAGGGGTTCATGAAGAACCCGGTGGCGCATCGCTGTGTCAGGCTGGTGTCGGAAGCGGCGGCATGCGTGCCGTTTCTGATCTACGAGGGCGAGCGGGAGCGGCCGGAGCATCCGGCGGCGGCACTGCTGCGCCAGCCGAATGGGCGGATGGGCGGGCCTGACTTTTTCGAGGCGCTCTACGGGCATCTGCTGCTCTCCGGCAATGCCTATCTCGAGCCGCTGATGGTGGGGGCGGCGCTGCGCGAGCTGCATCTGCTGAGACCCGACAGGATCAGCGTCGTCGAGGGGCGGGACGGGTGGCCGGAGGCTTACGACTACAGAGCCGGCGGATCGGTCCGGCGGTTTGCGGCGGAGGCCGAGGGGATGGCGCTGCTTCACCTGAAGCTCTTTCATCCGCTCGATGATCATCTGGGTTTTCCGCCGCTGGCGGCTGCGCAGGTGGCGCTCGATCTCTCCAATGCGGCGGCGACCTGGAACAAGGCGCTGCTCGACAATTCGGCCCGTCCTTCTGGAGCGCTTGTCTATCAGCCGAAGGAGGGCGGCAATCTTTCGCCCGATCAATATGAGCGGCTGCGCCAGGAGCTTGATGACGGTTATTCCGGGCCGATGCGCGCCGGGCGGCCGCTTCTCCTGGAAGGCGGGCTGGACTGGAAGGCGATGGGCCTGTCGCCGAAGGACATGGATTTCGTCGAGGCCCGCAATGGTGCGGCTCGCGACATCGCGCTCGCCTTCGGCGTGCCGCCGATGTTGCTCGGCATTCCCGGCGACAATACCTTTGCCAACTATCAGGAGGCCAACCGGGCTTTCTACCGCCTCACGGTGCTGCCGATGCTGACGCGGACGGCGGCTTCGCTTTCGGCCTGGCTGGCGGGAGCTTATGGCGATGGTCTGAGGCTGGAGCCGGATCTGGACAAGGTGGCGGGGCTCTCGGCCGAGCGCGGGGAGCTGTGGGCGCGCGTGGGGGCTGCGGGGTTTCTGACGGATGAGGAGAAGCGGGAGGCGGTGGGGTATTGAGATTGAGGCGCGCGGGGTAATTTGTTATACGTCGTATTACAAATTGGAGATGCCGCCATGCCGAAGCCTGTTCTTTCCGATCCGATCGCCCTGCGCCTTCCCGAGGACATGCTGAAGGATATCGAGACGATCGCCAAGGCGACGGATCGCACGCGCAGCTGGGTGATCGTGCGGGCGCTGAAATATTATCTGCAGGCGGAGGGGAAGGATGTTCTCGACGTGCTGCACGGCGAGGCACAGATCCGCGATGGCGAATTCGAGGATGCCGAGCGTCTGATGAACGAACTGGTCGCGGCATCGAGGCCTGACGCGGCTTAGATGAAAGTCATCATCTCCAAAGATGCTGCCGACTATCTCCGGCGCGAACGGGCCTATATCGCCGAGCACGATGCGCGAGCGGCAGAGAGCGTTATGCGCCAGATCCAGGCGGCGATCCGGACGCTTGGTGCTTATCCCAATGCGGGCGTGGCCGCTCTGCCGCTCGCCGGCCGGCGCCGGTTTGTCGTTGCACCCTATGTCATCGATTATAGTATCACGGAGCACGCTGTGTATATCGTTGCAGTCCGCCATGGACGGCAGAACGATACGAGCATGGAAATCGACGGCGACGGTGACTTCGAGGCGGGTGGCGAGTGACGGTTCAAGCGCGATTGCCTGTTGGCGCGACCTATGTGCCCGAGTTTTTCGGCGGCGAAGAGGCCGCATGGCTTGCTGCAGCGCTCGATGCCAGTCCCTGGGACACGACACTGAAGCGGCGGGTGCAGCATTTCGGTTACCGCTATGACTATCGGGCCCGGGCTGTGACCGGCGATGCCTATCTCGGGCCGCTGCCGGACTGGCTTTCTGGTGTCTGCCTGCGGCTTGCCGGTGAGGGTTATTTCGAACGTCTGCCGGATCAGGTGATCGCCAACGAATATCTGCCGGGGCAGGGGATTAGTGCGCATGTCGATTGCGTGCCGTGTTTCGCGGACCGGATCGCTTCGCTCAGCCTGCTTTCGGCCTGCGAGATGGTGTTCCGGCAGGCCGCAGACGGCGAGCGCTGCAGCCTGACGCTGGAGCCCGGGTCGCTGCTCGTGATGGAGGGCGCGGCGCGATATGACTGGACGCATGAGATACCGGCGCGGTCGGCCGATGTCGTCGACGGCGAGAAGCGGCCTCGCGGGCGGCGGATGTCGCTGACCTTTCGCAATGTGATCCGGAGCCTTTGAGCCGCCGGATACGGACGCGTTGAATCGGCGTGTGAAGCTGCTGATCCAGCCTTCTAGCAAGGTCTTGCAAGCGATTCATAAGATTCGTTGAAACGCGATTGGCGGCGACGCCGGTCCGCATTGGCCGTGGGCTTTTGTGGGCCATCCGCATGCGCATCCTCCACAGGGGAGTTTGACGATGGCTGACTTTTCCAATGATGGCGGGCTCTGGGCCAGCCGGGCGCTGGGGGCTTCGGCGGGGGCGGCGGTGTCGCTGATCTATCTTTTGCCGAAGAGCAGGCGGGAGGCAGCGAGCCGGTTCTTTTCGGGGCTCTCCTGCGGGCTGATCTTCGGCGGTCCCACGGGGATCTGGCTCGTGGAGCGGCTGGGGATCGCCGATCGTCTTTCTGCTTCCGAAGTCATGCTGTCCGGCTCGGCTGCGGCCAGCCTCTGCGCCTGGTGGGTGCTGGGGGTTTTGGCGCGGGTGGCGCGGCAGTGGCGAGCGAGTAGCGAATAGCGAATAGTTTTTGGGCTTGCGATCCGGCCGTGGCGGGCGGCATTCGCCGCTATTCGCTATTCGCTATTCGCTATTCGCTATTCGCTATTCGCTATTCGCTATTCGCCCACCGCTCCCCCGCCAGACATTTCACTTTCACAATCAGGAGCACCAACCATGACCGCATCGCTCATGGGCGCGGAGACGCGCAAGTTTGCCAATCTGGAACTGCGCCATCTCAAGCGCGACGGGACGTTTTCGGGTTATGCGAGCGTCTTCGGCGAGGTCGATCTCGGCAAGGACCAGGTGGAGCGCGGGGCGTTTCGCAAGTCGTTGTCCGAGCGTGGGGCGGAGGGGGTCAGGATGCTGTTTCAGCATGATCCTTCCGAGCCGATCGGCGCCTGGAAGACGATCCGTGAGGATAGCCGCGGGCTCTATGTCGAGGGCGTCTTGGCGGACGGTGTCGCACGCGCCGGCGAGGTGCGGCAGCTGATCAGGAACGGGGCGCTGGACGGGTTGTCAATCGGGTTCAGGACGGTCCGGGCGCGCACCGATGCCAAGAGCGGCGTCAGGCGGATATTGGAGGCGGATCTCTGGGAAATCTCGATCGTCACCTTTCCGATGCTGCCTTCGGCGCGGGTGCAGAACATCAAGAATGCGCGGTGGTTCCGCGACAAGGAGACCGAGCTCGTCCGCGCCATGCGCCGGGCGGCAAGGGCGATGCTGACCGAAACCTTCAGATAGGATCGACATATGACCGACATGACTGCGAAGACGGCGCCGGAGATCAAGGCGGTGCCGGAGACGATGACGGCTGCCTTCGACGACTTCATGGAGGCCTTCGAGGCTTTCAAGGAGGCCAACGACCGGCGCCTTGGCGAGATCGAGGCGAAGTTCACCGACGACGTCGTCACCCGCGACAAGATGGACCGCATCAACCGCGCCATGGACGAGCAGAAGAAGCTGCTTGACCACCTGGTGCTGAAGAAGGCGCGCCCGCCGCTGGGGCGTACCGGCGCCGGCGGGCCTGATACGGCCGAGCATAAGGCGGCCTTCGAAAACTATATCCGCCGCGGCGACGAGGCGGTGTTGCGCGAGATCGAGGCGAAGGCGATGTCATCGGGGACGGGCGCGGATGGCGGCTATCTGGTGCCGCCGGAGACCGATACCGAGATCGGCCGCAGGCTTTCGGTGGTTTCGCCGATCCGGGCGCTGGCGACGGTGCGGCAGGTTTCGGGATCGGTGCTGAAGAAGCCGTTCTCGACCTCCGGCATGGCATCCGGCTGGGTGTCGGAAACGGCGGCACGGCCGCAGACGGACAATGCCCAGCTTGCCGAACTGACCTTTCCGACCATGGAGCTCTACGCCATGCCGGCGGCGACCCAGGCGCTGCTCGACGACGCAGCCGTCGATATCGAGGCCTGGATCTCGGGCGAGGTCGATACCGTCTTTGCTGAGCAGGAGGGCACTGCCTTCGTCTCCGGCGACGGCACCAACAGGCCGAAGGGGTTTCTCGCCTATACGGCGGTGGCCGACAGCGGCTGGAGCTGGGGCAATCTCGGCTACATCCCGACCGGGGCTGCGGGCGCTTTCGCCTCCAGTGGCACTTCGGATGTGCTTGTCGATGCCGTCTATGCGCTGAAGGCCGGCTACCGGCAGAACGCCAATTTCGTGATGAACCGCAAGACGCAAGCGACGGTGCGCAAGCTGAAGGATGCCGACGGCCGCTACATGTGGCAGCCCCCGGCAACGGCCGGGCAGGCGGCGACGCTGATGGGCTTTCCGGTGGCCGAGGCCGAGGACATGCCGGATATTGCGGCCGGGGCGATGGCGATCGCCTTCGGGGATTTCCGGGCGGGGTATCTGGTGGTCGATCGCACCGGGGTCCGGGTGCTGCGTGATCCCTATTCGGCGAAGCCCTATGTGCTGTTTTACACGACGAAGCGTGTGGGCGGCGGGGTGCAGAACTTCGAGGCGATCAAGCTGGTGAAGTTTGGGGTGAGTTGAGTGGGGGTGAGTAGGGGGTAGTGAATAGTGAGTAGGGGGTAGTGAATAGCGAATAGCGAATAGCGAATAGCGAATAGTTGGCTCTCTTGGCGGGTGCGGCCCCCTCATCCGCCCTGCCGGGCACCTTCTCCCCGAGGGGAGAAGGGGACTCGCGGCGCGCTCTCCGATTCCCTTCTCCCCAGCGGGGAGAAGGTGGCCCGAAGGGTCGGATGAGGGGGCTCCGGACGCTCGCTTTCATTATTTTATGGAGGCGAGGGTGGCGACCTCGTCTCGCCCCATCTTTCAAACAAGGAATTTCCAATGACCTATGCATTGATCACTCCGCCACTGGCGGAGGCGCTGGCGCTTGGTGAGGTGAAGGCGCATTTGCGGCTGGACGGGGATGAGGAGGATGGGTTGCTGATGTCGCTGATCCGCGTTGCCCGTGAGCATCTGGAGCGGGTGACGGGGCTTTGTCTGATGGGGCAGGGCTGGCGGCTTTATCTTGATTCAGTTCCCGAAGACGGGGTGATTCAGATTACCAGGGGGCCGGTGCAAGCGATTGAAAGCGTGACGCTTTACGATGCCGGTGGCGAGGAGGTTTCGTTGCCGCTGGATGGGCATGTTCTGGATCGCAGCACGCGGCCGGCGCGGCTGATCCTCGGGCGCACTGCGGTGGCCGGGCGGGCGATCAATGGGATCGAGATCGATTTTGCGGCGGGTTTCGGCGAAACGGCGGCGGACGTGCCGGATACCCTGAAGCGGGCGATGCTGATGCATGTGGCGCAGATGTTTGCGTTCCGCGGTGCTGTCGCGGTGGCCGATCAGCCGGCGGATATTCCCGATGGATACGACCGGCTGATCGCGCCCTTCCTGATGAGGCGGCTCTGATGCGGGCGGTGGTTTTCGATCCCGGGCAGATGACGGCGCGGCTGCAGCTGGAGCGGCCGGTCGAGACGGCGGACGGGCAGGGCGGGGCGGCGGTTTCCTTCGAACCTGTCGGCCCGGTCTGGGCTTGCATCGAGCCGCTGGGCGAGAGCCGCGAGGAGCGGGCGGGTGCGGAGATCGTGACGGTGACGCACAGGATCTGGCTCAGGTTTCGCGCCAGTCTTGCTGCTGGCATGCGGCTGCGCAAGGGCGAGCGCATCTTCGCGATCCGGAGCCTGCGCGATCCGGATGAGACCGGGTGCTATCTCGTCTGCCTCTGTGAGGAGGACGGGCGATGACGGCTATGGTGCAGACGATCGCCGATCTCGCGGCCTTTCTGGCGAAACTGGCGCGGGATGGCGGCAAGCGGCCGAAGGAGACTGGCGATGAGCGCGGCAAATGAACTGCTGACGGCGATCCATGCGTGGCTGACCGGTGATATCGGCCTTCGCGGGTTAATCGGGGCGGATGGTATCCGCGACAGGCTGGTGAGCGGTAAGAGGCTGCCCTGCATCGTGATCGGCGAGATGACCAGCGGCAGCATTCTCGAGGGCGAGGCGGGCGAGGAGCATCGGTTCTCGCTCGACATCTGCTGCGAGGAGGGCGGCCGCAAGGCGGCGGGTGAGATCGTGGCGATGGTTTTGAGGTTGCTCGACGATGAGGCCCTGACGCTGGAGGGGCATCATCTTGTCGGCCTGCAGCACCTTTTGACGCGGTCGCGGCGGGAAGCGAAGACGCGGATGCATATCGCCGAAATGCGCTTCAGGGCAGTGACGGAACCGGTTGACGCGCTGCCTGCCTGACCATGGCGGCGAGCATGAAGACCAGGGCGAGCGCGATGGCCGCCAGCACGGCGCAGATGATGAGCGTCAGGCCGGTGCCGGCGCGGTCGAGCGTGGCGGTGAAGATGACGGGTGCTGCGGCATTGGCGAGGTTTTGCGGCATCGACAGGCGGGCCGCCTGCAACCCGTATTCCCGGGCAGAGAAGAAGGACAGCGGCAGCAGCGCGCGGGCGACGGCGAGGATGCCGGAGCCGAAGCCGTACATCAGGATGAAGGTGACGAGGACAGGGGTCGAGCCGCTGAACGTGAGCAGCATCGCGAAGCTTGCGAGCATCAGGCTGATGCCGACGATCGAGGTCAGGATCGGATTGCCGCGCTTGCCGAGCAGCATGTCGAGCCCGCGCGCCGAAATGCCGATGACGCCGCGCGCCGAGCCGAGCTGCAGCGCAAAGGCAGGCGAGGCGCCGGACTGGCGGAATATCTCGATCAGCGACGGCGCCACGCCGAAGCTGACGAAGGTGCAGAGCGTGGTGGAGGCTGCCAGCAGCAGGAAGGCGGTGCGGCGCTGCTTGTTCGACAGCGCGATCGGCGGCGTTTCTGCGGCAGGGCCCTGTGTATGCGTGGCGACCGGTTTTGGCAGCGCGAAAAGGTGCAGCGGCAGGCAGATGAAGAGGTGGAGGGCGGCCGAAATCCGGAAGGCGGCGCACCAGCCGAAGGCGTCGTTGAGCCACGTCAGCAGAGGCCAGAAGATGGTCGCCGACAGGCCGGTGAACAGCATGAGGATGGCGATGACGCGCTTGCCGTTCATCCCCTCGCGCTCGACGACGGCGGTATAGGCGGGCGCCGACAGGCCGAGCGCGCCGCCGAGGCCGATGACGATCCAGGCGAGCGCATAGAGGATGATGTCGTGCGCAGCCGAGAGCATGACGAGGCCGGTGGCGAAGATCACGGACGAGGCGGCGAGTACTTTGGCGGCGCCATGGCGCGCCAGCAGGCGGCCGGTACCTGGGCTGGCGAAGGCGGTGACCACCATCATGATGGTGATGCCGGCAAAGATGATCTCATTCGGCAGGCCGAGCTCGGGCGCGATGACGCGGCCCATGACGCCGAGCATGTCGAAGGTGGTGCCCCAGCCGATGAGCTGGGTGATCGCGAGGACGGCGATCGTCTGCGCCGAGCGGAGGGGGAATGTTGGCATTGGTGCTGAAGGGCTTTGGGGCTGGAAATAGGGGTGGGGTTTAGCAGGTTTGGTGGGGGTGAGGAAAGGTTGGAGTCTGACGATCGAGAGCGTTTCGATTGTGGCCCCTCATCCGCCCTACGGGCACCTTCTCCCCCAGGGGAGAAGGGGAAACCGCGAGCTTGACTTCCTTTCATGGCTCGGCGTCGCGGTACTTCCCTTCTCCCCGCGGAGAGAAGGTGCCCGAAGGGCGGATGAGGGGGCTTGGTTGCTGTGTGACGTGAGTCTCTCGCCGCGCAGACGCGCGGATGCGTGGTTTGGGCAGGCGGTTCGGGTTTCAGGAGGGCAAGGGCATGGTGGCGCAGAAGGGCAAGGATCTGCTGTTGAAGATCCACAATGGGACGGGTTACGAGACGGTGGCGGGGCTGAGGTCGAAGCGGTTGGCGTTCAATGCCGAGACGGTCGATGTGACCGATGCGGAGAGCGCCGGGCGGTGGCGGGAGCTGCTGGGCGGGGCGGGCGTGCAGCGGGCTTCGGTTTCGGGCGCCGGCATCTTCAAGGATGCGGCGTCAGACGGGCTGGTGCGGGGCGCGTTTTTCAATGCGTCGATCTTGAACTGGCAGATCGTCGTGCCCGATTTCGGTAGCGTGACCGGAGCATTCCAGGTGACGGCGCTCGAATATTCCGGGCAGCATGATGGCGAGATCCTGTTCGAGCTGGCGCTGGAATCGGCCGGTGCACTGACCTTCGGAGCGCTCTGATGCGGGCGGCGGGAGCGAGGGCGAACCGCAGGCGCGGCGAGATCGAGGCTGTCGTCGATGGCGAGCGGCGGATTTTGTGCCTGACGCTCGGGGCGCTGGCGGAGCTGGAAACGGCTTTCGCGGCCGACGATCTCACAGGGCTCGCCGAGCGATTTTCGGCCGGGCGGCTGAAGGCTGAGGATATGATCCGCATCATTGGCGCCGGGCTTCGCGGCGGCGGCAATCTCTATTCCGATCAAGATGTCGCCGAGGCGAGCGTCGAGGGCGGCATTGCCGGTTTTGCGGCTGTCGTCGGCGAACTGCTGATCGCGACTTTTGCAGAACCGCAGACAGAGGCGGGCGGCTCCTCCCTCCGCCCCCTCTAGCCGCAGCGGGCGGGACCTCCGCACGCGCCGGGCCATTTCCCTGGACGCGCGTGCTGCATACCGGTCTCTGCCTGCTGCGGCTTTCTCCCGATGCCTTCTGGGCGATGACGCCGGTCGAGTTTTTTGCCGCGGCCGGTGGAATGATGCCGCGGGCCGCGGGGGTCTCGCGCGACGGGCTGGCGGAAATGATGGCGCGGTTTCCGGATGGGGTGGGGTGACGGCGTCATGCTATGCTCCTGATGTCACCGGATTCGGAGCTGAGATGGGGCAGGCGGACGGTATCTTTGCGAAGGGAACGATCACCTTTCCCTTCACGGATTGGGACGAGCGGCCGGCGGAGATCTTCGGCTGGTCGAGCGAGCGGCTGGACATGCTCTCCGCTGAACTGGCGAAGGGCGAAAGCAGCGCATTCATGATCGTCCGGGACGGGCGTCTCATCTATCGCTGGGGCGATATCGCCTTCAAGTCGAGCGTCGCATCGGTGCGCAAGAGCCTGGTCAATGTGCTCTACGGCATGCTGATCGCCGAAGGGCGGATCGATCCGCAGCAGACGCTTGCCGATTTCAATATTGACGACATGACGCCGCTGACGGCGAGTGAGCGCAAGGCGACGGTCATGGATCTGCTGCGCGCGCGCTCGGGCGTCTACCTGCCGTCGGTCTACGATACGGCGAACGGCAGGCCTGACAGAGGCAGCCATCCGCCTGGAGCGCACTGGTTCTACAACAACTGGGATTTCAACGTTCTCGGTACGATCGTCGAGCGGGCGACGGGCGAGAATGTGCTGGAGGCGCTTGCGTCCCGCCTGGTGAAGCCATTGCGCATGCAGGACTGCGCGCCGGGTGACGGGTGGTTTCAGAACGGGCCGGAGTCCATGCATCCGGTCTACAAGATCCAGATGTCGGCGCGGGATCTGGCGCGCGTCGGGCTTCTCTATCTCCGGCATGGGCGGTGGGGCGCAAAGCAGCTCGTGCCGCAGAGCTGGGTGCGGGGAAAGCACGCAGCCGCATTCGGAGGTTGGCGCCGGGCGTGCGTATGGATTGCTCTGGTGGGTGACGGAGGCGGATGCCGAAGACGATCCGATGGCGGTGCATGTGCCGATGTTTTACGCCAGCGGCTGGGGCGGGCAGTATCTGATCGTGCTGCCGGATATCGATCTCGTCATCGTGCACCGGTCGGCGACGGCGCTGCGCGCTGGCCGCGGCGTCAGCCATGTGCAGATGGGCGAGATCCTGCGGCTGGCGCTTTCGGCGATGCCGCAACGGGGCTGAGCCTCATACTTTTCAGGAGACATCGATGGAAGGTGACGACACCGGGCTTGGCCAGATGGCCGGGCAGGCCGATGAACTGCGCCGTGCGCTCGAGGATCTGGAGAGCCGCTCGCGGTCTTTCGGATCCGCGCTCAGCGGTGCGCTCCGAAGCGCCGTCAGCGGCGGCAAGGGGCTCGACGATATCCTGCGCGGGCTTGGAAAACGGCTGGCCGATATCGCGCTTTCGGCGGGTATGAAGCCGCTGGAGGGGCTGATCGGCGGCGCCGTATCCGGGCTTGCGGGTGGTCTTGGCAAGATCGTGCCCTTCGCCGATGGCGGGGTGGTTTCGGCGCCGAGCTATTTCCCTCTCGGCGGCAATGTCGGGCTGATGGGCGAGGCGGGCAGCGAGGCGATCCTGCCGCTGAGGCGCGGGCCGGATGGGGCGCTGGGCGTGGCGGCAGCGGGCGGCGGCGGGACGCAGATCGTCTTCAATGTGACGGCCACCGATGCGCAGAGCTTCCAGAAGAGCGAGGCGCAGATTTCGGCGATGCTGGCGCGCACGGCGATGCGCGGCCAGCGCAATCTGTGAGGCTGAGATGAGCGGGTTTCATGAGGTGCAATTTCCGCTGAGGCTGTCGCTTTCGACGAGCGGCGGGCCGGTGCGGCGGACCGATATCGTCAATCTGTCGAACGGCCGCGAAAGCCGCAACAGCCGTTGGCGCGATGCGCGGCGGAGCTACGATGCCGGGTCGGGCGTTCGCTCGGCCGGCGATCTCTACGAAGTGCTGGAATTTTTCGAGGCGCGGAGCGGCGAACTCTATGGCTTCCGGTTCCGCGATCCGCTCGACTGGAAATCCGGAAGGCCTGACCAGCCGGTAACGGCGCTCGACCAGATGCTGGGCACCGGCGACGGGGCGAAGGCGGCGTTTCAGTTGGTGAAGACCTATGGCGATGCGGCGGCAAGCAATGCACGGCGGATTGCCAAGCCGGTGGCTGGCAGCGTGGTGATTGCCGTCGATGGGGTCGTGATGGCAGGAACCACCTACCTTTGCGACGTTGCGGCGGGGATCGTGACCTTTCTGCCGGGCAGTATCCCGACGGCCGGGGCGCGGGTGACCGCGGGCTTTGAGTTCGATGTGCCGGTGCGCTTTGCGACCGGGCGGATCGACGTGAACCTAACTGCCTTCAATGCCGGGCGGATCCCGGCCATTCCGCTGACGGAGATCCTGCCATGAGGGCGATCGGCACGGAACTCAGGGCGCATCTCGATGGCGACGCGACGACGGTCTGCCATGCCTGGCGAGTGGCACGCCGCGATGGCGTGGTGCTGGGCTTTAGCGAGCATGACCACGACCTGACTTTCGCAGGCACGGTTTTTCTGGCGGCCAGCGGCTTTTCGGCAAGTGGTACCGAGGAGAGTACAGGCTTGCCTGCGGCGACGAGCGAGGTGACCGGTGGTTTTTCGAATGCGGCGATCAGCGAGGCGGATTTGCAGCGCGGGCTTTATGATGGCGCGCGCGTCGAGGTGTTTCTGGTCAACTGGGCGATGCCGGATCAGCATCTGTTGCTGAAGGTGCAGGAGATCGGCGAAGTGACACGCAGCGGCGGGCAGTTTCGCGCCGAGATGCGCAGTTTCGCGCACCGGCTGAACCAGCCGCAGGGACGGCTCTATGGCCGCCGCTGCGATGCGGCGCTCGGCGATGCCAGATGCGGGATCGATGTGACGCAAAGTCAGTTCTGCCGCGAGGGTGTGCTGACTACGGTCATCGATGCGACACGGATCGCCGTATCGGGGCTGAGCGCCTTTCCGGATGGGTTTTTCCGCTATGGGACGATTGCGTTTCTCGACGGGGAAAACGCCGGCGAACGGCCGGATATCGAGGCGCATGGCGCGGCGGGAGCCGAGGTCGAGGTAACGCTATGGCTGCCGGTGGCGCGGGCGCCGGACGCGGGGTGCCGGGTGCTGTTGACGGCGGGTTGCGACAAGGCGTTCGGCACCTGCCGGGCCAAGTTCGCCAACCAGCAAAATTTCCGCGGCTTCCCGCATATGCCGGGCGCCGACTTTGCCTATACCTATGCGGATGGCGGCAGCATCCATGACGGGAGCGCGCTCTTCAAATGACTGCAATCAACCAACGGGCGCTTTCGGCCGCCGAGAGCTGGATCGGCACGCCCTACAGGCACCAGGCATCCGCCAAAGGCATCGGCTGCGACTGCCTTGGCCTCGTCCGAGGCATCTGGCGCGAGCTTTACGGCGTCGAGCCGGAGATGCCGCCGCCCTATGCGCGCGACTGGGCCGAGCGGAGTGGCGAGGACCGGCTGCTCGATGCAGCGCTCCGGCATTTCGGTGCGCCGGTTCCGGTGGAGGCGATGATGCCGGGCGATCTGCTGCTGTTTCGCTGGCGGCCGGATGTAGCGGCCAAACATGCCGGCATCTTTGCCGGTGAGAAGAGTTTTATCCATGCCTATGAACAGGCGGAGGTTATCCGGTCGGTATTGGTGCCGAGCTGGCGGCGGCGTGTGACGGCCGTGTTCCGGTTTCCGGAGGTTGCAGCGAAACTTGAAAATTGAAGCGCATGTATGTATGTTTTGGGAGTGGTGAGCGGAGCTGTAACTCCGCCCACCCTTTGCTTATGTGTGGAATTGAACCCGGATGGCTATTGACCAGCCCGTCCGGGTTTTCCTCACACTAAGCGTGATACCGAATGGCAAGAACCACATAGCATCACCTCCTTGATCGAGAGCAAGGCCCTTGCCGAGGCTGGAGAGGCCCGTCCTCTCCAGTGAGCCGGCTGGTATCGGCGCTTCTGCTTCTGCTCACGACTGCAGCAATCTAACACAATCATTGCGGGAAAAATCAAGTGCCGTGTAAGCGGCGCTGGCGACTCGCTGCGAGGTTTGCATGGCCACTCTCCTTCTTCAGGCGGCGGGTGCCGCGCTGGGCAGCGTTTTCGGTCCCGTGGGCGCGATCATCGGCCGGGCGGCGGGTGCGCTGGCGGGCAATGCGCTCGACCGGGCGCTGATCGGCGGCGGCCAGACGGTGCGTGGTGCGCGGCTTTCGACGGCACGCATTCCGGGCGCCGACGAGGGAACGTCGATCAACCGGGTCTATGGCGCCGTCAGGATCGGCGGGACGATGATCTGGGCGACGCGGTTCGAGGAAGTGGTGACCACCGAACGGACGGGAGGCAAGTCCTCGTCGGGGCCGAAGGTCGAGACGTTCCGCTATTTCGCCAATTTCGCGGTTGGGCTCTGCGAGGGCCCTGTTGCCTGCATCAGGCGCATATGGGCCGACGGCAAGGAACTCGACCTGACGGCGATCGAGATGCGGTTCTATCCCGGTGACACTGAACAGCTGCCCGATCCGCTGATCGAGGCCAAGCAGGGAACGGGCATGGCGCCGGCCTATCGCGGGCTCGCCTACGTCGTGTTTGAGCGGCTGCCGCTCGACAGCTACGGCAACCGCATCCCGCTGATGCAGTTCGAGGTGGTGCGGGCGGTCGGAGAGCTGGAGGAGCAGGTCCAGGCGGTCTGCATCATTCCTGGGGCGACGGAGCATGGCTACCGGACCGTGGCGGTCTCGGAAAAGACCGGTGCGGGAAGCGGCCGGCTGCTCAACCGCAACAGCCTGCAGGGGCTGACCGACTGGGACGGTTCGATCAGCGAGCTGACGGCGGTCTGTCCGAACCTCAAGCGGGTGGCACTTGTCGTCTCCTGGTTCGGAACGGACCTGCGGGCCGGCAATTGCCGAATCGTGCCCGGTGTCGAAGTGCAGGCGCGCAATGCCGAAAGTAGTCCATGGTCGGTATCGGGCGTATCACGGGCGCACGCCCATCTGGTCAGCCGCCGCGACGGCGGGCCGGCCTATGGCGGGACGCCGGATGATCTGAGCGTCGTCTCGGCGATCGCCGATCTCAAAGCGCGGGGGCTGGAGGTCTATCTCTATCCGTTTGTGATGATGGATATCGAAGGCGGCAATGCGTTGCCGGATCCCTATGGCGGCAGCGGCCAGGCGGCCTATCCCTGGCGCGGGCGGGTAACATGCCATCCAGCGATCGGCCAGCCGGGATCGGCGGACCGGACGGCGGCAGCGCGGGCGCAGATCGAGGCGTTCAGAGGCGCAGCGCAGGCCGGACATTTCGGCATCTCTGGGCAGCGGGTGATCTATAACGGCGGCGAGGAAAGCTACCGCCGGTTCATCCTGCATTATGCGCAGCTTGCAAAGGCGACGGGTGGCGTTTCTGGTTTCATCATCGGCTCGGAGATGCGCGGCCTGACGCAGGTGCGCGATGAGACCGGCGCGTTTCCGTTCGTCAACGCGCTGGTGGCTCTGGCGGCCGATGTGAAAGCCCTGCTTCCGCATGCGAAGCTGACCTATGCCGCGGATTGGAGCGAATATTCGGGCTACCGGCCGGATGACGGCAGCGGTGACGTCTGTTTCAATCTCGATCCGCTCTGGGCTTCGAGTGCGATCGATGCTGTCGCCATCGACAACTACATGCCGCTTTCCGATTGGCGCGACGGCGATCTGGCGGCTGCGAACCCGGACGGGATGCGGACCGCGGACGACAAGGCCGGATTGATAGCGGCGATTGCAGGCGGCGAGGGGTTCGACTGGTACTATGCCGGCGATGCCGACCGGAGGGCGCGGGTGCGAACGCCGATTGCCGACGGTCTTGCAGGCAAGTCCTGGGTCTACAGGTACAAGGATATAGAGGGCTGGTGGGCGAGCCGGCACTACGACCGCGTCGGCGGGGTTGAAAAGGCGGCACCGACCGGCTGGCAGGCGGAGATGAAGCCGGTCTGGTTCACCGAGCTCGGCTGCGCGGCGATCGACAAGGGCGGCAATCAGCCGAATGTCTTTGTCGATCCGAAATCGGCAGAGAGTGCGGCGCCCTATTTCTCCAGCCGGGCGCGCTCCGATGCGATGCAGCGGCGGTTTCTGGAGGCGCATCACGCCTGGTGGAGCCGTCCCGGCGCTGCGGCCGGCATGGTCGATCCCGCCCATCTTTTCCTGTGGTCGTGGGATGCACGGCCCTATCCGGCCTTTCCACTGGAAACGGATATCTGGAGCGATGGCACCAACTGGCGCAGCGGTCATTGGCTCAATGGCAGGCTGGGGGCCGGAGGTCTGGCGGATGTGATAGCCGCGGTGTTTCGCGATCATGGCTTCCACGACTTCGACGTCTCGGAAGTGTCCGGTGACCTGACCGGCTATGTGCAGGGCGACATGACTTCGGCGCGCAGCCTGATCGAGCCGCTGCTGGAAGCCTTCCAGACCGACGCCTTCGAGGATGGCGGTTTGCTGCGGTTTCGCTCGAGAGCGCGGACGAGCCTGCCTCCTACTGAAATCGCTGTGCTTGCCGATATCGAGGATCGCCCGCTGTGGCAGGAAACCCGCGGACATGACAGCGACCACGCCGCCGAGGCCGTTATCACCTTTTACAATCCCGATGCCGCCTACGAGCAGGCGGGCGTGCGCTCGCACCGGGCGCAATCGGCGACGAGCCGCGTGCTGAAGAGCGATCTTCCGGCGGTGCTTGCGGAGGAAACGGCGCTGAATGCCGCCGAGGCGCTGCTGCGCGACAACCGGATCGGCAGACGGTCGGTGCACTTTGCGCTGCCGCCTGGGGCGCTGCAGTTTCAGCCGGGTGATGTGGTGACGATCACCGATGGGCCGCCGGGGCGGTTCCTGATCGCGTCGATCGAAGACGGGGGCACGAGGGAGGTCGAGGCGCGCGAGTTCGCGCCATCGGCGGGCGCGGCACCGGCTGAGGAGGCCGGCGGCAGGAACGGCAGCGGCCAGCCATCGAGCCTGTTCGATCCGGTGGTTCAGCTGATGGATTTGCCGCGGTTCGCGGCGGGCGAGGCGGAAAGTTTTGCAAGGGCCGCGGTCTTCGCGCGTCCCTGGAAGACGGCCGGGCTGTCATCCTCGGTGACCGGGGAAGGCTATCGTGGGCGGGCGCTGATCGAGCGGCCGGCGCGGATCGGGGTGCTTGCGGCGCCGCTACCGGCCGGGGTGGCGGGGCGTTTCGACTGGTCGGCAAACGTGGAGCTGGAGCTGCCGTTCGGGGAGCTGTCGTCGGCATCGGCGATCGCCGTGCTGAACGGGGCGAACATGCTTGCGGTGCTTTCGGGCAATGGCAGCTGGGAGGTTCTGGCTTTTCAGCAGGCCGAGGAGATTGCGGCCGGCCGCTGGCGGTTGAGCGGTCTGCTGAGAGGGCTGGCGGGGTCCGAGGATGCGATGGGCGCCGGAGCGGAGGCGGGTGCTTCTATCGTCGTGCTCGACGAGGCGGTGGTGCCGCTCGGGCTCGGCGGCGACGAGATGGGGCTGCGGCTCAACTGGATCGTCGAGGCGTCAGGGGTATCAGGAAAGATAGGTCCCTTTGTCTTCGAGGGCGGGATGAGGGCGGAGACGCCGCTTTCTCCCGTTCATCTGCGCGCGGCGAGAGACGCTGCGGGTGCTGCGTGCTTCTCCTGGATCCGGCGCGGGCGTGTCGACGCCGATAACTGGATGGCTGCGGATATTCCCCTCGACGAACCCTTCGAGCGCTACCGGGTCGAGGTGATGAGCGGGGCCGAGGTCAAGCGGCTGGTCGAGATCTCTGCCGCGGCCTGGACCTATCCGTTGGCCGACGAGATTGCCGATTTTGGCAGTCCGCAGACCGAGCTGACGATACGCGTGCGGCAGATGGGCCAGCGCATGCCGCTCGGGCTTCCGGCCGTGGCAACGATGACGACGTGATTTTCAACGGAAGGAATGGTCATGGGTGATTTGAAGAACTGGTATCATTCAAAGACGATCTGGGGTGCGCTGATCGCCATCGGCGCGTCGGTTCTGCATGTGGCGGGAATCGATATCGAGGCGGGCGACCAGAGCCAGATCGTCGATTCTCTCGTCAATATTTCCGGTGCGATCGGCGGGCTTCTGGCCATCTACGGACGGCTGACGGCGAATGCGGCGATCCGCTGAAACGGTGTTTCGAGAAAGAGGCCGGCAGCGGCATCAAGAGCTTCTGCCGCCTCATCTTTCGGCTGTGAATATCGTTAGAGAAATACAGTCAAGAATTGTTCTAAACCTCCGTCATTACAGTGCATTCATTTGCCATTCAGGTCACGTGAGTACATAGTCGGGCCAAGTTGGAACCACGTTGGAAGCATTGCACATGGCCTCTCCTCTGAGCGTCGTAGCCTTGGCCGCAGGGCTGGCTGTATCGGCGCCCTCACCGGACGACTCCCGCACTCTCGTGGTGCGCGTCTCGGGCGATTGCAGCGCCGCCGCGCAGCAGGTCGTCGAGCAGACGGGTGGCCAGCTGCTTTCGGTTCAGCCCTCGGGCGACACCTGCATCATCACCGTGCTCGTTCAGGGCAACGGCCAGCGCCCCCGCAAGGTAACCGTCAGGGTTCCGATGTAGGCGGAATCGGCCTATGAAACTCCAGTGACACAATCGAGGTGAGAGCGGACCGATGCGCATTCTGGTAGTCGAAGACGACGTCAATCTGAACCGGCAGCTGAGCGACACGCTGAAAGAGGCGGGCTATGTCGTCGATCAGGCTTTCGACGGCGAAGAGGGACATTTCCTCGGCGACACCGAGCCCTATGACGCGATCATTCTCGATATCGGCCTGCCGGAACTGGATGGCGTCAGCGTTCTCGAAAAGTGGCGCGGTGCAGGGCGCGGCATGCCGGTTCTGATCCTGACGGCGCGCGACCGCTGGAGCGACAAGGTGGCGGGCATCGACGCAGGCGCCGACGACTACGTGACCAAGCCTTTCCACGTGGAAGAAGTGCTGGCGCGCATTCGCGCACTGATCCGCCGCGCCGCCGGTCATTCCTCGTCGGAAATCGTCTGCGGGCCTGTCCGGCTCGATACCAAGACCTCGAAAGCCGTCGTCAACGGCGTGGCGCTGAAGCTGACGTCGCATGAGTACCGGCTGCTTTCCTATCTCATGCATCACATGGGCGAGGTCGTCTCCCGATCGGAACTTGTGGAGCATATGTACGACCAGGATTTCGACCGTGATTCCAATACGATCGAAGTCTTCGTCGGACGTCTGCGCAAGAAGATGGGCGTCGACCTGATCGAAACGGTGCGCGGTCTCGGATACCGCATTCAAGCGCCGGCCTGATGCGCATAAAGTCGCTCACCGCACGCGTTCTCTTGTTGACGACCGTATGGTCGACCGTGGCGCTTGTGGTGATCGGGCTGTTGATCTCGACGCTCTACCGCCGCAGCGCCGAGCGCGGCTTTCAGGATCTGCTGCGCGCGCAGCTCTATAACGTCATCAATTCGGTCACGATCGGTGATCAGGGCGCGCTGGCAGGCAGCCCGCAGCTCGGCGACCTGCGTTTCGCCCAGCCCCGCACCGGCTGGTACTGGGTGGTGGAGCCGCTCGGCACCTATACGGCGGCACCGCTGGTCTCGCCCTCGCTGGGCTCGGCGACCATTCCCGTTCCTTCGGTGCTCGAAGCGCCTTTCGACAAGAACTACGAGCGCTATTACCAGGTGACCGATGCCAGCGGAAACCGGGTGCAGGTGGCCGAAACGGAAGTGGTGCTCGACACCGATGGCCGCGCGGCGCGCTTTCGCGTCAGCGGCAATGTCGAAGTCGTCGAAAGCGACGTCAGCAACTTTTCCCACAGCCTTTATCTGGCGCTTGCAGGCTTCGGTGTCGGCAGTTTGATCGTCAACGCGCTTGCCATTCTCTTCGGCCTGAAGCCGCTGGACAAGGCGCGCGCCGCGCTGGAGCGGATCCGCGCCGGCGAGAGCGAGCAGCTGAAGGGCGATTTTCCGCGGGAGATTCTGCCGCTCGCCAATGAGGTCAACGCACTGATCGACAGCAACCGCCGTATCGTCGAGCGCGCCCGCATGCAGGTCGGCAACCTGGCGCATTCGCTGAAGACGCCGATCGCCGTGCTGCTCAACGAGGCGCGGGTGCTGGAGCGCTCGCACGGCGAACTGGTGAAGAGCCAAGCGGAGGCGATGCAGGGGCAGGTGCAATCCTATCTCAACCGGGCCCGCATTGCCGCGCAGCGCGAAAGCGTGCTGGCGCGCACCGATGCGGAGCCGGCGCTCGAGCGGCTGGTGCGCGTCATGCGCCGCCTCAACGTCGACAAGGAATTCGAGCTGTCGGTCGCTCCGCCGCATCTGGCGGTGGCGATGGAGCAACAGGATCTGGAAGAGACGGTGGGCAATCTGCTGGAGAACGCAGCGCGTTTTGCCGTTCACAAGATCAGGCTCACGGCGGTGGAAGCTGCGGACGACGTCAAAGGCGCCGAAAGCAGCGGCCGCAAGCATTGGGTGGAACTGGTCGTCGAGGACGACGGGCCGGGTCTGGAGCCCGATCAGATGAAGGAAGCGCTGAAGCGTGGCAAGCGGCTGGACGAAAGCAAGCCGGGAACCGGGCTTGGCCTTTCGATCGTCACCGAGATCGCCAACGAGTATCAGGGTCGGCTGGAACTCTCCCGCGGTGAGGCGGGCGGTCTGCGGGCACGGCTAATTTTGCCGGGTCTTACAAAGGATGTTGCGTGAGCAATTGCTTGATGTCACAAAGACATAGGCAAGTGCATAGCATGCTTTGCCTTAAAGCCGACACGAGCACATGTGCATCTGGCGGCGTTGATTTGTTCTTTTCTGCTGGTTCGACAGAATGATGTTACGCGCGAATGCCATGATCGTCTCCTCGCTTTTGGTTGCCGTTGCGGTGAGCGGCTGCACGACAACGAAGAGCAGCACTTCAGGCGGCATGTTCTCCCGCAAGCCCTCTGCCTCGGCGAGCTTCATCTCCGCGCTGCAGGGCGGCATTGCCGGACGCAGCGGCATCGAACTCAGCGACAGCGACAAGCAGCGGGCGCTCGAAGCGGAATACCGGGCGCTTGAGGGTGCCGCCGTCGGCCAGCCGGTCGTCTGGAGCGGCCGCAATGTCAGCGGCAAGGTCGTTGCCGCAGCGCCCTACCAGGTCGGCTCGCAGAATTGCCGCCAATACACTCACACGCTGACAGTCGATGGCAAGGATACCGCAGTGCGCGGATCGGCCTGCCGCAACAGCGACGGAAGCTGGTCGCCGCTCGGCTAGACCAACCGGCATTCAGCCCATGCAGGGCTGCAAATGGCGCTTCTCCACGCTTCCGGTGCTCACGTACGTTGAGTAAGCTGCGCTCCGGGTCGTGATCACCATTTTCGCTGCAGCCTGAACTGAGTGCCGATTGGTCATGACCGCACCAATCTTGCGGCGAAACGCCTCAAATCTTCGTCATTCCGGCTTTGCCAGTTGGAATGGCGGCGCGCTTCAAGTATTGGGCCGTTATGCTTTTCTGGATTCTTGTTGCCGCAATGACGGCGGCTGTGGCCGCGCTGCTGCTTTATCCGCTCCTGCGCGGAGCGAAGGCGCTTGACGACGGGCGCGAGGGCGAGGTTGCGGTCTATCGCGACCAGCTGCGCGAGCTCGACCGCGACCTCTCCGGCGGACTGATCACGGCCGACGAAGCCGATTATGCGCGCGCCGAGATCGGCCGGCGGCTGATCGCCGTTTCGGCGGCAGGGCCGGCCGCAGCGCCGAAGGCGGCGCGCCACCATCGCTTCAGCGAGGCCTTCATCCTTCTTCTTCTGCCGCTGACGGGGCTCTGTCTTTACGTTGCGATGGGACGGCCCGACCTGCCATCGCAACCGCTTCAGGCCCGGCTCGAAAATCCCGGCAACGACATGGCGATCCTGGTCTCCAAAGCCGAGCGGCATCTGGCGCAGAACCCTGAAGACGGCAAGGGCTGGGATGTGCTGGCGCCGATCTATTTCAACGCCATGCGTATCGACGATGCCGAGAAGGCCTATCGCAATGCCATCCGACTGCTCGGGCCCAGCGCCATCCGTCTGGATGGCCTGGCGGAAACGCTGATGGCCGGTTCGAACGGGGCTATTACCGCGGATGCGCGCCAGGCGCTGGAGCAGTCGCTGGCGCTCGAGCCCGACAATCCGCGGGCAAAGTTCTACGTGGCACTGAGCATGGAGCAGGCCGGCCAGACCGGCGAGGCGAGGGCGGCCTTCGAGGCGATCGCCAAGGAATCGCCCGCCGACGCGCCGTGGCTGCCAATGGTCAACGATCACATCGCCAAGAATGGCGGCACGCCTGATGTCGCTGCCGCCAACAAGGCGCCGGGCGGACCGACCGCGGAAGACGTGGCGGCGGCGCAGACGATGAACGCCGGCGACCAACAGCAGATGATCCGCGGCATGGTCGAAAGCCTGGATGCCAAGCTGAAGGCCGATCCCAACAATTTCGAGGGCTGGGTGCGGCTCGTCCGCTCTTATGCCGTATTGAACGACAAGGATCGTGCTGCCGATGCGCTGAAACGCGGGCTGGCGGCGTTTCCGGCCGATGGTGATCAAGGCAAGCAGTTGCTCGCACTGGGGCGCGAGCTGGGTGTTGCGGCAGAGGGGATGACGGAATGACGCGCAAGCAGAAGCGCCTGGCGGTGATCGGCGGCGGCATGAGTTTCATCATCGCCGCGGTGCTGCTGGTGATGTTCGCCTTCAGCCAGTCCGTTGCCTATTTCTACATGCCGGCCGATCTTGCCAAGACGCCGGTGCCGCCGGAAACGCGCATCCGTCTCGGTGGTCTGGTGGGCGAGGGCAGCGTCATCCGCGGTGTCGGCTCGACGGTCGAGTTCGCCGTGACCGACGGCAGCAATCAGCCGGTGAAGGTCAAATATACGGGCATCCTGCCCGACCTGTTCCGCGAGGGACAGGGCGTCGTCACCGAAGGCATGTTCGAGGCCGCCAGCCACGAGTTCATCGCCGATACCGTGCTCGCCAAGCATGACGAGAAATATATGCCGAAGGATGTTGCCGACCGCCTGAAATCCCAGGGGCTCTGGAAAGAGGGCGAGGGCGTGCAATGATCATCGAGATCGGCCATTACGCATTGGTGCTGGCGCTGGCGACGGCGGTCATTCTCTCGATCGTGCCGGTTATCGGCGCGCGCCGCCGCGACCAGGCGATGATGGATGTCGCGCCGCTCGGCTCGATCGTGCTTTTCGCGCTCGTCACCCTGTCCTTCGCCGTGCTGACCTATGCGCATGTGGTCTCCGACTTCTCGGTGAAGAACGTCTGGGAGAACTCGCATTCGCTGGTGCCGCTGATCTACAAATATTCGGGCGTCTGGGGCAATCACGAGGGATCGATGATGCTCTGGCTGCTGATCCTGGCGCTGTTCAGCGCCATGGTGGCGCTGTTCGGCCGCAATCTGCCAGATACGCTGCGCGCCAATGTCTTGTCGGTGCAGGCCTGGATCTCGGTTGCCTTCATCCTTTTCATTCTGCTGACGTCCAATCCGTTCACCCGGCTCGATCCGGCACCGGGGGAGGGGCGTGACCTGAACCCGGTGCTGCAGGATATCGGGCTGGCGATCCATCCGCCGATGCTCTACCTCGGCTATGTCGGTTTCTCTGTCTGCTTCTCCTTTGCGGTCGCGGCGCTGATGGAAGGGCGGATCGATGCCGCCTGGGCGCGCTGGGTGCGCCCCTGGACGCTGGCCGCCTGGACCTTCCTGACGCTCGGCATCGCCATGGGCTCCTACTGGGCCTATTACGAGCTCGGCTGGGGCGGCTGGTGGTTCTGGGATCCGGTCGAGAACGCCTCCTTCATGCCCTGGCTGGCAGGGACAGCATTGCTGCATTCGGCGCTGGTCATGGAGAAGCGCGAGGCGCTGAAGATTTGGACCGTGCTGCTCGCGATCCTCACCTTCTCGCTGTCGCTGATGGGCACCTTTCTGGTGCGCTCGGGCGTGCTGACCTCGGTCCATGCCTTTGCCAGCGACCCGAGCCGCGGTGTCTTCATTCTGTGCATCCTGATGATCTTCATAGGCGGGGCGCTGTCGCTGTTTGCCTTCCGCGCACCGCTTCTGTCTGCGGGCGGTCTCTTCGCGCCGGTGTCGCGCGAAGGCGCGCTGGTGCTGAACAACCTGATCCTGACGGTGGCCTGCGGCACGGTGCTGACGGGCACGCTCTATCCGCTGCTCCTGGAAACGCTGACCGGCGACAAGATCTCCGTCGGTCCGCCGTTCTTCAACATGACCTTCGGGCTGCTGATGATTCCGCTCTTGCTGGTGGTGCCCTTCGGGCCGCTGCTGGCGTGGAAGCGCGGCGATCTGCTCGGCGTGCTGCAGCGGATCTATGTGGTGGCGGGCCTCGCCTTCGCTGCGGCGGTGATCTTCTTTTACATCGAGCATGGCGGGCCGGTTCTCTCCGTACTCGGCCTTGCGGCGGGTCTCTTCCTGGTATTTGGGGCTGCGGCTGATCTCTGGTATCGCGCCGGTATCGGCAAGGTCGCGGCCAATGTTGCGTGGCGCAGGCTCTCCGGGCTTCCGCGCTCGGCCTTCGGTACGGCGCTGGCGCACGCGGGGCTCGGGATCACCGTACTCGGCATTGTCGCGGTCTCGACCTTTGCGACCGAGCATGTGCTAGAGATGAAACCCGGGGAAACCACCGATGCCGGCGGCTATACGCTGCATTTCGACGGCATGCAGCCGGCAAACGGGCCGAACTACAAGGAAGACCGCGGGCATTTCAGCATCCGCCGCGGCGGTGTCGAAGTTGCCGATGTCTGGTCGGCCAAGCGCATCTATGTCGCCCAGCAGATGCCGACGACGGAGGCCGGGATCGTGACCTTCGGGCTCAGCCAGCTATATGTCTCGCTGGGCGATCCCACCAATGACGGCGGTATTGTCGTGCGTATCTGGTGGAAGCCGTTCATTCTCTGCATCTGGGGTGGGGCGCTTGTGATGTCGCTCGGCGGGTTCGTGTCGCTCAGCGACCGGCGGCTGCGGGTTGGTGCTCCCCGGCGGAAAGCAAAGGCCGCGAAGCCGTCTGCTCCGGCGATGGAGCCTGCGGAATGAGGGGTTTACGGAGCTTCCCTTCTCCCCAGCGGGGAGAAGATGCCCGAAGGGCAGATGAGGGGGACGAGCAGCGAAGCTGTGAGGCCTTCGAGCATCAGCGAGAAGCAATCACGGGCGCCCGTGGCCCCCTCATCCGCCCTGACGGGCACCTTCTCCCCGAGGGGAGAAGGGGAGTGTGGCCAGTGCTGCGGCTTTTCCTTCTGCTTGCTGCTTTCCTGGCGCCGCTCCCCGCCTTCGCCGTGAACCCCGACGAGGTGCTCGCCGATCCCGCGATGGAAAGCCGGGCGCGGACGCTGTCGGCGGAATTGCGGTGCATGGTTTGCCAGAACCAGTCGATCGACGATTCCAATGCCGAGCTGGCCAAGGATCTCAGGCTTCTGGTGCGCGAGCGCATCAAGGATGGCGACAGCGACGAGCAGGTGCTTGATTATATCGTCTCGCGCTATGGCGAATTCGTGCTGCTGAAGCCGCGGTTCAGTGTCCGCACCGTGCTGCTCTGGGGTGCGCCTGTGGTGCTGATCCTGGCGGGCGGGATCTCGATGCTGGTTTTTGCGCGCCGCAGGATGGGCAAGCCGACGGGAAGCCGGCTGACGGATGACGAGCAGGCGAAGCTTGACGAGCTGCTGAGCAAGTAGCTTAGGGCAGCTGTGAGGCGATATCCGGCAGGCCTTGGACAAAAAGTCGCGGCCGGTCACAATCCCGACATTACAAATTTTTCATTGGCCGGACAGTTCGCAGTAAGGTCCCGCATCCTATATCTTCATCCATCAGCCGATCCCGACCGGGGGCCGGACCGACTAAATGATGAAGAGAAGGTGCCTATAATGTTCAAGACTCCCTCCCTTGCCACTGTGCTGAAGGCCTCGACCGTCGCAGGTCTCGCCGCCGCCGTGCTAGCCACCGGCGTGCCGCTTGAGATCACCCGTTCCTATGCCGAGGCCGTCAACGTTCAGGCGCCGGCCGTGCCGAGCTTTGCTAATGTCGTCGATGCCGTTTCGCCGGCCGTCGTTTCCGTACGCGTCGAATCCCGCATCAAGCCGGCTTCCGACGACGGCAACGGTTTTTCCTTTGACTTCAACGGCCGTGGTTTCGACGATCTGCCCGATGATCATCCGCTGAAGCGCTTCTTCAAGCAGTTCGGCGAACAGGGTCCGAATGGCGGCGAAGGCCAGGATGGCCAGCAGCGTCCGCCGCGCCACTTCGGCGATCGCGGCCCAGGTGGTCCTGGCGGCCCCGGTGGTCCGGGTCGTCTGCGTCCGGTGGCTCAGGGCTCCGGCTTCTTCATCTCCGAAGACGGCTATATCGTCACCAACAACCACGTCGTTTCCGACGGCTCGGCTTTCGTTGCTGTCATGAATGATGGCACCGAGCTTGATGCCAAGCTGATCGGCAAGGATCCGCGCACCGACCTCGCCGTGCTGAAGGTCGACGGCAAGGGCAAGAAGTTCACTTACGTCAACTGGGCTGACGACAACAATGTCCGTGTCGGCGACTGGGTCGTCGCCGTCGGTAATCCGTTCGGCCTCGGCGGCACGGTGACCGCCGGTATCGTCTCGGCCCGCGGCCGCGACATCGGCTCCGGTCCCTATGACGACTATCTCCAGGTGGACGCTGCAGTGAACCGCGGCAACTCGGGTGGCCCGACCTTCAACCTCAACGGTCAGGTCGTCGGCATCAACACCGCCATCTTCTCGCCGTCGGGCGGCAGCGTCGGCATCGCCTTCGCCATTCCGGCCTCGACCGCCAAGGACGTCGTTGCCGACCTGATGAAGGACGGTACGGTTTCGCGCGGCTATCTCGGCGTGCAGATCCAGCCGGTGACCAAGGACATCGCCGACTCGCTCGGCCTTTCCGAAGCCAATGGCGCGCTCGTCGTTTCGGCTCAGGATGGAACGCCTGGCCAGAAGGCCGGCATGAAGGCTGGTGACGTCGTCACCGCCGTCAATGGGGAAACGGTCAAGGATGCCCGCGACCTCAGCCGCCGCATCGGCGCGATGCAGCCGGGCAAGAAGGTCGAAGTATCGATCTGGCGCGATGGCAAGGCACAGTCTCTGACCGTCGAGCTTGGCACGCTGCCGGCCGACCAGAAGGACGCCTCGACCGACGACAGCGACCAGCCGCAGGAACCGCAGGCACCGGCGTCCGAGAAGGCGCTTGCCGATCTCGGCCTGACGGTTGGCCCTGCCGATGACGGCAAGGGCCTGCAGATCACCAATATCGACCCGAATTCCGACGCTGCCGACAAGGGCATCAAGGCGGGCGAGAAGATTACCTCGGTGAACAACCAGGACATCACGTCTGCCGACGACGTCGTCAAGGTTCTGAACCAGGCGAAGAAAGACGGCCGCACCCGGGCGCTCTTCCAGATCCAGTCGAAGGACGGCAGCCGCTTCGTCGCCCTTCCGATCAATAGCCAAGGCTGATCCCCCACAGCCTTGACCGGCGCATCCCCATGATGCGCCCGAGACGGGAGCCGCGCACCAGCCCGCGCGGCTCCCTTCCACTCCATCCCTAGGTGGCCGCGATGACCCAAGCGCAACAGGAAGACGTATTGAGCCTTGCCGAAACGAAACCGGCAGGTAATGTCAGCCGCATGAAGATTCTGATTATCGAGGATGACCTCGAAGCTGCGGTTTACCTGACGAAAGCCTTTCGCGAGGCGGGGATCGTCGTCGATCATGCGAGCGACGGCGAGAGCGGCCTGTTCATGGGCTCGGAAAATACCTACGACGTCATCGTCATCGACCGTATGCTGCCGCGCCGCGACGGGCTTTCCGTCATCAGCGAGCTGCGCCGCAAAGCGATCCACACCCCGGTTCTCATTCTGTCGGCTCTCGGCCAGGTCGACGATCGCGTCACCGGTCTTCGCGCCGGCGGCGACGACTATCTGCCGAAGCCCTATGCCTTCAGCGAGCTGCTCGCACGCGTTGAAGTTCTCGGCCGCCGCAAGGGCACGCCGGAGCAGGATGTTGTCTACCGCGTTGGCGATCTCGAGCTCGATCGCCTGTCGCACGAGGTTCGCCGCGGCGGCAAGGAAATCCCGCTGCAGCCGCGCGAATTCCGTCTGCTCGAATATCTGATGAAGAATGCCGGCCAGGTCGTGACCCGCACCATGCTTCTCGAGAATGTCTGGGATTATCACTTCGATCCGCAGACCAACGTTATCGACGTGCATGTCTCGCGCCTGCGCTCGAAGATCGAGAAGGATTTCAGCCAGCCGCTGCTGAAGACGATCCGCGGGGCGGGTTACATGATCAAGGATGAGGGATGAACCGTTTCTGGTTTCTCTTCCGCTCTACCGCAGTCCGCCTTTCGGCCCTTTACATCCTGCTCTTCGCCATCTGCGCCGCGACGCTCGTCATCTATGTGACAGCGATGTCGCAGCGTCTGCTGACGGGCCAGATCCGCGAGGCGGTGCAGCAGGAGGTCGATCAGGTCAAGCGCGCTTACGACACCGGCGGCATCAATGCGCTGCTGCGCTCGATGGAGCGCCGGTCGCGCCAGCCGGGTGCCAATCTCTACATCATCGCCGGCCCTTCGGGCGACATCCTGGCGGGTAACGTCGCCTCGGTGCAGCCCGGCGTCTTCGAGGAGACCGGCTGGACCTCGGTGCCGTTCTTCTACCAGCGTTACGCCGAAAGCGGCCTCGACCGCCGGCATATGGCGATCGCCAATATTTTCGTGCTCGACAATGGGCTGCGTATTCTCGTTGGCCGCGACCTCGGCGAGCCGGAGCGGTTCCGCGTGCTGGTGCGCCAGGCGCTGATGGTGGCGCTGGCGATCATGGGCCTGGGCGCGCTGATCATCTGGTTCGGCATCGGCCGCAATGCCTTGAAGCGCATCGATCGCATGTCGGGCGCCAGCAAGAAGATCATGGCGGGCGATCTTTCGCAGCGACTGCCGGTCGGTGGCTCGGGCGACGAATTCGATCGTCTTTCGGTGTCGCTGAACACCATGCTGGAGCGCATCGAGAAGCTGAACGAGGGGCTGCGGCAGGTTTCCGACAACATCGCACACGACCTGAAGACGCCGCTGACACGGCTGCGCAACAAGGCGGCCGACGCGCTGGATACCGATGACGCCGAACAGCGCCGCGGTGCGCTTGAGGGCATCATCTCCGAATCCGACCAGCTGATCCGCACCTTCAACGCGCTGTTGATGATTTCCCGCGTCGAGGCAGGATCTGCGGCTGCGGAAATGTCGACGATCGAGATTTCGGCGATCGTCGCTGATTGTGCCGAACTCTACGAGCCTGTTGCTGATGAGGCGGGGTTGACGCTGACCTCCGAGGTCGAGCCCGGTATTTCGATACAGGGCAATCGCGAGCTGATCGGCCAGGCGCTGTTCAATCTCATCGACAACGCGATCAAATATTCCGTCGATTGCGACGGCCACGGCCAGATTGTTATCAAGCTGGCGCGCCGGGCCGATGCGATCTGCCTTTCGGTCGCCGACCACGRCGTCGGCGTTCCCGCCGACAAGCGCGAAGCCGTTATCAAGCGTTTCGTGCGGCTCGACGAAAGCCGGTCGAAGCCCGGGACAGGGCTCGGGCTTTCGCTTGTCGAGGCGGTGATGGAGCTGCATGGCGGGACGCTGGAGCTCTCTGACACCAATCCCGGCAAGGAAGAGGGCCGCGGCCTGACCGTGACGATGAGCTTCCCGGCAAAGCCTGCCTGAGCCAAACGCTTCTCAGACTATGCGCCGTTAAACGTATTGGCTCCTGACGCATGTGGCCCTAGGTTAAGGGCATACGGCAAAACGCGATTCCGGCGTGGCGCTGCCGGGAGGTGGGATGCTGAAGAAATCGACACATCTGCTGAAGGACGCTGCAGGCGCAGCGCTGAAGCCGCTCAACCAGTCCGAACTGAAGCTGGCGATGACCGATCTAGCCGAGATCGGCCGCGAGCAGCCGGCTGTCGCCGCGATGCTGAAGGCCGGTGGTCCGCTCTGCGATTTCATCGCCGCCGCCTTCACGCTATCGCCCTATCTCCGGGACGCCGCGAATATCGACAACGACATCCTGGCCGCGGCGATCTCCGCGCCGCTGGAGCCGCAGATCGAGGCGCTGATCAAAGAGGCGCGCGATAGCTGGCAGGCGGAGGAGGGTGTGTTTCCGGCAGAATCCGTGGTGATGACCCGGCTGCGGCGGATCAAGCGCAAGGTGGCCTTCCTGGTGGCGCTTGCCGACCTCGCGCGGATATTCGACGGCCGCCAGACGACGGGTTGGCTGAGCGCTCTCGCCGAAGCATCGGTTGCCGCGGCGGTCGACCATCTGCTGATGTCGGCGCACGAGAGCGGTAAGCTTGTCATCAAGGACGCAGGCAAGCCGAGCGAAGGCTCGGGCCTGATCGTGCTCGGCATGGGCAAGCTCGGCGCCTCCGAACTCAACTATTCCTCGGATATCGACCTCGTCGTGTTCTTCGACGAACAGGCGGGGATCGTTCCCGATCCTGACGATGCGATCGAGATCTTTCCGCGGCTGATGCGGCGGCTGGTGCGCATTCTTCAGGAGCGCACCGCCGATGGCTATGTGTTCCGCACCGATCTGAGGCTCCGGCCGGATCCGGGATCCACACCGCTGGCGATCTCCTTCGATGCGGCGATGATCTATTACGAGGGCAGGGGGCAGAATTGGGAGCGGGCGGCCTTCATCAAGGCCAAGCCCGTCGCGGGCGACCTTGCGGCTGGCGAGGATTTTTTGCGCGGCCTTGTGCCATTCGTCTTCCGCAAATATCTCGACTATGCGGCGATTGCCGACATTCACTCGATCAAACGGCAGATCCACGCGCACAAGGGCCACGGGGCGATTGCTGTCAAAGGGCACAACGTCAAGCTGGGGCGTGGCGGTATTCGCGAGATCGAGTTCTTTGCGCAGACGCAGCAGCTGATCGCCGGAGGGCGCATGCCGGTGCTGCGCAGCCGCGGCACCGAGGAGACGCTGGCCGAACTGACCAAGGCCAAGTGGATCGATGCGGAGACCCGCGACGAGCTGACGGACGCCTACTGGTTTCTGCGCGACGTCGAGCACCGCATCCAGATGGTGCGAGACGAGCAGACGCATCTACTACCCGAGACCGAAGCCGACCTGAAACGCATCGCCTTCATGATGGGCTTCAGCGACACGTCGAGTTTTTCGGAAAAGCTGGTCGATAAGCTCAGGACCGTCGAGCGGCGCTATGCGCGGCTGTTCGAACAGGAAAACAAGCTCTCGACCGACACCGGCAACCTTGTCTTCACCGGCCAGAACGACGATCCGGATACGCTGGAGACGCTGAAGAAGATGGGCTTCCAGCGCCCCTCGGATATTTCGCGCATCATCCGCACCTGGCACTATGGCCGCTACAGGGCGACGCAATCGGTGGAGGCGCGCGAGCGGCTGACGGAATTGACGCCGCAGCTCCTGCGGGTCTTCGGCGAGAGCAAGAGGGCGGACGAGGCGCTGTTGCGTTTCGACAGCTTCATTTCAGGGCTGCCTTCGGGCATCCAGCTTTTCTCGCTGCTCGGCAGCAATCCGGCGCTGCTGTCACTGATCGTCAACATCATGTCGTCGGCGCCGAAGCTTGCCGAAGTGATCGCCGCCAAGCCGCATGTCTTCGACGGCATGCTCGATCCCGGTCTGATGGCGGAGCTGCCGACGCGCGACTATCTCGGCGAGCGCCTGAAGGCGTCTCTGGTGCAGGCGCGCTATTATGAAGAACTGCTCGACCGGCTGCGCATCTTTGCCGCCGAACAGCGGTTCCTGATCGGTATCCGGCTGCTGACTGGCGCCATCAATGGCGCGATGGCGGCGCGGGCCTTTACCCATCTCGCCGACCTGATCATCGAGGCAGCGCTCGACGGCGTTGTCAAAGAGGTCGAGGCGGCGCATGGGCGCTTCCCGGGCGGCAGGGTGGCCGTTGCCGGCATGGGCAAGCTCGGCAGTTTCGAGCTGACGGCGGGCTCCGACATCGATCTGATCCTGCTTTACGACTACGACGACACGGCTGGCGAATCCGATGGCGAGAAGCCGCTCGATGCCGTTCGCTACTTCACCCGCATCACGCAGCGCCTGATCGCCGCCTTCTCTGCACCAACAGCAGAGGGCATTCTCTACGAGGTCGACATGCGGCTTCGCCCCTCCGGCAACAAGGGGCCGGTGGCGACGCGGATCAATTCCTTCGAGAAATACCAGCGCGAGGAAGCCTGGACCTGGGAGCACATGGCGCTCGGCCGGGCGCGGCTGATCTGCGGCGATGCGAGCTTAACGGAAGCTGCCGAGCGGATCATTTTCGATGTGCTGTCGCAGAAGCGCGATACGGCGAAGGTGGCGCGCGATGTTGGCGAGATGCGCGAGCTGATCGACAAGGAGAAGGCGCCGGAGAACGGCTGGGATCTGAAGCTCATCCCGGGCGGCGTCATCGATATCGAGTTCATCGCGCAATATCTGGCACTGATTGCACCCACAAAGGGCGATGCTGTGAAGGTCAACGGGCTGAATACGGGCGAGGCGCTGAAGGCGCTTGGCGGTAGGCTGATGACGCCTGCCGATCTCGATACCTGCCTCGAGGCATTCAACCTCTATACCGAGCTTTCGCAGCTGATCCGTCTCTGCATCGACGGGCTGTTCGATCCGAAGGAAGCCCCATCGGGGCTCGTCGAGCTCGTCTGCCGGGCCGGCGACTGCCCCGATATCAAAACGCTGGAAAGCGAAGTGAAGCGGCTGTCGAAGGCGGTGCGCAAGATCTTTCAGGCGGTCCTGAAGGCCTAGCGGATCACATCGGGAATACGGAAGGTGATGGCGGTACCGCGGCCTTCGCGCGATCGGATGCGCATGTTGCCGCCATGCAGCGCCGCCAGCGAGCGGGAGATCGCCAGGCCGAGGCCCGAGCCGCCCTTGCTCTTCGCATACTGGCTCTGCACCTGCTCGAAGGGTTGGCCGATCTTCGACAGCGCCTTGCGCGGAATGCCGATGCCGGTATCGGCGATGGTGATAACAACACCCTTGGCATCGCGGCGGGTGCGCAGTGCGATACGGCCGCCGTCGTTGGTGAACTTCACGGCGTTGGAGAGCAGGTTGAGCATGATCTGCTTCATGGCGCGGCGGTCGGCCGTCAGCGTCATGCCATCGCAGAGACGCTGCTCGATGACGATATTCTTTTCAGCGGCCGGGATGGCCGTAAAGCGCAGGCTTTCCTCGATCAGTGGCGCGAGATCGATCGTCTCGCGATGCAGCTTCATGTGGCCGGCTTCGATCTTCGACATGTCCAAGATGTCGTTGATGACATTCAGCAGGTGCTTGCCGCTGTCGTGGATATCGCGCGCATATTCGTCGTATTTCAGCGAGCCGAGCGGGCCGAACATCTGATCCTGCAGGATTTCGGAGAAGCCGAGGATGGCGTTCAGCGGCGTGCGCAGCTCATGCGACATGTTGGCGAGGAATTCCGACTTGGCCTTGTTGGCGGCTTCGGCGCGTTCCTTCTCGGCAAGATAGTTGGCGTTGGCGACAGAGAGTGCGGCCTTCTGGTCTTCGAGCGTGGCGCGGTAGGACTTGAGGTCGCCGATCGTCGCGACGTGGCGGCGCTCGGAGTCGCGCAGGCGTTCCTGGTTGCGCTTCAGAAGCGTGATGTCGGTGCCGACGGAGACCATGCCGCCGTCGCGGGTGCGGCGCTCGTTGATCTGCAGCCAGCGCTCGTCGGCAAGCTGGACTTCGGCGGTGCGCGAGTGGCCGGCGCCATGCGGATCGACCATGCGGCGCTCGATCACCGGGCGGGCGGCGGCGGCGTTGACGACGCTGCGCTCGGTGCCCGGAACGAGCACGCTGTCGGGAAGGCCATAGGCCTGCTGGAAATGGGCGTTGCACATCACCAGACGGTCGTTCTTGTCCCAGAGCACGAAGGCTTCCGAGGTGCACTCGATGGCGTCTGCGAGGCGCTGGTCGGCTTCGGCATAGCGCTGTGCGAGGCGGTGTTGCTCGGTGACGTCCATGGCGATGCCGATCATGTGCATGCGGCCGGAATTGCTGCGGATCATCTGGGCGCGGGCGCGCATCCAGACATAGTGACCGGCGGCATGGCGCATGCGGAAGATCTGGTCGACCTGGCCGGACGTGCCCTTGGCAATCGAACGGGCGATCTCGTGCAGGCCGCCGTCCTCAGGGTGCATCAGGCGGGCCGCTTCGTTGAAGGACATCGTCTTGTCGGAGCCAGGCAGGCCGAGCATGTCGTACATCGAGCGCGACCAGAAGAATTCGCGGTTCTCGAAATCGAAATCCCAGAGGCCGCAACGGCCGCGGGACAGTGCGGTTTCGACGCGCTGGTTGGATTCGACGAAGATATCGTCGGCATCGCGGGCGCGCTTCACCTGCATGTAATAGGCATAGAGGATGACGAGCAGGATCGAGGAGATGCCGGCAAACAGCGTGACGTTGAGCGTCAGCTCCTCGCGCCAGAGCTTGCCGATCTGGTCAAGCGATGTGGCAGCGATGATATAGCCGCCGGACGAGCCGACGAGGCTGATCTCGGCATAATGGGGGTCGCCGCTGATCGTCGTTTCGATGACACCAGCGCGGTCGCCGAAGCGGCGGATCGCCGAGACTTCGGGGAAGAAGTCGCCGACATCGGAGCCGACATAGGAAACGCCTGCCGCCGAGGCTGCAAAGACCTTGCCACTCGACTGGACCAAGAGGATGAAGGAGCCGCTGTCGAGCCGGTCCTGGGGAAGAAACTTGGAAAGCCGCGCCTGCGCTTCGGCGCCGTTACCAGCATCGAACAGGTCGTTGGCGTCGGAAAATACGGCTGCGGCAGCGGCGGCCGAAAGCGATGTCGCATGACGGGCGGCGGCGCCCATCCGCGAATATTCCGACATCATCCCGAAGATGTGCGACGCGGCGACAACGGACAGAAAGGCGACGATCAGTGCCGGAATGGCACGCTTCAAGATGGTTTCGACCTGTGGAAGACGCGGCGCGCCGGCCTGGCGCGCGACCGGACGGGGGCTTCGGGTGGCCTGCGGCCACGCCCGGAGCGAACCCAAATCGACACGCAGCCGTCCTTGGGCCGCAGTTGCCCGCCGCACGTTCATCATCGTGATAACCTTGATCCCTCGTGTGATTCGATGCGCCGCTCGCTCGAACCTGACTCAATGAATCATTCCTGATTCGCCGTGTCCAGAGGCAAAGGTAAAAATCTGTTAACTATTTATAAGTGCTGATTTTTTGGTGAGTCTGGCGAGGTCCGGACGCAAGCGGCCGGACCTTGCCTCCGCAAATCACCCCTTGAGCGTCCGCTCGACGATATCGCGCACGTCGCTCGAAAGGCCAGGGGCGCGTTCTATCTCCATCAGAGCCGAACGGGCGAAATCGGCCCGCGCTGGCTCCAGTGAGCGCCAGGAGCGCATCGATGTGAGGATGCGGGCAGCCAGCTGCGGATTGCGCTGGTCGATATCGAGGATCTCGCCGGCGAGGAAGCGATAGCCCTCGCCATCGGCCCGGCCGAAACCTGTCGGATTGGTAAAGGCGAAGGTGCCGATCAGCGACCGTACCCGGTTCGGATTGGTGCGCTTGAAGAGCGGGCTGTCCATCAGTTTCTTGACGCGGTCGAGCGTCGCCGCACCCGGGATCGTCGCCTGGACCGAGAACCACTTGTCGACGACGAGGGCATTCTCCTCGAAGCGGTCGCGGAAGGCCGACAGGGCGCTGATCGCCTCGGCGCTGTCAGGGAAACGGTGTGCCAGGAGTGTCAGGGCGTGCAACTGCTCGGTCATGTTGTTGGCGGCGTCGAAGGCGGCCTTGGCACGAACCGGCGTGTTCTCTGCGTAGGAGAGATAGGTGAGGGCGGCATTGCGCAGCGCGCGCCGTCCGGCACTCGCTGCATCCGGGCTGAAGGCGCCCGATGTCGTCATCGTCTCGAAGAGGTTTGCAAAGATCGCGGCACCCTGATCGGCGATCTGCTTCATCACCGCCTGACGGCCGGCATGGATCGCGTCGGGATCGTTGTTGCCGCCGAGTTCGCGGGCGATATCGGCTTCGCTTGGAAGCGCCAGCGCCTGGGCGCGGAAGGCGGGCTCCAGCGCGTCGTCGGAGGCGGCTGCGAGCAGGGCATCGACAAAGGTCTGTTCGCAGGCCACCGCCGTGCCGTCACGGGCGTCGCGGGCGGCCTTGAGAAGGTTCGGCAGCGCCAGATCGGTCAGCGCCTGCCAGCGGGCGAAATGATCGGTCTCATGGCGGGCGAGCAGTGCGAGATCGGCCGGGGCCTGATCGAAATGCAGGTTGATCGGCGCCGAGAAGCTGCGGTTGATCGACACGACCGGGCGCGAGGCGATACCGTGGAAGACGGCGGTCTGCGTCTTGCCGGTCAGGTGCAGCACCTCGTGGGCATATTCGGCACCTTCGACCGACTTCGGCTTGATCGCTTTGCCGCTTTCGGCAAACAGCGCCAGGCTGAGCGGGATATGCATCGGCTTCTTGTCGGCCTGGCCGGGCGTTGCAGGAACCACTTGTTCGAGCTGCAGCGTGAAGGTCTTGGCCTTGGCGTCATAGGTGCCCGAGGCGGTGACGAGCGGCGTGCCGGCCTGATGGTACCAGAGCGAGAACTGCGTGAGATCGCGGCCGCTGGCGTCCTCGAAGCACTTGACGAAATCCTCGATCGTCACCGCTTCGCCGTCATGGCGCTTGAAATAGGTGTCCATGCCCTTCTTGAAGAGCTTCTTGCCGAGCAGCGTCGCGATCATACGCGTGACTTCGCTGCCCTTCTCGTAGACCGTCGTCGTGTAGAAGTTGTTGATTTCACGGTATTTCGTCGGGCGAACTGGATGGGCGAGCGGGCCGCCGTCTTCCGGGAACTGCTCGGACTTCAGGTGGCGCACTTCGGCGATGCGTTTGACCGGGCGGGAGCGCTGATCCGAGGAGAACTCGTGATCGCGATAAACCGTCAGGCCTTCCTTCAGGCAGAGCTGGAACCAGTCGCGGCAGGTGATGCGGTTGCCGGTCCAGTTGTGAAAATACTCATGCGCGATGATCGCCTCGATATTGGCGTAGTCGGCATCGGTCGCGGTCTCGGGGTCGGCAAGGACATATTTGTCGTTGAAGACGTTGAGCCCCTTGTTCTCCATGGCACCCATGTTGAAGTCGGAGACGGCGACGATCATGAAGATATCGAGATCGTATTCGCGGCCGAAGACCTCTTCGTCCCACTTCATCGAGCGCTTCAGCGCATCCATGGCGTAAGCCGCGCGCGGCTCCTTGCCATGCTCGACATAGATCTTCAGCGCGACGTCCCGGCCGCTTTTCGTCGTGAACGTGTCTTCGATGATGCCGAGGTCGCCGGCAACCAGCGCGAAGAGATAGCTCGGCTTTGGATGCGGATCGAACCAGGCGGCGAAATGCTTGCCTTCGCCATAACCGGCCCCGCCCAGGAAGTTGCCGTTTGACAGCAGCAACGGGTTGGCGGCCTTCTCGGCAATGATGTTGACCGTGTAGGGCGCCAGAACGTCGGGACGATCCGGAAAATAGGTGATGCGGCGGAAGCCTTCGGCCTCGCACTGCGTGCAGTAGATACCGCCAGTGCGGTAGAGGCCCATCAACTGGGTGTTTTCGGAAGGATTGATGATCGTGGTGATCGTCAGTTCGAAAGGTTCGGTGGCCGGGAGATCGCGAACCGTGAGACCATCCGGCGTCGCAGAATATTGCGCCGCGGGCATCTCGATCTGGTCGAACAGCAGGCCGGACAGGGAAAGTTCGTCGCCGTCAAGGATCAGCGGCGCCTTCGGATCGGCACCTTCGCGCCGGTGGAAGATCAGCCGCGACTCAACCTTGGTCTCCGTCGGGTCGAGTTCGAAGGTCAGGTCCACGCGCTCAAGCACGAAATCGGTGGGCCGGTAGTCTGCCAGGTTAATGACCTGGCCTGTGTCTGTACGCATAAGTGTTCCCTGAAGACCTTTAACGATATGACCGTRACAGGAACGGAATCCCCGCCGTAAATTTTGGGGGCGATGATTACATTAAAGTCTGAACTAAACTTAAAGCAAAGGCCACTGAGCTTTCTTTTCGGCGCCGGCGCTGGACTTTTCCTGACACTTCCTCGAATTTCGCTTTTCGCTGGAAAATTTCCCCATCGTCGCTGTTCTTTCGTTACCATGCCGTCACACGTCACCGTGCCGCCGAGTCGGGCGGTATCCTCCTGCCTTGGAACATCAGCCGCCAGCGAGCTTGGGAAGACATGGAATCGGTTTTGAGAAACCCGATGAGGGGGATCCTGATGAAGGTCTCGTCGGTTGTCGTCTTTCTCGGCATGCAGACCTTCATAAAGCTGGCGGGAACCGGCATCGCGCCGGGGCAGGTGACCTTCTACCGCTCGTTCTTTGCGCTGTTTCCGATCATGGCCTATCTCGCCTATCGCGGTCAGCTGAAGGCTGCTTTCTACACGGCCAATCCGATCGGTCATGTGAAACGCGGCACGATCGGCATCATCTCTATGGGCTTCGGCTTCTACGGGCTGATGCACCTGCCGCTGCCTGAAGCGATTGCGCTGGGCTACGCCACGCCGCTGATTGCCGTCATCTTCGCTGCGGTGTTCCTGAAGGAACGTGTGCGGCTTTACCGCTGGAGCGCGGTGTTCTTCGGTATTATCGGGGTGGCGATCGTTTCATGGCCAAAGCTGACGCTGTTTCGCGCCGGCGGGATGGAGACGGAACAGGCGGTCGGCGCCATCTGCGTGCTGCTCTCGGCGGTGCTCGCCGGTATGGCGATGATCCAGGTCCGCAAGCTGGTGGAGGAGGAGCGCACGGCGACGATCGTTCTCTACTTCTCGATGATCGCCTCGCTCTGTTCGTTGCTGACGCTGCCGTTCGGCTGGTACTCGCTGGATCTCAAGACGACGCTGTTTCTCGTCGGTGCCGGCTTTTGCGGCGGAGTGGCGCAGATCCTGCTGACGGAGAGCTACCGGCATGCCGATGTCTCGACCATCGCGCCATTCGAATATACGTCGATTTTGCTCGGTGGCGTCATCGGCTATGTTGTCTTTGGCGACGTGCCCGGCGGCCACATGATGGTCGGCACCGCTATCGTCATCGCGGCCGGTGTCTACATCATTCACCGCGAACACCGGCTCGGTCTGGAGCGCAGAAATGCCCGGCGCGCAGGCGGCTGACCGCTTGCTGGACGGAGTTGATTCCGATCTTATTGCACCTCTCCAGCGGGAATATACTGGCGAAATTTTAGGATACCAAAGCCGCCTTGAATATGATTGATGAAGCTGACGAAGTTTCATTTATTCAAAGCCTTGCATATGCGAATGGCCACCAAAAAGGACTGAATTGTCCCGAAGGCTGGTAGCTCCGGAAGCTGGCTTGCGAGCGGGGGCGCTTATGGCATTTTCGGCTGACGAACTGGCGCACCACCCGAACTTCCTGGCTTCAATCCGGCTACTCGCGGGCGATATGCGCGGGATGTTCGATGCCGCCCCGCGTCTTGCCAGGCTTCTCGCTTCGCACCAGCGCTGGCTGCTGACCCAGACCGCCTATGCGCTAAGCCTCCAGCACGATCCCGAGGATGCATCCACAGGCTTTACCGCCGTGGCACTGACCGCGCGCATCACCGATTACAAGGTGGCGAGCCGCAACACGGTGCTGAATTTCATCGATGAGCTGCTGACCTACCGCTTCATCGCCCATACGCCGGGCGAAGAACGCCGCCGGCCGCGCCATTTCGAGCCTGCCGAGGTCAGTCATCAGGCGATGTATGGATGGTTTCTGTCGAACCTGACTGCACTCGATCTGATCGATGAGGGCAACCGTGCGGCCTGTTTCCAAGCCAATCCGGAGTTGATGCGCCTTGCCCATCCGCTGATTGCCGAGAATTGTCTGCACAACGACGGCTGGCGCGAGCCGCCGGAGCAGGTGGGATTGTTCCTCTGGACCGAAGCTGGCGGCATGGTGGTCGATCATCTGATATCGAGGATCGATCTGCAGAGCTGCGACGGCGAACGCTACAGCGTCGGACGCATCGAGACGCGCAATCTGGCAGGCGATTTCATGATGTCGCGGACGCACCTGCAGCGGCTGTTTGCCAAGGCCGTGCAGCAGGGATGCCTCGGCTGGTACGACGAGCCGAAGAAGACACAGCTCTGGCTTTCCAAGGCGTTTCTGCAGAATTATTGCGGCTGGCAGGCGATCAAGTTCGCCTATGTCGATCAGGCTTTCGAATTTGCGAAGGCGCAGATCGAGCGCGATCCCGTCAGGTTTGCCGTCTGCGCCTAGAGCGCGATCGCGGCAATGTCCTTGACTGGGAACACGGGCTCGCTGGCGCTAAGCTCGCGCTCATATTCCTTCGCAGCGCAGACCGCGGCACGGATGTGCTCAATGGTTTCGATATTGCGAAGCAGCGAGATGATGACGGCAGACATGCTAAACTCCATCCGCGCGCCCTGTTGGGCGGCGCGGTAACTCAGTATTCCTGGAAGTCGGCGAAGATCGCAGCTGGACGCGTCGTGCGGCCGGTGATGCCGGTGCCGCGGGCGATCATCTGTTCGTTGGTTGCGAAGCCGAGACGGCTATAGCCTTGCGTGGTGCGGATCGGGCCGCCGGCGAGGCGCAGGGTTTCAAACCCGCAGTGTATTGGACGAAAACGTGTGTTCATTGCCTTGGTTCCTGTCAGATTCCTCCCAAGACACGAGTATATATTGCAGCGCAGCATTGATTCTGCAATGCACCTAAACGAGACGCAGGCATGCGCCTGGTGCATGGGTTCATTCATAAAATCTTTAAGATTGGCTATTTTGTAATCAGATCGAGGTCGCGCAGTTTCTGCTGAAACGCTAAAAGATCGTTCCAGGCCAAGCGCTTATTGACCGGTGCGGTCAGCAAGTCCTGCGGATGCAATGTGGCCAAAGCCGGAACCGTCAGGGTGCCGGCACCGATCTCCTTCCACTGGCCGCGCAGGCCATGGATGGTGTCGGTCTCGCCGAAGAAGACGCGAGCCGCGAAATTTCCAAAGAGCAGGATGGCTTTCGGCTCCGCCAGAGCGATCTGCCGCTCGATGAAGGGCCGGCAGATATCCATCTCTGCCGCCGACGGTACACGGTTGCCGGGCGGCCGCCAGGGGATGACCTGGGTCAGCAGGATGCTGGAACGGTCCAGGCCGATCGCTGCGAGCATCTTGTCGAGCAGCGCACCGGGGCGGCCCGCAAAGGGCTGTCCTTCGCGATCGTCCTCGGCGCTCGGCGCCGATCCGATCACCATGATGCCGCGCGCCGCATCGCCGGTCGCAAAGATGGTCGAGCGGGCGCTGTGTTTCAGATTGCAGCCGTTGAAGGCTTCGAGCGCAGTTTTCAGTTCGGCGAGCGAGCGGGCGCTTTCGGCGGCAAAGCGCGCCTGCTGCACGGCTTCACCATCCGGGATGGCAGGCTGAGGCCTCGACGCTGAAGGTGCTGCCGCGGCTGGCGCCTGGCGCTGCGGTGCCGCCCGTTCCTGAGGCTGCGGCTGGCTTGACGGAGCGGATTGCTGCGGAGCTGCTGCCCGTCTCGCCGCCTTCATCGCTTCGAATTCGGCGAAGCGATCGACCGCCTCCTCTTCCAGCAGCCACTCGACGCCCGCATCCGCATGGAAATGCAGAAGCGCTGCGAGCTCGGCCGGGGAGAGGTCGTTTGCGGAGATCATCAGGCGACCTTAGCGGAGCGGCAGCGCCAATGAAAGTGCTGCCAACGGCCGGGCGGCCTATTGCACAGTCCATTGTGAAATGTCGTCACGTTCGCCGATCAGCGCGAGACCGTGGGCGATTGACAGTAGCTCGCCGCCGCTCTCGATCTTGTCCCGGTCGAAGCGTTCGGTGAAGATCCGCCGCACGGCCGGTACAAAGGACGTGCCGCCGGTGAGGAAGACCTTGTCGATAGTTTCCGCCTTGGTCTGCGTCTTCTCCAGCACGTCATCAAGCGCGCCTTCGATGCGGCTGAGATCGTCGGCGATCCAGGTTTCGAAATCCTTGCGCTTGACGGTGCGCTGTCCGCCGCGGCCAAGCGGCGCGAAGTCGAAGGCGGCTTCTTCTTCGGCCGAGAGCGCCATCTTCGTCGCCGACACGGCCTGATAGAGCGGGTAACCCTCGTCGTGATCGACGAGATCGACGAAGATCTCCAGCTTCTCGGGCTCGAGCGCGGTACGCACCAGCTTTCTCAGGTCTTCGAACTCGCGCGAGGTCTTGAAGATCGACAGCTGGTTCCAGCGGCCGAAGCTGGAATAGTAGTTCGACGGCACCTCAAGGATCTTGTCGAAGCTCTTGAAATGACTCCCCTTGCCGATCTGCGGCGCGACGACATTGTCGATCATGCGGTAGTCGAAGTGATCGCCGGCGATGCCGACGCCGGAATGGCCGATCGGCGTGGCGGTGAGCTTGCCGGCAATGGTTTCAAAGCGGATCAGCGAATAGTCCGTCGTACCGCCGCCGAAGTCGGCGACCAGCACGGTGGCGTCGGACGTCAGGTTCTGCGCAAAGTAGAAGGCGGCTGCGACCGGTTCGTAGACATAGTGGATTTCAGGAAAGCCGAAGCGCGACAGCGCCTCGTTGTAGCGGTCCGTCGCCAATGCGGGATCGGCGGAGGCGCCGGCAAAATGCACCGGGCGGCCGGCGACGATGCGGCTGACATCGGACGGCCAGTTGTCGCCGGCATAGCCCCGCAGCCGCCGGATGAAGACTTCCATCAGGTCTTCGAAGCTCTGGCGCTTGCCGTAGATCAGCGTGCCCTGGAAGAGGGCGCTGGCAGCAAAGGTCTTGATCGACTGCAGGAAGCGGCAGTCGCCGGGATTGTCGATGAACTGGCGGATCGCTGCCGCGCCCGCTTCGACCTTGAGCGCCGAAGCGCCGAGCTGCGCGTCCTTCATGAAGGAGAGGGCGGTTCGCATGCTGTCGGCCGTGCCTGCCGCGCTGGTGAAACTCATGGAATGCGTCGCATTGGCGCCATCCGCCATTGCCAGAACCGTATTGGTCGTGCCGAAATCAAGCCCGAGCGCCCGTGCCATGGCCGTGCTCCTTCAATATCCGTCAAAATGTCTTGGACCGGGAACCTGCCCGGATGCGAAAAGGGCGGCGCATCTGCACGCCCTGCGAATTTTTGAGAGCGCGGGTGATTGCATAGGACGGCGGCGAAAGCAACCCGCAGAATCAGGCCGGAGCGGCTGTCTGCGTCTCCTCCGACATCTGTTGCATCCACCGGCGGAAGGTCTCCATCGCCGGCGTCACCGGCCGCGATTTCAGGCGGGTCAGCCAGTAGCTGCCCTTGGAGATATAAACAGGGAAAGGCTGCTCGATTTCGCCGGCCGCCAGTTGCCGCGAGAACATCAGCGGCGGGGCGAGCGCCACACCGGCGCCCTGCATCGCTGCCTCGACCATCAGCACGGACGAATCGAAGACCAGTCCGAGGATCGGTGGTGGCTCGACGCCAGCCGCCTCGAACCAGCTTGGCCATTCGTCGGTGCGGTAGGAGCGCAGCAGCGTCTGCCGGGCAACGTCGTCAGGGGTTTTCAGCGTGCGGGCGATCGGTGGAATGCAGAGCACGGAGAGCGGTGCCTCGAACAGCGCTTCGGCCTCGATATCGTGCCAGGCGCCGTTGCCAAAGCGGATTGCGTAGTCGAGGCCTTCGGCGGCGATATCCACCCGGTTGTTGTTGGTCGAAAGCCGGAGATCGATATAGGGAAACTTCGCACGGAAGTCGGCCAGYCGCGGCAGCAGCCAGCCGACCGCCAGCGTGCCGACTGCGCCGAGCTTCAGCACTTCGCGCAGCTGCCCGCCCTCGAAACGCTCCAGCATGTCGGCCATCCGGTCGAAGGATTCGCGCAGCACCGGCAGCAGTGCCAGTCCCTCCTCGGTGATCATCAGCCCGCGCGGCAGGCGGCGGAAGAGGGTAACGCCGAGGCGCTGCTCCAGAAGCTTCACCTGATGGCTGACGGCGGCCTGCGTGACGCAGAGTTCGATGGCCGCACGGGTAAAACTCAGATGCCGGGAGGCTGCCTCGAAAGCGCGCAGGGCGTTAAGGGGAAGGTAGGGTCGAACCATGAGATGGCCTAATTCAATTCATGCCTGACCGCAGATATCATCGTTTGATCGGGCCTCGCAAGCCGGCCTAGAAAGCCGTGTCGAACCACATGGAGCACGGCAGTGGCAGTTTCAAAATCTCTTATCTTCGCCTTCCTGTTCGGCATTTCGGCGCTTCTCGGCAATGTGGATGCGGCCCTGGCCGGTGATCCGATCCGCTGCACCGTTATTATCGATGAAAAGACCGGCGAGACCATTTTCCGCCAGGGCAATTGCGATCAGGGATTCTATCCGCAATCGACGTTCAAACTGCCCTTGGCCATGATGGGCTACGACGCTGGTATTCTGGTCGATGAGCACAATCCCCTTTGGCGCTACCGGCCGGAACTGCAGCGGCAGCGCAAGATCGAGCGAAAGGACACCGATCCGGCAATCTGGCTACGGGATTCCGTCGTCTGGTTCTCGCAGGAGCTGACGACGAAGCTCGGAGACCGCGCCTTTGCCCGCTATGTCACGGGCTTCGGCTACGGCAACGAGAATGTGTCCGGCGGGCTGACGCAGGCGTGGCTGATGTCGTCGCTGAAGATTTCGGCGGAAGAGCAGGCACGCTTCCTGCTGCGTTTCCGGCGCGGCGAGCTGCCGATCTCGGAGGAGGCGCGCCAGAAGACGGAAGCGATCGTTCCCCGCTTTCGAGCCGCCGATGGCTGGACGATCCAGGGCAAGACCGGTTCCGGCTGGCTACGCAGCAGCAAGGGCGAGACCAATTTGGAGCGGCCGCTCGGCTGGTTCGTCGGCTGGGCGGTGAGGGGCGACCGGCGTCTGGTCTTCGCAAGGCTCTATATCGGCAACCATCGCTATCGTGGCAATCCGATCAGCTTCGAAACGCGCGATGCGCTGATCGGCGATCTGCCGAAGCTGGTCGAAGGCCGTTAAGCGAAAAGGGCGCCCGGAGAGGCGCCCTTTCTTGTCGTCTTATTCGGCGGCAACCGCCCGGGTCTCCGGTTCGCCATCCTCGTTGGCGGGCGCCTCATGTGCCGGCTTGCGGCTGAAGCGCTGCTTGAGCCAGCTTTCGAAGCGGCCCATCTGCACGAAGATTACCGGGGTGATGAACAGCGTCAGCGCCTGCGAGACGATCAGACCACCGACGACGGCGATGCCGAGCGGCTGGCGCAGCTCCGAGCTGGCGCCTGAGCCGAGCGCGATCGGCAGGGCACCGAGCATGGCGCAGAAGGTCGTCATCATGATCGGCCGGAAACGCCGAACGCAAGCCTCGTGGATCGCTTCCGCCGGTGACATCTTGGTCGATCGGAGGTTCTCCAGCGCCACGTCGATCATCATGATCGCGTTCTTCTTGACGATACCGATCAGCATCAGAAGGCCGATGAGCGCGATGATCGACAGGTCGAGCCCCATGACCTTCAGGGCCAGAAGCGCGCCGAGTGCCGCTGCCGGGAGGCCCGACAGAATGGTCAGCGGATGGATGAAGCTCTCGTAGAGAACGCCAAGCACCACATAGATCGTCAGGATCGCCGCCAGGATCAGGTAAGGCGTGTTGCCCTGAGACTGTTCGAAGATCTGTGCGGTGCCGCCGTAGCTGGTGAACACGTCGGCAGGCATGTTCATGTCATGCTTGATCTGGTCGATCGCCGCCGTCGCATCGCTGAGGGATTCGCCGGCCGGCAGGTTGAAGGAGACCGTCGTCGAGACGAGCTGGCCGGTCTGGTTGATGGTAACGGGGCCGGTGGTCCGCTGGACATGCGCGAAGTTCGATAGCGGAACCAGCGTGCCGTTGGCCGATGCGACGTTGATTTCCGACAGCTTCTGGTCGTCCCAGGGCTTGCCGGTATCGTATTCGACGATGACATCGTAGCTGTCGCCGGTCGACTGTATCTCGGCTGCCGTGTAGCTGCTGAAGGCTTCCTGCAGCGTGGTGCGCAGCAGATCGTTATCGATGCCGAAGGCTGCGGCCTTCTCGCTGTCGATGAGGATGTTGGCCTGCAGCGCATTGTTCTGCGCGTCAGTCGTCACGTCGGTGAAACGCGAATCCTGGCGGAGCGCGGTCACCATCTTGCCGGCCCAGAGATTGGTCGTGTCGGCGTTGAGTGCCTGTACGATCAGCTGATATTGGCTGGCCGTCTGCCGGCCACCGAAGCGCAGGCTCTGGTTCGGGGTGACGAAGGCCTGCAGGCCGGGGATCTTGTTGAGCGACGAGCGCAGTTCGCGCAGGGTCTGCTCAAGCGGCACGCGCTGGTCCTTGTCCTTAAGCTCGACATAGATCGTGCCGTTGTTCAGAGGCTTCTGCGCATTGCCGCCGACCGTGGACATCACATGATTGACGGCACTGTTGGCCTTGACGGCAGCGGCTGCCTGCTTCTGCAGGGCTTCCATGGCCGAGTAGGAGATGTCCTGGCGGGCCTGCGTGGAGATCTGCAGGCGGCCGATATCTTCCTGCGGGAAGAAGCTCGAGGGCAGTGTCATGAACAGGTAGATGGTCAGCGCCACCGAGGCGAAGAACACGCCGATGACGGTCATGGTATGCCGAAGGCACCAGGCGACCGCGCGGTCGTAACCGTGAAGGGTCCGTTCGAAGCCCGCATCGAAGAGCCGGACCAGAAGCGGCGGGCGGCTGTGGCCTTCCGAAAGCCGCGAGCCGAGCATCGGCGTTACCGTCAGCGAGACGATCGCCGAGGCGACGATGGCGATGGCAACGACCATGCCGAACTCGTTGAAGACGCGCCCGACGACACCGCCCATCAACAGGATCGGAATGAAGACGGCGATCAGCGAAACCGACATCGAGATGATCGTGTAGCTGACTTCGCCGGAACCCTTGATCGCCGCTTCGCGGACGGGCATTCCCTCCTCGACATGACGCAGGATGTTTTCGAGCATGACGATTGCGTCATCGACCACGAGGCCCACCGCGAGCGTCAGCCCGAGCAGCGAAATGTTGTCAATACTGTAGCCCAGCACATACATCATGCCGAAGGTCGAGATCAGCGACAGCGGAACGGCAAGGCCCGGAATGATTGTCGCCGTCAAATGGCCGGTGAACAGATAGATGACGAGCACGACGAGGCCGATCGTCAGCAACAGCGTAAACTTGACGTCGGTGATGGCTGCGCGGATCGGCTTTGCTGCGTCGTTCATCACCACGGTTTTGACCGATGGCGGAATTTCCGCATGCAACTGCGGCAGCTTGGCATTGATCGCATCAACGACATCGACGGTATTGGCGTCCGGCTGGCGCTGGATGGCCAGGATGATGCCGCGGTTGCCGTCATACCAGCTGCCGGTATTTTGGTTCTCGACGCTGTCCTCGACATTTGCCACGTCGCTGAGGTGAATCGCTGCGCCATTCGGCGAGGCGATGACCAGCGTGCGGAATTGGTCGGCGTTGACGCGCTGCGTATTCGCATTGATCGTCATCGTCTGGGAGCTGTTCTGCAGCGTGCCGACCGGGCTCTGATTGTTGGCGGCGGAAATGGCCTTATTCACCGTGTCGATGCCGATTCCACGGGCCTGAAGCTTGCTGGGATCGACCTCGACGCGAACGGCATAGGTCTGTGCGCCGAATACCGATACCTGGGCAACGCCCGGCAGCGTCGAGAGCGACGGCGAAATGATGTCTTCGGCAATCTCGTCGAGCTTGCTGCGCGGCATCGTATCGCTCTGCACCGCCATCAGCATGACGGGCGCGTCGGCCGGGTTGGTCTTGCGATAGCTCGGCGGCGTCGTCAGGTTGTCAGGCAGCTGTCGGGTGGCGTGGGAGATCGCCGCCTGGACGTCGGCTGCAGCCGCATCGATGTCACGGTTCAGATCGAACTGCAGCACGATGCTGGTATTGCCGAGCGAGCTCGATGCGCTGATTTCGCTGATGCCGGGAATGGTCTCGAACTGCTTGATCAGCGGTGTCGCAACCGATGTCGCCATGGTCTGCGGCGAGGCGCCGGTCAGCTGGGCAGAAACGTTGATCGTCGGGAAGTCGACCTGTGGCAGGGCGGCGACCGGGATCAGCTGGTATCCTGCAAGGCCGGCCAGAATAGCGCCGATCGCCAGAAGCGTCGTGGCGACGGGACGCTGGATGCAGAAGTTCGGAATCATTCCTCAGTCCCCGCGGTGGCGTTGCCTGTTTGCTGCTGCAAGCTGTCGGCGGCCGAGGCCACATTGAGTGCCTTGTCGTCGAACTGTTCGTTGACGGCCTGCTTGTCGTTCAGATTGCCCTGGCCCTCGATGACAACGTGGTCACCGGCCGAAAGCCCCGACGAAATGGCCGAAAAGCCGCCATTGGAGCGAGCGACCGTCACCGGTGTCAGCTGAACCTTGCCGTCCTTGGCGACGAAGGCGAAGAAACCTGTCGGTCCCGGGTTGACCGCCACGGTCGGTACGACGATCTGCTGGTCCTTGTTGTCAAAATGCACGACGACGTTGATCGACTGGCCGGGCCAGAGCGCCCCCGAGGCGTTTTCAAAACGCGCCTTTACGGCGATCGTGCCGGAGGCCTTGTCGACGATATTGTCGTAGAAGCTGACGGCGCCCTTGCGGACTTCACCCTTGGTGGAATCCGGAGCAGTGCTGACATCGACCGGACCGGCAGCCAGCGCCGTCTTCAGCTCCTTGAGATAGCGTTCCTGGAGATTGAACTGAACATAGATCGGGTCGTATTTGGCGATGGTGACGATGGCCGAGCCTGCATTGACGAAGGCGCCGTTGCTGATCGTCACGTCCCCCAGGCGTCCGTCGAACGGCGCCCGGATCTCGGTGTGGTCGAGCGTGATCTGGTCGGCGGCGAGGGTGGCCTTGTCTGCTTCGACGGTTGCGGCGGCGCTATCGCGGGTCGCCTTGGCCTGATCGGAGCTTTGCTGGGTGCCTGCCTTCTGGTCGGCGAGGTCCTGTGCGCGGGTCAAGGCGATCTCTGCGCCACTGAGTGTTGCCTGATCGCGGACTATCATTGCCCGATCCTTGTCGACGGCGGCCTTGGCCGACCGGTCGTCGAGCTTGGCGATCAGATCGCCGGCTTTGACCGTTGCGCCGTCCTGGACGCTGACGCCGACGATCTGGCCCTGCTCCTGCGCGGCGATCGTCGTGTTGTCGTCGGCGACCGCCCAGCCGGAAGCGGCAACGTCGATCGGCAGGGCCGCCTGAGCTGCGGCAACAGTCTTGATCACAGCCGGACCGCCTGCACCGCCGCGGCGATGTCCGCCATTGCCGCCGGCCTGACTGCCGGATGCTGCCGCATCGCCGGCCGCTGCCTGCTGATCGCCGCCTTTGGCGCTGCCATCTCCCTTGCCTGGGCCATGGGCGGCAGGTTGCTTGATCAGTTTCGAAAGATAGGGAACCTGCTGTGCATAGGGGATGCGATTGCCGAACTGCCAGATACCGGCGGCGGCGATTGCGACGATGCTGACTGTGATCCAGAATTTCTTCATGAGCGAGACCGGTTTTGAACAGAATGGGGCGAAATTTATGCTCTAAATGAGCCGCCTATTTTGCGGCGCAAAAAAGACACTATTCGCCGCTTACGATCACTAAGCGTTTATAACAGCTTAAATTTTCGTAATGAACATTCGGTAATATTAGCCCGGCTCTAATATATACTGGATCGCTACATCGGTCGACTATACCGACCGTGCCGCTCCACCATCGCAACGGATCAGCGAGCCTGTGATGTAACTTGCTGGTTCGCTGCACAAAAATGCTGCGGTGGCCGCGAACTCATCGACCTTTCCATAGCGCCCGAAGGGAATGCGCGCTTCCTTTTCCGCGCGGATTTCGTCCATCGCGCGGCCGGTGCGTCTTGCTGCCGCACCATCCAGTTCGTCGAGGCGGCCGGTCAGGATGCTGCCGGGAAGCAGCAGATTGGTGGTGACGCCGTGGCTTGCGATTTCGGAAGCCAGCGTCTTGCTCCAACCGGCAAGGGCAGGGCGCAGCGTGTTCGACAGTGCCAAATTAGCGATCGGTTCGATCACGCCCGAGGAGGCGATCGTCAAAATGCGGCCCCAGCCCTGCTGCTTCATGCCGGGAAGGAGCGCGTTGGTCAGGGTGATGACGCGGAGGACCATCGAAAAGAAATAGGTTTCCAGCTTTTCGGCCGTCATGTCCTCGGTGGTGCCGGGTGTCGGTCCGCCGGTGTTGTTGACCAGGATATCGAGGCCGCCAAACTTGTCGTTGACGGCTGACGTCACCGTCTGCACAAAATTCTCGTCGCCGAGGTCGGCCCAGATCCAGTCGGCCTTGCCCTTGCCCTCGGCATTGATCGCCTTGCAGTTGGCGTCCAGCTGCTCGCCGCTGCGTCCGCAGAGCAGGACATTCGCGCCTTCGCGCGCCAACGCGACCGCGATGCCTTGGCCCAATCCGCGTGACGATGCCAGAACGAGTGCGCGTTTGCCCTTGATGCCAAGATCCATGATATCCTCCAATGGTGTGCCTTTGTATAAGGCGCGGGCAGGCGGAAAGAAAAGCGGATCAGCGAGAAAATCACGCGGTATAATTGACGTGAACGTAAACGTTAAATAGGTTTATGCGCATGAAGGAAATCATTGTGCGAATTGGGAGATTGGCTGTCGCTTACCGGCTCGACAATGCTTTCCGGTTTTGACAAGAGATTAGCCCAGATTGGGGAATGTAGGCCGCGCCGACGGCCGAGCGGAGACCGAACGACATGACCGAGACGACAGAGCTTCCGGAACGCGAAAGCATGGAATTCGACGTGGTGATCGTCGGCGGCGGGCCGGCTGGTCTGTCTGCGGCGATCCGGCTGAAGCAGGTCAATCCGGAACTGTCGGTCGTGGTGCTGGAGAAGGGCGCCGAAGTCGGCGCCCATATCCTGTCGGGCGCCGTCGTCGACCCCATCGGTATCGACCGGCTGCTGCCGGACTGGCGTTCCGAAAGCGATCATCCGTTCAAGACCGAAGTGAATGCCGACCACTTCCTGGTGCTCGGCCCTGCCGGCTCGATCCGCCTGCCGAACGCCCTCATGCCGCCGCTGATGAACAATCACGGCAATTACATCGTCTCGCTCGGCAATGTCTGTCGCTGGCTGGCGGGCCACGCGGAGGCGCTCGGCGTCGAGATCTATCCGGGCTTTGCCGCAACCGAAGTGCTCTACAATGACGAGGGCGCCGTCATCGGTGTCGCCACCGGCGACATGGGTATCGAGCGGAATGGCGAACCCGGCCCGAACTTTACCCGCGGCATGGAGCTGCTCGGCAAATATGTGCTGATCGGTGAGGGCGTGCGCGGCTCGCTCGCCAAGCAGCTGATCGCCAAGTTCGACCTGTCGAAGGATCGCGAACCGCAGAAATTCGGCATCGGCATCAAGGAGCTCTGGCAGGTCAAGCCGGAGAACCACAGGCAGGGTCTGGTGCAGCACTCCTTCGGCTGGCCGCTCGGCATGGCTGCCGGTGGCGGCTCGTTCCTCTACCATCTTGAAGACAACATGGTCGCCGTCGGTTTCGTCGTGCACCTGAACTACAAGAACCCCTATCTCTATCCCTTCGAGGAATTCCAGCGCTTCAAGACGCATCCGGCGATCCGCACCACCTTCGAGGGCGGCAAGCGGCTTTCCTATGGCGCCCGCGCCATCACCGAGGGCGGTTACCAGTCGGTGCCGAAGCTGACCTTCCCTGGTGGAGCCCTGATCGGCTGCTCGGCCGGTTTCGTCAACGTGCCCCGCATCAAGGGAAGCCACAATGCGGTGCTGTCTGGCATGCTGGCCGCCGAGAAGATCGCCGCGGCGATCGAGGGGGGCCGCGCCAATGACGAAATCATCGAGATCGAGAACGAATGGCGCAAGACCGATATCGGCAAGGACCTGAAGAAGGTCCGCAACGTCAAGCCGCTCTGGTCCAAGTTCGGAACGCTTATCGGCATCGGCCTCGGCGGTCTCGACATGTGGACCAATACCCTGTTCGGCTTCTCGTTCTTCGGCACGCTCAAGCATGGCAAGACCGATGCGCAGTCTTTGGAACCGGCGGCACAACACAAGAAGATCGATTATCCGAAGCCGGATGGCGTTCTGACCTTCGACCGTCTCTCCTCGGTGTTCCTGTCGAACACCAATCACGAGGAGGATCAGCCGGTTCATCTGAAGGTCAAGGACATGGCGCTTCAGAAATCCTCCGAGCACGACATCTATGCCGGTCCTTCGACCCGCTACTGTCCGGCCGGCGTCTATGAATGGGTGGAGAAGGACGGCCAGGAAACCTACGTCATCAACGCCCAGAACTGCGTCCACTGCAAGACCTGCGATATCAAGGATCCCAACCAGAACATCAACTGGGTTCCGCCGCAGGGCGGCGAGGGGCCGGTCTATCCGAATATGTGAGGCTGCACCTCAGGATGGCGCATGGGACTTGATCACATGCCCGTGAAAACTGCCGGTATCGCCACTTTTCGGCCTTACTTGTTGCGCCGCGCGGCATCTGTTTAACCGCGTATTAACCATGTTTTCCTTAACTTCAGGGTATCAACCTGATGTTAAGGACCGTCTGAATGCAGATCTCCCGCCGTGGCTTCGTAATGGGCCTCTCCGCTCTTCTGGCGGGATGCGCTTCCAGCGGTCCTGATCATCGCGCCAATTACGCAGCGCTTCCGGCGGAGAAATTTCCGCTTCCGGCCATGCCGCTCGAAAAGCTCGATCCGGACCTGCGCCGTCAGCAGGTCGCTTATGTCTCGGATCAAGCTGCGGGAACGGTTGTCGTCGATACGCCCGCCCGCCGCCTCTATTACATTCTGGACGATGGCCAGGCGATGCGCTATGGCGTCGGTGTCGGCCGGGAAGGGCTGGCGCTGGCAGGCAACGCCTATGTCGGGCGCAAGGCCGAATGGCCGACCTGGACGCCGACCGAAAACATGCAGCGCCGTGAGGCGCGCTACCGCAAGCTCGCCGGCGGCATGCCAGGCGGCCCGAACAATCCGCTCGGGGCGCGGGCCATGTATCTCTACCGCGGTGGCAACGACACCCATTTCCGCATCCACGGCACCAACCAGCCGCAATCGATCGGCCTTGCCATGTCGAGCGGCTGCATTCGCATGCTGAACCACGACGTCATCGATCTCTATGATCGTGTGCTGCCGGGCGCCAAGGTCATCGTCATCCAGGCCTGAACGGAAAAGCCCGGCAATGCCGGGCTTTTATCGTTCGATCCATTCAATGCCGTCTGGCGGCAATCCCGGTCGAGAGCGCCACGCCGATGCCCGTCATGACAGCGGCGGAAATTTCGGCAATACCGACCGGCTCTCCCAGAAACACACTTCCGCCGATCGTTGCCAGTACGGGCGTCAGCGCCGTGAAGGCCGCAGCCTGCGTGCCGCCAAGCGTCTTGACCGCCGTGCCATAGGCAAGCATCGCGACGAGGCCCGAGAGTACGCCCTGGCTCAGCACTTGCAGGCCGATATCAGCGGTGCTCGCCTTGGCAAGCGAGGTGCCGAAAATCAGAGCAAGCACACCGATGATCAGGAACGACCAGATGGCGATCAGCGCGCTGGCCTGCAGGGCGCTGAGACCGCTGCGGCGGAAGGCATGCGTATAGCTTGCCCAGAGCACGGCGCCGGCCGGAAGCAGCACGAAGCTCGTCCATGGCAGCGAGGCATCCGACAGGCTGCGCAGCAGCAGGATCAACACGCCGCCGACGATCGCGGCAAGGCCGAGCTTGCGGGTCAGGTCGGGCCGCTCCCCGAAGATGACGATGCCGATCAGCGCCGTCGCCAGCGGCATCGAGCCGCCGAGCAGGATGCCGGACGAGGCGGCGGGTGTCGAATGGATCGCCAGCGTCGTCAGCAGAAAGAACGCGGCCCCGGCGCCGGCAACCATCAGCGCCAGCAGATGCAGCGGCACGCCCTTCGGCAATAACCCTGCTTTCAACCATACCGGCGCCAGCGCCAGCGCCGGAATGCCATAGCGAATCAGCCCGATATCGAGCGAGCCGAGCGGGGTGGCGGCACTGTGGCGGGTCGCCAGGAACCACGACGCCCAGATAAGCACGGTGACGGTTCCGCCGATATACCCGGGAATGAGGGAAGGAGACTTTTCATTGGTGATTATGAAGCTGGTCATCGCGCTATCCTCCGCACGTCCGGATCATGTCCGGTTGAGAAAAGGATAGGCCGGAAGGCCGGGGCATGTCCTTGCTATCTATGGCTTCCAGATCGTGGTATCAGCAATGATATGCCAATATGGTCGCTGGAAATGAGCGGATATGCCAAATCTCGATAAATTCGATATCGCCATTCTGAAGTGCCTTCAGGAGGATGCGCGGGCCACCAACGTGGAGATTGCCGAGAAAGTCAACCTCTCGCCGTCGCCCTGCCTTCGCCGCATCCGCAACCTTGAAAAATCGGGGGTCATCCGCGGTTACCGTGCCGACATCGACCGCAAGGAAGTCGGCCTCGGCCTCACCGTCTTCGTCGAGTTCAAGGTGGCGCACCACACCCGCGAGAATTCCGAGGCGCAGCAGGCGGCGCTCCTTGCCATTCCCGAAATCGTCTCCTGCTTCCTGATATCGGGCACCGCTGATTTCCTGGCCGAGGTCGTGGTCGAGGATCTGGCGGCCTACGAGCGTCTGCTGACCGAGACGCTGCTGACATTGCCGAACGTCAGCGACATCCGGTCGAACTTCGCGATCCGCAGCATGAAGACCCACGGAGCCCTGAAATTGCCGGACGCAAAATAAGGTGATTATTTTTGTAAACTTTACTTGAAGTGTCGGCGTCAATTCTGTAGCGGAAATTTGAGAGCGGGGATCAACGCCCCGCTGCTGTTTTCAGCTGGGAGTTTGACATGAGCCTGTTTCAGAATTCGATTTCTCGCCGCCAGTTCGGCCTTCTCCTTGGCGCTGCCGCCGCAGCCACTGTCGCCGCTCCGGCGCTGGCCGATGACGCCGCACGCACCATCACGCATCTCCTGGGTTCGACCGAAATCACCGGCAAGCCGCAGCGCATCGTCGCGCTCGAATTCTCCTTCGTCCAGTCGCTGGATGCGCTCGGCGTCGTGCCTGTCGGCATCACCGATGACAACCAGCCAAAGCGCATCGAGCAGCTGCTCGGCAAAAAGGTCGAGTACAGCTCCGTCGGTACGCGTCTTGAGCCGAACCTCGAGCTCGTCAGCGCGCTCGCACCAGACCTGATCATCGCCGACCAACTCCGCCATTCGGCAATCTACGCGCAGCTGAGCGCCATTGCGCCGACGATCGTGCTGAACAGCTGGGAGGGCAGCTACCAGACGATCAAGGAAGGCGTGGTGACCATCGCCGATGCGCTTGGCGAAAAGGAGAAGGGTGAAAAGGCGGTTGCCGATCATGATGCGGTGATCGCAGCCCTCGTTGCCAAGATCCCGGCAGGCGAGAAGCGCCGCTTCCTGCTCGCCGTCGCCAATGCCGATTCCATGAGCCTCCACACATCGGCATCCTTCACCGGCTCGGTATTCAAGGCCATGGGCCTGACACCGGCAATCGATTCGACGGATGCGGTGGAGAGCGGCGCCAGCCTTGAGCGTCTGATCGCCGTTAATCCCGACGTCTTCTTGGTTGCCACCGATGCCGGCGGCACGGTGTTCGATCAGTGGAAGAGCAACAGCGCCTTCACCAACATCTCGGCTGTCAAAAGCGGCAACATCTTCGAGGTCGACCGCAACCAGTTCTCGCGCTTCCGCGGTCTGAAGACTGCCGAGATGATCGCTGGTGAAATCCTCGCCAAAGTCTACAAGGCCGGGTAACCGCTGGTGGGCGGCAAGGCAGCAGCGATGGCGGGGCAGGGACGGTTGCAGCCGGTCGCCCTCGGCTGCCTGCTGCTGATGGCGCTCGCCGCCGTCATCGTCGCTGCCGTCTCCTTCGGCGTTTCGGAACTGCCGGTACGGCATGCGCTGTCGCTGCTTGTGTCGCCGGATGGCTCCCCCGATAGCGCGCTCGTCTGGGACGTCCGCCTGCCGCGGGCGCTGCTGGCGGTGATGATCGGCGCAAATCTGGCGGTGGCAGGTGTGCTGATCCAGACGCTGACGCGCAATCCGCTCGCCTCGCCGCAAACCTTCGGCATCAATGCCGGGGCTTCGCTGGTCATCGTTCTCTGCCTGATCGCCCTGCCGGAATTGCGCGGTGCCGGAACGGTATGGCCGGCATTCGCAGGTGCTGCCGCAGTCGGCTTCGCCATGTGGGCGCTCTCCGTCTCCGGTGCCATGAATGACATGAAGCTGGCGCTGGCAGGCATCTCCATTCAGCTTGTACTTGCAGCCCTCGTTCAGGCGATCCTGATCGCCAACAATGCCGCGCAGGATATCGTCTACTGGCTCGCCGGATCGATCAACGGCGCGCAATGGGAGAAAGTCTGGATCATCCTGCCCTTCACGCTTATCGGCGGCGGAATCGCACTTCTGGCCGGCCGCCATTTCGGCGTGCTGGCGCTGGACGAGACCACCGGCCTGTCGCTCGGGCAGAATGCCCGCCGCGTCGGCGGGCTGGCGGCCTTTCTCATCGTCGTCCTGGCCGGTTCCGCTGTTGCCGTCAGCGGCCCGATCGGTTTCATCGGCCTGCTTGTGCCGCATATCATCCGGCGGCTTGTCGGCGGGGATCAGCTGACGCTGATTGCGCTCAGCGCCATCGCCGGGCCGCTGTTGCTGAACGCCGCCGATCTCCTCGGCCGCGTTGCCGCCTATCCCCAGGAAATGCCCGTCGGCATCGTCACGGCGCTGATCGGGGCGCCGGCCTTCCTGCTTATCCTCTGGCGCCAGAGGGTCAGATGAGCACACTCGCCGGAAAAGAGACGCGGGCGCTGACGGTCTGCATCACCGTTGCCGTTCTCATTGCCGTCCTCGCCATTCTGGGCATGACTGTCGGCGCCGTGACGCTGAGCATCGGCCAGGTGCTGGATGGCATCGGTGGCGGCAAAAATGCCTTCATCGTCATGCAATACCGCGCCCCGCGCGTCGCCGTCTCCATCCTCGCCGGGGCGTCCTTCGGTCTGGCCGGTGTCTTCCTGCAGGGCGCGCTGCGCAATCCGCTGGCCTCTCCCGATGTCGTCGGCATCACCAAATGCGCCGGGCTCGGCGCCTTCCTGGCAGGGATGATGGCGCCGCCTGCCTGGGCCATCTGGGCGATCCCGGCCGGTGTCGTTTCAGGCGCGATCCTGGGTGCCGGACTGCTGCTGCTGATCGGCCGCACCTTCGGCGGCGGTATCGCGGCGCTGGCTCTGGTGGGCGTGGCGCTCGGCATGCTGGCACAGGCGCTGATCCAGTATGTGATGGTGATCTTCCCGACCCGTGCCGACCAATCGATGGTCTGGCTTGCCGGGAGCGTCTACGGCAGTTCGATGGCCGATGTTCTGGTCCTTGGCCTCTGGCTTATCGCCTGCCTGCCGCTCGTCCTCTTCGCCGCCGCACGTCTCGATGCCAGCGGCTTTGGCGATGAGACGCTCATCAGCCTCGGCATGTCGCCGGCGCTTCTGCGCGGCGGCCTGATCGTCGTTTCGGTGCTGCTCTGCGCCGGGGCCGTCGCCAGCGTTGGCAGCATGGGATTTCTCGGCCTGCTGGCGCCGCATGCCGCCCGGCTCCTCGTCGGTCCGCGCGCCCGGCATCTGGTGCCATTGAGCGCACTGATGGGCGCACTGGCGCTGTCGGCTGCCGATCTCGCGGGACGCCTCATTGCCCTGCCGAACGAGATCCCGGCCGGGATCGTCGCCGCCGTGATCGGCGGACCCTACCTGATTTTCCTGCTCATCAAGGAGACCGGCCGCCATGAGTAGCGCCGCCCAATCACGCCTTACCGGAGAAAAGCTGACGCTTGGATACGCAGCCATCAGGGTGCTCGAGAATATCGATGTTTCCATTCCCGATGGCAAGATCACGGCGCTGATCGGCGCCAATGGCAGCGGCAAGTCCACGCTGCTGAAAGCGCTCGGCCGCATCATTGCGCCGGAGGCTGGCACCGTCTATCTCGACGGCAAGGAAATATCGGCGATGCAGGGCCGGGCGATCGCCCAGAAGCTTGCGCTCCTGCCACAGAGCCCGGTTTCGCCGGATGGTCTGACGGTCCGCCAGCTCTGCCGCTTCGGCCGCCACCCGCACAAGGGCATGCTGTCGCGCACCAGCGCGCGTGACGAGGAGATCGTCGATGGCGCGCTTGCCGCCACTGGCCTTGCCGATCTCGCTGCGCGCCCGCTCGACCGGCTCTCCGGCGGCCAGCGCCAGCGCGCCTGGATCGCCATGGCGCTGGCGCAGGAAACACCGATCCTGCTGCTCGATGAGCCGACCACCTATCTCGACATCGCCCATCAGCTGGAAGTGCTGGAACTGCTGCGCGATCTGAACCGTAACAGCGGCCGCACCGTCGTCATGGTCGTTCACGACCTGAACCATGCGGCGCAATATGCCGATCATATCATCGCCGTTGCCGATGGCGGCATCCACGCGGCCGGAAGCCCCGGCGCCTTGCTGACGCCGGAGCTGATAAAGACCGTGTTCGGAGTGGATGCGGCGGTGGTGCCGCATCCGGTTGACGGCACGCCGCTGTGCCTGCCGATCGCCTCTAGAGAAGCGTCCCGGTGAGAATCAGCAGGGCGACCGAGAAGTAGATCACCAGGCCGGTGACATCGACCAGCGTTGCGACGAACGGGGCCGATGCCGTGGCCGGATCGAGCTTCATGCGCTGCAGAATGAACGGCAGCATCGAGCCCGAGATCGAGCCGAAGGTGACGATGCCGATCAGCGCCGAGAAGACCGTGAACCCGACGAGGATCCAGTGCGGGCCATAGTCGTATAGCCCGGCCGTCTGCCAGAAGAACACGCGTGTCATGCCGACGAGGCCGAGGATGGCGCCAAGCACGATGCCGGTCGGCAGTTCGCGCAGCAGCACCCGCCACCAGTCGGAAAGCTTCAACTCGCCAACGGCCAGCGCCCGGATGATCAGGGACGTCGCCTGCGAGCCGGAATTACCGCCCGAGCTCATGATCAGCGGGATGAACAGCGTCAGCACGACGGCCTTCTCAAGCTCGCCTTCGAAATGCTGCATGGCGCTTGCCGTCAGCATTTCGCCGAGGAACAGGGCGCAAAGCCAGCCGGCGCGCTTGCGGATCATGCCGCCGAAGCTGATCTTCATATAGGGCTTGCCGAGGGCTTCCATACCACCGAAACGCTGGGCGCCATCGGTCGTATCGGCAATCATCGTATCAATCACGTCGTCGACGGTGACGATGCCGAGGATCAGGCCGTGATCGTCGATGACAGGCAGCGCCAGAAGGTCGTGCTTGCGGATCAGCCGTGCCACGTCTTCCTGCTTCATCAGTGCGTTGGCGGCAACCGGCGTCCCCTTCTGCGCGACCGTCAGGATCGAGGCATCGGGCTCGCCGGTGATCAGCCGGCGGAGCGTCACGACATGCATCAGCGCACCGGAATTCTCATCCAGCACATAGATGGCATAGACAGTTTCGCGCGAACGCTCGACATGGCGCACATGGGCAAGCGTCTGCTCGACCGTCCAGTTGCCGGGCACGCTGACGAACTCCGTCGTCATGATGCTGCCTGCGGTGCGGGGCGGATAACCCATCAAATGCTGGATGGCGACACGAACAGGCTCTTCGAGGCTGTTGAAGAGCCGGGTGCGGGTATCGATGTCGAGTTCCAGCAGGACGTCGGCAACGCGGTCGTTGGACATGCCGTGCAGCAGGCGCGCGGCATCGGCGCGATCCATGACGCCGAGGATCGCGGCGGCATGGCGCAGTTCCGGCCGGTCGAGGATGTTGACGGCATATTCCTGCGGCATCTTCGACAAGATGCGGGCTGCCTCGGCAGGGGCGAGCGAATTCAACGACTCGACGCGCTCGGCGATGGTCGCAACTTTATTGTTGGTCATGAAAGCGCGCGCGGCATTGCCGGCCCGCAGGGGGAAGCGATTGATGTTCATTAGCTCGCCTTTCCGTCGATCCGCCGTAGCGTCCGATCGGGCGAGCCCGGAGCTACCAGGTCAGCGCGAAACGGCCGCGTACGGCAAAGGCAATCGACTGCTACTGTCGCTTGGCATCTTGATGATGGCTCCGTTGATATCCGCGCCCGGCAATTGCTGCTGCGCGCGTGTGATCTAGGTGGTCCCGAACGCTAAAAAAGTCAACTGGGATATGCGGTTAATGGCAGAATGCCGCACCATTAAGCGCGGCATTCTTCAAGGCATGATTTACGGGATATTGCGAGGCGCGCTTCCGGCTCAGAATCCGGCCAGGACGACCTTGCCTTTCGTCTTGCCCGTCTCGATCATCGCATGCGCCTTTTTCAGGTTTGCCGCATTGATCGTGCCCACCGTCTCGGTCAGCGTCGTGCGGATTTTCCCGGCATCGACGAGTTCGGCGATCTTGTTCAGGAGATGATGCTGCTCGATCATATCGGGCGTGCCGAAGATCGGGCGGGTGAACATCAGTTCCCAATGCACCGAATTCGCCTTGCGCTTAAAAGGCATGATGTCGAGCACCTTCGGATCGTCGATCAGCGCGAAACGGCCCTGTGGCGCGATCGCCTCGGCGATGTCGGCGAGATGCTGGTCGGTATTCGTCGTCGAGAAGACGAAACCCGGTGCGCCAAGGCCAAGCGCAGCGACCTGCGCGGCGATCGGCTTGGAATGATCGATGACGTGATGGGCGCCGAGTTCCTCGACCCAGGCCTGCGTCTCCGGCCGTGACGCCGTGGCGATAACCGTCAGATCGGTCAGTGCCCGCAGGATCTGGATGGTGATCGAGCCGACGCCACCGGCGCCGCCGATGACGAGCAGTGAGCGGGCCGCACCCGGGACCGGATCCTGCACCTTCAACCGGTCAAACAGCGCTTCATAGGCGGTGATCGAGGTCAGCGGCAGGGCGGCGGCTGCGGCAAAGTCGAGCGTCTTCGGCTTGCGGCCGACGATGCGCTCATCGACGAGATGGAATTCGGCATTCGAGCCCGGGCGGGTGATCGAGCCGGCATAGAAGACTTCATCGCCGGGGCGAAACAGCGTCACGTCAGGGCCGACGGCCTTGACCACGCCGGCCGCATCCCAGCCGATCACCTTGAGCTCGCCCGAGGGCGGGGCGACGTTGGCGCGGATCTTGACGTCAACGGGGTTGACGGAGATCGCCTTGATCTCGACCAGCAGGTCATGTCCCTTGGCTTCGGGCACCGGCAGCTCGACATCGACGAGCGAGGTTTCGGCGGCGATGGGCTGGGGCGTCTTGTAGGCGACGGCGCGCATGGGAAACTCCTGTATTCGTTGCACAGAGGCTAAATGCGTCTTATGTTCAAGATGCGCAAGAATGCACAAATTCTGTACGTAGTACCCAAAAGGATACCGTCAAATGTCGCTGCCCCGTGCCAAGCTGACGAAGAATTTCCCCGGCTGTCCGGTTGAGGCGACGCTGAGCTTTCTCGATGGCAAGTGGAAGGGCGTGATCCTGTTCCACCTCATGGATGGAACGCTGCGCTTCAACGAACTGCGCCGCAAGTTGCCCGCCGTTACCCAGCGCATGCTGACGAAGCAGTTGAGGGAACTGGAAGACTGCGGGCTGATCTCGCGAAAAGTCTATCCGGTCGTGCCGCCGCGGGTCGAATATGCGATGACGCCGCTCGGTGAAACGCTGAAGCCGGTGATCAGGGCCCTGGCTGCCTGGGGCGACGAACATGTGTTCTGCCGGCCCGATGGCATGGAATTGCGCGAAGCCTCAGGCGTTCCGGCTGCGGCGCTCCAGGCGTAGCGACGCGGCGAAGACGAAGATCCCCAGGAACGACAGGAAGGCGCCGACATAGCCTGTCGAGGCGTATCCATAGCCCCAGGCGATGACGAGGCCGCCGAGCCAGGCGCCGAGCGCGTTGGCGATGTTGAAGGCCGAATGGTTGGAGGCGGCGGCCAGTGTCTGCGCGTCGGCTGCCACGTCCATCAGGCGCGTCTGCAGGGCAGGGCCTGCCGCGAAGCCGCAACCTGTCAGGAAGACGCAAGCCGCCAGCATCACGGGATTGGCAGCCGTTAGCGAAAAGCAGCTGAGCACCACGATGTTGAAGATCAGCGAGCCGCCGATCGTGCCCATCAGCGACTTGTCGGCAAGCCAGGATCCCAGGACGTTACCGACATTCATGCCGATGCCGAAGAGCACCATCATCACGGCGACCATGCTGGCGGGCAGCATCGCAACCTTCATCGTCGTATCGGCGATGTAGCTGAACATCGCGAACATGCCGCCGTAGCCGACAGCGGCGATGGCGAGCGTCAACAGCACCTGCGGCCGCTTGAAGGCACCGAGTTCGCGCATGAAGCTGGCGCCTTCGGCAACCTGGTCACGCGGCACGTAATACCAAATCAGCGCCACCGTCACGACGCCGATGACGCCGACCGTGGTGAAGGCAACGCGCCAATCCAGCGACTGGCCGAAGAAGGTGGCGAGTGGCGTGCCGAGCAGCGTGGCGATCGTCAGGCCGAGCATGACTCGGCCGACGGCGCGGGCCCGCTTGTGCACCGGCACCATCGAGGCAGCGACGATCGCCGCGACACCGAAATAGGCGCCATGCGGCAGGCCGGTGATGAAGCGCATCAGGGTGAAGCTCTCGAAGGTCGGGGCCATCGCGCTCAGGATATTGCCGATCGCAAAGATGCCCATCAGCAGAAGCAGCAGCGAGCGCCGCGCCATCTTGGCAGCTAGCACCGCAATCACCGGCGCACCGATGACGACGCCGAGTGCGTAGGCGCTGATCACGTAACCCGCCTGCGGCGTGGTAACGGAGAAGGTGCTCGCCACATTCGGCAGCAGGCCCATGATCGCGAATTCGCCGGTGCCGATGCCGAAGCCGCCGCATGCCAGCGCCAGCTGCACCAGCGCGACCGCCATCGGCGACGGCGCTTCTGCAACGGGTGCATCAATAGAATCGTTTACGGCAATCTGGCTCACGGGAGCTCCTGGGCATGTCTCAAAGGCTTCTCATTCCGGGCGTTCAGCGCGGAAGTCGGCCTGTCTATGGCGGGAAGGGAGGTACGTGCCTCCATTCTGCATTCTATCCCTGATTGGCTCTAGAGCGTCGAGTGCGTTTTTTGCAGTGCAGCGTCCTGCTATGTGCATACGTCCATTGCTATATTAGCATTCCTCTCCTGTGTGGCCGTGGTGAGCCCGACAGCCTTGCCGCTTGAAATCATTGAGCTAGCGACCATCTGTAGCTGTGACATCGGTGGGATGTGTCACGGGGAACGGAACGCTGCATGAAGCTTGTCGGTTTTTTCAATAAGGATGGCGGGACGTTCCGGACGACAGATATGGAAGCCTACGAGAAAAAGGCCGAGGCGACGTTCCGCGAAGCCGGCCACGATTTCGAGGCGATCGTCTTTCCCGGCAAGGAAATCGTTCCCGCCATGGAGCGGGCAGCACGCCGCGACGATATCGATGGCATCGTCGCCGGCGGCGGCGACGGAACGATCTCGGCGGCCGCGTCTATCGCGTGGAAGAACGGCGTGGCGCTCGGCGTCGTCCCGGCCGGCACCATGAACCTCTTCGCCCGCTCGCTGAAAGTGCCGCTCGATATCTGGCAGGCGCTCGACGTCCTGGCCTATGGCGAGGTTGACAATGTCGATATCGCCAGCGCCAACGACCGGCCCTTCATCCACCAGTTTTCAGCCGGGCTGCATGCCCGCATGGTGCGCTACCGCAATTCCTACAGTTTCCGCTCCCGGCTTGGAAAGATGCGCGCCAGCACCCGTGCTGCCCTCGGCGTAGTGATGAACCCGCCCGAATTCGAGGTCGAGTTCGAGGCGTTGGGCGTCAGGGAACGGCGCCGCGTCTCGGCGGTATCAGTTTCCAACAATCCCTTCGGCGAGAATGCGCTGCTTTATGCCGACGATCTGCGCAGCGGCGAATTGGGCTTCTACACCGCCAAGCCGCTGAAGCCGCTCGGCGTCGCCAAGCTCGCTTTCGACATGCTGCGCGGCAAGGTTCGCGACAATGCCGACATCATGGTCATGCATCCGGCTGAAGTGAACCTGCATTTCCCGAAGATGCGCGCAAAGGCCAATTGCGTCATGGACGGCGAACTGCTGCCGCTGGCGCGCGATATCCGGCTGCGGCTGCATCCGGGCGAGCTGAAGGTTCTCGTCCGCCAGGGGCTGGCCGCGCAAAAGCACGAGACTGATCGCCGCGAGCCTGCCGCTTAGTCTAGATGCGCGGCAGGTAGGTGCGGTAGTCGAAATCCGAGACGGTGCGCAGCGAGATCAGCGCTTCCTTGTATTTCGTATCGCCATAGAGCTTCTGATAGCCCTCTCCGAACACGTCCTTGATGAAGGGCGACGCCCGGAAGGCTTCGACCGCGGTCAGGAAATCATGCGTCAGGCGCTCGGTATTTTCAGGCACGTGCGATGGCGTGGTTTCGACGCCGGGATCCAGCTCTTCGTCGAGGCCGAGCAGCATGCCGCCGAGAATGGCGGCAAGCAGCAGGTAGGGATTGGCGTCGGCACCCGCGACCCGGTGTTCGACACGCGCCGCCGGACCGTTCATATCCGGAATGCGGATCGCCGTGCCGCGATGGCCGTATCCCCAGGTGAGGTCGACAGGCGCGAAGGACCCCGGCTGGAAGCGGCGGTAGGAATTGGCAAAGGGCGCAAAGACCAGCTGCGCCTCGCGCATCGTCTTCAGCATGCCTGCCGTGACGGATTTCAGACGCTTCGGATCGCCGCTCTTGGCATCCAGGATGTTGCGGCCGTCCTTGTCGATGATGCTGGCATGCACATGCAGGCCCGAGCCGGCATGATCGGAATAGGGCTTGGCCATGCAGGTCGATTTCAAACCGTGTCGTCTCGCGGCCTGCTCGGCGATGCGCTTCAGGTAGATGCAGTCGTCAGCAGCCGCCAGCGCGTCCGGCCGGTGCAGCAGGTTGATCTCGAATTGCCCGGGGCCAAATTCCGCCGTCGTCGCGTCGGCAGGCAGGTTCTGTGCGCTCGCATAGCTGCGCACGGTCCGCAGATAATCGTCGAGCGCATCGGTGGCACTCATGTCGTAGAGCTGGAACCCGTTCGGCTCGCCGCGATAGGTGAGCTTCTTCGGCGGCGAGGGATAGCCGGTCTCCAGCCAGTCCTGTTCGACCACGTAGAATTCCAGCTCGGTCGCCACCACCGGTGTCAGCCCGCGTTCGTCATAGCGCTTCAGGACCGAAGACAGGATTGCGCGCGGATCCATGAAGCTCGGCGTGCCGTCGAATTCGTGCATCGTCGCCAAGACCTGCATCGATCCCTCCGGCGCCCAGGGCATCGGTGCCAGGCTGCGCTTGTCGGGAATGCAGTTTCCGTCGGGATCGCCGATCGACAGCGACAGGCCGGTAATGTCGTCATTGTCGTCGCCCCATATGTCGAGCGATTGCGTCGAGGAGGGGAGGCGCACGTCGCCCGCCCAGATTTTCTTCTGCGCGTCGAGTGGAATTCGCTTGCCGCGCAGGTCGCCGTTCATGCCAACCAGCATGATTTCGACCCAGGGCTCGTCAGCCGCAGCTTTGCCGTGCATCTTGTCAGCCGTCATGATCTTGAAAATCCCCTCTGAGCAGGCCAAGGTCGTAACCCATTGGGAAGATCCTTTCAATCTCTGCAGGTGTTTCGCAAATCATGTCCGATACTTACCAGCGCTCAAATCTCGCCGCCCTCGACGCCGCCCATCATCTGCATCCCTTCTCGGACATGAAAAAGCTGAATGCCGGCGGCACGCGCATCATCGAGCGCGGCGAAGGCGTCCATATCTGGGATAGCAGCGGCAAGAAATATCTGGACGGATTTGCCGGTCTCTGGTGCGTCAATGTCGGCTATGGCCGCAAGGAAATCACCGACGCCGCCGCCAGGCAGATGAACGAGCTGCCCTATTACAACACCTTCTTCGGCACCACGAGCACGCCGACGACGCTGCTCGCCGAGAAGGTCACCGCCCATGCCGGGCCGCGCTTCAACCACGTCTTCTTCACCGGCTCCGGCTCCGAGGCCAACGACACCTGGTTCCGCATGGCGCGCGTCTATTGGAGCGCCGTCGGCCAGCCGTCCAAGAAGATCGTTATCGCCCGCAAGAACGGCTACCACGGCTCGACGGTAGCAGGCGCCAGCCTCGGCGGCATGAAGTACATGCACGAGCAGGGCGACCTGCCGATCCCCGGCATCGTCCATATCGGCCAGCCCTACTGGTACGCCGAAGGCGGCGATCTCTCGCCGGCCGAATTCGGCCTCAAGGTCGCCCGCGAGCTGGACGCGAAGATCGACGAACTCGGCGAGGAGAATGTCGCAGCCTTCGTTGCCGAACCGATCCAGGGGGCGGCCGGCGTCATCGTGCCCCCGGAAACCTACTGGCCGGAGATCGCCCGCATCTGCAAGGCGCGCAACATCCTGCTCGTCACCGACGAAGTGATCTGCGGCTTCGGCCGCCTCGGCGAATGGTTCGGCCATCAATATTATGGCGTCGAGCCCGATCTTTGCCCGATCGCCAAGGGCCTGTCCTCAGGCTACCTGCCGATCGGCGGGGTGCTCGTTTCGGACCGCATAGCAGACGTGCTAATCAACGATGTCGGCGATTTCAACCACGGCTTCACCTATTCCGGCCACCCGGTCTGCGCCGCCGCCGCGCTCGAAAACCTGCGCATCATCGAAGAGGAAAAGCTGGTCGAGCGCGTCCGCGACGACATCGGCCCCTATTTCGCCAGGGCCTGGAACGCACTGGCCGATCACGACCTCGTCGGCGAAGCGGCCAGCGTCGGCCTGATGGCTGCGCTGCAGCTGACTTCGGACAAGAAGACCCGCACCCGCTTCGAAAAGCCCGACGCCATCGGCTCCCTCGTGCGCAACCACGCGCTCGCCAACGGCCTGATCCTTCGCGCCACCGGCGACCGCATGCTCGCCTCTCCGCCACTGGTGATCAGCCACGCCGAGGTGGACGAGATGGCGAGGATCACAAAGATCGCGCTTGATGCGGCGTGGAAGGAGTTGCGGAGCTAGCGGCTCCGCGAGCCGTCCACCCAGGCATAACCGAAGCGATAGGTGTCGCCATCGGCCCCATAGTGATAGGGCACGTCGACAGAGACAGCCTGGGGGGCAGGCGTGATCTTCTGCGATGTGAGCCATTCCCTGAGGCTCAGCGGGATCACCGGCTGATCCTTGCTTTCGATATTCCATACGAGAAGCATTGGCTGGTTTTCCGCGGCGTCAATCTTCGTGCCGCCTGGCGGGTAGAGCGGCGAGATCACGGTGACATCGGGAAACTGAAGCCGGAGATTGCCGCCGGTCCAGTCCTTGGTGACGACGATCAGTCCTGGCGATCCCTGAGCCTTGAGGATCTCGGCAAGGCCGCGATAGGGGACGTTGCCACGTTCGTAATTGTGAGTGAGACCCGCAGTCACGATCCGCCCGGCCATGGCGATCGGCAGAGCGGCCATCACGAAGACGATGATGGCCATGAGCCGCTGCACGCCCGGCCATGAATCAACGCCGGTCTCCTCGATCTTCATGCACAGATAGAGCGGAGCAACGAAGAGAATCGGAATGAGCCAGCGACCCTTGATGTTGGTGGCGTGGCCGAAGACGATCAGAGCGAGAATGGCGACCGCCGAAAACAAGAGAATGCGTTCGACGAGCGCGATGTCGCGTGACGAGGCAGTAAGGCTGTTAAACAGGGCTTTGCGGAACGTAACTGCGAAGATCAGCGCGGTGACCAATACAAATCCGGCGATAGCCTCTGCGAACGAGCCCATCCCGGCCAGCAGCTGCAACGGATAGTTTGCGGCATCATTCTCCGTCAGCTTGCCCAGCGTTCCCTCGGATGCTGCCGTCAGATGATCCTTCAGCCATAGCGCATGCGGCAACGGCAAAGCGATCGCGATTGCAGCAGTCACCAGCAGCCGCCGGTCGAAGATGCGTTTCCGCATGCCGCTGCCGGTCAGCGCTGCCAGAAAAGCGGCAGCCGGCAGGAGCGGGAAATTGTACTTGGACAGCATTCCGATGCCGATTGCGAAGCCGGTCAGCGCATAGGAGGCAAGGCTCGGGCGCTTCAGCGTCAGGACGTACCCGTAGATGAACATGCTGCTTGCGAAGAACAGGGCGACCGAGTGTGTCAGATCGCGTTGCATCTCGAAGGCGACCTGCGGGATCGTCAGCAGACCCAGAGTCGCGGCCACGACAAGCATCCGGTCATGCAGCAACATCCGTGCCGTCAGCGCGAAGAAGACATAGGCACCGAACAGCATTGCATTCTTGACGATCGCCAGCGTTGCCACGGAAACACCGGCGACGGAGAAAACCGCGTATTGGAGCCAATTGTAGAAGGGTGGCTGTTCGCCATAGCCGGCGGCAAGCCACTGCAGGCGGAAGACCTGCTGGGCCTCGTCAATGCCGAGCGTAGCTGGCAACATCAGGCGAACGACAACGTGAACAGCGAAGTAGGCAGCGAGCAGGGCAAACAGCCAGGCGGGAACCGTTGTTGTCCTCGCCTGACCTGAAGTGGTCATTGATGGATCAAGCTTCGTTTCCATCGAAGATCTGCCGGACGATATAGTTCGGCGAGGCGTCGTCGCGGTAATAGGTGCGGGCGATCATTTCGGCGAGGATGCCGGTGGTGATCAGCTGCACCGAGGACAGCAGGAAGACGACGCCGACCATCAGCATCGGGCGGGTGCCGATGTCGTGGCCCATGATGAATTTGTCGACGAACAGATAAAACAGGATCAGGGCTGCGATCGCGCCGAAGCCGAGGCCGAGCGAACCGAAGAAGTGGCCGGGCCGCGCCTTGTAGCGCATGAAGAACATCACCGAGAGCAGGTCGAGGATCACCCGGAACGTGCGGGAAATGCCGTATTTCGATACGCCATGCTGACGAGCGTGATGGGTGACCGGCATTTCGCCGATGCGCGAGCTCGGCACGACGCCGGCGACCCAGGCCGGAATGAAACGGTGCATCTCGCCCATCAGCTTGACCTGCTTGATGATCGAGGCGCGATAGATCTTCAGGCTGCAGCCGTAATCGTGCAGCTTCACGCCGGTGATGCGGCCGATGAGGTAATTGGCGCACCAGGAGGGGATCTTGCGCAGCAGAAGGCCATCCTGGCGGTTCTTGCGCCAGCCGACCAAAAGGTCGAGTTCGCGGCGTTCGAGCTCGGAGACCATCGAAGGGATATCCTTCGGATCGTTCTGCAGGTCGCCGTCCATCGTGGCGATCAGGCGGCCCTGCGCGGCGTCGATGCCGGCCTGCATGGCGGCCGTCTGGCCGAAATTGCGCTGCAGTGCGACGATGCGCAGAGCAAGTCCGTTGCGGCCGACATAGTGGCGCGCATTGACCAGGGTCGCATCCGTGCTGCCGTCGTCAACGAGGATCAGTTCCCACGGGCTCGCATAACCGGCCATGGCTTCGACGATGCGCTCGACGAGCGGGCCGACGCTTTCTTCTTCGTTGAATACCGGTACCACGAGCGAAAGCTCAAGCGGTGMACCGGTATCATTTGCGCTCACGAGCGACTCTGACATTGTCTGCAACTCTTATTGCTCCTAAAAGGCCCGTCATGGCCAAGCAGGCGGCTGTTTCGGCCGCGAAAGTCAGGATGCCTACTACATGAACTCTCCGGCTGGCGCTAGCCGACAATCCTGGTTCGCACGCAATCGCATGACGTTGCTGACCGTCGTGATTGTCGCAGCATATGCGCTTTTCATCGAATGGTTCTGGGGCTGGTCCTCGATCCTGGCGCAATGGGCTGCCGTCGGCGTGCTGCCGATCCTGATCGCGCTGGTTCTGCTGACCAGCACCTACTTCCTGCGCACCTGGCGCATCCTCGATTATTTTCCACGCGAAACCGCGGGCCAGTTCCGCACCCTGTTCCGCGTCACGCAGATCCACAATCTGTTGAATATCATGCTGCCGTTCCGGAGCGGCGAGACCAGCTTCCCTCTGCTGATGCGCACGGAGTTCGGCATTCCGCTCGCCCGCGGCACCTCCGCGCTGCTCGTCATGCGGCTTCTCGATCTTCATGCACTGCTTGCGGCAGCCGGAATCGGTTTTGCAAGCGAGGCCGGCAACGCCTTGATCGTATGGATCATTTGGGCCGCTTTCCTGTTTCTGCCGGTTGCCGCGTTTGCCGTTCGCAAGCCGCTGCTGCGTCTGGGCTTCAAGCTGGCGCCGAAGAAAGCTCAGGGCTTTCTAGCCGAGATCGAAAACGGTCTTCCGGTCAATGGCATCGCCTTTGCCCGTGCCTGGGCGATGACAGCCGTGAACTGGCTGGTGAAGGTGCTGGTTCTCGCCTGGGCTCTCAGCCTCATGGGCGTTCTGCCGCTGGCGGCAAGCTTCGGCGGCGCGCTGGGGGGGGAGTTGTCCTCTGTACTTCCGGTTCATGCACCAGGCGGGGTCGGCACCTATCCAGCCGGCATCACCGCCGGCGCTGTAGCCTTCGGTGCCTCCGGGGAAAAGGCAGCGCTTGCCGCTTTGGCGCAGGCGAGCGTCAATGCGCATCTGCTGATCATCGTCTCGGCTCTCACAGGCACAGCCATTTCACTGCCCTTCGGCCGCCGCCGCAAGCTCTGATATCCGCTGTCTGAGGAACAGCTTTTCCGGCTCCTGTTGGCAGAGCGACAGTGCGCGCCGGTAGGCGCCGATTGCCTCTTCCCTGCGGCCGAGTTGGCGCAGGAAATCGGCGCGGGCGGAATGTGCCAGGTGATAGGTTTCGAGTTCGCCCGCCTGCAGGATGCCGTCGATGATTTCGATCCCGCGCGCATAGCCTTCGGTCATGGCGATCGCCACAGCACGGTTGAGCTTGGCAACGGGTGAGGGCTGTGCCGCGATCAAGAGGTCGTAATAGGCGGCAATGCGCCGCCAGTTGGTTGCCTCGGGCGTTCCGGCCTTGGCATGTTCCGCGGCGATCGCCGCCTGCACGGTGTAAAGCCCGATCTCCCGATGCGCCATGGCGCGGCCGAGCAGATCGAGGCCCTCGGCGATCTCTTTCCGGTCCCAGAGGCCCCGGTCCTGATCTGCAAGCAGGACAAGGCCGCCATCCGCGCCGCGCCGCGCTGTCCGGCGGGAATTCTGCAGCAGCATCAGCGCCAGCAGTCCCTCGATATCGGGGTGCGGCAGAAGCGTTATCATCAGCCGGGCGAGCCTGATCGCCTCGCCGGTCAGATCGGCGCGGACGATCTCGCTGCCGGATGAGGCCGAATAGCCCTCGTTGAAAACCAGATAGATGACATGCAGGACGCGATCCAGCCGTTCGGGCAGTGCATCGCGCTCCGGCACCTCATAGGGGATCTTCGCTGCGCGAATCCTGTTCTTCGCCCTAACGATGCGCTGTGCCACCGTCGGCGCCGGAACCAGGAAGGCATGGGCGATCGCCTCCGTCGTCAATCCGCAGATTTCCCGCAGCGCCGTGGCCATCTGCGCGTCGGCGGGGATGGCGGGATGACAGCACGTGAAGATCAGCCTCAGCATGTCGTCGCCGATCGCGTCCATCTCGCCAGCCTCCATGGTTTCCGCCGCGCCGTAGAGGCTGTCTTCGATGTCCTTCGCCGACGCATCGAAACGGGCGCGGCGGCGGATGTGATCGATCGCCCGGAATCTACCTGTCGAGATCAGCCAGGTGGAGGGATTGCCGGGAACGCCGTCACGCGGCCAGCTGCGTGCCGCCTCCGCAAAGGCGTCGTGCAGCGCCTCCTCCGCCCGGTCGAAATCGCCAAGCAGGCGGATCAGCGTTGCCAGAACCCGGCGCGACTGCGTGCGGTAGATCTCCTCGATTGCGGTCTCCAAGTGCTACTCCGGTATCACAAGCGTCCGCACCGGCCGCAGTTCGACCGCGCCGAAGCGGGCGGAGGGAATGCGCGCGGCAATCCGCCGGGCAGCGTGGTCGTCGGCTGCCTCGATAATGTAGAGGCCGGCCAGATGCTCTTTGGTCTCGACATAGGGGCCGTCGGTCGCATGAAGCGTGCCGTCGCGCACGCGCAGCACTGTCGCCTTGTTAGGCATCTCCAGCGCATCGGCATGGATCATCACGCCCTTGCTGCGAAGCTCCTCGTCGAAACTGACATGCGCCTTGATCAATTCGTCCGTCTCGGCCTGTGTCAGCGTCCCGTCGCTATCGGCCGAATTGTAGATCAGGCAGACGTAGCGCATCGGATCACTCCCTGTCCTGGATGGAATAGGCGGGCCGGACCTCGATCGAGGCATAGTCGGCGATCGGGAAGGCCGAGGCGATCTCGGTGGCCTGCCTCATATCCTTCGCCTCGATCAGCACGAAGCCGCCGAGATGCTCCTTGATTTCTGCAAACGGCCCGTCGGTCGCAGACGAAGCGCCATCGCGGACCCGCACCGTAACCGCGGTTTCCGGATCGCGCAGTGCCAGCGCCGTGATCAGATGGCCGCTGTCGCGCCATCGGTTGTCGCTGAGGATGCACTTCTGCGTCAGCACATCCCATTCTTCCTGGGGCACGAGCTTGCTCTTCTCGGTATCGAACCAGATCTGGCAGAGAAATTTCATGGCGTCGCCTCCCGAAGGCCGCTCTTGAAATCATGGATCGGGCGGACTTCGATACTGCCATATCTGGCAAGCGGAATGCCAGCGGCAACCCGGATGGCGTCGTTCAGATCCTTCGCCTCGATGAGGATGAAGCCGCCGAGCTGTTCCTTGGTCTCGGCATAGGGGCCATCGGTTATCGACATCTCGCTGTTGCGGACCTTGACGGTGACCGCAGCGCCCGGTTGCTGCAGAGCTTCGGCATGGATCATGTGGCCGCTGGCTTCAAGGTCGCGGTCATAGGCCGCCGAATCTCGGTCGAGCGTCTGCTTTTCTTCATTCGTCATGCGCTCGAGCACCGACGGCTCGAACCACACCTGGCACAGATATCGCATCGCGGCTTTCCTCCTGGCTGCCTCATCAGCTCCTGGACGACGAGACTAAGCGCAAATCGACAGCGGGAGAAAAAATCTTTCTTCGAGGTGCAATGTCGAAACCTGCAGCGGCCAGCCGACAAGCTCCATCGACAACATCGAGGAGCAGAGACGATGGGAATTCTTGAGGTCGCGATCGCCAGCTGGGTGGCGAGACGTCAGCCGAAGATGACGGCAGACGAGTTCTACGAGCGAGAAGAGCCGCAGCTTCTGCCGCGGTTTGTAATCGCGGTGCTGCTGTTCATCGCCATCATCAGCGCGATGGACATGGTCCCGCGCGAGAAAACCGGCCCGCAGATGACTGCGGACCGGAGCATTGACGATTGAGCTTACTGGAATGCCGTCTCGAAGAAGCTGCGCAGCTTGCGCGAATGTAGCGTTTCGGGCGGCATGGCCGCCAGCTTCTGGATGGCCCGGATGCCGATCTGCAGATGCTGGTTGACCTGCGTGCGGTAGAAGGCCGTCGCCATGCCCGGCAGCTTCAGTTCGCCATGCAGCGGCTTGTCGGAGACGCAGAGCAGCGTGCCGTAGGGAACACGGAAGCGGAAGCCGTTGGCGGCGATCGTCGCCGATTCCATGTCGAGCGCAATAGCGCGGGCCTGCGAGAGCCGCTTCACCGGGCCTGCCTGATCGCGCAGTTCCCAGTTGCGGTTGTCGATCGTGCCGACGGTGCCGGTGCGCATGATACGCTTCAGCTCGAAGCCCTCGTAACCGGTGATTTCGGCAACGGCCGCTTCCAGCGCTACCTGCACTTCGGCGAGCGCCGGGATCGGCACCCAGACCGGCAGGTCGTCGTCGAGAACGTGATCCTCACGCATATAGGCGTGCGCCAGTACATAGTCGCCGAGACGCTGGCTGTTGCGCAGACCAGCGCAATGGCCGAGCATCAGCCAGGCATGCGGGCGAAGCACGGCCACGTGGTCGGTGATCGTCTTGGCGTTGGAAGGGCCGACGCCGATATTGATCATCGTGATGCCGCCATGCCCCTTCTTTTTCAGATGGTAGGCAGGCATCTGCGGCAGGCGGCCGGGCGTCGCATCGCCTTCCGGCGTGCTGGAACCCGCATGGGTGATAATGTTGCCGGGCTCGACGAAGGCGGTGTAGCCCTCTTCGCCGCCGCCATTGGCCATCACGCCACGCGCCCAGTTACAGAATTCGTCGATGTAGAACTGGTAGTTCGTGAACAGAACGAAATTCTGGAAGTGCTGCGCGCCGGTTGCCGTGTAGTGGGAAAGACGGGCCAGAGAGTAATCGATACGCTGCGCCGTGAATGGGGCGAGCGGGGAAGGTTCGCCGGGCGGCGGGATATATTCGCCGTTGGCGATCTCATCGTCTGTGGTGTTTAGATCCGGCGTGTCGAAGAGATCACGCATCGGAATGTCTATGAAGGCCGATGCTGAGGCCTCGACATGGGCGCCTTCGCCGAAGGCGAAATGCAGTGGGATCGGCGTCGAAGATTCGGAGACGATGACCGGAACATTGTGGCTCTTCATCAGAAGCGCCAGCTGTTCCTTGAGGTAATGCCGGAAGAGTTTGGGACGCGTCACCGTCGTCGTGTAGACGCCCGGCGATGTCACGTGGCCATAGGAGAGGCGGCTGTCGATATGGCCGAAGCTCGTCGTCTCGATGCTGACCTGCGGATAGAAGGCCCGGTGCCGCGCGGTGATCGGCGCGCCCTTGGCAAGGGTCGCGAAACTCTCGATCAGGAAGGCGGTGTTGCGCTCGTAAAGCTCGGTCAGCGCATCCACGGCCTTGGCCGGATCGTCGAAGCTTTGCGGTTCAAAGGCGGGCGGAGACGAGATGTCGAGGGGTGCTAGCGGAGAGATTCGTGTGCTCATGGCGCATTATAGAGCGCCGGTTTTAACAAGCAAGCGACGCCCGGAAGGCGAAAATGAGATTATTTGGGAGCGCCTGAACAGAACGGGCTGCTGATTTCGGCGCAGGTATAGTTCGCCCCGAAATGCGACTGGGCGCCACCGCCGCCACCGCGAACCACCGCTGCCGAAAACGCGACCGCGAAGACGGCTGCCGAGAGTGTGATGATGGTGAAGCGTCTTGCCAGAATGAGCACGTCCATGTTCCCTAACCCGTATGCGCCCTTGATCGTTGCCCTCCTTTTGACACGGTGCGGCTGAACGGGTGCTGAGATGCCGGTTCATTTAGCGTTCAGGAAAATGGGTGGGGTTTGGGGCGAGCTTCTGTCCGCGCACAAGGGTGGCCAAAGTGGCCTCAATTCTATGAGGTACAGGAAGAGCGAGATGTTGCGCTCGCGGCCCCCTCATCCGGCCCTTTGGGCCACCTTCTCCCCGCTGGGGAGAAGGGGTGCTAGCCGCAGCGTCTACTTCCCCTCTCCCCTGGGGGAGAGGGTAGGGTGAGGGGGCTCGAGGCGCGATGGAAGTCTTTGAGCAACGTCCCCTAAAGCCGCGTCCAGGTCTGCGATTTGCAGAGCACCTTCATCACGCAGCCCTTCATCCGCAGCGTATCGCCGGACACGCTGCCGGAGCCGCTATAGGTCTTGTCGTCCTTGGGGTCGGTGATCTCGCCGTCATAGGTGCTGCCGGTGCCCGCCAGCGTGCCGATCTTCTTGCCCGAGAATTTGCCGCTCTTCAGCGTTATGCAATAGCTGCCGCCGCAAGCGGCGATTTGTGCGGTATCGCCGGAAGCGGTCTTCCAGTTACCGACGATCGGCTCGTCCGCATGGGCAAGCCCTGCCGAAAGCGCCAGCGCGCTTGCGATAATAAATGCGCGGATCATCTTTTCCTCCCTGATGTCCAGACCGGCGCGAAAAATAACTGACGCGAACGTAAAGGTAAATATCGGAAAGCCGGGAAATGCCGGGTTTTCAAGGGGGCTGGAGCTGCAGATTTTCCGACTTGCCGTTTGGGCAGCTCGTTTCGTGGTGAACGAAGCGTTGATTTTGAAATCTGAATCTTTCGTAAAATTGTCTCGAAACTCCTTAATTTGCAGGCATCGCGATGTTTAACAAAAACCCAAGTTTACCAAGCATTTGGACTTTGTTTGTCTCAAATTAATCATGCATTTTAGGCGTTTTTTGAAATCCCCGCGGCATAGTGGAGCCATCAAACGAGCGGGGCAAACCCGCCGCCCGGAAGGGACCGAAAGCCGCGATAGACGGCACGGCCCGGACGGTAAAACAGGGCAAGTCGACAACAGGCTAAACAGGGATAAAACCGATGGCACGCTTTGAAATGCACAATGCTGAAATGGCCACCATGGGTGGCGACAAAAACGCCGACGTCTTCTGCGAAATGGGTCTGATGTATGCAACCGGCCGCGGCTGCGAAGTCGATCTGGTCGCCGCGCACAAGTGGCTGAACATCGCCGCCATCAAGGGCAGCGACCGCGCCGTCGACCTGCGCGCCGACGTCGCGGCTTCGATGAGCAAGATGCAGCTGGTCGAGGCGCTCCGCGCCGCTCGCGAGTGGATGACCATCCACTAAGCTGCAACGAAAAATCAGACAAGAATAACAACCTCGAAACGAGGGGAATGGCGGGCACCTTGACCGGGCCTGCGCCAGGAGAACGGAACCGCGACCGGCAGAAACAAGGCCGGCGCGGTTTTTCCGTTTTAGCCGAGCGTGCGCAGCACCTGCGGCAGTGATCGCTCGAAGAGGGCCATATCGGCTTCAGGCCCGACGCTAACACGGATGCAGCGGTTGAGCGGCGCGACACCCGGCATGCGGATGAACACGCCATGCTGCATCAGCCCATCGACGATGGCGCGCGCATAGGTGCCGTCACGCCCGGCATCGACAGTCACGAAATTGGTAGCCGAAGGCAGCGGCGAAAGCTGGTTTGCCCGCGCAATGTCGGAGATGCGCTCGCGTGCTGCGTGGATCTTGCCGACCACCTCGGCGAGGTAGGCCTGATCCTTCAGCGCGGCCAGCGCCGCCGCCGTTGCCAGCCGGTTCATGCCGAAGTGATTGCGGATCTTGTCGAAAGCCTGGGCGGTGCCCGGCGTCGAGATCACATAGCCGACACGGGCGCCGGCCAGGCCATAGGCCTTGGAGAAGGTGCGGGTGCGAACGATGTTCGGCAGGTCGATCAGGGATTCGACTGATGGCAGGGCACTCGCCGGTCCCGTCTCGCTATAGGCCTCGTCGAGAACCATCAGGCAGGTTTCGGGCAGCGCTCTGGCAAAGGCGACGATCTTGTCGGCATCCCACCAGCTGCCCATCGGATTATCGGGATTGGCGAAATAGACGAGCGGCGCATTCTCGCGCTTCACCGCGTCGAGCAGGCCGTCGAGATCTTCCCGTTCGTTGACATAGGGAACGGTAACGAGGCGCCCGCCAAAACCGGCAACATGGAAGTTGAAGGTCGGATAGCCGCCGAGCGAGGTGACGACGGGCATGCCGGGTTCGATCACCAGCCGGACGATCTGCCCGAGCAGCTCGTCGATGCCGCCGCCGATGGCGATATTGGCCGCGGTGACGCCGAGATGGGCGGCCAGCGCCTCGCGCAGCTCGAAATTCTCCGGGTCGTTGTATTTCCAGATATCGCCGCCTGCCGCGCGCATCGCCTCGAGCACTGAGGGGGCCGGGCCGAAGCCGTTTTCATTGGCGCCGATACGAGCCTCGACCTTGAGGCCGCGCTGGCGCTCGATGGCTTCGGGGCCGACGAAAGGAACGGTGGAGGGCAGGGAGCTGACCAGCGGCGTGAAGCGCGAAAAGGCGGACATGGAAATGCTGAATCCCGGATAAAATGAAAGCGGCGCCAACAATAGGCGCCGCTCTTTTCAAGGCAAGCAAGATTATTCCAGAAACCGGCCTATTGCATCGCCGTGATGCGGCCCGCGCGGCGAGCCTGGATCGCCTCGACATTGCCGGCCATGAAGTCGGCGCGCACCACGCGGCGCAGTACTTCCGGATCGAGCACATTGATGAAGCGAACGCCGATGCGTTCCTTGTTGCGGTACACCTCTGCGCAGCCGATGCGGTAGGCGAGCCCCAGAATGTTCAGATAATAATGTTTCGGAAGGCCGGCCGTCGACGCGACGAGGAATGTGGCACCGCCGCGCGAGATATCGAGGATCTCCGCACTGCGAAGCGACATGCCGGTGAGACACGGGCGCACCGCGATGATGCGCGCCGGCCGGCTGACCTGGAATTGCTCCCAGCGCTGGTCGTAGACCTCAGATTTCACCGTCGCGAGATGCGTTGCCCGGTCCATGGACATCGTGCAGTCCTCCGTCTGAGCCAAGGTCATCCTGGCGCGTTCTGGCAGAGCCTCACATGAATGTTTTGCGCATTCGTCAAAGAGATTTAGACAATTTTAGTGAATGTGAATTTTGTGCTTACGTGACACAGTCCTGTGCCGCAGCGGGAAGCCTATCCGCCAAAAGCCCGCGCAGCCGCATAGCCGCCCGCAGCCGTTGCCGCGGTGACGAATGTGCCCCAGGCCATGTCCACCAGGGTCATCGTCACAGGCCAGTTCTTCAGCGTCGACAGATTGGTAATGTCATAGGTGCCGTAGGCCGCCAGTCCCAGAATGGCAGCATAGACAAGCGCTGTGGTCAGCGAGGCCGCGCTGACCGCCGGAAGCACCGCGAGCACCACGACGGCGACTGCAAAGAACACATAGAACAACGCCGCGATGCCGAGTGCCGGCTGTGGCAGCATCAGGTCGCCCAGCTGATCGCGGTAGAAGGTGCGGGCAACGAGGCCGAGCCAAATCGCATCCAGCACCAGCAGCGTGGCGAAAGACCCGGCATAGGCAATCAGCGCTGTTTTCATCGGCGTCTCTCCCGTTTGATCATCTCTACGCTGAATTGAGAAATTGGATTGCCTGACTGAATCGTTTTCTCGGCGCGGGCTGCGAACTCTTTCAATTCCCAGGCGTTTTGCCTTGGTCGATGAAGTGCTCCGCGCTTCGGTAAACAATCAAGAGGATATGAAAAATGGCTGATATCAGAGTGCCTTGGGAGTCCTGGGTGGTGGTCTGCGACGGTGCGAAAGCGCTGTTCATGCAGAATGCCGGCGACGCCCAGATCATGAACCTGCAGGTTCAGGAAACCCTGACGCAGCCGAACGAGCCGACGCGTGAACTCGGCACCGACAAGCCGGGCCGGACCTCGGCGCCGGATGGCCAAAGCGCCAGCGCAATCGAGCAAACCGATTGGCAGGGCCGGGCGGAAGCCGAATTTCTGAAGCAGGTCGCTGCCAAGCTCGATGAGCTTGTGCATCAGAAGGATGCCCGCCGCATCGTCCTCGTCGCGCCGCCGAAGGCGCTCGGCACGCTCCGCCCGGTTCTCAGCGCCGGTGCGCAGGCGGCAATCTCTGCCGAAGTTGCAAAGGACTATACCAATCTGCCGGTTGACCAGATCGAGCGCCACCTCGCGGCGTAACGTCTGAAACGAAGCAGGATATCGCGGGCGGCTTCGGCCGCCCGTTTTCATGGGGGAAGATCAGAGGCCGGTTTCGAAGCTCAGCCGCAGTACGTGATGCAAGAACTCGGCGTTGATCAGCATGTTGAAACTGATCGTCACGAGCTCGCCCTCGCGCTTGACCACCGTCGAGCCGATCTCGTCGTGGATGCCGAGGATCTCGAGGAAGAAATTGCTCGGCATCTCCACCGAGGGGCTCACTTCCAGCACGGCGCCGCCGAGATTGATTGTGCGGATCAGGCAGCGGACCTGTGTGCCGGTGCTGAGATGATGGCCGACAAAGATGATCTTGCCGGGGCGGTCCAAGTGGAAGTCACGATAGGATTGCTCCTGATCGCCGTCATTGAGGTGCATCTGAAAGGCCATGTCAGCCTCCGCTTGTTGTCTGGTTGAAATGTAATATGGGAATGCTGATAAGTTGTGAAAAGCATTGGTAAATTTTGAGCCTTATGCGGGACTGGCGGCGAAAAGCGCTGTATTTCCGGCGTTTCTGGCGCCGCCGGGCAGGTCATTATGGGGCATTCTTGACAGTTCCGCCGCTCTGCCGCATACAGGCTGCGGTTCGAGGCACCGGCCGCTCGCGGATGAAAGTCCATGGTGAAGCCTCGCAAACATGAGTCACGGCCATTTGGTGCATGCTGACTGACGGCAAGGCGAGCTCCCATTCACAGTCGACAATGGCATGCCTTCCGAAAGGCTGAACCTGTGACGACGACCTATCCATCCATCGACGAGCTGAAGGCTCAGGCCAAGCGCCTGCGACAGGCCATGGAAACCCGCGGCAGCGCGCTATCCCACAGTGCCGCGCTCGAACTCATCGCCCAGCAATATGGCGCGCGTGACTGGAACACGCTGTCGGCGCTCGCCACCCGCCCGAATGCCGCGCCGATCTCGCTGCTCTCGGTCGGCGCGCAGGTGCGCGGCCGCTATCTGAACCAGCCCTTTACCGGCAAGGTGCTGGCGCTTGCCCAGACCAATGGCGGATTGCACAAGATCACCCTCCATTTCGACGAACCCGTCGATGTCGTGACCTTCGAGAGCTTCTCGGCGTTCCGCCAGCGCGTCAATGCGCAGGTGGACGGCAATGGCGTCTCGCCGCGCAAGACCTCGAATGGTCTGCCGCAGCTCGTTCTCGACATCTGATTGAGGATCCGAGTGATGAACACCGCATCCGCAACCAATCCGTTTCTCACCGCGCCGCTGCCAAAGGTCTTTGCCCGTACAGCCGCGCCGATCATCCTGATCACTACCATCAACGGCCTGTTCGCCGTGGTGGACGCTTATTTCCTCGGTGCCTGTGTCGGCGCCGGGGCGCTCTCAGCGGTAACGCTGATCTTTCCCGGCCTGATGATGGTCGTGGCGCTTCAGTCGCTGGTCTCCAATGGCATGGCGAGCATCCTGGCCCGCGAGCTCGGCGGCGGCAATCGCGATGCCGCCCGCCGCACCTTCGCCGCCGCCCACGCGCTGGCGATCGCCGTCGTCATCATCGTTAACCTGATCTACTGGACGATCGGCTGGCGGATCGTCGGCAATGCCGCGGCGGGCGATATGGCGGTCGCGGCCAACGCCCGTATCTTCATGGGCATCATGGTCGGCGCCGCACCCATCGCCTTCTTCCTGTCGCTCAATATCGACGCGCTGCGCAGCGAAGGCCGGATCGGCTTCATGACGCTTGTCATGCTGGCCGCCTCGGCGCTCAACATCGCTGCCAACTGGTTTTTCATGGCGGTGCTGCATTGGGGTGTGGCCGGTTCGGCGCTCGGTTCGGTGCTCGCCCAGGCGATCTGCCTGCTGGCTGTGATCATCTACCGCTGGCGGAATGTTGCAGCGCTGCGGCCCGCACCGCGGTTCTGGATCTCGGACTGGAAGCCGATCCTGGCGCTCGGCGCACCGATGAGCCTCGGCTTCATCGGCATCTCGCTCTGCTCGGCAGCTGTCATCTTCAACCTGTCGATCTGGGGTGAGGGGGATTATGTCGCGACCGTCGGCGCCTATGGCATCATCACCCGCGTCATGACCGTCGCCTACCTGCCGCTGCTCGGCCTCAACATCGCCTCGCAGACGATCGCCGGCAACAATTACGGCGCGGGCCTGCGGGATCGTGTCGGTCAAAGCCTGAAGATCGCGATGATTGCCGCGCTCGTCTATTGCACCGGCGTGGAGATCGTCGTCGAGCTCTCGGCAACCCGCCTCGGCCACATCTTCGTCGCCGACCCCGTTGTCATCGCCGAAGTCTCGCGCATCCTGCCCTGGACCGTCGGAGCCTATTTCCTGTTCGGCCAGATGATCGTGCTGTCGGGCTATTTCCAGGCGATCGGTGATGCCAGGCGGGCGGCGATCTTCGGCCTGTCGCGCGCCTATCTCTTCACCCTGCCGCTCACCTTCCTGATGCCGCATGCCTTCGGCGAGATGGGGATATGGATGGTGCCTGTGTTTGCCGAGGCCTGCATGTTCCTGCTGGCGTTTGCGGTGCTGGCACGGAATGCGCGGCGGTTGGGGTGGCGGTATGGGTTGTTGCCGGCGTGAATAGGGAGGTGCCCGCGAGGGCGGTCGGGGAGGTGCTGTAGCGCCAACCACGCACTCCCTCATCCCTGTGCCCTTAGGGCCTCGCCCACGGGATGTCACAGGGATCCAGCCAGCCCAAGTCCTTGGGCTGGAAAGACTCTTCTCGCCGCGCCGACGCGCGGCGGCCGGATTCCTGCGACAAGCACAGGAATGAGGGCGGTCCGTGAGGCTTTGCCGGTTTCTAGTCCTTGCTGGCCGCAGTTGCTGCGGTCGCTGCCGTATCGGCTTCCTTCAGCGCCTCGGCACATTCCTGGCAGCAGACTTCGACGGTCGTGCCGCCGAGCTTGACGCTGATCGCGTCATGGCCGAGTTCGCAGTCGCAGGCGGCGCATGTGGTTTTCTTCATCTTCTGATCCTCCGTTGGGTATCCCGTTCGGGACAGGATCATAAGACCACTGGAGGCACCGGCCTCGCTGTCGAATTCTTTAGCGACTTATCGCGGCCGAATGCGCGCCGCGCGCTGGAATTCCGCCGGGCTCTGGCCATAGGCCTGGCGGAACGAGGCAGTGAAGTGGCTGTGGCTCGAAAAGCCGAGCTCGAGGCCGAGCGCGGTCAGATCGTCGTACTTGCCGAGAAGATCGAGCGCCCGCGCAAGGCGCAGCCGCAGCTGATAGCGATAGAGCGGCGTCGCCTCGACCTGCTGGAAGACCTGGGTGAGATAGACGGGCGAAACGCCGACTTCGGCGCCGATCTCCGCAAGCGTCCAGCGCCTGGCGAGGTCGGAGGAGAGCACCAGCTTTGCCCGATCGACAAGCTTCTGACGGCCGATACTGGCGCCGGCTCCATGTGACGTGCGTTCGCCAAGCGAACGGCGAACGAGGGTAAGCGCAAGCGTCTCCGCTTCCAGCGTCTCGGCAGCGCCCTGACGCAGGCCATGGCGCAGAAGGGCGACGAGCGCCTGCGCCCGCGGGTCGATCCGCCGGCGCTGCCGGCGAAAGCCGAACAGATCGCCGGGCTGGACCTGGTCTCGGGGCGCCAGTTCGGCCAACAGCGCGTCATCGACGGAAAGGTCGATGCAGGCATCGCCTCCATCGACGGGATGGCTGATCTGGTAGCCTTGCCCGGCATTGAAGAACAGCATCTGGTTGGCTTCCGCCACCGTGTCGCTGCGCCCGACGTGGCGCATGAAGACGCCACGATAGGGATAGACGAGGCTGGTCTTGTGGGCGCATTCCTCGCCGCTCCTGTGACGGCATTCGCCATCGCAGACCACGTCACGGATGGTGACGGTGTCCGTCTTCAAAAGCAGCGCTGTCGAAAATTGCGGCATCATATCGTCCGGGGATTGCGGGCGCATCCTAGCATAGTTCAATCGCGGGAATAGACGTGCACGTCGCTTTCGGTCTGGTAGCGCGACAGCCCGATATCCTTCAGCTGCGCATCCGAAAGCTCCATCACGGCATTCAGGTTACGCCGCTCGCGAAGCTTGCGCGCGGTCCATCGATAGAAGGAGAGGAGGGCGGTGCCCAGCCGGGAACGAGCTGTCCGCAGCAGATAGCCGTTGCGGCCGGAAATGAGGGCGGTCGAGCCGTGCATGATGTTGCTCCATCGGGGTTGTTTCGATGGAGGCAGTGAACCACTTGCACGGCTCGCCCGCTGTCAGATTATTTAGCGATCGAACGGCACCTTATTTCAGCAGCCACTCATGCTCTGGCGCGTTGTAGAACTTCCATACCCGCTTCGGCCCGGCCATGACATTGAGATAGTAGAGATCGTAGCCATGCGTCGCGGCACAGGGGTGATAGCCCTTCGGCACTAGCGTCACGTCGCCATCCTCCAGCACCATCGCCTCGTCGAGCGAACGGTCGTCGGTATAGACGCGCTGGAAGCCGAAGCCCTGCGGCGGGTTGAGGCGGTGGTAATAGGTCTCTTCCAGGAAACTCTCGTTCGGCAGGTTGTCCTGGTCGTGCTTGTGCGGCGGGTAGGAGGAGGTGTGGCCACCCGGCGTGATCACCTCGACGACGAGCAGCGAATGCGCCGAGGCATCGTCCTCGGGCATAATGTTGTTGACGTGACGGACATTGGTGCCCTTGCCGCGAGTCAGCGGTGGATGCGTGCCCGGCGGGATCTCCTTCGCCTCGTAGGTGCCGCCGCCCGGTGCGGAGCAGACGGCAAGTTCCAGATCGGTCTCGGCGGTCACCGACCACGCCGATTCCATCGGGATATAGAGCGCATGCGGTGCGCCGTCGAACGGGCTCATGCGCTCGCCGAGCGTGCCGAAATCGCGGGTGCCGGCCGAGGCCTTGCCCTTGCCGCTGACCCAGACGAGGCAGATCTCGCGCTCACCCGTTTCGCCCGATGCGGTCTCGCCCGGTTTCAGCCGGTACATGTCGAAGCCGACATAGGTCCAGCCGGCGCTTTCAGGCGTCACATGGGTGACGCGGCCGCTGGTGCCTTCGGGTTTTACCTTGAGATTCGGCATGGTGTTTCTCCCGTTCCTTGTAAATTCCCCTCCCCAACCCCTCCCCACAAGGGGGAGGGGCTAGCTCGTTGCACTTTCCTAATTCTCACCGCCACCTCTTATCCGCGAGGATAGCTTTGGTGGCGAGGCGGTGCGACAAGTTAAGTCCCTCCCCCTTGTGGGGAGGGGTTGGGGAGGGGTTTTCTGTTCCTCAAGCCCCCTTCGGGAACCCTTCCGTCTCGACGGTATAACCCGCAGCCGTCATCACCCGCATCAGTTCGGCATAGCCGACCTCGGCCATCTTCTTCGGCGGCGCCTTGCGCGGGTCCTGTTCCGCTTCGACGACGAACCAGCCCTCATAGCCGTAATCGGCAAAGCGCTGGACGATCGCGGCGAAGTCCAGCGAGCCATCGCCCGGAACCGTGAAGGCGCCGAGCGCCACGGCATCGAGGAACGACTGCTTGCTGCGGTCGAGGCCATCGACGACAGGCTTGCGGATATCCTTGACGTGGACGTGGTTGATGCGGGCGTGGTGGTTGTCGATGGCGCGCAGCACGTCGCCGCCGGCAAAGGCAAGGTGACCGGCATCGAGCAGCAGCGGAATGCCGGCACCCGAATGCTTCATGAAGGCGTCGAGTTCCGGTTCGGTCTCGACCACGGCTGCCATGTGGTGGTGATAAGAGAGCGGCATGCCCTGATCGGCGCACCATTCGCCGAATTCGGTGACGCGGCGGCCATAGGCCTTCATCTCGTCATCGGAAAGGCGCGGCTTGGTGGCGAGCGGCTTGGAGCGGTCGCCCTGGATGGAACGGCCGACTTCGCCATAGACGATGCAGGGCGCGTTGACGGCCTTGAACAGCTCGATCATCGGCGCGATGCGGTCCTTGTTGGCCGCCAGCTCTTCATTCACGAGCGTGCCGGAGAACCAGCCGCCGCAGAGCGTCACGTCGGCGGCGCGCAGGATCGGCAGCATTTCACCGGGATTGTTCGGGAAGCGGCGGCCCTGTTCCATGCCGGTAAAGCCCGCGCCGCGCGACTGGCGCAGGCACTCTTCGAGCGATACGTCGTCGCTGAGTTCAGGAAGATCGTCGTTCCACCAGGCGATGGGCGACATGCCAAGTTTGGCCTTCATTGGTATTCTCCTCGTCATTCTTTAAATCAGTGAGTGCGGCCCCCTCATCCGGCTGCCGCCACCTTCTCCCCGAGGGGAGAAGGGACGATGCCGCGCCGTCTCGTTTCACCTTCTCCCCGTGGGGAGAAGGTGCCCGAAGGGCGGATGAGGGGGCTCCGGGCTCCAATGTTTCAAATCAGCCGACCCGCTGCGCCTCGCGTGCCTTCACATAGGCCGCATGCGCCTTGTTGACCTCTCCGCGCGGGCTCACCTCAGGCACGGCAACATCCCACCAGTGGCCACCGGCTTCCGTGGTGATCAGCGGATCGGTATCGATGACGAAGACCGAGGTGCGGTCGTTGCCCTTCGAATCGGCGATCGCCTTCTCCAGCTCGGCGATCGATGCGACCTTGACGGCAATCGCCCCCATCGCTTCGGCATGCGCGCGGAAATCGATCTCCGGCATGACCTCGTGATAGGAGTCCTTCAGCAGGTTGTTGAAGTTGGCGCCGCCGGTTGCCATCTGCAGCCGGTTGATGCAGCCGTAGCCGCGGTTATCCAGCAGCACGATATTGAGCTTCAGGCCCATCATCACCGATGTCGCCAGCTCCGAATTCAGCATCATGTAGGAACCGTCGCCGATCATCACGACGACGTCCTTCTCGGGATGCGCCATCTTGGCGCCGAGGCCACCGGCGATCTCGTAGCCCATGCAGGAGAAGCCGTATTCCATGTGGTAGCTGCCGGGTGCCGTCGCCGGCCAGAGCTTGTGCATTTCGCCGGGAAGACCGCCCGCCGCGCAAAGGCCGATCGCCTTTTCGAGCTCGAACGAACGCGTCACGGCGCCGATCACCTGCGCGTCGGAGGGGAGCGCCGCATTGGTGGACGCCATCGCCTTGCTGGCGGCCTGCATCCAGACATTCTTTTCCTTCGTTGCCTTCTCGGCAAGCGCTGCCGGCGCTTTCCAGCCGGAAAGACCCTTGGACAGCGCCTTCAGGCCCTCACGCGCATCGGCGACCAGCGGCTGGCCATCATGCTTGTAGGCGTCGTAGGCCGCGATATTGAGGCCGAGCATTTTCAGCCCGTCATTCTTGAAGAGCGCCCAGGAGCCGGTTGTGAAGTCCTGGCAGCGGGTGCCGACGGCGATGATGAGGTCGGTATCCTCGGCAATTGCATTGGCGGCCGAGGTTCCGGTGACGCCGACCGAACCGAGAGCCAGCGGATGCCGCTCGTCGATCGCCGACTTGCCGGCCTGCGTCAGCACGACGGGAACGCCATGCGCATCGGCAAAGGCGGCCAGTTCCTTGGTCGCCTGCGAATAGAGCACGCCGCCGCCGGCGATGATCACCGGCTTCTGCGATGCCTTGATCAGCGCGATGGCCGAGGCAAGCTCGTCGGCATCCGGCTGCGGACGTCTGACGGCCCAGACCTTTTCCTCGAACAGGCTCTCCGGATAGTCGAAGGCTTCGGCCTGCACATCCTGGCAGAGCGAGAGCGTCACCGGGCCGCAATCCAGCGGGTCGGTCAGCACCTGCATGGCGCGCTTCAGCGCCGAGATGATCTGCTCGGGGCGGGTGATGCGATCGAAATAGCGCGAAACCGGGCGGAAGGCGTCGTTGGCCGAGACCGTGCCGTCACCCCAGTCTTCGATCTGCTGCAGCACCGGATCCGGGGCGCGATTGGCAAAGACGTCGCCGGGCAGGAAGAGAACCGGGACGCGGTTGACATGCGCTACACCGGCGGCCGTCACCATATTGAGTGCGCCGGGGCCGATCGAGGTCGTGCAGGCCATGAAGCGCTGGCGGAAGCTCGCCTTGGCATAGGCGATCGCCGCATGCGCCATGCCCTGCTCGTTGTGGGCGCGGTAGGTCGGCAGTTCGCTGCGCACCTGATAGAGCGCTTCGCCCATGCCGGCGACGTTGCCATGGCCGAAGATCGCCCAGACACCGCCGAAGATCGGCACCTTCTTGCCGTCGACGACGGTCATCTGCTTCTTCAGGAAATGCGCAACAGCCTGCGCCATCGTCAAACGGATTGTCTTACCCATCGGGTCCTCCCGAACCTTCGCTCTGTATCTTCCCCTCCCCAACCCCTCCCCACAAGGGGGAGGGGCTAACCCGTGGGGCTCTCCGCGCTTAACTGCAACGTTGCATTCGCGGCACGTTGAGTTACGAAGCGAGGCAGTGCCTCAAGTTAAGTCTCTCCCCCTTGTGGGGAGGGGTTGGGGAGGGGTTTAATTCCTCAATTCAGCCCGCGCGTCTTCAGCCAGGCCTCGGTCAGCTGGCGGAAACGGCCCGCCATGTCGGATATCGCATCCTCGTCATTCATCTTGCCGGACAACCACGGACGGGCGGCATCGGCAAAGATCGTCCGTCCGACGGCAAAGCCCTTGACCGACGGGGCGGCCAGTGTTGCCTCGAAGCCCTTGAGCAATTCGTCGGCGGGCGCTTCCAGCCCGAGCAGCACGATACCACGGCACCATGGATCATTTTTGGCGATCACCGCATCGATCTTCTTCCAGGCGGCGCTCGATGCCTGCGGCTCGAGCTTCCACCAGTCCGGCTTGATGCCGAGCGCATAGAGCTCTTCCATCGCCGCCGACACGGTGTCGTCGGTCAGCGGTGCATTCTTGCTGGCGATGATCTCGACCAGCAGCTCGCGGCCGACCTTGCGGGCGGCTTCGAACAGTGTGCGCAGCTTTTCCTGCTGCTCGAGCTTCAGCTCGGCCGGATCGTCGGGGTGATAGAAGCACAGGCACTTGATGCAATGGTTCAGCGGCCATTCGACGAGCTGCGAGCCGATATCCTGGCTGAACTCGAAGCGCAGCGGCTTCGAACCCGGCAGCTCGACCGGGCGGCCGATCCAGGAGAAATTCTTGGTCGCGGCATCGAAGAAGGCATCGCGGCCGAAGCGCTCGTCGATCAGCATGCCGTAGCCGCTGCGATTGTTGGCAACCCGGGCGGCGGCTTCGACAGCCAGCCGCTTGAAGGCGACGATTTTCTTGTGATCGACGCCGAGTTCGTCGCAGACGCTGGTGAGCTGCGAGCGATGGTCGATCGCCAGCGCCATCAATAGCGGAATTTCACCCTTGCGGGTCGATGCCCAGTGAATGTGGTTGATCGCCTCGTCCTTGCGCAGCGCCCGGTGTTCGCTGCCCTTCGTCAGGAAGAAGTCGAGCTCGGCCCAGGTCGGATACTCAGGCGAGCAGAGCAGGCGGGAGACCGCGAAGGCGCCGCAGGCATTGGCCCAGGTGGCGCAGGTCTTCAGCGGCTCATTTTTCAGCCAGCCGCGCAGGAAGCCAGACATGAAGGCGTCGCCGGCGCCGAGCACGTTGAACACCTCGATCGGGAAACCTTCGCCGACAATGCCGTCTTCCAGATTGTCGCTGATCGGGCCGTCATAGACGATACAGCCCATGGCGCCGCGCTTGAGCACGATCGTCGCCGGTGAAAGGCGGCGGATTTCCTTGAGCGCGCCGAGCACGTCATCGGCGCCCGAAGCGATCAGGATTTCCTCTTCCGTACCGATGATCAGATCGCAATCCGGCAGCGTCTCCTTCATCTTCGAGGAAACGCGGTCTGACTTCACATAGCGCTCGAAGCCCTCGGCATGGCCGGCAAGGCCCCAGAGATTGGGGCGGTAATCGATGTCGAAGATCACCTTGCGGCCGTTCGCCTTGGCAATCCGGATCGCCTTGCGCTGTGCTGCCTCGGTGTTGGGGCGGGAAAAATGCGTGCCGGAAACCAGAACCGCGCGCGACGACTTGATGAAGTCCTCATCGACATCGCTTTCTTCCAGCGCCATGTCGGCGCAGTCGGAACGGTAGAAGATCATCGGCGAAACGCCTTCGGCCTCGACGGCGAGCAGCACGAGCGCCGTCAGCCGCTCCTTGTCGGTCTTGATGCCTTTGGTCTCCACGCCTTCGCGCGCCGACTGCTCGATGATGAAGCGGCCCATCTGCTCGTTGCCGACGCGGGTTATCAGCGCCGACTTCAGCCCGAGCCGCGCCGTGCCGATGGCGATATTCGCCGGGCAACCGCCGACGGATTTCGCAAAAGAGCCGATATCTTCAAGCCGCGTGCCGATCTGCTGGCCGTAAAGGTCAACGGAGGAACGGCCGATGGTGATCACATCGAGAGATGCCTCGGGCTGCGAACCCGGATTCGATTCTACCATATTGTCCTCCCGCTCATTTTTATGCGGTCTGAAATGTCCGCGAATTGGCAATAATGAAACAACGGTTCCGTCTTGTTGTCAATTCGGAATATTTATTCCATTTTGCTTTTCGATCGCTTTTGCCCCTGCGTCTTGCGTCGGCGCTCGGCGATCGCCACCGGCAATGCCATGGTCAGCGCCATCGACGCCGACAGCGACCGGAACCCGGCAAAATCCGCCTCCGCCACCTCGAACCAGCAGGTTGCGCGGGACGCGAGCGGTGAAAAGGCCGAATCGGTGATGGCAACGACAGGCACGCCACGATCGGCAAGCGCTTCGGCCTGCGACAGGCTGTCGGCCGCATAGGGCGAGAAGCTCGCCGCGATCGCTGCATCTCTCGGCGTTGCAAACTGCACCATCTCAGGATCGACGCCATTCGGCGACGCAACGATCTGGTGGCGGATGCCGAGTTTCGAGAAGGCGTAGGTCATATGCGCCGTCAGCGGATAGGAGCGGCGTTTGGCGATCAGATAGATCGTCTCTGCGGCTGCCAGGATATCTACCGCCTTGGTGAAGGTCTCGCTCTGCACTGTCGAAGCCATGCGGTTGATCGACTGGCTGGCCGCACCGATGAAGCCCGAAAGCAGATTGGCGTCCTCATCGTCGCCGCCGGATTGCTCCAGAGTTACCAGACGCTCTTCATAGCTCAGCGTCCGGTCGCGCAGCCGCTCGCGGAAAATGCTCTGCAGATCCGAAAAGCCCTCATAGCCGAGATGATGCGCAAGCCGCACTAGCGTCGATGGCTGAACCTCGGAGGCCGCGGCGATGCTAGCCGTCGTGCCGAAGGCGATTTCATCGGGATTGCTGAGCGCGAAGGCGGCGACCTGCGCCAGACGCTTCGGCATGCTCACCTTCCGCTCGATGATCGTGCTGCGCAGACTCTCGAAATCGCGGGGTACGCGCGTCTGCGCCTTGGCGTCGTTATCCATGCAGGCAATCCAAGAAATGAAACATATATTCCATATTTCGCACCATAGATGATTTCTCCCGGCGTTTCTAATTGTTTTTAATTTGCTGAATTTTCAGTATTTTAGACATAAATCCGGCGCCCATGCCGCAAATGTCGCAACATTAGCATCTTGTCAAAATGATCTAAATATTCCAAAAATCGCCTCGCTTTCGGAGGAGGATACGCAAAATGAGGCCACTTGGCATAGGTTTGATCGGTACTGGCTATATGGGCAAGTGCCACGCGCTGGCCTGGAATGCGGTCAAGACCGTCTTCGGCGATGTCGAGCGGCCGCGCCTCGTGCATCTGGCCGAAGCCAATCCCAATCTCGCCAGCTCGCGCGCCTCCGAATTCGGCTTCGAGAAGGCGACCGCCGATTGGCGGACGCTGATATCGGATCCTGAGGTCGATGTCGTCTCGGTGACGACGCCCAACCAGTTCCACGCCGAGATGGCGATCGCAGCGCTTGAAGCGGGCAAGCACGTCTGGTGCGAAAAGCCGATGGCGCCTGCTTATAAGGACGCCAGCCGCATGCTCGATGTCGCCAAGGCATCGGGCAAGGTCGCGGTGCTCGGCTACAATTATATCCAGAACCCGATCATGCGGCACATCAAGGCGCTGATCGAGCAAGGCGCGATCGGCACCGTCAATCACATCCGCGTCGAGATGGACGAGGACTTCATGGCCGATGCCGATGTCTTCTTCTATTGGAAGAGCGAACTCTCGGCCGGCTACGGTGCGCTCGACGATTTCGCCGTCCATCCGCTGTCGCTGCTCTGGTATCTCTTCGGCCATGTCGAGGCCGTCATTACCGATATGGTGAAGCCCTATGCCGATCGTCCGGTCAAGGAAGGCGGCCGCCGCGCTGTCGAGAATCACGATGCTGCCAATGTGCTGATGCGCCTCGGCGGCGGGATCTCCGCGGTCTTGATGGCCAACCGTGCCGCCTGGGGCCGCAAGGGCCGCATCGCGCTACAGATCTACGGCTCGAAGGGCTCGATCGCCTATGACCAGGAGCGGATGAACGAGTTCGACCTCTATCAGGCGACGGGACGCGGCACGGAACAGGGCTACCGCAAGATTCTCGCGGCTCCGGAGCATCAGCCCTATGACCGCTTCATTCCCGCACCGGGCCACGGCCTCGGCTTCAACGATCTGAAGATCATCGAATGCCGCGAACTGATCCGCGCCATTTCGGGCGAGCCGTCGTCCTTGGTGACATTCGAAGACGGTCTTAGGATAGAGAAGTCTGTTCACGCCATGGCACAGTCGTTTCACGAGCGCCGCTGGATCGAGATCGACTGAAGAGATTCGCTTCCGGTTGACGGCGCAAGGGGCGGGGACTACCTCTCGCCCCAACAACGATTGCAGGGAGCGGGACCGTGACGGACAGACTGGTAATCATCGGCGCAGGGCAGGCAGGCTTCGCCATGGCTGCGAAACTCCGCGCCCTCAAGGACACCCGCCCGATCACCATCCTCGGCGCCGAGGATGTGCTCCCCTACCAGCGCCCGCCGCTGTCCAAGAAATACCTGCTCGGCGAGATGAGCTTCGATCGCCTGCTGTTCCGCCCGGAGCAGTGGTACCCGGACAATAATGTCGAGATCCGCCTCTCGACCTGGGTCGAGCAAATCAGGCGCGACACGAAGCAGGTCCTGCTGCAGGACGGCTCTGCTATAGAATATGGAACGCTGGCGCTGACGACAGGCTCGACGCCGCGCAAGCTCCCCGCCGCGATCGGCGGCGATCTCGAAGGCGTCTATGTCGCCCGCGACAAGCGGGACGCCGACCTGCTGGCCGGCGAAATGCGCCCCGGCCGACGTGTCCTTATTATAGGCGGCGGCTATATCGGCCTCGAAGCGGCGGCTGTAGCCCGCCATCTCGGCCTTGAAGTGACGGTCATCGAGATGGCCGACCGAATCCTTCAGCGCGTCGCCGCCAAGGAAACCGCTGACATCATCCGGGTGATTCACGAAACCCACGACGTCGTCATCCGCGAAAAGACCGGATTGAAGCATCTGATCGGCAAGAACGGTCGCGTCACCGGCGCCGAGCTGTCCGACGGGTCGGTGATCGACATCGATTTCGCCATCGTCGGCATCGGCGTCGTCCCGAACGACCAGCTCGCCAAGGAAGCCGGTCTCGACGTCGCCAATGGAATCATCGTCGACGAATTTGCCCGCACCTCCGATCCCTCCATATATGCAGCAGGCGATTGCGCCGTGCTCCCCTGGCAGGGCGGCAAGATCAGACTCGAATCGGTGCAGAACGCCGTCGACCAGGCCGATGCCGCCGCCGCCGTGATTGCCGGCGGCAGTGCCGCCTATGATCCGAAGCCCTGGTTCTGGTCGGATCAGTATGACGTGAAGCTGCAGATCGCCGGTTTCAACCTCGGCTACGACGAAACGCTGCTGCGCCCGGGCGCCCGCGAGGGCGCGCATTCGATCTGGTACTTCCGCAAGGGCCAGTTCATCGCCGTTGACGCCATCAATGACGCCAAGGCCTATGTGACGGGCAAGAAGATGCTGGAGACCGGAATCAATCCGGACAAGACCATTCTGGCCGACGGCGCTGCTGATCTGAAGCAGCTGCTGGCATAAAGACCGGGTACCCTGTGGTCTCGACTGTGAAAAGCCGAAATAGCGCTTGATTCACCAGTCGAATGACTCTATCAGGCTCCCAACCGGAGAGGTGGCCGAGTGGTCGAAGGCGCTCCCCTGCTAAGGGAGTATACCCGAGAGGGTATCGTGGGTTCGAATCCCATCTTCTCCGCCATCCTTCCCAAAAAGATCATTCAGCATTTCGTTTGTGACGCCCGGCTGCGAATCCGCATCGGGCGTTTTGCCGTTCAGATGGAATCGAATTCAGTTCCCGGCAGAATCAAAAATGGGAATCACCCCAGGCCGGATGTGATTCACGAGCCTCCATCTCTGGTCATCGGCGCAAACCAAATCCTCCGGCACGACACGCAAGATGTGCCGAAAGCCCCGAATCCGGCGGAAAATCGGTATCATTGCGGCACATAACGCCTGTTCATCCACATGTGTGATGCCGCTAAACCCCTGCAAAACCGGGCGTTTCTTAACGAAGTATAAAGAAGCCGGTGGGGCGTATGTCGATTTTGTGTCCTTTGAGCAACAGGGGTCTGTGAAGGCAGATGCAAACAGCACAAAGGAGGCAGTTGGTGATTGCGTGACGGACGGCGTCTTGTATTTTCAACCTCGGAAGCGAGGGCGGTTGATCGTCCGACTTCTTGAAACATGGGGATGGGGCAGGGAACGCTGCTCTAACGGCGAAAAATCCCAGACCCGATCGAAACTTTGAATTGGAGGTCACCAATGACAATCAAGAGCCTTCTTCTCGGCTCCGCTGCTGCTCTCGCAGTAGTATCCGGTGCACAGGCTGCCGACGCTATCGTTGCAGCTGAACCGGAAGCAGTAGAATACGTTCGCGTTTGCGACGCATACGGCACTGGCTACTTCTACATCCCGGGCACCGAAACCTGCCTCAAGATCGAAGGCTACGTTCGTTTTGACGTAAACTTCGGCTTCGGCGATGCATACGAAAACGGTGGCGCTGAAGACTGGAACGTCCGCACCCGCGGTCAGGTTCAGTTCACTGCCAAGAGCGACACCGAATACGGCCCGCTCACCGGCGTTATCGTCTACCAGGCTAACTACCGCCCGGCTGGCGACGCTCTCGATCAGTCCTCGCAGGACTCGACCGTTCTCGACACCGCTTACATCGACATCGCTGGCCTCCGCGTCGGTAAGTTCGTTAACTGGTGGGATGATGACTTCTCGGGCGAGTTCGACACGCTGAACTCCGGCACGACCAGCTTCAACACCATCCGTTACCAGTATGAGTCTGGCGACTTCTACGCTGGTATCGCTGTTGAAGAACTCGGCGGCCAGGGCTTCGATTGGGAAACCAATGGTAACGACGTCGGTATCGACGTTGGCGTTGGTGGCACGGCTGGTGCCTTCACGTACCAGGTCATCGGCGGCTACGACATCGACGCTGAAGAAGGCGCTGTTCGCGTAAAGCTCGGTGCTGACATCGGTCCGGGTACCTTCGGTATCGCTGGTATCTACTCCAGCGGCCAGAGCGCTTACTACACGGCTGGTGAATGGTCGATCGCTGCTCAGTACGCTGTCAAGGCTACCGACAAGTTCACCATTACTCCTGGCGTTCAGTACATCGGCAACACCGAACTTGACGTCGACGGCAACTACGACGACGGCCACACCTGGCTCGCTGGCGTAACGCTCGACTACCAGATCGCAGAGAACCTCTCCACGAAGCTGGCAATCAACTACGGCAATGCTGACGACGGCGCTGGCAACAGCACGGACGGCGTAAACGGCTTCTTCCGCCTGCAGCGCGCATTCTAATCTGATCTGACTTCGGTCAAATCAGGAAAGCCCGGCTCTCGAGCCGGGCTTTTTGCTTTTGTGGAGTTCAAGATCTAAACGCTTAGCCTGTGGACTATGGTCGCCTAAGTGCAAACCTCGATAAACCGCTCCAACTGTGATGGAATGGAATCGACATGCAGCAGCGGCGCGTGCCCCTGCTGCCGGGCGGTCAACCGCACGCTGTCAGGATGGCGCCTCAGCATCTCCGCAACCGTCTCCTCGGACAAAAGCTTTGAATTCTCGCCGCGCACGACCAAGAGCGGCGCAACCATCATCGCCTCAAACTGCGTCCAAAGATCCGGCAATGGATTGCTGAAATCGGCGGCCGTCATCGCTTCCGCGATAGCGGGATCGAAGTCGCTCACGATTCCATCTTCAGTCTCACGATAGATTGCCTGCGCCATCTCCAGCCAGTCTGCTGCCGAGAGCGCCGCAAAATCGCTGCCATGCAGCTCCCGCAGCATTCTTCCCGCGTCGTCCCAGCTATCGGGCCGCCGTGCCTTGCCGAGATAATCCTGGATATGCCGCAAGCCTGCGAGCTCCAGCACCGGTCCGACATCGTTCAACACCACGCCGGCCAGCAGTTCCGGCCTCATTGCGGCAATCAGATGCAGGATCAGGCCTCCGCGGGAGGTGCCGATAAAGATGGCGCGGTGGATGCCAAGGGTCGCGCAGAGGGAAAGCACATCCTGTGCCTCGACGGCGATGTTGTAATTCGCCTTGTTGTAATCCCAGTCGGAGAGCCCGCGGCCGCGATAGTCGAGGGCGATGACGCGGCGGGGTGATTGTGGGTTGGTCGAGAGCAGAAGCGCCAGCTGATGGAAGTCGCGCGAGTTGCGCGTCAGGCCGGGTAGGCAGATGACGGGGAGGGTGCCTACATGCGCACTGCCGTAATCTCGCGCATGCAGTCTGAGGCCATCGGCCGTGGTGATCATCTGCGCCGTGAAGCCTGCATCGAAATCCGTCGTCATCGCTATCTCCCTGTTGTCAGGGAGGTTAGCGCCGGGGCTTCATTCTGCAAGCGATCTCAGGAGGAACGGCCGCCGATCAGGTCGCGCTCGATATCCGGCGTCTGGCCGAGCCGCGCTTTATACACCTCGTAATTCTCCATCACCCGCTGCACGTAGTTGCGGGTCTCGGGGAAGGGGATGCGCTCGATCCAGTCGACGATCTCGTCGATATTCTTACCGCGCGGGTCGCCATAGCGAGCGATCCATTCGGGCACGCGTTTCGGGCCGGCATTGTAGGCGATGAAGGTCAGGATATAGGAGCCGCCGAAGGCGTCGATCTGTTCACCGAGATAATGAGCGCCGAGTGTCGCGTTATAGCCTGCGTCGCCGGTCAGCTTGTCGGCGGAATAGGCGATGTTGTGCCGCTTGGCGACGGCCTTGGCGGTCCCGGGCAGAAGCTGAAGCAGACCGCGGGCATTGGCGGCGGAGACCGCGGCCGGGTTGAATGCGCTCTCCTGCCGGGCGATGGCATAGGCGAGCGCCTTGCCGGAGCCGGAGATATTGGCACTCGAGGGAATGACACCGACGGGGAAAGCAAGGGCGGCAACATCGATGCCGCGCGAATAGGCGATCTTGCCGATCTGCAGTGACAGATGGTGGTCGCCGGAGCGTTCGGCTTGCGCGGTGAGAATCGCCAGCTCGCCAGGGCTCTGGATCTGGTCGGCAAGCGCCAGATAGAGCGCCGCCGCCCGCCAGCCATGTCCGGCGGCTTCAAGGCGCGCGATCGCCTGCACCGCTTCGCGCGATTGCAGGTTCTGCCGGTCCTCATTGGTCGGCGACGGATAGGAAACATTCAGCGTCTTGCGGCCCAGCCGCTCGCTGGCGAGCTGCCCGTAGAAGGTGCTCGGCAGGCTCGCGGCCTTGGTGTAGAACTCCTTCGATTGGCCGGAGCCACCGGCTTCCGCCGAGCGTCCGAGCCAATACCAGGCGCGTGACACGGAGAGTGGCCCGCTGGAAATCTGCAGGATCTTGCGGAAATGCTGTTCGGCCGCATTCGGGTCCTGAAGGCCGCGCAGTGCATACCATCCGGCATGGAATTCCGCCTCGACGATATCGGTCGGGCTCGTCGCCACGCTGTTGGAAACGATGCGATAGGCGGCGGCAAACTGTTCCTGATCGACGAGGCCGCGGCTGATGATCCGCTGTTCGTTCCACCATTCGCCGGCATTCACCAGCTCGTCGCGCTTCGATGGCATCTGTGCCAGAAGCTTCGCGGCCTCGGCATATTTCTCCTGCTTACGCAGATATTCGATGCGGGCGAAGAGATAGCCGGGGTCGGTGCCCCATGTCTTGTCGACGCCGTTGAGCAGGGCTGCAGCATTCGGCGCCTTGGCGGCGACGGCGGCCCAAGCCTTGTAGAGCGACTGCGCCTGTCCCATGTCGCCGAAGCGCTTGGCTTGTGCCGTGCGGCCGCGATACATGAGATAGTCCATGCGCGCCTTGTGGTCGGCAGGCGTGATCAGGCCTGAAAACTCGGCGAGGATCTTGTCTTCGGTTGGCTTGTCCAGGCCCTGGCCGCGCCAGACTTTGCGGATGTATTTGGCTGCCTGCGCCTGCTTTCCGGCCGAAACCAATGCGCGCGATAGGATGATGGCGCCTTCGTTGGTCTCCGGCGCGGTATCGCCGAAAGCGGCAAACACAGCCGCCGGGTCAGGGTTTTCGTCGTAGAGTGCGCGTTCCGAATTGGCGCGCAGCCGCGAAAGACCGGGCCAGCCTTTCAGCTCCTGCGAGGCGCCGGCGATCTCGTAGGAGGGGATACCCTTCTGCCCGGACATGGCGATCGCCCAGGTCAGGATATGGCGGTCGAGCGTTCCCTTCGCCATGCCGTCGCGAATGGAGATCGCCTGCTGCGGATCCTTGGCCGACAGCGCGTCGAGCCCGCTCTTCAGGTCGCCGTTCACCGGCGCGACCGTGCGCGGAATGGCGCCGGTCATAATCGATTCCGGCATGGATGTCTGCGGCACATAGCCGATCGGCTTGACGTCGGGGACCGGAACATCTGTCTGCGGCAATGGCGACGCGACGCTGCTCCACGCGGCGGCCGACAGGCCGAGGGCGGTCAGGGTCAGGACAGCTCTTCTCATCCGGGATACTCGCAACGAAAACGTGGCCCCAAGTCTCGCAAACGGCATCTTAATGAAAGCTTACCGGAACCGGTAAACTTCGTTCACATTTGATATCGGAATTTGCCCTAAACCGATCTCAGCATGCTTGTCGCGGCGTTTTCACCGCTCTATGGTGCGCAACTCTTATCCAAAGAATGCGGCCGAAGCGTGGATTTCGGCCTTAGGGAGTTCTGCATGTTCAAGGGATCCATTCCCGCCCTCGTCACCCCCTTCACGGATTCTGGCAATGTCGACGAAGCGGCTTTCGCCGCCCATGTCGATTGGCAGATCAAGGAAGGAAGCAGCGGCCTCGTTCCCGTCGGTACGACCGGCGAATCGCCGACGCTGTCGCATGCCGAGCACAAACGGGTGGTGGAACTCTGCATCGAGGCGGCCGCCAAGCGCGTTCCTGTTATGGCCGGTGCCGGATCGAACAACACGCGCGAAGCGATCGAGCTTGCCCAGCATGCCGAAAAGGCAGGCGCGGATGCCGTTCTCGTCGTCACGCCCTATTACAACAAGCCGACACAGAAGGGTCTGATCGCCCATTTCTCGGCGATCGCCGAGGCGGTCAAGCTGCCGATCTATATCTACAACATTCCCGGCCGTTCGGTGATCGACATGTCGCCGGAGACGATGGGTGCGCTCGTCAAGGCGCATTCGAACATCGTCGGCGTCAAGGATGCGACGGGCAAGATCGAGCGTGTCTCCGACCAGCGCATCACCTGCGGCAAGGATTTCCGCCAGCTTTCGGGTGAAGACGCAACGGCGCTAGGCTTCAACGCCCATGGTGGCGTCGGCTGTATTTCGGTCGTTGCCAATGTGGCGCCGCGCCTCTGTGCGGAGTTCCAGGCGGCAACGCTGGCTGGTGATTACGTCAAGGCGCTGGAATATCAGGACCGGCTGATGCCGCTGCACAAGGCAGTGTTCATGGAGCCGGGCGTCTGTGGCGCGAAATACGGTCTGGCCAAGCTTGGCCGCATGAGCCGCAACGTTCGCTCGCCGCTGGTCGCCTCGCTGGAAGCCGGCACGGAAGCCGCCATGGACGCAGCGCTCCGTCACGCCGGCCTGTTGAACTGAACCAAAGGTGAGGGCGGGCTCGCCCGTCTTCACAAGCACGGGTGGTTCCCCTACATAAGTGGCAGGAAATGAGGGCGCGCCGTCGTGCGCCCCAAGCAGTTGGAATTTCGTCATGGCCCCCAAAGGCAGCCAGCGCATCGTCAAGAAGGTCGTCGCCGAAAACCGTAAGGCGCGCTTCAACTACGAGATCATCGATACCTATGAGGCCGGGCTCATGCTGATGGGCACCGAGGTCAAGGCGCTGCGCGACGGCAAGGCCAACATCGCTGAATCCTACGCATCGGATGAAGGCGGCGAAATCTGGCTGATCAATTCGTATCTGCCGGAATATCTGCAGGCCAACCGCTTCAATCACGAGCCGCGCCGCCGCCGCAAGCTGCTGCTGTCTGCACGTGAAATCAATCGCTTGCGCTCCGGCATCAACCGCGAAGGCATGACGCTCGTGCCGTTGAAGATCTACTTCAACGAACAGGGCCGCGCCAAGATGGAACTCGCCCTCGCCAAGGGCAAGAAGCTGCACGACAAGCGCGAGACGGAGAAGGAACGCGATTGGAACCGGCAGAAGAGCCGGTTGCTCAAGGACAATCGCTGATCCTCAGCGCCTTCGGGCCTTGCCCGCGCGCTAAAAGACAATCGGACCGTAATCGAAGATCACGGTCCGATGGCACAAATTCATCATGGAAGAAGGATGCAGCCGGATCACGCAGGTGAACCGGCCAGCCGGTCTTATTCGTCGGTCTCGGCGGCTGCGGGAGCCTCGACCTGCCTCTGCGGCCGCTCGGAAGGATCGCGGCCGATTTCTGCCTTGAGAGACAGAAGATCGATGAAGTGATCGGCCTGGCGGCGCAGATCGTCGGCGATCATCGGCGGCTGGGTTGCCATCGTCGAGATGATCGAAACCTTGCGGCCGCGGCGCTGCAGCGCTTCGACCAGCGTCGTGAAATCGCCGTCGCCGGAGAAGATGACGAGGTGATCGACGGTCTCGGACTGTTCCATCGCGTCTATCGCGAGTTCGATATCCATGTTGCCCTTGATCTTGCGGCGGCCCATGGAGTCGGTGAATTCCTTGGCAGGCTTGGTTACAACCTTGTAGCCGTTGTAATCGAGCCAGTCGATCAGCGGGCGGATCGAGGAATATTCCTGGTCTTCGATCAACGCCGTATAATAGTAAGCACGCAGCAGGTAGCCGCGTTTCTGGAATGCTTTCAGCAGCTTGCGGTAGTCAATATCGAAGCCGAGGCTCTTGGATGCCGCATAAAGGTTGGCGCCATCGATAAAGAGCGCAATTTTTTCCCGTGGGTCGAACATCGCCTGCCAATCCAATTAGAGTAATCCAAATAGTCTCTCGTCAAAAACACATAAAAACAATGGCTTAACTGGCGAGAGGAATAATCCGTAATTTATGAATTATTCATATACAGGAGATTTAGGGCACGATTCGGCATATTCCAAGCAACTATTGGTGGAAATGTCATATTCTCCGTGCGATTTTAACAGGATAGGCCGTAAACCGCAGGCCTACGCACGAAAAACTTGAATTCGCCGGGTTTTAATTGTATCGGGCGTACCAATCCCGAGATCACGACCGCAAAGGACAGGCAATGGCCCGTGTCACAGTTGAAGATTGCATCGACAAAGTAGAGAACCGCTTCGAGCTGGTTCTGCTTGCCAGCCACCGCGCCCGGCTGATTTCCCAGGGTGCCTCGATCACCATCGATCGCGACAACGACAAGAACCCGGTTGTAGCTCTGCGCGAAATCGCAGACGAGACCCTGTCTCCCGACGACCTGAAGGAAGACCTGATCCATTCGCTGCAGAAGCATGTCGAAGTCGACGAGCCCGAGCCAGATCCGGCCAGCCTGATTGCTGCTGGCGGCGTATCGGCTGCCGATGGCGAAGATCAGGACGATCAGCCGGAAACCATCACGTTCGACCAGATGTCGGAAGAAGAGCTTCTGGCCGGTATCGAAGGCCTCGTGCCGCCGGAAAAGAGCGACGACTACTAAGTCGCTGCCTGTCCGGTGCGCCAAATGATTTGACGATTACCAATCGTCAATCTTGCGCCTTTATTGCTCCGGCATAATATTGATGATCCGTGCGCCAATCGTTGATTGGCGCGCTTTTATTTTTGTCGGAGTATTTTCGGGATGATGCGTCAGTACGAGCTCGTGGAGCGGGTGCAGAAATACAAGCCCGACGCCAATGAAGCTCTGCTGAACAAAGCCTATGTCTACGCCATGCAGAAGCATGGCCAGCAGAAGCGCGCCAGCGGCGATCCCTACATCTCCCATCCGCTCGAAGTCGCGGCCATTCTGACCGACATGCATCTCGACGAGTCGACGATTGCGGTCGCCCTGCTGCATGACACGATCGAGGATACGACGGCGACGCGCGCCGAGATCGACGAACTGTTCGGCGAGGATATCGGCCGTCTCGTCGAGGGTCTCACCAAGATCAAGAAGCTCGACCTCGTCACCAAGAAGGCGAAGCAGGCCGAGAATCTGCGCAAGCTGCTGCTCGCCATTTCCGACGATGTGCGTGTGCTGCTCGTCAAGCTGGCCGACCGTCTGCACAATATGCGCACGCTCGACCACATGGCCGCCGACAAGCGTGCCCGCATTTCGGAAGAGACGATGGATATCTATGCGCCGCTCGCCGGCCGCATGGGTATGCAGGACATGCGCGACGAGCTCGAGGAGCTCTCCTTCCGCCACATCAACCCGGAAGCCTATGAGACCGTCACCAAGCGCCTGGAGGAGCTCTCCCAGCGCAATGAAGGCCTCGTCAAGAAGATCGAGACGGAACTGCGCGATCTGCTCGTGGCGAACGGCATGGCGAGCGTTTACGTTAAGGGCCGCCAGAAGAAGCCCTATTCGGTCTTCCGCAAGATGCAGTCGAAGTCGCTGTCCTTCGAGCAGCTGTCGGATGTCTACGGTTTCCGCATCCTCGTCGATGAAATCCCTGCCTGCTACCGGGCGCTCGGCATCGTCCACACCCGCTGGCGCGTCGTTCCCGGCCGCTTCAAGGATTATATCTCGACGCCGAAGCAGAATGACTACCGTTCGCTGCACACCACCATCGTCGGCCCGTCCTCGCAGCGTATCGAGCTGCAGATCCGCACCAAGCGCATGCACGAGATCGCCGAATACGGTATCGCCGCCCACACCCTCTACAAGGACGGCGCGACGACGCCTGACGGCGATATCCTGTCACGCGAATCCAATGCCTATTCCTGGCTGCGCCACACGATCGAGGCGCTGGCCGAAGGCGACAGCCCGGAAGAATTCCTCGAGCACACCAAGCTCGAGCTCTTCCAGGACCAGGTCTTCTGTTTCACGCCGAAGGGCAAGCTGATCGCCCTGCCGCGCGGCGCCACCCCGATCGATTTTGCCTATGCCGTCCACACCAATATCGGCGACACCACTGTCGGCGCCAAGATCAACGGCCGCATCATGCCGCTGGTGACGCGGCTGGCGAATGGCGACGAAGTCGAAATCATCCGTTCCGGCGTGCAGGTGCCGCCGGCCGCTTGGGAAGAGATCGTCGTCACCGGCAAGGCGCGTGCTGCCATCCGCCGCGCAACCCGCATGGCCATCCGCAAGCAATATGCCGGCCTCGGCCACCGTATTCTCGAGCGCACCTTCGACCGCGCCGGCAAAATCTTCTCGCGCGATGCGATGAAGCCTGCACTTCACCGTCTCGGCCAGAAGGATGTCGAGGATGCGATCGCCGCCGTCGGCCGTGGCGAGATGTCGTCGCTCGACGTGCTGCGCGCCGTCTATCCGGATCACCAGGACGAGCGCGTCACCGTCAAGCCGAGCGGCGACGAGGGCTGGTTCAACGTCCGCAGCGCCTCGGGCATGATCTTCAAGGTGCCGGGCAAGAACAAGGAAGGTGCCGAAGCGGGCCTTCTGGCAGGCGAGCCGGGCGTCGACGCGGTTCCGATCCGCGGCATCTCCAGCAACATCGCCGTGCAGTTCGCGCCGACAGGTGCAGTGCCCGGCGATCGTATCGTCGGCATCATGGAGAAGGGGAAGGGGATCACCATCTATCCGATCCAGTCCTCCGCCCTCCAGCATTTCGACGACCAGCCGGACCGCTGGATCGATGTTCGCTGGGATCTCGACGAGGCCAACAAGTCGCGCTTCATGGCCCGCATTCTGGTCAATGCGCTGAACGAGCCGGGCACCCTTGCAAAAGTGGCGCAGACGGTTGGCGGTCTCGACGTCAACATCCGCATCCTGAACACGGTGCGTGTTGCCGCCGATTTCACCGAAATGACGCTGGATATTGAGGTCTGGGACCTGCGCCAGCTGAACCAGATGCTCGCTCAGCTCAAGGAACTGGACTGCATTGCCACAGTGCGGCGCCTCTACGACTGAGGCGTCTGCACATTTTATGATCGTTTTGTGACCAAATTTGCACGACGAAAAGGCCATGTATGCATTATGCGCATGGCTGCACTCGTATTAGAGCGTTGGTAATTGTGCGCTGCAGCACCTATCTTCCGTGTCATCAGAGAATGAACGAAAGAAAGAGACAACGTTATGTTTGGTCCTATCAAGAAAATCGCCCGTGCCCTTCGCGCTCCGAGCGCCCAGGAACGTGAAATGGCCTACCTGAACGGTTCGCATGACCGTATTGATCTTGAATATCGTCAGCGTCAGGTTGACCGCGGTCTGTTCCGCGCCCGTTAATCTGCGAATAATACTTCCGAAACTGTGATGGAGCGCTCTATGTGATGTGCGCCCTGCGCGAAGAGACTGGACGGCGCGGCTGGCGGTAACCGTGATTATTCGCCGCTCTTGTCATGGTGAGGTGCCCTGCACTAAATAGCCGCCATGTTGTTCCGCCGTAGAAAACCCGCAGGATTCCGAGAAAGAATGCGCGAGGCCTTTTGGCCCCGCAAAGGCTTTCTGCGCCCCATGCGTTACTTGAAGATGCGCGTCCTCAGATTGACGGCCTCGCCGCATGCCGTTGCGGCGGGCGTGGCTGCCGGCGTCTTCGTGTCCTGGACGCCATTCATCGGCGTGCATTTCATCATGGCCTTCGTCATCACCTACTTCCTGTCGGGAAGCATGGTGGCCGCCGCACTCGGATGCGCCGCCTTCGGCAATCCGCTGACCTATCCCTTCATCTGGGGCATCACCTGGGAAATCGGACATCTGCTGCTGGCGCGCAAGGATACGCTGGCAGGTCAGCAGATCGATCTCCACGAGATGTTCCATCAGCTGCATTTCACCGAGCTCTGGCGCCCGGTGTTGGAGCCGATGCTGATCGGCGCCATCCCGCCCGCCGCCGTCACATCCGTTGTGCTTTATATGCTGACATACTACACCGTCAGTGGCTTTCAGTCGCGCCGCCGCACGCGGTTGATGGATCGCGCCAAGCTCCGTCTCGCCATCGCCGAGCATGACGTGCCGACGGTATGACGTCTCGCCCGCAGAAGGACCTTTCATGATCATCGGCATTGGCAGCGATCTCATCGATATCAGGCGCGTCGAGAAATCGATCGAGCGTTTTGGCGAGCGTTTCACAAACCGCTGCTTTACCGACGTCGAGCGGGCCCGCTCCGACCGCCGGGCGAACCGGGCCGAATCCTACGCCAAACGCTTCGCCGCCAAGGAAGCCTGCTCGAAGGCTCTTGGAACGGGCATCGCCCAGGGTGTCTTCTGGAAGGATATGGGCGTCGTCAATCTGCCGAGCGGCAAGCCGACGATGCGCCTGACGGGCGGGGCGGCCGAAATCCTGCAGGCAATGATGCCTGCAGCGCACCGGCCGGTCATTCATTTGACAATAACCGATGATTATCCGCTTGCTCAGGCATTCGTGATCATCGAGGCGCTGCCGGAAGGCATCTGAGCCGCGGCCTGTCGTCGCTTTTAATGTTCGCGCCATTGCCGCCACCGGCCGAAGCCGCTAGAGAGAAGCAACTATAGAATTGCGCCGCTTCGGCGCCTTTGAGGAATAAGACTGCGTGTCCGAAAAAGCCGATACCAAGCCGAACGCTCTGTGGGAAAACATCAAGGTCATCATCCAGGCATTGCTGCTGGCGATGGTGATCCGCACCGTCTTCTTCCAGCCTTTCACCATCCCGTCGGGCTCCATGATGCCGACGCTCCTGGTCGGTGACTACATCTTCGTCAACAAGTTCGCTTACGGCTATTCGAAATACTCGCTGCCCTTCTCGCCGAACCTCTTTTCCGGCCGCATCTTCGAAAGCGAGCCGAAGCGCGGCGATATCGTCGTCTTCCGCTTCCCGCCGAATCCGGAAGTCGATTACATCAAGCGTCTCGTCGGCCTGCCTGGTGACAAGATCCAGGTGACCAACGGCGTGCTCTTCATCAATGGCAAGCCGGTTCCGAAGGTTGCCGACGGCACCTTCAATTCCGACTATGCGCAGGATCCGGGCCAGGACGTTCCGGTGTTCCGTGAAACGCTCGACGACGGAAAGACCTACGACACGCTCGACCAGTCGCCGGTTTCGCGCGGCGACAACACCCAGGAATTCGTCGTCCCCGAAGGCCACTATTTCATGATGGGCGACAACCGTGACAACTCGCTCGACAGCCGTTTCGACGTCGGTTTCGTTCCGGCCGAAAATCTCGTCGGCCGCGCCAGCGTCATCTTCTTCTCGCTCGGCAACGACACCTCGTTCCGCGAAATCTGGAAATGGCCGTCCAACATGCGTTGGGACCGCCTCTTCAAGGTTGTTGAATGACGAAGGCTCAGACGCTCTCGGCGGCCGACCGTTCCAAGCTTGAAAGCTTGATCGGTCATGAGTTCGCCGAGAAGGGGCGCCTGGACCGTGCCTTGACACATGCCAGCGCCCGCACGCAAAAGGGCGGCAATTACGAACGTCTGGAATTCCTCGGCGACAGAGTGCTCGGCCTCTGCATCGCCGAGCTGCTTTTCAAGACGTTCGGCAATGCTGCGGAAGGCGAGCTCTCGGTGCGGCTGAACCAGCTGGTCAGCGCCGATACCTGCGCTTCCGTTGCTGACGAGCTCGATCTGCATCTTTTCATCCGCACCGGTTCAGATGTGAAGAAGCTGACCGGAAAGCGAATGATGAATGTGCGCGCCGACGTGGTGGAAAGCCTGATCGCCGCGCTCTATCTCGATGGCGGGCTGGAGATCGCCCGCGGCTTCATTCTGAAGTATTGGGAGAAGCGTGCGGTCAGGGCCGATGGCGCCCGCCGCGACGCGAAAACCGAATTGCAGGAATGGGCGCACGCGAAATTTGGCGTGACGCCCCTATATCGTGTTGAAGAACGCAGCGGCCCGGATCATGATCCGCGCTTTACAGTGACCGTTGAAGTGGCCGGTGTGGCTCCTGAAACGGGCGTGGACCGTTCCAAGCGCGCAGCCGAACAGGTGGCTGCGACGAAGATGCTGGAACGTGAAGGTATTTGGCAGAAACCCTCTGCCGGGAATTGACGGAACAATGACCGAAGAAAACGACATCGCGCCCGACGGCGCCGCAGAAACGCATGGCCCGACCCATTCCGGCTTCGTTGCCCTGATCGGGCCGACGAATGCCGGCAAGTCGACGCTGGTGAACCGCCTCGTCGGCGCCAAAGTATCGATCGTCAGCCATAAGGTGCAGACAACGCGTGCCGTTGTCCGCGGCATCGCGATCCACAACAACGCCCAGATCGTCTTCATGGACACGCCCGGTATCTTCAAGCCGCGCCGCAGGCTGGACCGCGCCATGGTCACCTCCGCCTGGGGCGGGGCCAAGGATGCCGACGTCATCATGCTGCTGATCGACAGCGAGCGCGGATTGCGCGGCGATGCCGAGGCTATTCTGGAAGGGCTGAAAGAAGTCCCGCAGCGGAAGATCCTGGTTCTGAACAAGATCGACCGCGTCAACCGCGAACTGCTTCTGGCGCTCGCGGCAACGGCAAACCAGACGGTCCAGTTCGACCAGACCTTCATGATCTCGGCCGAGAACGGTTCGGGTTGCGACGACGTGATGAACTATCTCGCCGAGACGCTGCCTGAGGGCCCCTGGTATTATCCGGAAGACCAGATCTCCGATCTGCCGATGCGCCAGCTGGCGGCCGAAATCACCCGCGAGAAGCTCTTCCTGCGCCTGCACCAAGAGCTTCCCTATTCATCTCACGTCGAGACAGAGAAGTGGGAAGAGCGCAAGGACGGCTCGGTGCGCATCGAGCAGGTCATCTATGTCGAGCGCGACAGCCAGAAGAAGATCGCTCTCGGCAAGGGCGGCGAAACGATCAAGGCGATCTCGTCGGCCTCCCGCCGCGAGCTCTCGGAAATCCTCGAGCAGAATGTTCATCTTTTCCTGTTCGTGAAGGTCCGCGAGAACTGGGGCGACGATCCCGAGCGGTTCCGCGAAATGGGACTGGATTTCCCGCGATAAAAGGTAGGTGAGGGGATAGCGCTTAGCGTCTGCGGCCCCCCTCATTCGGCTCTTCGAGCCACCTTCTCCCCGAGGGGAGAAGGGGCAAGCCGCAACCTCTCCATTCCCTTCTCCCCCGCGGGGAGAAGGTGCCCGAAGGGCGGATGAGGGGGCTCCGCACGCTCCGCTGGCAGGAAAACCATCTAGCCCCACCCACATCCTTGTTTTTCAATAAAAAATCCCAACCGTTCGCGGAACAAAAACGCCATCCCGCGCATTGTGCGCCCTGAACGGCGCGCTGGACATGATGCGCCGCTTTTTCGGGGCGCAGGGCTGGGATGGCAACGTCAAAACCGACACACTCCTTCAAGACACCGTGCGAACAGTGTCCGTTGCGGCCCTTGCCGCATTTCCGCGAATTCAGCGGCGACGAACTGGATTTCGTCTCGCGCTTCAAGAAGGGGGAACTGGCCGCCGATGCCGGTGCCACGATCCTCGTCGAGGGCGCCAACAGCGCCCATCTCTTCACGGTGCTCTCGGGCTGGGGCTTCCGCTACAAGTCTCTGGAAGACGGCCGTCGCCAGATCCTGAACTATATCATGCCCGGTGACCTGATCGGTCTGCAGGGCACGATCATGGGCGAGATGCAGCATTCCGTCGAGGCCCTGTCGCCGGTCTCGCTCTGCGTCTTCGAGCGCGACAAGCTGATGACGCTCTATAACAAGCATTCCTCGCTCGCCTTCGACATCACCTGGATCGCCGCGCAGGAGGAGCGCATCCTCGACGAGCATCTGCTGAGCATCGGCCGTCGCACCGCGCTCGAGCGCGCCGCCTATCTTGTTGCTTTCCTCTACGAGCGCGGTAAGCGGCTCAACCTCTTCAATGGGCGGAAATTTATTCCGATCACCCAGCAGCACATCGCCGATACGCTCGGCCTGTCGATCGTCCACACCAACAAGACGTTGAAGAAGCTTGCCGAGCGCGGGCTGATCCGCTGGCAGGAACGGGGCTGCGAAGTGCTGAACGGCGAGGGGCTGCTGGATATCGCCGGCTGGGAAGGACTGCCTAGCGGGAAACGCCCTTTCATATAAGCGTTTCAGCAACTATGTCTTTTTTAAATGCAAATCAGTGCTATGGAAAATAAGGTCCGGACATGCCACTTTTTCTCCCGGTTCGCTGTCTTATGGAGCGAAGGGGACGTCGGGTTGCAGGCCGAACCGTTTCCGGTGCGGCGAGCACCCGTCCAAGAGGGCATCTGAGGTAAAAATGCGGTTTGATAAGACGGTGCGCGCCGTCAGCGGCGCACAGCGAGGGGCATAAATCATGAACGCAACCCGTGTTCTGGTTCTGGAAGACAGTCTTATCATTGCGATGGAAGCAGAAGACATTCTGCGCGCCGTCGGCGTCGAGACGATCGACATTGCCAACAGCCTGGATCAGGCCATGGAGGCCGTGAACGCCGAGAGCTACGATTTCGCGCTTCTCGATGTGAACCTCGGCGAATCCATGAGCTTCGGCTTTGCCCGCCATCTGAATGACCGCGGCATTCCGTTCGGTTTCGTCAGCGGCTATTCCGACAGCCAGGATTTTCCAGCCGACCTGCAGCAGGTGCCTCTGCTCGTAAAGCCCTTCGACGAAGGCGCGATGCGCGATTTTCTGGACAAGCTCTTTCCGGGCGAATGACGGCTTCCATGACATTTGCGACGCCTTGCTCTAGGATCGATTCCTGAAGTCTGAGGTTTGTTGCCGATGCAATGGCAGGATCATGCAATCGTTCTGGGCGTGAAGCGCCACGGCGAGACAAGCGTCATCGCCGAGGTGATGACGCGCGATCGCGGCCGCCACCTCGGTCTCGTCCGTTCCGGCCGTTCGCGCAGCATGCAGCCGGTGCTGCAGCCGGGCAATGAAGTCGATGTCATCTGGCGTGCGCGCCTTGACGAGCATCTTGGCGAATTCAGGATCGAGCCGCTGCAGCTGCGCGCCGCGCGGCTGATGGAGAGCGCCACCGCCGTTTACGGCGTGCAGGCGATGGGAGCGTTGCTGCGCCTGCTGCCCGAGCGTGATCCGCATCCGCATCTCTACGACGCGCTGGAGGTCATTCTCGACAATCTCCACAATCCTGCCGATGCCGGTGAGCTGTTCGTCCGCTTCGAACTCGCGGTGCTGAACGACCTCGGTTACGGCATCGATCTCAGCGAATGTGCGGCGACCGGCGTCAAGACCGATCTCGCCTATGTCTCGCCGAAATCCGGCCGCGCCGTCTGCCGGGCTGCAGGCAGGCCCTATGCCGACAAGATGCTGCTGCTGCCGTCGTTTCTGGCGGGCGAGGGCAATCACGCGGCCGATTACGACAATCTCGCCGCCGCCTTCCGCCTGACCAGCTTCTTTCTCCACCGCCATGTCTACGAGCCGCGCGGCATCGAGGCGGCATCGGCCCGCGACGGTTTCATCCAGTCGGCACTGAAGGCGATCAACGCCTCGGCAGCAGCCCTGCCGCCGGATGGCAAACTCTCCGCCTGAAGCGCGGTTTTTCACCGGTGAAAGATATGCTGCGGATTTGACGGTTTACCACGCCGCTCTCGCTCCCTATCTCTTCGGCAACGGCAGATGGTGGAGGAAAACGATATGCTGACCAAACCTGACAACACGACGGCGATCACCCTCTGGAACGGCCGCGAGATCCCGCGCCTCGGCATGGGCTGCTGGGCGATCGGCGGGCCGTTCTATGCCGGCGATATCCCGCTTGGCTGGGGCGAAGTGGACGACGGCGAATCGATCCGCGCCATCAACCGTGCGGTCGATCTCGGCATCCGCTTTTTCGATACTGCCTCGAATTACGGGGCAGGGCATTCCGAGGAGGTGGTTGGCCGCGCCATCGGCAATCGCGACGATATCGTCGTCGCCACCAAGTTCGGCCATGCGACCGACGAAAAGACCAGGCAGGCGACCGGCGCGTTTGCCGACCCGGCCTTCATCCGGCAATCGGCGGAAACCTCGCTGCGTCGCCTGCGTCGCGAGCGGCTGGATCTGCTGCAGTTCCATCTGAACGACTTTCCGCTCGAAGCTTCCGACGAGGTCTTCGGGACGCTCGAGACCCTGAAGGCCGAGGGCAAGATCGACGCTTTCGGCTGGAGCACCGATTATCCGGACCGGGCGGCCCGCCATCTCGATCGCAACGGCTTCGTCTCCGTGCAGCATACGATGAACGTCTTCGAGCCGGTGCCGGAGATGATCGCCCTCATCGAGAAGAACGGCCTGATCTCGATCAACCGCGGCCCGCTGGCCATGGGGCTGCTCAGCGGCAAGTTCACGCCGGGCAAGACTGTCGGCGAAAAGGACGTCCGCGGCGCAAGCCTCGACTGGATGATCTATTTCAAGGACGGAAAGATCGCCCCTGAATTCGCCGCCCGTCTCGACGCCGTCAGAAATCTCCTCACCGATGGCGGCAGGACGCCGACGCAGGGCGCGCTCGCCTGGCTCTGGGGCCGCTCGCCCCGCACCCTGCCGATCCCCGGTTTCCGGACGGTCGCCCAGGTCGAGGAAAATGCCGGTGCCCTGGCGAAGGGCCCGTTGCCATCAGATGTGATGAGCAGGATCGACGAGGCGCTTTCCGGCCTCTAGCCGCGGTTACGCACCTTGAAGGCCCAGCCTTCCGGCCGTTCCTCGATCACCGTCACGGTGTCGCCGATGGCGATCGTGCCGGTGCCGCGCGGCGTTGCGTTCCAGCCGAACAGCGGCCCCGGTACGCGCCGGTCCGCCGACATGCGCACACGGCCCATCGCCGGCATCGGGTTCGGCACGTCGCGCGAGCCGGTGACCTGGTCCTGGGTCGTCATGATGCAGCGGGCGCAGGGCTTGACGAGATCGAGCCGGATGCCGGCGATCTCGATCGCCGCCCAGCGGTCCTCGGGCCAGGGTTCGTCGATATCGATGACGATGTTCGGGCGGAAACGTTCCATGCCGATTTCGCCTTCCGCATGGCTGGCCAGATCGGCATTCAGCGCCTTCAGCGATCCCGTCGTCGTCACCAGGATCTGATAGCCGTCGGCAAAGGTCACCGGCGTGTCCGGCCCGGCCCATTCCGGGCTGGCAATTCGCTCGGCGGCGGCATCGAAGAACACCAGCTTGACCTCACGTCCCAGCCATTCCGACAGGCGGCTGTTGCTCCCGTCATCGGCAACGGCGGCATTCACAGGCGTCTTCCAGATGACGACATCCATCCGCCTGTCCGGTTGTGGCGGCGGAACCGCGATCTCGCCCTTGCCATCCATCAGCAGACGGAACGCTGCGGCTTCCGGGCGAACATCGATGCGCGCCAGATCCTGCAGTTCGCGCTGGGTGATGCATTGTCCGTCAGCGTCCGTGATCATTGCCCGCCGGTCGCCCGGCAGGCCGAATGCGTCGATCGCAGAAGAGGGAAGCGCAATGCCCCTGGCGCTCTTGAGCGGGTAGATGAAGAGATCGCTGACCTGCATGCTGTCTCCTGAAGCCTAGATTTCGTCCATGAAGTCGGCGAGGAAATCACGCAACCGCTTGTCGCGTTCTGCCGCCAGTCCGCGTCCTGCTCCCGTCTGGAAGCCATCGGCCAATTTGAACAGTTTGGTCTGGAAATGGTCGATTGCATAGCGCTTGTCGTCGAGCGGGCGCTCCTTGGCGCCGGGATCGAAGGGATCGTAGAGCCCGGAGACCATGCGCCCGGCGATATAGAAACAGCGGGCAGCGCCGACAGCGCCGATCGCGTCGAGCCGGTCGGCATCCTGCAGCATCTTCGCTTCCAGCGTCTCGGGCGTAACATTGGCGGAGAAGCTGTGTGCGGTGATCGCATGCGAAACGGCTGCGATATCCTCTGCAGTCCAGCCAAGCTTCTGCAGGATCCCGGATGCCTTCTGTGCCGCGAGCGCCGAGGCCTTGGAGCGGAGCGGCGAACTCTTCTCGACGGCAACGCAATCATGCAGGAGCACGGCAGCGGCCAGAATGCGCGCATCGCCGCCTTCGCTCTTTTGGATGCGCATGGCGTTCTTGAAGACGCGCAGCACATGCGCCAGATCATGCGAACCGTCGTCGCCCTCGGTGGCAAATGGAATAAGCTCAGCCGCAAGGCTCTCGAAGGGGGCAAAGGCTTCGGCCTGATGCATTCTCGTCACCGCAATCGTTGGTATGGAGGCCCGGAATAGGGCTTCGGGCAGAGAGTTGCAATGCGCCTTTCGCATGAGGGGCGAAGCCGTGGAAAACCCGCCGGCGCGATCACCTCTGAACGCTTTGTCAACCTTCCTTAATGGGAAGTTAACAGCTTGTTGACCCGACTCACTATTCGGGGTATCCCCGGACCAGTTCGATTTTCCCAATTTGTATTGCGTACAGACAGCACCGAAGAATTAAGGCGGTGGACGGAGGTTTGTATGGCCCAAGTTACATCTGTTTCAGACACGGCATATGCCTATTTGGCAACGCTTTCCCGGCTCGACACGAATGGCGACGGCGTTTTGAGCCGTGGCGAACGTGCAGCTGACGAGAAGCCTGGTATTCTCGCTGAACTGAGTGAAGAGCCGAAGCATGAGCCGCGCTCGACAGCAACCGACAATGTTCTTGCCCTGATGATGGGCATGCGTACGACCGGTACCGATATGACCTTCGCGGCATCCAATGATGATGGTTCGCCCGATCTCTATCGCAGCACCTACGGCCAATACGATCTCGATATCGCCTCCTGAGGCGAACGCAGACCGTATTCACGAAGCCGGCCATTTGGCCGGCTTTTGTTTTTGCCGGAACCCCTTCGGCAGTGAGGCGTTGGACAACGATAGCCAAGCGGAAGGGAACCCTCATGAAAACGACCATCGTCATTGCTGCGCTGACGCTCGCAGCCCCGGCCTTCGCCGCCAATGCGCAGGACAAGCAGACCGCGACCGCCAATTTTGTCGACGGCAAAGGCAAGGAGAGCGGCCGGGCAACGCTGACCGCCGCAGCAAATGGCGGCGTGATGCTCGAAGTCGAGGTCTCCGGTCTGCCCGCCAATAAGTGGGTCGCCTTCCACGTCCACGAAACCGGCAAATGCGACGCCGCCACCCGTCACGAATCGGCCGGCAAGCATTTCAACCCGACAGATGCCGAACACGGCTTCCTGGCGGCAAAGGGTCCGCATGCCGGCGACATGCCAAACCAGTATGTCGGTCAGGACGGCATCCTCCGCGCCCAGGTCTTCGACAGCATGGTGACGCTGGATGGCAAGAAGGACGGCATCCGCGGGCGGGCGCTGATGATCCACGCAAATTCGGATGACTATCGCAGCCAGCCGTCGGGCGATGCGGGCGAGAGGCTGGCGTGTGGGGTGATTAAATAATCTCCCTCACCCATAATAATACCGCTCCGCATACCAATCGGCCGATGCCATCGGCTTTTCCTGCGCCACCCAGCGGGCGATGTCGCTTTCCTCCAGCAGCTCCGACGTCATCTGATCTTCCAGCCCGACGAAGATCAGGTTGGTGTTTTCCCTGAGCCGCGGGTCGCGGGCGAAGCCCATCTTGCTGTCGCTGGCTGTGTGCAGCAGGTTCATCCTGACGTAGAAGAATTCCGGGTGGTAATCCATCTCGCTCGCCTCGGTGAAGGCATGGGCGACTTCGATGACCGATTTCTGCGGCCCGCTATAGGCGGTGATTGCTTCGTTGAGCCCGAAGGTCGCGCCATAGAGGCCCACCGATTGCGCCGGGATGACGCTGACCTCGCCGCTGACGAGGTCGATCTGCTGGCCCGAAAACCCGGCGCTGGTGCCATCGAGCGCACCGCGGAAGAAATAGGAGAATTGGCCGCGCGTCAGATAGATCGCCTGCCAGCGAAACCGCACATACTCGCCGGAATCACCGGTTAGCCCCTTGAGCGTCTGCAGGCTTTGCAAAAATGTATCGCGGTAGTTCGGCAGTGGCATAGATCAATCTCCTTGAGAGATTAACCGGCAGCGAGTCAAAACGTTCCGTTCGCGCTATGGCCTGGACGGCTGGTTCTTGGCTGCTGCGCGTCTGCTCGGACCTGTTGTCTTCTCTTCGACAGGAGCGGCTTCGGGCAGCGCGTTGCCATTGGCCGCGGTCACCGGCAGCAGATGGCCGCCTTCGTCGAAACTGAGCTTGATCCGCTTCACCATATCGCGGCTGAGCAGCCACCAGTCGCCGGTCTTTGCCCAATAGCGCAGCGTCACGCTGATCGTCGCGCCGCCGATCGTATCGACGAAAGCGCTGGGAGCCGGCGATTTCAGCACACGCTGATCCTGCTTGGCCAGCGACACCAGCCGCTCCATCGCCGCATCCAGATCGTCGGCATAGGCGACCGCGACCTTCACCTCGTTCTGGCGCGTCGGTTCGCGGCTGTAATTGGTGATCGGCGTGTTCCAGAGAATGGAATTCGGCGCCAGCCTGTAGAGCCCATCGCCGGTCTTGAACTCCGTCGCAAACAAGCCGATCTCGCGAACCGTGCCGGAGATGCTGCTGGTTTCGATATATTCACCCACCCGGAACGGCCTCAGGATCAACAGCATGATGCCGGCGGCGATATTCTGCAGCGTGCCTTGCAGCGCCAGCCCGATGGCCAGACCGGCAGCGCCGAGAGTGGCGATGATCGAGGCCGTCTGCACGCCGAATTGGCCGAGTACGGTGATGAAGACGAGGATGAGCAGCGCATAGCGCAGCACGTTGGTGAAGAAGCGCGCCAGCGTCTCGTCGATGCCGCGAACGCGGGAAATCCCCTCATAGGCCCAGCGGCTGAGAAAGCTCGCCATCGCCCAGCCGACGATCAGCAGAATGATCGCCCCGAGAATCGAAAAGGAATATTGAACTGCGAGCGCGCTTGCCTGGCTGAGCGCCGTGCGCGTTGCGACGATGACGTCTGTTGCCTGTTCCATGCCTGCTGTCATACCTCGAATTTCCATTGCCCTTCGCTAGATGGGGCAGGGTACCGGGGCGTCAACCACTTTTATCGGGAGCGATGGACAGCACGAAAGGCGCGTTGCCGTCGGCATCGGCGCCGCGGCCAATGGCGCGAACGGCGGCAATCAGCCTGCCATCGCGCTTCAGCAGGTTGTCGCCGATCTCGATGATTCGGGTGTTCGGCGTCGCATGGGGCGAGGCGGTGCGCAGCCGTTGCGCAAGCTCCCGGTCGTCCTGATCGGGCACTCGCGCAAGGGCGGCAACAAGTGCTGCGGCAGGCGAGCGCGACACTCCCATCCAGCAATGGACAAGCAGCGGCGCGCTGTCGTCCCAGCCGGCAGCGAAATCGATGATCTTCTGCACATGGGCCTCATCGGGCGCAACGAGATTGCCGGTGCCCTTGAAGGCGATGTCGTTCATGTGCAGCAGCAGATGGCGGTCGGCGGCGATGACGCCCGGCCGGTGAAAGGCCTGTTCCTTGGCCATCAGGCTGACCATCTCGCGGGCGCCGTGGCGCACCGCCATCTCGGCGATCCGCGAGAGCGGTGAAACGACGATATGGGGCGTCACGGCCTGGCGTTCCGGAGAGCTTCGATCGCCTCGAACCGTTCGCAGAACAGCCGCTGCGCCTCGACCGCCGGAAGCGGCTCCATCGGCAGCATCTCGCGAGTGATCCCGCGCGGCTGGCCGAAGAATTTCTGCGCCTCGGCAGGCGTGAAACCCGCGAGGCAGGTGGCCTCGAAATAGGCGGCGATCGTGTCGGCCTTCTTGATCTTGTCCTTCAGCTCGCGCGAGGGGTGCGGCGGCAGGCCGAAGCGCAGATGAACGGCGGCTTCCAGCCGCTTCTCCACCGTCTTGTAGCCACCGCCGACGACGGATTTGAACGGCGAGATCATGTCGCCGATCACATATTCCGGCGCATCGTGCAGCAGGGCCATCAGGCAGTCGTCGGGGCTCGCTGTATTGAGGCGGCGAAAGATATCCTCGACGGCAAGACTATGCTGCGCCACCGAAAATGCATGATTGCCCGAGGTCTGGCCATTCCAGCGCGCAACACGCGCAAGGCCATGGGCGATGTCGCTGAGTTCGACATCCAGCGGCGAGGGATCGAGCAGATCGAGACGCCTGCCGGAGAGCATGCGTTGCCAGGCACGGGGCGGCTTCGTCACGCGCTGGCCTCGTCGGAGGCGGCCGGGAAGGTCAGGCCGGTCCAGGCGGGCAGCGTCAGCGACACCGCGGTATCGCCCGCCATCAGCGGCGTACCTGCAGCCATGGCTTCACCGGCGCGATCGATACGGACGATGGCAAGACCGGTCTGGCCGCTGACAGTGCCGAGCGCGCCGACAGGCTTGCCTGCGGCCGTGATTTCCGTGCCCGGTGCTGGGAGGACGCCAGCCGCAGTGACGGTCACCACACGCCGGCGCGCGGTGCCGCGGTGCTGCATGCGGGAAACCACTTCCTGGCCGACATAGCAGCCCTTCTTGAACGACAGGCCGCCATTGAGGTCCATCAGCGCGTCATGCGGAAATATATCCTGCAGCGCGTAATCAGGCCCCGAAGCGACGATGCCATGTGCTGCCCGCAAGGCATCATAGAGCAAGGCGTCATCCGCGCCATGCTTGCCCTCGCGGCGGTGCAGCGTGATGCCAGCCTTGGCAAACCGGCTGTCGGCCGCGCCGTCAGCGGTTGCATCATCCCAGGAAACGGTCACACCGTCGGCCTCGATGGTCGCCAGCGTCACGGCGGCGCGCAGCTTGTACATCGTCAGCCGCTTCACCAGCGCATCATGCTGATCGCGATCGGTCTCGATGATGAAATCCGTGCCGTCGCGCCAGATCATGAAGTCGAACAGGATCTTGCCCTGCGGCGTCAGCAGCGCGCCGGGGCGCGCCTCGTTTGGCGCCATCGAAACGATATCGGTGGTGATCAGGTTCTGCAGAAAGGATTCGGCATCCGCGCCGCCGATGCGGAAAAGCGCGCGGTGCGGGAGAAAGACGGATGGCATGGCGAGACCTGTCGCGTTCGTTGTCGCTCAGAGTTAAGTCTTCCGCGCCGCCGCTGCAAGCGGCGGGGGAGGGCTTGCGATCAATCGCCTGCGGTGAAGAACTTCCACTTGCCGTCAGGCGTGATGCCCAGGCGGTAGAAATTGTAGCCGCCGAATTCCTGCATGTCGGAGAGATCCCCAGCGGTGACGATGCGCAAAAGCTCGACACGCTCGGGAGGCGTCAATGCCTTCAGGTCCTTCTCGGCGAAATAGGGCCAGACATAGGCTTCATCGGACGTTCCAGCGCCGACATGCACGAAGCCGGTGGAGATCACGTCGAGCATGATGGCGAGGATCTCGTCACCGTCAGGATCTCCGGAGAGATCCTTCAGCGTTCCGATCGGGTCGTCCGTCGGCTCGCCGACAGTCACCTGCGTCTGCTGAGCGCCGGTCCCCATCAGCGGGCGAAGCCGCTCCAGATCGCCGGAAGCCGCCGCCTCGACGATCTGCTGGCGCATCTTGCGCACCGGCTCCGGCGCCTTGTTGATATCGTAGATCACCTCGACAGACTTGGCGTCGTCGGTGGCGCCTGGCGTCTTGTCGGTGCTCTTGCCGGCATTGTCCTTGTTAACAAGCGGATCCGGCATCGGTACGCCCGGCGCCGTCGCCGGCCGGGTCTGCGTTTGCTGCTGTTGCTGGCTGTTTTTCTGATCGGTCGCCTGCGGGTCGGGCTGGCCCGGAACCTTGTGCAGCTCGGAAAGCGCATGCGCCACCGGCGCTGGCAGAACACCGGCACCAACGCATAAAGCAACGAGAAGCGGCGCCATCAGCCGCCGCGGGGCCTTGTCCTTACCGGTTTGCATCGGGCTCTCTAATTCTACTGCAGTCTGCGGTTGGGAGAAAACTCACCAGCAAGCATCCGTTCGCGCAGCGAATCGAGCAAGGCTTCCGCGTTGTTCTCGCCGTGGAGGCGAATCGTCTCGCGCAGGGCATGGATGATGGCGGTGTCGGCAATGATTTCGGGCTCGATGCCGTCGGCCATGCCGTCAGCCCAAGCCTCGTTGTGGTACTCCAAAGCCGCCTGCATCTTTTCGTGGACGATCATGTCGTCGATGTCGTTGAGGCTTGGTTCCATTTTCTTTTCCTCGAACTGCATGCCTTACTGCCTGGTTAACAACTCTATCAGCCTTTTCCCAAAACGACACGCGCGGGAGTGAAAACAGGTTAATTAAACGTCAATTTCCAAAACGCGAAGTAATTTCTGTGGCCAGTGTTGCACCTTCGTTACGGTAGCGCTCTTCTGCCACGATCGCGGATGCCGTGCAATCGGTATAGACGGAGGCGAAGGCACGGTATCCACGGTTGAAGGCCGCGGTCAGTCTTTCCTTGCGCTGAGGCTCGTCTTTCGCTTCAGAATCAAGCAGTTGCTGCATCTCATCGCGCCATTCGTCCCCGCCCGGGGCCTTGCACAGCGTTCGCAGATAATGCACCGAACCGATCACTTCGGCAAAGCGCAGCAGCTTGTCGTCATAGGGCACAGCAGCCGGTGGGGGCGGCGGCGCCTCGGGAACCGCAGGCGGTGCCTTCTTGCCCTGAGCCCACACAGGTGCGGATATCGCCGCACCGGCGCACAAGAACAGAGACAAGAAAACGCGTCGTACGGGAATCATGCTGATAGTTGATACGCAAGCGATGTCGGGAACAAGGCGCAGCGCCAAGTTTCCACGCGGTTATTGTCGAAGCGCCAGCCGTTCCACGCACTCGAGCACCGATTGCGGAACCGGCAGCCGCCGGATCTCGTCGAGACTGTACCAGCCGATTGCGGCCGCATCGTCGGCAGCTTCCGCAACCGCATCCGCATCTGCCTCCACGGTGAAGACCGAAAGATAGAAATGGCTGCTGATGCTGCCGTCGGGGGCGTGGGTCTTCAGATCATACTCGGAAAACAGCTTCGGATTGCGGGCTGCAATGCCGGTTTCCTCGTGGAACTCGCGAAGCGCCGTCTGATCCGGCGTCTCTCCCGGTTCCGCCCGGCCGCCGGGGAAGGCGTACATGTCGGCAGAGGGGGGATTGCGGCGCAGCACCAGCAGAAACCTGCCGTCACGCTCGAGAATGCCAGAGGATGCCGCCCTGGCCGTCGATGCCGTCTCTGTCATGTCCCAGCTGCTTTCAAGGTTGCGCACCATGTTCCGATCGCCGAACGTGGATATCAGCCTGAGTACCGGACGTTCGATTCGAAGGAAAGACCGCTGACCTACCTGATCTATGCCTTTGCTGCACTCTTCGAGATCGCCGGCTGCTTTGCCTTCTGGGCCTGGCTGAAAATGGGCAAGTCCGTCTGGTGGCTGGCGCCCGGCATGGTGTCGCTGGCGCTGTTTGCCTGGCTGCTGACGCTCGTGCCCAGCGAGGCGGCCGGGCGCACCTTCGCGGCTTATGGCGGCATCTATATCGCCGCGTCGATCCTCTGGCTCTGGCTGGCCGAAAACCGGGTGCCCGATCGCTGGGATATCGGCGGCGCGGCGGTCTGCCTGGCGGGCACGGCGATCATCCTCTTTGCGCCGCGCAGCTGACGCAACCGACCCTTGACCGTCGCCTGACGGGGTGCAAAGACAATCTCATGTGCGGACGCTATGCCCTGACATTGACGCCGGAAGAGCTGCAGGACCTGCTGGGAGTGGTCGAGCTGGAGGACTTTCCGGCGCGCTACAATATCGCCCCGACGCAGCCGATCCTCGTCGTCGTCTCAGGCGAGACGCCGGAGAAGGGCAGCAATCAGCCGGATCGCCGCGCCGTCCTCGTGCGCTGGGGTTTCACGCCCTCCTGGGTCAAGGATCCCAAGCAGTTTCCGCTGCTGATCAATGCGCGTTCGGAGACGGCGATCGGCAAGGCATCGTTCCGCGCCGCCATGCGTCACCGCCGCGTTCTGGTTCCCGCGAGCGGCTTCTACGAATGGCATCGTCCATCGAAGGAAAGCGGCGAGAAATCGCAGGCCTATTGGATCAAGCCGAAGCATGGCGGCATCGTCGCTTTTGCCGGATTGATGGAGACCTGGGCATCCGCCGACGGCTCGGAAGTCGATACCGGCGCGATTCTCACGACCGCAGCCAACTCGGCGATCGCGCCGATCCATGACCGAATGCCTGTCGTCATCAAGCCCGAGGACTTTTCCCGCTGGCTGGATTGCAAGACGCAGGAGCCGCGCGAGGTTGCCGATCTGATGAAGCCGGTGGAAGAAGACTTCTTCGAAGCGATCCCGGTGTCCGACAAGGTCAACAAGGTTTCGAACATGGGTGAGGACCTGCAGACGCCTGTCGTCCTCGAAAAGCCCCCGAAGCCTGTTGCCGCCAAGCCCGGCGACGGGCAGCTCAGCTTCTTCTGATCCAAAATTCTCTCATTTCCCGGACCATACTATGATCTCGATTTCGGCTGCCCTTTCGGGCTTCTTCCTCGGCGCATCTCTGATCATCGCCATCGGCGCGCAGAATGCCTTCATTCTTCGCCAGGGGCTGTTGCGCTCGCATGTCTTCATTCTCTGCCTGATCTGCGCGCTGTCCGATGCGCTGCTGATCGCCGCCGGCGTCGGCGGTCTCGGCACGCTGGTATCGCAATCGCCGGTGCTGATTTCGGTGGTCACGCTCGGCGGCGCCGTCTTCCTCGGCTCCTACGCCTTCATGGCCTTTCGCCGGGCGCTGCATCCGGGCGCCATGCAGGCGGGATCGCCGCAGGCGCTGGGGCTGAAGGCGGCGGTTGCCACCTGCCTCGCCTTCACCTTCCTCAATCCGCATGTCTATCTGGATACGGTGGTGCTGCTCGGCAGCCTGTCGGCCGCCTATCAGGGGCAGGACCGGATCGCGTACGGCGCGGGCGCCGCAGTTGCATCCTTCGTCTGGTTCTTTGGTCTGGGATATGGAGCGCGGCTGCTGCAGCCGGTCTTTGCAAAAACCGCCGCCTGGCGGGTTCTCGACGTCATCATCGGCGTCGTCATGAGCCTGCTGGCAATCAGCCTGCTCTGGCGCTTCCTCGCTGCTTAAGCAGGCTTCTTGATGAGGGCAGGCTTTTTCAGCATCAGTGCTGCTGCCAGTACGGCCTTCAGGCCGAGCGGGCGGTAGTGGGTGCTGAGATCCTGCTTGGCCGGCTGTTCCGCTGCACCAGTTTTCTTCGAGGTCACGGTACTCTCCTTACGTGTTCCCTGGATGTGTTCTGATTTGCTCTTTTGTCGCGAAAAACGACAAAAGAGAGGCATCGATCATCAGGAAGTGTGTAAGGCGAAAACTTTGCGCGAGGCTTGATGCAGAAAAGCACGCTTGGGTAGCGTGCTAATTAAATCTCAGATGTGGCGGCCCATGTCGTCTTCGCCGACACCGGGTTCCTCGATCGTCAGCGTGCCGTATTTCTTCTTCCAGCGGTGGGCGCCGAAGGGCAGGGAGATGAGGTAGATCACCACGGTGAAGACCATGATTTCCCAGGTAAAGCTCATCAGCAGCGCGACATAGAGAACGACGCCGAGCATCAGCGGCAGCACCAGATCGCGGCGCAGCTTGCTGCCCTCCTGCTTGCCGGACCAGACCGGCAGGCGGCTGATCAGCAGGAAGGCGATCAGCACGGTGTAGGCCGAAGAGATATAGGCAAACAGCCGGTCGCTCTCCATCCCCAGGAAGCCGAGATAGACGGGCAGCAGCACCAGCATGGCGCCGGCAGGGGCCGGCACGCCGACGAAATATTCCGACTGCCAGGGTGCACGGTTTTCGCGCTCCGACATGACGTTGAAACGCGCAAGCCGCAGGCCGGCCGCGATCGTGTAGATCAGTGCCGCGATCCAGCCGATCGAGCGGGCTTGGTCTAGTGCATAGACATAAACGACGAGGGCAGGGGCAACACCGAAATTGACGATGTCGGCCAGCGAATCCATCTGCGCGCCGAATTTCGACGTTGCCTTCATCAGCCGGGCGATACGTCCGTCGATGCCGTCGAGGAAGGCGGCGAGCAACACCATCATCACGGCAAGCTCGTAGCGCCCTTCGAAGGCAAGACGGATGCCGGTCAGGCCGGCGCAGATCGCCAGGATGGTGATGAGATTGGGAACGACCAGCCGGAGCGGAATTTCACGCAGTCTCGGCCCGCGCGCTGAATCGTTCGGGCCGTTGGGTTCGAAAGGCGGAAAAGGCGTCTCCATGTGGCGCTCCTGATCGTCTTAGCTGCGGCGGCTGATGACAGGACCCTTGGCGGAGGCGAATTCGGCAAGCACCGTCTCACCGGCAATCGCCGTCTGGCCGAGCGCGACGCGCGGCGCCGAACCGGCAGGCAGGAAGACGTCGAGGCGCGAACCGAAGCGGATCAGGCCGAAGCGCTCGCCGGCGGCCAGCGGCTCGTTGGTGTTCGCCCAGCAGATAATGCGCCGCGCGACCAGACCGGCGATCTGCACAACGCCGATATTGCCATGGGCGGTTTCGATGACGAGGCCGTTGCGCTCGTTGTCCTCGCTGGCCTTGTCGAGTTCGGCATTCACGAAGCTGCCGGAGCGGTAATTGATGCTGACGATGCGGCCGCGCACCGGGGACCGGTTCACATGGCAGTTGAAGACGTTCATGAACACGGAGATGCGCAGCATCGGCTCGCTGCCGAGATTGAGCTCGGCCGGCGGCGTCACCATCTGGATCGACGAGACCTTGCCGTCAGCAGGCGAGATGACCAGATCGTCGTCCTGCGGCGTCATGCGCTCGGGGTCGCGGAAGAAGTAGGCGCACCACAGCGTCAGGATCAGGCCGACCCAGAACAGCGGCTTGAACAGCCAGCCAAGCAGCAGCGATGCGACGAAGAAGGCGGCGACAAAGGGATAGCCTTCCTTATGGACCGGAACGATGGTGTTTCGAACGGTATCAAGCAGGCTCATATGCGCCGGTCTCCTCGGTTTTTTCGTTACCGCTGGTTATAGAAAAACTCCGGCCGGGGCAATGCCGTGGCCGCTGCGGCGGCCTTCATGAAAGGGTTCTAAACAGCAAAACGGCGGATCGGCCGTTTTGTTCAGGTGGTTAAGTGGCAGGAGCAAGGCGCGTGACAACGCCCAGATCGTCGCTCTCGCGCACCTGCTTCAGATGTTCCTCGGCCTGTGTCGCCTCGCGCTGGCGGTTCCACATCGAGGCGTAGAGACCGTCCTTGGCGAGCAGCGCCGCATGCGTTCCGCGCTCGGCGATCTCGCCGCTCTTCAAGACGATGATCTCGTCGGCGCCGATGACGGTCGACAGGCGGTGGGCGATGACAAGCGTCGTGCGGTTTTTCGAGACGGCGTCGAGTGCCGTCTGGATTTCGCCTTCGGTCGTCGTGTCGAGCGCCGATGTCGCTTCGTCGAGGATCAGGATCGGCGGCGCCTTCAAAACGGTCCGGGCGATCGCCACGCGCTGCTTTTCCCCACCCGAGAGCTTCAGCCCGCGTTCGCCGACCTTGGTCTCGAAACCCTCAGGCAGAAGATCGATGAAATGGGCGATTTGCGCGATCTCCGCCGCGGTCTTTACCTCGGCTTCGCTGGCGCCGGGGCGGCCATAGCGGATGTTATAAGCGACGGTGTCGTTGAAGAGCACGGTATCCTGCGGAACCATGCCGATCGCCGAGCGCAGGCTCTTCTGCGTCAGTCCGCGGATATCCTGGCCATCGACGGTGATCGCCCCGCTCTGGATATCGTAGAATCGGTAGAGCAGGCGCGACAGCGTCGACTTGCCGGCGCCCGAGGGACCGACGACGGCCACCGTCTTGCCCGCCGGGACATCGAAGGAAATGCCCTTCAGGATCGGCCGCGCCGCATCGTAGGCGAAATGCACGTCCTTGAAGCTGATGGCGCCCTGCGCGATCGAAAGCGGCTTGGCATCCGGCGCATCCGTCACCTCGGCCTTCACTTCCAGAAGATCGAACATCTGCTCGATGTCGGTGAGGCCCTGGCGGATTTCGCGATAGACGAAGCCGATGAAATTCAGCGGCACGGCAAGCTGCAGCAGCATCGAGTTGACGAAGACGAAGTCGCCGACCGTCTGTTCGCCGCGCTGCACGGCAAGGCCCGAGAGAACCAGCATGACGGTGGTGCCGAGACCGAAGATCACGCCCTGGCCGAAGTTCAGCCAGCCGAGCGAGGTCCAGACGTCGGTCGCCGCCTTCTCGTATTTCTCCATCGACTTGTCGAAGCGCTTGGCCTCCATCTCCTCGTTGCCGAAATATTTGACGGTTTCGAAGTTGAGGAGGGAATCGATCGCCTTGGTATTGGCGTCGGTATCGCTGTCGTTCATCGACCGGCGGATGGAGATGCGCCAGTCGCTGGCGCGGATCGTGAACCAGATATAGGCCCAGACCGTGAAGGCGGTAACGGCGAGATAGGAGAAGCCGTAGCCCCACCAGAAGATGAAGGCGGTCAGCAGGAATTCGATGACCGTCGGTACCGAGTTCAGGATCGTGAAGCGGACGATCGTCTCGATGCCCTTGGTGCCGCGCTCGATGATGCGTGACAGGCCGCCGGTCTTGCGCTCCAGATGGAAGCGCAGCGACAGCTCGTGCATATGCACGAAGGTCTTGAAGGCGAGCTTGCGCACCGCATACTGGCCGACGCTGGCAAACAGCGCGTCGCGCAGCTGGTTGAGCGCCAGCTGGATCAGCCGCGTGAGGTTATAGGCGATGATCAGCGCGATCGCGCCCGTCAGCAGCGGCGGAAGACTGGTGTGGAGATCGGTCTTGCCGTTCAGCGCATCCGTCGACCACTTGAAGAAATAGGGGACGAGCAGCAGCACGAATTTAGAGATCAGCAGGTAGACCGAGGCCCAGACGACGCGCATCTTCAGGTCCGGCCGCTCATTCGGCCACATATAGGGCCAGAGATTGAACAGCGTGCGCAGCAGGTTGGAATCAGAAACCGTCTTGTTTGCCATGCCCATCTCCAGCCCGGGGGTGGGCTTTGACCACGAATGCATCGTTTCGATAGCGGCAATTGCAAAAGGCGGAACGGCCCTTTCGAGGACCTCCGCCAGACAGTCTCGCCGTCCCCCGCCACATAGGATTTGACGGCGGCGAATGCAACGGCAAACCGGCAAAGAGAAAAGGCCGGGCGCTATATTCGCCCGGCCTTTATCAATGATCACAGATCTTTCGAACCGGTTAGAGGTGTTCGCCCGCCTTCAGCTTGCGATGCAGCTCTTCCGAATTCGGCAGCGCGTCCTTCGGAACGCCGAAGATCTGGCCGGGCAGGATGCGATCGGGGTTTTTGATCTCGTCCTCGTTGGCCATGTAGATCGTCGTGTAGCGCACGCCCGCGCCATAGACGCGGCGCGAGATCTGCCAGAGCGTATCGCCGCGGCGGATGATGACGGTGTTGTTGCTCGTCGTCAGCGGCGCCTGTTCGATCGTCTTCGGCTCGCTGCTGTTGCCCGACGCCACTTCGTTGGTGGCGGGAGCAGGTGCGGCGGCCGTCGCCGGAGCCTGAGCCGGCGCTGCGGGAGCGGCCGGAACGGTGGTCAGCGTATCGATCATCGCCGACAGCTTTTCGAGTGCTGCACCGACCGATTTCGCATCGCGGGGCAGGGCCTGCAGCGTCGACAATGCGGATGCCGCCGACTGCGACGCCTTTGCTGCCGTTTCCTTGAACGGCGCGCCGGCATCCACCGACGGACGGAACTCGGAGATCGAGCGCAGCGCGAATTCGGTTGCCGAGCGGGCGGCGGCGAGCTGTTCGGCTCCCGGCACCTTGGCATCGGCAAACAGACCCTTCAGCAGCGCGAACGCCTTGCCGGCATCCATGCGCAGCTTGGTCAGTTCACCCTCTTCGAGCGGCACCATCGACGGTGCGGTGGTGGCTGCGCCCGTGGCAGGCGCAGCGGTCTGCGCTGCGACGGTGACCTGGTCGCCTTCCGGACGGTTGAAGTTGACGGCGGCGCGCACGAGAACCTTGCCCGAACCATCGACGACATCGACGCGGATCTTGTGATCGCCGACGGCGAGATCCATCGCGCCGTCGATGACGAAGTGGCCGTCGCCACCGGCCTTCGCCTTGCCGATCAGCTTGTCGTCCGCATAGGCGAGCACGTTTGCATTGGCCTTGGCCGTGCCTGCAACGAAGATCTTGTTGCCTTCGATCTCGACCGCATTGACCATGACTTCAGCCGGCGTTGCCGGAACGGCCGGTGCGGTGTTGGCGATATCGGTGGAAGCTGCGGGCAGGGCGGGTGTTGCACCGTTTGCTGCAGGCGTTGCCGCAGCGGTCTGCTGCTCGGCCTTCGGAGCGGTGATGATGCGGCTTGCTTCACCCGGCTTGGAAACCATGGCCAGCAGCTCGGCACCGCTGCCATCCTTCGGCACGGAAACTGTCGCGACTTCTTCCGAGGTCTGAACCTTGCCGTCCTTGCCGGTGACCTTCAGCACCAGCTGGTGATCGCCGGGGCCGAGCGGATTGTCGAGCACGGCTGCGAAGTCGCCGGAGGGGCCGACATCGGTCGTGGTGACCACCTTGTCGCCATCGACGACTTCGAGCTTGCCGTTCGGCTCAGCCGAGCCGGCAATGACGGTGGAGCCGTCCGGCTCGACGCGCAGAACGTCGAAGGCGGGAACCTTCGGGCCGGCATTGGCCTGATCGGTGGCGGCAGGAGCCGCGGTTGCCGGAGCATTCGCGTTGGCTGCCGGCTGCTGGGCCGTAGCGTCGGCCGCGGGCTGTGTTGCGGCAGGCTGGGCGGCCGGAGCGCCCGTCAGTTCGGCTTCGGCCTTGAGGAGGGCGGCGAGCGCGTCTGCAGCATTTTCAGGCAGCGCCTGGATCGTCGCCAGTGCCTTCGCAGCGCCGTCCTTGGCCTTGGTGATGATGGCAGAGGTTGCCGGGTCGATACCCTCAGGCGCGGCGAAATTGGCAATCGCCTGCAGCGCGCCGGTCGCCTTGGTCTTGGCGGCTGTGAGCGCATCGGCAGCCGGGGTCTTGCCGTCGGCAAACAGCGCCTTAAGTTCCGTGAGAGACTGTCCGGCGTCAGCCGTCAGGCGGCCGACCTTTCCGGTGGTTTCAGCAGCGTCGGCAACGGCGTTACGGGCCGTCTTGCCGGCTTCTTCGACCGTATTCTTGACTTCGGAGCCAGCCTGATTGATCGCATCACCAACTTTTGACGCGTCTCCGCCGATCCGGGGCATCACCACGAAGACCATCAAAAGGATTGCAATTGCAAGCACTGCGAGGGCCAGCAAGCCGGCGCGGTTTCTCATCATTCATTCTCCCCAGGCGGCAATGTGCCGTAGTAATCAGAAATTGCTAGCGATTCCCTGTGCTTTTCACAAGCATCCAAGCCCGTCACCTACGCTTAAGACGTAGGTTTTGCCTCATTTTTCTTGACTGCTCAGCCCCGGAATAGTTGTTTGGCCCAATGACCGATCAATCACACTCGATAAAATCCATCTGCGTCTACTGCGGCTCCAGGCCGGGACGCGACGCTGCATACATGACTGCCGGACGCACGCTCGGCAAGGAAATTGCCGAATATGGGTTAAGGCTCATCTACGGCGGCGGCACCAAAGGCATCATGGGGGCGGTTGCCAGCGGCGTGCTTTCGGCGGGCGGTCAGGTGACGGGGATCATCCCGGAATTCCTGATCGACATGGAAGCGACGCGCCATTCTCTCGGCCAGCTCAACGAACTGATTGTAACGCCGGACATGCATGCGCGCAAACACATGATGTTCGAGCGCTCCGACGCGTTCGTGGCGCTTCCGGGCGGTATCGGCACGCTGGAGGAGATCGTCGAGATCATGACCTGGGCGCAGCTCGCCCGTCACGAAAAGTCGATGGTTTTCGCCAATATCAACGGCTTCTGGGATCCGATGATGGAGCTCTTGAAGCATATGACGGACGAGGGCTTCATTCACACGGCCCATCGCGTTCAGCCGCTCGTGATCGACAACATCGCCGATATCGTTCCGGCGATCATGGCGCAGGCGGCCGAAATCGCCGCCGATCGTGGCGGCGAGGACGAGGTTCTTTCGAAAATGTGATGGTAAGCGGGCGCCTCAGCGCCCGCGCGTCGCATTCAGCATCGACACTGTGTAGAGCACCAGGCCCGCCCAGATCAGCGGGAAGGCGATCATCCGCGCCGTGCCGAGCGGCTCGTGGAAGGCGAAGATGGCGATCAGGAAGATCATCGTCGGGGCGATATACTGCATGATGCCGATGGTCGAGAGCTTCAGAAGCTTGGCGCCATTGGCATAGATCATCAGCGGCGCGGCAGTGATGAGGCCGCAACCGAGGAGGAGGGCGGTATCGCTCCAGCCGGTCTCAATGAAATGGCCTTCGCCGGTCACGAGCTCCAGGTAGAGGATGTAGAGGATCGCGGGGACGCTGAGGATCAGCACTTCGAGCAGAAAACCCTGGTTCGGACCGAGCGGCAGCGTCTTGCGAAAGAAGGCGTAAAAGGCCCAGCTGAAGGCGAGCGTCAGCGCGATCCACGGCAGACCGCCGCCATCGAAGGCGAGCACAACGACGGCAATGGCAGCAAGGCCGATCGCCGCGATCTGCAGCGGCCGCAGCTTTTCCTTCAACAGAACCGAGCCCATGAAGATGCTGATCAGCGGATTGATGAAATAGCCCATCGCCGCATCCAGCGAGTGCCCGGCGCCGATCGCCCAGACATAGGTGCCCCAGTTGACGGTGATGAGAGCGGCGGTCAGCGTCGCCATCGCGATCAATCGCGGCGAGCGCAGCGCATCACGGATTTCTTGCGTGCGGCCAAGCACAAGAAGCACGAGGCCTGCGATCGGAACCGACCAGAGAACACGATGCGCGATAACCTCGGCCGGCGAAATATGCGACAGCGCCTTCATGTAGATCGGCAGCAGCCCCCACAGCAGATAGGCAGTCAGCGCGAAGGCAAAGCCGCGCGGGCTGTCTTCGTTCTTGATGATCGGCGCGGTCGCATCGACGGACATGGGGGCGTTTCCATAATTTATCGTTATGGAGCCCGCTCTAACCTAACCGCCATGAATAGGCCAATTCATTTCCGTGAATGGATGTGAAGGAGTTTTGATTTGCCAGAAGCCAAAACGCTCACTCCGCCGCGATCTTCCCCGCCAGCTGCCGGTTCTTCATCAGCTTGTAGATGACCGAGTCCATCAGCGCCTGGAACGAGGCGTCGATGATGTTCTCGGACACCCCGACCGTCCACCAGCGCACACCGCTGGAATCGATAGATTCGATCAGCACGCGGGTGATCGCCTCGGTGCCGCCGTTGAGGATACGCACCTTGAAGTCGGCGAGCACGAGGTCGTCGATCTCATGCTGGTACTTGCCGAAATCCTTTCGCAGCGCGAGGTCGAGCGCGTTGACCGGGCCTTCGGCCTCGGCGACAGACATCAGCGTCTGGCCATCGATCGTGATCTTCACGACCGCTTCCGAGACGATCTTAACGCGGCCGAGGCTGTCGAAGCGGCGCTCGATCATCACCCGGAAACCATCGATGCCGAAGAATTCCGGGATGGTGCCCAGGGTGCGGCGGGCAAGCAGCTCGAAGCTGGCATCGGCGCCCTCATAGGCATAGCCGGAGGCCTCGCGCTCCTTGACGATGGAGATCAAGAGGTCGAGCTTCGGATCGTCCTTGCCGACCTCGATGCCGCGGCGCTTCAGGGCATTGATGAAATTCGCCTTGCCGCCTTGGTCGGAGACCATGATCTTGCGGAAATTGCCGACGCTTTCGGGCTGCACATGCTCGTAGGTGCGCGGATCCTTGAGCAGCGCCGAGGCATGGATACCGGCCTTGGTGGCGAAGGCGGAGGCGCCGACATAGGGCATCTGGTGATCGGGCGAGCGGTTGAGCAACTCATCGAAGGCATGCGACAGGCGGGTGAGATTGAGCAACCGCTCCGCGTCGATCGCCGTTTCGAAACGGGTCGCATAGGTATCTTTCAGCGCCAGCGTCGGGATCAGCGTCACCAGATTGGCGTTGCCGCAACGTTCGCCAATGCCGTTCAGCGTGCCCTGGATCTGGCGCACGCCGGCCTCGACAGCGGCGAGCGAATTGGCGACCGCCTGGCCGGTATCGTTATGCGCATGGATCCCGAGACAGCCGCCGGGAACGCCCGCCGAAATCAGCGCCTCGACGATGGCGCGGATTTCCGGCGGCTGCGTGCCGCCATTGGTGTCGCAGAGCACCACCCAGCGCGCGCCGGCCTCATAGGCAGTCTTGGCGCAGGCGATGGCATATTCAGGATTGGCCTTGTAGCCATCGAAGAAATGCTCGCAATCGACCATCGCCTCCTTGCCGGCTGAAACCGCCGCCTTGACGCTTTCGGCGATCGATTCCAGGTTTTCCTCGTTGGTACAGCCGAGCGCGACCTTCACATGGTAGTCCCAGCTCTTGGCGACGAAACAGATAGCGTCGCTCTCGGCCTGCAGCAGTGTCGCCAGCCCCGGATCGTTGGACGTCGAGATCCCCGCACGCTTGGTCATGCCGAAGGCGACGAAACGCGCGTCCTTGGTGCGCTTCTCGCTGAAAAAGGCCGTGTCAGTCGGATTGGCGCCGGGATAGCCACCCTCGACATAGTCGAGACCGAACTCGTCGAGCATCGCGGCAATCGCAATCTTGTCCTCGACCGAAAAGTCGATCCCGGGGGTCTGTTGTCCGTCCCGGAGCGTGGTGTCGAAGAGGTAGATGCGTTCTCTGCTCATTGTCGTTCCTCCCGGCTGAGCGGGTGTTGAGTGTCTGTCACCCGCCCTCGTGGTTCGAGACGGCCCTTGCGGGCCTCCTCACCATGAGGGCTGGTTGTTGTGCCATCTGGCACGCATGTCTCTCAGGCAGCGATTGTGCCTTGGTCGTCTTCACGCTCACCGGCCTCGTGGTTCGAGACGGCCCCTTAGGGCCTCCTCACCATGAGGGTTGATCGTTGTGCCACCCGGCTCGCGATCCACGGCGGCGTGAACCTACGTCCTCATCCTGAGAAGCTTAAGGTCCTCGAAATGAGGCGCCCGGCAGGCTCTCTCCATCCTCATCCTGAGGTGCCCGAAGGGCCTCGAAGGACGAGGATGGCCACCTCACACCTTCCCCGCAAACCTGTCCGTCGCCCGGATCAGCTGATCGAGAATCCCCGGCTCCGAAAACGCATGGCCCGCGCCCTCGACCAGATGAAACTCAGCCTTCGGCCAGGCCTTGTGCAGCTGCCACGCATATTTGGCCGGGCAGGGCATGTCGTAGCGGCCGTGGACGATGACGCCCGGAATGTCCTTCAGCTTGTGCGCATCGCGCAGCAGCTGCCCTTCGTCCATCCAGCCTGCATTGACGAAGAAGTGGTTCTCGATGCGCGCGAAGGCATAGGCGAACTCGGCTTCCTCGAATTTGCCGCTGGTCGATTTCTCCGGCAAGAGCGTGATCGTCTCGCCCTCCCAGATGCTCCAGGCATGCGCCGCGTCGAGCGCCACCGCCCGGTCCGAACCGGTCAGACGGCGGTTATAGGCCTGCATCATCTCATGGCGCTCGTCCGGCGGAATGGGGGCTATGAAGCGCTCCCACTTGTCCGGGAACATCTCGGAGACGCCGAACTGATAGTACCAGTCGAGCTCGGCCTTGGTCAGCGTGTAGATGCCGCGCACGATCAGTTCCGAAACGTGTTCCGGGTGCTTTTCGGCATAGGCAAGCGCCAGCGTCGAGCCCCAGGAGCCGCCGAAGACCTGCCATTTGTCGATGCCTGCCATCTCGCGCAGCCGTTCGATATCGGCAACGAGATCCCAGGTGGTGTTGGCCTCGAGGTTCGCATGCGGCGTGGACTTGCCGCAGCCGCGCTGGTCGAACAGCGTCACATCGTAGAGCTTGGGATCGAAGAGGCGGCGATGCACCGGCGAGAAGCCGCCGCCCGGGCCGCCATGCAGGAAGACGGCCGGCTTGGAGCCCGGCGTGCCCGAGCGTTCCCAGTAGATCTTGTGGCCGTCACCGACATCGAGATGGCCCGACGCATAGGCCTCGATTTCGGGATAGAGCGTCCGCAACACTTCGGTCATGCCTTGAAGCCTTTCGCCGGCCAGTTTTCGGTATCGTGATCGGGATGCTGGAAGGAGATGATCGCCTCCTGCCGCGCGTAGAAATCCGGATCCGTGTGTACCGGCGCCTCGAAGATCTTTTCGATCCAGGGAAGCCGGGCGTCATGATTGACCTGGACCTGCGGCTGCAGGTCGTCTCGCTCGTCGAAACTGCCGATCGCCAGTTCCAGACCGCCCGGATGCCGGTAGGTCATCGGCGTGCCGCAATCGCTGCAGAAGCCGCGCTCGATGTTGATCGACGACTGGAAATAGCTGATCTCGCCGCGCGTCCATTCGATGCCGTCTTCGGGCGCCGTCACCAGCGCCGAGAAGAAGCCGCCGAACTGCTTCTGGCACATGCGGCAATGGCAGATCGACGGGCGGCCGAGCTTGCCGGAGATGCGGAAACGGATCGCGCCGCACTGGCAGCCGCCTGTTCGAATGGGTTCACTCATCTTGATGCTCCAGGGGGCCAATGATCGGTGTCGTGGTCGGGATGCTGATGGTTGCTCGATGCGATCGCGTCTTGGCGTTCGCTGCTTCCTGCTTCGGACTCGACGGGCAGGCTGTCGAGCTCATGCGACCAGCGCATCTTGCTCGCCATGTTCGATTGCGCGACCGGCTTGACGGATTGCGGCTCGTCGAGCGAGCCGAGGGTGATGTTGATGAACTCTGCGCCCGGAACATCGTAGAACAACGGCGTACCGCACTCGCCGCAAAAGCCGCGGCGCACGAGATCGGATGAATGAAACCATTTCGGTTCACCGCGCGTGATGTCGAAATCAGAACGCATGACACCGGCGAGCGGCAGCGAATAGTTTCCGGCTGCCTTCTGGCACATGCGGCAATGGCAGACATGCGGATAGCCGAGCTCGCCGGTAGTGCGGTAGCGCACCGCGCCGCACTGGCAGCCACCGCTCTTGTCCCGCGTTCCATTCACGACCTGTCCTCCGGCGGCCACACGGAGGTGTCGTGATCCGGGTGCTGGTAGGAGACAATCTCGTTGATGAACTCCGCCGCTTCGAGATCATCTTCGGTGCGGATGCCCGGCAGATCATGCAGCCTGTCGGTAAAGGGAAGCTTGGCTTCGATGCCGTACTGGATGGTCGGCGGCAGCGCGGCCGGATCGTCGAAGGCACCGGCGGCGATCGCGAGACCATCCGGCGCCTCATAGGTCAGCGGCGTACCGCAATCGCCGCAGAAGCCGCGCCAGGCGAAGTTGGAAGACTTAAAGCGCTTGCGCTCCCCGCGCGTCCAGGTGAGCTCGGCGCCACGGGCCGAGACCAGCGGCGCATAATAGCCGCCCGAAGCCTTCTGGCACATGCGGCAATGACAGATCGACGAATGCGTCAGCTCGCCCTCGACCCGGAAGCGAACGGCACCGCACTGGCATCCGCCGGTGTAGACTGTCATTGCATCGTCCTCCGCGATCCCAGGTCCTGAAAAAAGACCCCTCCCAACCCTCCCCACAAGGGGGAGGGCTTACTTGTGGCACCGCTTGCAGACATCGTCATTGCATCGGCGCAATTTGAAAGGTGAGAACCAGGCGAGGCGAGCGCTAAGCCCCTCCCTCTTGTGGGGAGGGGCTGGGGAGGGGATTTGGCCAAGACCAATGATCTCACCGCTTCAACTCCCAAGTCGTGACCCGCTCGCCGCTCGCCGCATCCTTGCCGTCCTTCAGCTGCACGCCCTCGGCCAGCAGTTCGTCACGCAGCTTGTCCGCCTCGGCGAAATTTTTCGCCTTCAACAGCTCAAGCCGCGCCGCGACGCGCCGGTCGATGTCGAGGGCGACGGCCTCGTCCACCTCCGTCTTCTCCGGCAAAACGCCGAGCAGCGCCGCACTGGCCGCAAACACCGAGGGATCGCCGCCTTGCGCCAGCGCATGCAGCGCCTGCACAGCGGCGACCGTGTTGAGGTCATCTGCCAGCGCCGCCAGCACCGCTGCATCTGGCTCGGCATTTCCGGCATCAACCGCCGGCCACTTTGCCAGCAGACGCTCCGCTTCCTCGAGCCGCTTGATCGAGAAATCGATCGGCTCGCGGTAATGCGTCATCAGCATCGCCAGCCGCAGCACTTCGCCCGGCCATGTCCGGCCGCCGAATTTTTCGGTGTGCAGCAGCTCGTAGATGGTGACGAAATTGCCTTCGGATTTCGACATCTTGCGGCCTTCGACCTGCAGGAAGCCATTATGCATCCAGACATTCGCCATCACCTCGGTGCCGTGGGCGCAGCGTGACTGGGCGATCTCGTTTTCATGGTGCGGGAAGATCAGGTCGAGCCCGCCGCCGTGAATGTCGAAGACCTCGCCGACATAGCGCTGGCTCATCGCTGAGCACTCGATATGCCAGCCCGGACGGCCGCGACCCCAGGGGCTCTCCCAGCCGGGTTCGTTATGCGACGAGAGCTTCCAGAGCACGAAGTCGCCGGGGTTCTTCTTGTGGGCATCGACGGCGATGCGCGCGCCCGCCTGCTGCTCATCGAGATTGCGCTTCGACAGCTCGCCGTAGTCACGCATCGAGCGGGTGTCGAACAGCACTTCGCCCTCGGCCTGATAGGCGTGGCCATTGGCCAGCAGCTTCTCGATGATCTCGATCATCCCGCCGATATTCTCGGTCGCCCGCGGCTGATGCGTCGGCTCCAGGCAGCCGAGCGATCTGGCGTCGTCCAGAAACTGCGTCTCGGTTTTCTCTGTGACGCGGCGGATCGCCTCGTTCAGGGGCAGGCCGGGATAATCGCGCAGGGCGCGGGCGTTGATCTTGTCGTCGACGTCGGTGATGTTGCGCGCATAGACGACCTTTTCGGCGCCATAGACATGCCGTAACAGCCGGAACAGCACGTCGAAGACGATGACCGGGCGGGCATTGCCGATATGGGCGAAATCATAGACAGTCGGGCCGCAGACATACATGCGGACATTGTCGCGATCGATCGGCGCAAACACCGTCTTTTCGCGCGTCAGCGTGTTGTACAGTCGAAGTTCAGCCTGACCGGCCATGTCTTGTTCTCCCAATGCAATGTTCCGAAAAATGCCACCACCGGCGGGCCGAGGCGTTTATCTCTTTGCGTATTTGGGAGACGAAAACGGCCAGGCCAGCGAGCGCGCTAGCGAATAATCTTCCGGCAGTTAATGCAGATAACCGTTTTCATAGCGCGTTTTATGGCGCGGGAACGGGCATTGGTCAAGTGGGGGTGAGGCCCGGTGCGGCAAAGCCGCAGCGATCGATCCCGTGAATCGATCGCAGGGCCGATCGCCCGAAGCGCAAGCGAAGAGCAGGGCGTCAACGCGCGTTCATTCCATGCTATCACCGCAGTCGAAACAGATGAGATCAATCCCGTGCGCCGCGTCTTCCGCCTGCTCATCACCGCCATCATCCTGACGGTTGTCGCCTACGGCGCCTATCTGGCATACGATCGGGCCATGACGCCATTCTCGCCGCCATCACTTGCCGACTATCCGATCCAGGGCATCGATATCAGCCACCACCAGGGCGATATCGACTGGGCCAAGCTCAAAGGCCAGCCCAACGTCCGCTTCGTCATCATGAAGGCGACCGAAGGCGGCGATCATCGCGACCGGAAATTCGCGGAGAATTGGCAGGCCGCCAAGGACGCAGGCATCATCCGCGGCGCCTACCACTTCTTCACCTTCTGCCGCCCAGGCGCAGAACAGGCGGATAACGTGCTGGCCACCATCCCCGCCGATGCTGATACCCTGCCACTGGTACTCGACCTCGAATTCACCGGCAATTGCGGCAAGGTGCCGACGCTGGACGAACTCAGCGCCGAGCTATCGGCCTTCTACACGCGCCTCACCCGCTATCCCGGCCGGCCGCTGTTCTACATGAACGAAAGTTTCTTCGAGCAATATTTCGCCGGCAATGAAAACCGCTTCCCGTCCCACGACCTCTGGATCCGCAGCATCGCGCACCGGCCGGATTGCAGCCGCTGGTCGCTCTGGCAATTCGCCGACGATGGGAAGGTGGAAGGCATCAAGGGCGCGGTCGATCTCAACGCGCTATGCCCGGAGAGCGGGTTGGCGCCGTATTTTTCCTGGCCGTCGAGATAGCTCACGACGGCAGGTGATAATCGACCAGCTTGTTTTCGCGGACGATGAAGAGCTTGCCGGTTTCGGTGACATCGGGGCCGGTGAGCGGCAGGATGGCCTTGGCGACTTCCGACGGATGCGGCAGGCTTGCCGGGTCTTCGCCGGGAACGGCTTGGGCGCGCATGGCGGTGCGGGTGGCACCCGGATCGACGCTGGTGATGCGCAGCGGCGTCGACTGGCTTTCACCGGCCCAGGTGCGGGCCAGCGCCTCGACGGCGGCCTTGGAGGCGGAGTAGGGGCCCCAGAACGGGCGACACTTGTGGGCAGCGGCCGAGGACAGGATCACGGCGCGGCCGGCTTCGGCGCGGGTCAGCAGCGGATCGACGGAACGGATCAGGCGCCAAGTGGCGTTGACATTGATATTCATCACCTTCTCGAAAGTCTTCGCCTCGACATGGCCGATCGGCGAGATGACGCCGAGCACGCCGGCATTGGCGACGAGAATGTCGAGCTTGCCCCAGCGTTCGAAGATCGAGCCGCCGAGGCGGTCGATGGCGTCCATGTCGGCAAGATCGAAGGGGACCAGCGTGGCACTGCCGCCCGCCGCCTTGATCGCATCGTCGAGATCCTCGAGGCCGCCGACGGTGCGGGCGCAGGCAATCACATGCGCGCCGGCCTTGGCGAGTTCGAGCGCGGTGAAGTAGCCGATGCCGCGCGAAGCGCCTGTTACGAGTGCGATCTTGCCTTCAAGGTTGATAGTCATTGTGCCCCGGTCTCTGCGTCACAGGAAAAACAAGGGGCGCAATAAGCGCCCCTCGATAAAATGTCAAAGCCGATACAGTCAGCCGTTGGTCGCCAGCAGCGAGACCTTGCGGCCTACAGTCTCGCCATCCTTGTCGAGCAGGCGGGTCGGGTAGTCGCCGGTGAAATAGTGGTCGGTGAACTGCGGGCGGGCGTTGTTGCGGTCTTCGCCGCCGACGGCGCGGTAGAGGCCGTTGATCGACAGGAACTCAAGTGAATCGGCGCCGATATATTTGCACATCGCTTCCAGGCTCTCGTACTGGTTGGCGAGTAGCTTGTCGCGATCCGGCGTATCGATGCCGTAGAAGTCGGGATAGTAGATCATCGGGCTGGCGACGCGCAGATGCACTTCCTTGGCGCCGGCATCGCGGATCATCTGCACGATCTTCAGCGATGTCGTGCCACGCACGACCGAGTCGTCGACGAGTACGACGCGCTTGCCTTCGATCATTGCCCGGTTGGCGGAATGCTTCAGCTTCACGCCGAAGGCGCGGATCTGCTGCGTCGGCTCGATGAAGGTACGGCCGACATAATGGTTGCGGATGATGCCGTATTCGAAGGGAATACCGCTCTCCTGCGCATAGCCGAGAGCAGCCGGCGTGCCGCCATCGGGAACGGGAACGACGACGTCGGCTTCGACGGGCGCTTCCTTGGCGAGGTTGATGCCCATGTTCTTGCGGGCAACATAGACGCTGCGGCCGCTGACCACCGAATCCGGACGGGCGAAATAAACATATTCGAACAGGCAGAGGCGCTCCGGCTGGCCGTTGCCGGCCTTGCGGGCGTCGATGGTGATCGAGCCATCCGGCTGGATCTCACAGATGATGACTTCGCCATTCTCGACGTCGCGGATGAACTTTGCGCCGATGATATCCAGCGCACAGGTTTCGGATGCGAAGATCGGCTTGCCGTCGAGCTCGCCCATCACCAGCGGACGGATGCCGGTGGGGTCGCGCGCCGCGATCAGCTTGGTGCGGGTGATCGCCACCATCGAATAGCCGCCTTCCATCTGGCGGATGGCGTCGATGAAGCGGTCGGCGGTCGAGGTGTAGCGCGAGCGGGCGATGAGGTGGAGAACGACTTCGGTATCGGAGGTCGCCTGGAAGATGGCGCCACCGGCGATCAGCTGGCGGCGAAGGGTCAGGCCGTTGGTGAAGTTGCCATTATGGGCAATGGCGATGCCGCCGACTTCGAGTTCGGCAAACAGCGGCTGCACGTTGCGCAGCGCCACTTCGCCCGTCGTCGAATAGCGGTTGTGACCAATCGAGATATTGCCGGGCAGGCGGGCCAGCGTCGTCGGGTTGGTATAGTGGTCGCCGACCAGACCCATATGCCGTTCCGAGTGGAAGCGCAGTCCGTCGAAGGAGACGATACCGGCGGCTTCCTGCCCGCGGTGCTGGAGGGCGTGAAGCCCAAGCGCCGTCAGCGTTGCCGCATCGGGATGGCCGAGAATACCGAAGACGCCGCACTCTTCGTGGAGCGTATCCCCGTCGAGTTCGTCATTGAGCGTCAGGGAATAGGACTGGTTCATCGATGCGGGCCTTTGCTCTCACAAGAATGGATCGGCTTTTCCATAGCATGACGCCGTCATCATGCGTTTTAAACGGCTGAGGCCCGGCAGAGCGGTTGCCCGGCCGGACCTTTACTGTACGTCCCGCTCAAATGGCAATTGCCATCGTGCAGGTCAAGCTGTTGAACACTGTGTCAATTCGACTGCGGTTGCGCAGGGGCTGCGGGTGCGGCCGGTGCTGCATCGTCCGCCGGCGCCTGATCGGTGGCCGGTGCATTGGCGTTGCCCGTATTTTCGCTCGGCGGAAGAACCTTGTCCATCACGCTCGTGCGTACCATTTGGGCGAATTCTTCCGGCAGGACCGATTGCAGCTTCACGACCATCGAGTCGAGGAACGGCTTGGACTTGGCGTTGTTGACCCAGCCCGGACGGTGATCGGCATCGACAAGCCAGTTCCAGAAGGCGACGGCAACGACGAGCAGCAGTATGCCGCGTGCAGCACCGAAGAGGAAGCCCAAAGTACGGTCAAGCGCGCCGATACGGCTGTCGATGATGAAATCGGCAATCTTCATGGTGATGAAGGAGATGACGATCAGCGCGATCAGGAACACGACCGCGGCAGAGCCGACGATCGCGATGCGGTCGTCATCGGTGTACTTCTTCGCGTAGGGCACCAGGTAGTGGTAGAGGTAGTAGGCTGCGGCAGCCGAGCCACCCCAGCTTGCGATCGACAGGACCTCACGGGAAAAACCGCGGACCATCGCCAATACGGCGGAGAAGAGTACGACGCCGATGACAATACCGTCGAAAATCGTAATGGGCATATAAATTCAACTCCAGGGCCCTTACGTTTCCGCAAGCGGGCCGCGCCTCATTCGTGTGCATCCTATATCACTACCGTTTGCGGCAATGAAAGGATCAACCGTCGTCTTCCACACGTCGTAGCGCACCCTTCGATCCGGCGATGCGCGCGACCAGGTCCGGCAGGCTCTCTATCTCGTTCCAGCGTCCGCCCGTGCCCTTCGGCAGATCGGCGGTCGCTGTTGGAAGCAGCGCTGCAGAAAATCCCAGCTTCTCGGCTTCTTTGAGGCGCTGGGCGGTGTGCGCAACCGGTCGGACGGCCCCCGACAGACTGACTTCGCCGAAATAGACGCAATCGGCCGGGAGAGCAATACCGGCAAGCGATGAAACAAGGGCCGATGCGACCGCCAGATCGGCTGCCGGCTCGGAGATCCGGTAACCGCCGGCGATGTTCAGATAGACGTCGTGCTGACCGAGCTTCACGCCGCAATGGGCTTCGAGCACTGCCAGGATCATCGAAAGCCTTGCCGAGTCCCAGCCGACGATGGCGCGGCGCGGCGTACCGAGCGATGTCGGCGCCACCAGCGCCTGTACCTCGACGAGGATGGGCCGAGTGCCTTCCATGCCGGCAAACACCGCTGCACCCGGCGATTTTTCGTTGCGTTCTCCGAGGAACAGCTCGGAAGGATTGGCAACCTCGCGCAGGCCCTTGTCGGACATTTCGAAGACGCCGATCTCGTCGGTCGGTCCGAAGCGGTTCTTGACGGTGCGCAGGATGCGGTAGTGGTGGCCGCGATCGCCCTCGAAATAGAGGACTGCATCGACCATGTGTTCGACGACGCGCGGTCCGGCGATCTGGCCGTCCTTCGTGACGTGGCCGACGAGCACCATGGCGGCTCCGGTCTGCTTGGCGAAACGGATCATCGCCTGAACGCCGGTTCTGACCTGGGTGACGGTGCCCGGCGCCGATTCCGCCAGGTCGCTCCACAGCGTCTGGATGGAATCGATGATCACCAGATCGGGGCGCTTGCCCTCGGCAAGCGTCGCGAGGATGTCCTCGACATTGGTTTCGGCAGCCAGCATCACGGCGGTATCGGCCGCGTTCAGCCGCTGGGCGCGCAGGCGCACCTGGGCGACGGCCTCTTCGCCCGACACGTAGATGATCTTGTGTCCACGGCGCGACAATGCCGCCGCTGCCTGCATCAGCAGCGTCGACTTGCCGATACCGGGATCACCGCCCACCAATACGGCCGAACCGCGGACGAAGCCGCCGCCGAGCGCCCGGTCGAGTTCGGAGATGCCGGTATGGATGCGCGGCGCTTCCTCGATCTCGCCCGAAAGCGCGGTGAGGGCAACGGGACGCCCCTTCTTCGGCGTTTTGGCCGGTCCGCCGCCGATGCCGCCCATCGGATCTTCCTCGACGATGGTATTCCACTCGCCGCAGCCTTCGCACTTTCCGGCCCAGCGGTTGTGGACCGTGCCGCAGTTCTGGCAGGTGAATTGAGTTCTGGCCTTCGCCATCAGCTTGGACTTTCAATTCTGGAGTTGGCGCCGCCATCCGGTCGCGGATGATTCGCTCTTTCATCCATATGTCGGTCCGTTCGGCGCCCGACGCAACAGGCGATAGGCGTGCGGTCAGAGCAGCACACGCGCATGCGACTTTAGTTTAATGATCTGCTGATCTATTGGCGAATTATTAAGCCGAGAGGGCCATTTATAGCACGCGGAGTTCGGCATCGGCCGGCTCGTGTCTATGGTGGAGATTGACTTGAAAAAATCATACCTTGCTGTTCGCGCGCTTGTCATTGCCGCGAACATCGCTTCGCCGCTCGCAATACATCCCGCAGCCGCTGCAACGCCCCCTGCAGACGGATTGCCGAAACCCTCGATCTCCAAGGCGCTTGATGCGCTTCTGCTGCCGGTCAACAAGGCCGTCGTCAAGAAGTTCAAGCTCGCCAAGGGAGAGCATGGCGTTCTGGTACTTTCCGTAAAGCCGGGCGGCGTTGCCGACAAGCAAGGGATCAAGCCGGGCGACGTTCTTTCCGAGGTTCATGGCCATAAGGTTCATAAGCCCGTCGATGTCGATGTCGCTGTCAGGCGCGATCTGAAGGCAGGCCATTCGGATGTCGCGCTTTCGCTGGAGCGCGACGGTGCGGTGGTCGCGGTTGCCGCTGTCATCACGATGGAGTCCTACAGCGAGGCCGTATCGCTGACCGAGGTTTCGAGCTGGGAAAGCGACACGTCCGATGCGTCCTTCTCCTATTCGGAATATGTGTCCGAAGAATCGGAGACCATCGAGTCCTCCTACGAGAGCGAGGAGAGCGTTGTCGAGGAAGCGATGACGCAGGAGGAATCTGCCACGGACGAAGAGTCCAGCGCAGATGAAGCCGACGACAGCGACGATAGTGCCGATGACGGAGACGGTGACGACGGAGACGGCGGCTCCGACGAAGAATAATCCAAAACCGAATTCGGGGCGGCCGTGCGCAAGCGCGGCCGACTATTTAACGTCGGCGGATCAGCCTTCAACGCGCTCCCTCAATTGAGGCTGGCGACACCAATCAAAACTAATGATTTTCCTATCATCGGCCGCGGTGGCAGGTTGCAATGCTCATTTTATGGAACATTGCTCATGCTCGATTATTCGCTCGCCCATTGGATTACTTTCCTGACAGCCGCCGTTCTTTTGAACCTGTCGCCAGGGCCTGATATGGCCTTCATCCTCGGCCATACGATCAAGAGCGGCACGCGCGCCGGTTTTTCGGCCGTCTTCGGCGTCTGGAGCGGTGCCTTCATGCATGTGCTGTTTGCCGCCTTCGGCCTGTCGGCGGTACTGGCCGCATCGGCTTTTGCCTTTTCCGCGGTCAAGTGGGTCGGCGGCGCCTATCTGGTCTGGCTCGGCGTTCAGGCTTTGCGGTCGGGCGGAGAGGGCGGTTTCATCAAGGCGGCGGCGGAAACGATGGCCTGGCACCGGATCTACCGGCAGGGCGTGCTGGTCTCGCTGCTCAATCCGAAGGTGGCGATCTTCTTCCTCGCCTTCCTGCCGCAATTCGTCGTCGAAGGCGCTGGCCCGGTCTGGCTGCAGCTTGCCGTCCATGGCGTCCTGATCATCGCTGTCGCGATGCTCATCGAGCCGCCGTTGATCCTTGCAGGCGGGAAGCTCGCCGAACTCGTCAAGGGCAATCGCAAGATCGGCCTGTGGCTCGATCGCGGGCTCGGTGCACTGCTGGTGGCGCTCGGCGTCCGCCTGGCGCTCACCACCCGCTAAGCGCGCCTATTCCTCGTCGGTGACATATTTCCGCTCGTGGCGAAGGCCGACGCTGGTCAGCATCTCGTAGCCGATCGTGCCGGCGGCGCGCGCCGCGTCATCGACGGGAATATTCTTGCCGAACAGCTCGATATAGTCTCCGGCGCGGATCAGATTGTCGGGCAGGTCGGTGACGTCGAAGATCGTCAGGTCCATGGTGATCCGCCCGGCAACGGGCACCGTGTATCCTTCGAAGAAGCCCTGGCCGCCCTGCGGTAGCGCATTGCGCAGCGGCACGCCGCCGCTCGACTGGCTGCGCATGTAGCCATCCGCATAACCGGCGGCGACGATCGCCAGCCGGCTGTCGCGGGTGAGTTTCAACGCCCGCCCGTAGCTGACGCTCTCTCCGGCGCGCACGGTGCGCACCTGGATCACCCGCGCTTCGGCGGTGGCGACCGGACGCATCGGGTTTGCCATGCCGTTGACCGCCTCGCCGCCATAGAGCGCGATGCCGGGGCGGGTCAGGTCGAAGTGGTAGTTGTCGCCGAGGAAGATGCCGGCAGAGGCCGCCAGGCTTGAATCGATACCTTCATAGGCGGCGGTAACCTTGCGGAATGATTCAAGCTGCTGCTTGTTCATTGGCGAAAGCTGATCGTCGCCGCAGGCAAGATGGCTCATAACGAGGACCGGCGCAAAGCTTGCCGGACGCGATACGTCGTCGGCCAGCGCCAGGGCCTCGTCGATATGCAGCCCAAGCCGGTTGAAGCCGGTATCGACATGCAACGCGCAGGGATAATCGCCATAGTCGGACAGCACCGCCATCCAGAATGCGAGCTGCTCTTCGGAGGAGATCACGGGCACCAGATCGTTCTCGAAGAAGCGCCGCTCGGTACCCGGCCAGATGCCCGAGAGCACGAAGATCCGGGCCTCCGGCGCATAGAGCCTGAGCGTCACGCCCTCATCGACCGTCGCCACGAAGAAATCGCGCGCACCTGCCAGATAGAGCGTCTCCCCGGCATCCTCGATCCCCATGCCATAGGCGTCAGCCTTGACGACAGCCGATGCCCGCGCCTTGCCCGAGCGCCGCGCCATGTCCTGCCAGTTCTGCGCAAGCGCAGAGAGATCCACGGTCAGCCGCAGACCGGCGGATTCAAAATGATCGTCTTCAAAGGCATCGGAAATATCGGTCATCGCACACATCAAAAAAGAAAGGCCGGAGAGGTGTCTCCGGCCAGTCTAAAGCTCATGAGGTCAGAGGGGAAGCCCGGCGCTGCATTGCAGCAACCAGTCCTCAATGTTCTTCGTATTGCGTGAACGACGGCTCGGCGAGGTCGGCGAAGCGGGTGAACTCCGACTGGAAGGCGAGCTTGACGGTGCCGGTCGGTCCGTGGCGCTGCTTGGCGATGATAACATCGGCCGTGCCCTTGACCTTGTCGAACAGCGCTTCCCATTCCGCATATTTCGGATCGGCGGGATCGCGGGGCTCAAGGTTCTTGACGTAATATTCCTCGCGGAACACGAAGAGCACGACGTCGGCGTCCTGCTCGATCGAGCCCGATTCACGAAGGTCGGAGAGCTGCGGGCGCTTGTCGTCACGGCTTTCGACCTGACGCGACAGCTGCGACAGCGCCACGATCGGAACGTTGAGTTCCTTGCCGAGCGCCTTGAGGCCCGTGGTGATCTGGGTGATTTCCTGGACGCGGTTTTCGCCCGATTTGCCCGAGCCGGTCATCAGCTGGATATAGTCCACCACGAGGCAATCGAGGCCGCGCTGGCGCTTCAGGCGGCGGGCGCGGGCCGATAGCTGGGCGATCGAGATACCACCGGTCTGGTCGATATAAAGCGGCACCTTCTGCATCATCATCGAGCAGGCGACGAGCTTTTCGAAATCGGCGTCGTTGATATCACCGCGGCGGATCTTCGAGGAGGAGACTTCCGTCTGCTCGGAGATGATACGGGTGGCCAGCTGTTCGGACGACATTTCGAGCGAGTAGAAGCCGACGACGCCGCCATTCTTCGCCTTGTAGCTGCCGTCCGCTTGGATTTCGCCCTCATAGGCGGCGGCGATGTTATAGGCGATGTTGGTGGCGAGCGAGGTCTTGCCCATACCCGGACGTCCGGCGAGCACGATCAAGTCGGAGCGCTGCAACCCGCCCATCTTGCCGTCGAGCGAATGGATGCCGGTGGAGATGCCGGACAGACCGCCGTCACGCTCCTTGGCGACGGCGGCCATGTCGATCGCCAGCGCCACGGCGTCGTTGAACGACTGGAAGCCGCCGTCGTAGCGGCCGTTTTCGGCCAGTTCGAACAGCCGGCGCTCGGTGTCTTCGATCTGCGCCTGCGGCGGCATGTCGAGCGGCGCGTCATAGGCGATGTTGACGACATCCTCGCCGATGGTGATCAGCGCCCGGCGCAGCGCAAGATCGTAGATGGCGCGGCCATAGTCTTCGGCATTGATGATGGTGACGGCTTCGCGGGCGAGGCGGGCCAGATATTCCGACACCGTCATGTCGCCGACCTTCTCGTCGGCCTTCAGGAAGGTCTTGATCGTCACCGGGTTTGCGATCTTGCCCATGCGGATGATGTCGCCCGCGACCTCGAAGATCTTGCGGTGCAGCGGCTCGTAGAGATGGATCGGCTTGAGGAAGTCGGACACCCGGTAATAGGCGTCGTTGTTCATCAGGATCGCCCCCAGAAGCGCCTGCTCCGCCTCGATATTGTTGGGGGCTTCGCGGTAATGCTGCTCGGCAGGAGCAACGGCTGCAATCTTTCGCGCTGCGTCGTTCATCGTCATCCGTTCTGTCGTTTCTATCCCGGATTTGAAGACAGCCACCCGCAAATGCAAGTGCATGGCTGCAACAGCGCCTGCCGGTCGTCAAAATCCATTGCGCTTTGCACGTTGTTCGACTTGTCCACAGCGGCTTCGGGCCTGTGGACAAAATATGCTATCGTGTCACCCTGGGGACACGGCAGGAAGGCTGCGACTCAGGCGCCGATTCCATAGCGGTCATTTTACCCGCAAGCGTCTGAAGTTAGCACTTGAAAAAATACAAATTTTGATTTAGATAGCAGTAATATAATTAGTGCACTAACAAAAATGGACTGGAATCTATGGCGAATAAGCTGCTTGGCCGCGAACTGATCGAAGACATCGCTGCCTTCACCCGCAAGCTGAGAGCGACTTTCGACGCCAAGGTGAGGGAGCGCAACATGACGCTGCCACGCGCCCGGGTGTTCTTTAATCTCAACAAGAAGGACGGCATCAACCAGCGCGAACTCGCCGACCGGCTGGAGCTGGAGACCCCGACGCTGGTGCGCATTCTCGATGCGATGGAAGGGCAGGGCTATGTCGAGCGCCGCGTCGCCGGCTCCGACCGCCGCGCCAAGGAAATCTACATGACAGATGCCGGGCGGGTGGTTGCCGGCGAAGTCGAGGCTCTGGCCGAGGATATTCGCGGCCAGATCATCTCCGGTATTCCCGAAAACGATCTCCGGACTACCTTGAATGTTATCCGCGCGATGCAGGCAAACCTGGCGGCCGTTCGCGGGCAATGAGGATGCTCGCATGAGCCTCGCCGAGACAGCCAATGGCAATGCTGGGCCCGCCCGCAAGGGCGAGGAAGAGGCCGTTATGCCGCCGCCCGCAGCGCCTGTCCTGCCGGCGCCGCTGGCCCGCTGGAAGGTGCCGCTCTACATGGCCTCCTCGGTGCTGTTCTTCCTGACCCAGGGGTTGGGGATGAACCTGCTGACGGCCAATATCTATCAGCTGCAGGGCTCGTTCTCTGCGACCACGATCGAAGTGTCCTGGCTTTCGGCCGCCTATATGGCGCCCTATGCCAGCCTCGCCATCGCGCTCTTCAAGATCCGCACGCAATATGGCCTGCGCCGCTTCGCGGAATTCAGCATTATCTGCTTCCTCTTCGCCTCGATGATGAACCTGCTGATCACCGATCTGCATTCGGCAATCGTCGTGCGCGCCATCAGCGGCATGGCGGCCGCTCCGCTCTCGACGCTCGGCTTCCTCTATATGCTGGAAGCCTTCCCGCCGGAGAAGAAGCTTTCGGTGGGGCTTAGCCTTGCCTTGATGAACACGCTGTTTGCTGCGCCGATCGCCCGCATCATCTCTCCCTCGCTGCTCGATCTCGGCGGCTACAGCGCTCTCTACACCTTCGAGATGGGATTGGCGCTGATTGCGCTGCCGGTCATCTACCTGCTGCCGCTGACGGCGCCGCCGCGCGCCAATGTCATTCAGCGGCTCGACATCCTGAGCTATCTGCTGCTCGCCGTCAGCTTCGGCTGCCTCGCCGTCGTGCTCACGCTCGGGCGGCTCTACTGGTGGTTCGAAGTGCCCTGGCTCGGCGTCGTGCTCGCTGTCTCGATCGGCGCCCTGACGCTGATGTTCCTGATCGAGCTGCCGCGCGCCAATCCGATGATCGATCTGCGTTGGGTTCTGTCAGGCCCGAACCTGCGCATGGCCGGCCTGCTACTGCTCTTCCGCTTCGTCTCCTCGGAGCAATCGACGACGGCCGCCAATTTCTATCAGCAGCTCGGCCTGCTCAACGACCAGACGATCCACCTCTACGGGATCATCCTCTTGTCTTCGCTCGCAGGCGGGCTCTTCTGCGCCTATCTGATGGTGACGCGCTATGTCGAGACCGCCCATGTGCTGGCGCTGATCCTGATTGCAGCTGGTGCCTATATCGACAGCCAGTCGACCAGCCTGACACGGCCGCCCGAAATGTATCTGAGCCAGGCGATGGTCGCTGCCGGGGCGGCGATGTTCCTGCCGCCGGTCATGTCGAAAGGCTTTGCCGCAGTGCTCGCCAAGGGCATGCCCTATATCGTCAACTTCCTGGTGATCTTCCTGTTCACCCAGTCGATCGGTTCGTTGTTTGCTTCGTCGGTGCTCGGCACCTTCGTAGTCATCCGCGAGAAGTTTCATTCGAACGTTCTCGTCGAGCATATCCTGCTCACCGATCCGATCGTCGCCCAGCGGGTATCACAGCTTTCGGCGGCCTACGGCAAGGTCATCACCGACAAGACGCTGCTGAATGCCGAGGGCCTCTCGCTGCTTGGCCAGCAGGTAACCAGGGAAGCCTATGTCCTTGCCTATAACGACGCCTTCTACATGATCTTCCTGTCCTGCCTGGCAGGTCTCGTCGTCCTTCTTCTTCATCTCGCATGGAAGCGCCGGCCCTGGCAGAACGGGCCGGAGGCAGCCCTTGCGCAATCCTGAGCCAGAGGCCCCGTCCGCATGTTCAAGTCCCTCCGCTCGCCCACCTCGCTGATCGTGCTGATCGCCGGCGCCGCCGGTATTCTGCTGGTGCTCTATGCCTGGCGCCTGCCGCCCTTCGTCACCTCGGTGGAGACGACGGATAATGCCTATGTCCGTGGCTACGTCACGCTGATGAGCCCGCAGGTCAGCGGCTACGTCGTCGACGTCCCGGTCAAGGACTACGAGCATGTGAAGCAGGGGCAGGTCCTCGCAAAGATCGATGACCGCATCTATGCACAGAAGCTGGCCCAATCGCGCGCCGCACTCGACGGCCAGAAAGCCTCGCTCGCCAATTCCCACCAGCAGGAGCTCTCTGCGCAAGCCACCATTGCCTCCAGCCAGGCGCAAATCGACAGCGCCAACGCGGCGCTTAAACGCGCTCAGCTCGCCTGGGATCGCGTCGACAATCTCAGCAACCGCGGCATCGCCTCGGCCAGCGAATCCGAAGCCGCCCAGGCAACCCTTGATCAGGCGAAGGCTGCGCTCAATCAGGCGCAGGCGGCTCTTGAGGTCTCCAGGCAGAGCCTGGCGACGATCATCGTCAACCGCGCGTCTCTGGAAGCCAATGTCGCGGGCGCCGAGGCAGCGGTCCAGCTCGCCGAGATCGACCTGCAGAACACGTCGATCGTTGCGCCGCGCGACGGCCATCTCGGGGAGATCGGCGTGCGTATCGGCCAGTATGTGACGTCCGGCACGCAGCTGATGGCGGTTGTCCCCGAAGATGTCTGGGTGATCGCCAATTTCAAGGAAACCCAGCTCGATGGCATGCAGGTCGGCCAGCCGGTATCCGTCTCGGTTGATGCACTCGGCCACCACCGCCTGACCGGCCGCGTCGAGCGCTTCTCGCCGGCTGCAGGTTCCGAATTCGCCGTCATCAAGCCGGACAACGCCACCGGCAATTTCACCAAGGTGGCCCAGCGCGTCGGTGTCCGCATCAGCATCGACCCCGGCCAGGAGCTGGCAAAGGATCTGGCACCCGGGCTCTCGGTGGAGGTGCGCATCGACAAGAGCGCCGCACCGCTGAAGAGTGTTGCGGAGAACTAGAGACGAAAAAGCCCGGCGCAAGGCCGGGCTTTCCGTATCAGCAGGTGCAAGCGAAGCTTATGCTTCGTCTTCGTCAACGCCGTCAGCTTCCGGATCGAAGAAGTCTTCCGGACGCAGTGCGTCTTCGTCAACGCCGTAGATCGCGTCAACCGAGGTCAGGGTCTCGCCCTTGAGCTGGCGTTCGGCTTCTTCGGCAGAACGGGCAACGTTGAGTTCGACGTGAATCTCGACTTCGGCGTGAAGCTGGATCGCAACCTTGTGCAGGCCGATTGCCTTGATCGGCGTGTTCAGGTGAACCTGGTTACGGCCGATGTTGAAGCCTTCGGCAGCCAGGATTTCGACGACGTCGCGAGCAGCGACCGAGCCGTACATCTGGCCGGTTTCGCCAGCCGAACGGACGACGATGAAGGACTTGCCGTCGAGAACGTCGGCAACCTTCTGGGCTTCCGACTTGCGCTCGAGGTTACGGGCTTCGAGCGTTGCACGCTCGGCTTCGAAACGCTTGCGGTTGGCTTCGTTGGCGCGCAGCGCCTTGCCGAGCGGCAGCAGGTAGTTACGGGCAAAGCCGTCGCGAACCTTGACGGTTTCGCCCATCTGGCCGAGCTTGGAGATGCGTTCGAGAAGAATGACGTCCATGTTAGAGTTCCTTTCTTAGATGTTCGAATCTGTTGGTTTAGGGGCATCACCATCCTTGTTGGGGGTCAGAGCGATCGCTTTGCGCGTATCGGAAAGACCGACGACCAGGATGAAAAAGGCTGGCAGCATCAGGAGAAGCGATGCCAGGTAGCAGAGGATCAGCGCCGGTAGGCGCCAGTCCTTGCCGCGCGTACGGAAATGCAGCGAGGCGAAGCCGGAGAGCAGGAAGCCGGCGCCGAACGTGCCGACGACGGTTGCTCCGATCATCGCCGGAACGCCGCCGAAAAAGGTGGCGGCCAGACCGGCGAGGAAGATGAAGATCGAATTGCGGTTCATGCGCAGCGCCGACGGAATGTCCTCGCGCGGACGAAGCGCGCGGCCGGAAGCATTCACGATCCGCGTGGCGATGTAATAGGCCGCAAACAGCAGAACCACCCACATCGACCCCTGGATGGCAGGCAGCATCAGCACCAGCAGCGACTTGGTCTGCGCAGCGGCGGCGGCGTCGATATTCAGCTCCGGCTGCTGCTGGGCAAAGGAGGTGAACAGCGTATCGACCATCTGGCTGACGAGATCCGGGCCGTAGCCGATCATGAAGCCGGTGACGATGACCGCAAGCGTCACCAGGCCGCAGAGATGCAGCAGGATGTCGGAGAGCGGGTACCAGGCCATCAGATTGTCGGGGCCGCCAAGTTCGGCGGCGGGGCGGGCGAGATTGGCGAGGTGGCTGATCCAGCCGGCCGGCAGCAGCGTCACCAGCGTCATCATCAGCGCGAAGGTCGGCGAGATGGCCACGGCACCGAGAACACCGGCGGTAACGACAGCCGAGATCGCCGCAGCATTGCCCCAGCCAAGACCGACGAGAAGAATGGGGAGGGCCGAAGCCGCGTAAAGCACGGCGCTGAACGACAATTGAACGCTCGCGCCGAGCACCAGAAGTGCGGCGGTCAAACCGGCGAGAGCGCCGATCAATAGCGTTTTAGAGTTCAGTTTGTTCACGATCGCTGTCCTGCTTTATCAAGCAGTTAGAGGGATTTTTCTGAATCGGTTTCAGAAAGACCTCAACATGGGTTTTAAGAGTTCCGATCCGCGCCCATCGCGAAAGGGAGAAGGGAAGGCATTTCTGCCTTCCCTCGATTTGGTCTCGTCAGCCGATTAGGCGACGACGTACGGCAGCAGGCCGAGGAAGCGGGCGCGCTTGATCGCCTGAGCGAGCTCGCGCTGCTTCTTCTGGGAAACAGCCGTGATACGGGAAGGAACGATCTTGCCGCGCTCGGAAATGTAGCGCTGCAGGAGACGAACGTCCTTGTAGTCGATGCGCGGAGCGTTTGCACCAGAGAAGGGGCAAGTCTTGCGACGACGGTGGAACGGGCGACGAACCGGTGCGGAGGAAGCTTCAGACATTATCAGATCTCCTTAAGCGCGGTCTTCGCGGGGAGCGCGGTCCGGACGCGGGCCACGCTGGAAGTCGCCGTCACGGCGCGGCGGACGGTCGCCGAAGTCGCGGCGCGGGCCACGGTCGCCGCCTTCACGCGGGCCGCGGTCGTCGCGGTCGCGCTTCTGCATCATGGCAGACGGGCCTTCTTCGTGCTTTTCAACAGCGATCGTCATGTAGCGCAGGACGTCTTCGCTGATGCGCATCTGACGTTCCATTTCCTGCACGGCAGCAGCCGGGGCGTCGATGTCGACGAGAACGTAGTGAGCCTTGCGGTTCTTCTTGATGCGGTAGGTGAGGGACTTGAGGCCCCAGTTTTCGACGCGCCCGACTTTACCACCGTTAGCTTCGAGGACACCCTTGTACTGTTCTACGAGGGCATCAACCTGCTGAGCGGAAATATCCTGCCGGGCAAGGAATACATGTTCATAAAGAGCCATGACAGCTTTGCCTTTCTTGCGTTTGTTTCAACCCGAACTTCGGCGGCTAAGCCTCAACGACTGCTCCTGATGGGCGAGCCCAGGCAAGAAAAGCGTTTCCGAGACGGTCGAGAGCGGAGACACGGGAGGCTGGAACGCTTCCGTTCCGACGATTCCCTCGCGGAAACCGGCCCTCCGTTCAGCCACCAGCCAGAAGACCGGGTTTGCGAACAGGGGCGCTTATACGGGTTTTTCGGGAGAAGGCAAGGGTAACAGGTGAATTAACGAGTAAAGCTCGGATGGCAGCTCTACCAAAGAGAAAAGCCGCGCAAGGATTGCGCGGCTTGCTTCTTCTTTTACAGCGGCATCGGATACTGCCGGTGCACCTTCTCGATCTCGTCCAACACCTCATGCGAGAGCTTTACGTCGGTGGCGCCGATATCGATCTTCAGCTGGTCCATCGTCGTCGCGCCGATGATGACCGAGGCCATGAAGCGGCGGGTGAGGCAGAAGGCGAGTGCCATAGCCGATGGGTCGAGGCCGTGCTTGGCGGCGATCTCGAGATAGGCCTTGGTCGGCGCTTCCTGCAGCGGCTGCAGGCGGCCGCCGAGGTCGCCGTTGATCGAAGCACGTGATCCCGCGGGCTTTTCGCCGTTCTGGTACTTGCCGGAAAGAATGCCGGCGGCGAGTGGCGAATAGGCGAGCAGGCCGACGTCTTCGTGATGCGATAGCTCGGCGAGATCCAGATCGAAATGGCGATAGAGCAGGTTGTATTCGTTCTGGACGCTGGCGACGCGCGGCAGGCCCTTATGCTCCGAGAGCGTCAGATATTTCTGGATGCCCCAGGTCGTCTCGTTGGAGAGGCCGATGGCGCGCACCTTGCCGTCCTTCACCAGCGTACCCGCCGTCTCCAGAATCTCCAGAATATTGGCGGCAGCCTTGGCGCGATCCTGCTTGAAGGGATCGTAGTGCCAGTTCTGGCGGAAATGGAAATGGCCGCGGTTCGGCCAGTGGATCTGGTAGAGGTCGATATAGTCGGTCTTCAGCCGCTTGAGGCTCGCTTCGACGGCGAGCGTCATGTTCTTGGCATCGGCGCCTTCGCCGCCGCGGATATAGGAGCGGCCATGACCGGCAACTTTGGTGGCGAGAACCACGTCCTTGCGCTTGCCGGTCTTTTCGAACCAGCTGCCGATAAATTGCTCGGTGTGGCCGTATGTTTCGGCCGAAAGCGGCGTCGTCGGGTAGAGTTCGGCCGTATCGAAGAAGTTTACGCCTTTTTCGACAGCGTAATTCATCTGTTCGTGAGCTTCTTCTTCGCTGTTCTGCGTGCCCCAGGTCATGGTGCCCAGGCAGATTTGCGAGACGGAAATGCCGGTACGGCCTAATGTATTGAACTTCATCGGAAAACCTTGAAAGCAGTGAGAGTGGGATACTCTACGGGAGGGCGGCGCAAATTTAGGCGGGAATTGAGCGAGCGCAAGTGCAAAAAGCCCGGTTTCTCGCACCTGCAAAAGGCTCTGGAGACCGCGAACGGGCTATTGACTCCTCAGGAAAGAACGTCAATTGGAGGCGAAATCGCCCAAATGACATAATAGGGATATTGAAATGACGGTCGCTTTTACATTTCCGGGCCAAGGCAGCCAGGCTGTCGGCATGGGCAAGGAGCTTGCCGAAAACTTCGCCGAAGCCCGCGCGGTATTCGATGAAGTCGACGAGGCGCTCGGCGAGAAGCTGTCGTCCATCATGTTCGAAGGTCCCGAAGAGACGCTGACGCTGACGGCAAACGCCCAGCCGGCGCTGATGGCCGTCTCCATGGCCGTCATCCGTGTGCTGCAGGCCAAGGGCCTGGATCTCAAGTCGAAGGTTTCCTATGTCGCCGGCCACTCGCTCGGCGAATATTCCGCTCTCTGCGCCGCAGGCACGTTCTCGCTGGCAGATACCGCCCGCCTGCTGCGCATCCGCGGCAATGCCATGCAGGCAGCCGTGCCCGTCGGTGTCGGCGCCATGGCGGCGATCATCGGCCTCGAACATGCCGATGTGATCGCCGTTTGCGAAGAAGCCTCTGCCCTCGGTTCGGTGCAGATCGCCAACGACAATGGCGGCGGCCAGCTGGTGATTTCAGGTGAGAAGGCGCCGGTCGAAAAAGCGGCAGCGCTCGCCACCGAAAAGCGCGCCAAGCGCGCCATCCTGCTGCCGGTCTCCGCTCCCTTCCATTCGACGCTGATGGCACCTGCCGCCGACGCGATGCGCGACGCGCTTGCCGGCGTTTCGAAGTCCGATCCTATTGTGCCTGTTATCGCCAATGTGCGCGCAGCACCGGTCACCAATGCCGATGAGATCGCCAAGCTGCTCGTCGAGCAGGTCACTGGCCAGGTCCGCTGGCGCGAAACGGTGGAATGGTTTGCCGCCAACAATGTCACGACGCTCTATGAACTCGGCTCCGGCAAGGTGCTGACGGGTCTGGCGCGCCGCATCGACAAGACGGTCAATGGCATCGCAGTCAACACGGCCGCCGATATCGACGCGGCCATCGCCGCCCTCATGGCCTGATCGGCCCCACCAGACATAAGGAACGCCCCCATGCTCGATCTTACCGGCCGCAAGGCTCTCGTCACAGGCGCATCCGGCGGCATCGGCGAGGAAATCGCCCGCCTCCTTCACAAGCAGGGTGCCATCGTCGGCCTGCACGGCACGCGCGTCGAGAAGCTGGAAGCACTGGCGGCCGATCTCGGCGATCGGGTCAAGATCTTCCCGGCGAACCTTTCGAACCGCGACGAAGTCAAGGCGCTTGGCGCCAAGGCCGAAGAAGAGCTCGGCGGCGTCGATATCCTGGTCAACAATGCCGGCATCACCAAGGACGGTCTCTTCGTGCGCATGAGCGATGAGGACTGGGACAGCGTCATCCAGGTCAACCTGACTTCGACCTTCCTGCTGACCCGCGAGCTGACGCATCCGATGATGCGCCGCCGCTTCGGCCGCATCATCAACATCACCTCGATCGTCGGGGTGACAGGCAATCCGGGCCAGGCCAACTACTGCGCCTCCAAGGCAGGCATGGTCGGCTTTACCAAGTCGCTGGCGCAGGAAATCGCCACCCGCAACGTCACCGTCAATTGCGTCGCGCCGGGCTTCATCGAAAGCGCCATGACCGGCAAGCTGAACGACAAGCAGAAGGACGCGATCATGGGCGCGATCCCGATGAAGCGCATGGGCACGGGCGCCGAAGTCGCCTCCGCCGTCGCCTATCTCGCCTCCAACGAAGCGGGCTACATGACGGGCCAGACGCTGCACGTAAACGGTGGCATGGCCATGATCTGAAACGGGAAACCGGCCCTCCCGGCGTTTTTCACGTCAATAGCGTGTTGACCAATCTGGCGGGGTTGATTTTCTGGCTTTGCGGCAGACATAAACCATGTTAAGCGGGCCAATGACTGTGAACAGTCGTCCCGGGAAACAAGGCGAACCGGCAGGCTTTCAGCCAGCCAGCGACACCGCAAGCCGGGCCAACGAGTTTGCTGAACGCGTCGAGAAGGCGCGGTAAGCTGAAAACAGGGTAGGGGTGCCAGAAGGCACTCTGATCAGGACATAAGGTCGAGGAAACCGACATGAGCGATATCGCAGAACGCGTAAAGAAAATTGTTATTGATCATCTTGGCGTCGATGCCGACAAGGTTGTCGAAGGCGCAAGCTTTATCGACGATCTGGGCGCTGACTCGCTCGACACCGTCGAACTGGTCATGGCATTCGAAGAAGAATTCGGCGTTGAAATTCCTGACGACGCAGCTGACTCGATCCTGACGGTCGGCGATGCAGTCAAGTTCATCGAGAAGGCCCAGGCTTAATCCTGAGCGATTTTCAAAGGGCGGGCCACGAGTCCGCCCTTTTTATTTGGGGCTAGGCCCAACTCAAAGAAAGACGATAGGCGGGGGCACTCGATGAGACGGGTCGTTATCACCGGTACCGGCATGGTATCACCCTTGGGATGCGGAACTGAAATTACCTGGAAGCGCCTGCTCGAAGGTCAAAATGGTGCCCGCCTGGTGACCGAATTCGAGGTCGAAGACCTTCCCGCCAAGATCGCCTGCCGCATTCCCGTCGGCGACGGCACTAACGGAACATTCAACGTCGATGAGTGGATGGAGCCGAAGGAGCAGCGCAAGGTCGATCCCTTCATCATCTACGGCATGGCGGCCGCCGACATGGCGCTCAAGGATGCCAACTGGCATCCGCAGACCGACGAAGACCAGATCGCCACCGGCGTTCTGATCGGCTCCGGCATCGGTGGCATCGAAGGCATTGTCGAAGCCGGCTACACGCTGCGCGACAAGGGTCCGCGCCGCATTTCGCCCTTCTTCATTCCCGGCCGTCTGATCAATCTCGTGTCCGGCCAGGTTTCGATCCGCCACAAGCTGCGCGGCCCGAACCACTCCGTCGTCACCGCCTGCTCGACCGGCGCGCACGCCATCGGCGATGCTGCCCGTCTGATCGCATTCGGCGATGCCGATGTCATGGTTGCCGGCGGTACGGAATCGCCTGTTAGCCGCATCTCGCTGGCAGGCTTTGCCGCCTGCAAGGCGCTGTCCACGCAGCACAACGAGAGCCCCACCAAGGCATCGCGCCCTTACGACAAGGACCGTGACGGCTTCGTCATGGGCGAAGGCGCTGGCATCGTCGTTCTCGAAGAGCTCGAGCATGCGCTCGCGCGCGGCGCCAAGATCTATGCCGAAGTCGTCGGCTACGGTCTGTCCGGCGACGCCTATCACATCACCGCGCCGTCCGAAGACGGCGAGGGCGCACAGCGCTGCATGACCATGGCGCTGAAGCGCGCCGGCCTGACGCCTGCCGATGTCGATTACATCAACGCCCACGGGACCTCGACCATGGCCGATACGATCGAGCTCGGCGCCGTCGAGCGGCTGGTCGGCAATGCGGCGTCGAAGATCTCGATGTCCTCGACCAAGTCGGCGACCGGCCATCTGCTGGGTGCTGCCGGTGCCATTGAGGCGATCTTCGCGACACTTTCGATCCGTGACAACGTCGCGCCGCCAACGCTCAATCTCGACAACCCTGAGCGGGAAACGGCGATCGACCTCGTGCCGCACAAGGCTCGTCAGCGGGAAATCAATGTGGCACTGTCGAATTCCTTCGGATTCGGCGGTACCAATGCATCGCTGGTTCTGCGCCGCTACAGCGCGTAACGGCGCTTTTTGGCACAGCACGAAGGCAGGGCCGGCCCCTTGTGGAGACGGCCCACCTGTTTTTTGCCGTATTGCTTCTTAAAAAGCAGACGGGGCCAAATATAGAGGATTGCCGGGTGAGCGACACGAACCAAGGGAACGAAACGCCGGGTCAGGGCGATCAGCAGGCGCAGAACGGCCGGATCATTCCGAAATCGCCGACTGAAGCGCTGCGCCCGGAACGCGTTCCCGAGCCGCCGAAGCGCTCCAAGAAGGCTCGTAGCCAGGTCGTCATCTTCCTGAATTTCGTCATGACCATTGTGGTGCTCGGCTGCGCGGCGGCCGTCTTCGCGTTCTATTACGCGATCTCGAGCTACCAGGATCCCGGTCCTCTCGAAACCAACACCAATTTCATCGTTCGCAGCGGCGCCGGTCTCTCCGAGATCTCGAGCAACCTCGAGCGCAACAACATCATCTCTGATRCCCGCATCTTCCGCTATCTGACGGCGACCCATCTGAACGAGGGCGAGAGCCTGAAGGCCGGCGAATACGAGATCAAGGCCAAGGCCTCCATGAACGACATCATGGAGCTTTTGAAGTCTGGCAAGTCGATCCTCTATTCGATCTCCTTCCCAGAAGGCCTGACCGTCCGCCAGATGTTCAACCGCATGAATGACGACCAGGTGCTGGAAGGCGAGCTGCCGACCGTGCTGCCGGCCGAAGGCAGCCTGAGGCCGGACACCTACAAGTTCTCCCGCGGCACCAAGCGCAGCGAAATCGTCGATCAGATGGCGGCGGCCCAGACCAAGCTGCTCGACCAGATCTGGGACAAGCGCGACCCCTCGGTGCAGCTGAAGTCCAAGGAAGAGATGGTGACGCTCGCCTCGATCGTCGAGAAGGAAACCGGCGTGCCGGATGAACGCGCCCATGTCGCCTCCGTCTTCCTCAACCGTCTCGGCAAGGGCATGCGCCTGCAGTCCGATCCGACGATCATCTACGGTCTCTTCGGCGGCGACGGAAAGCCGGCCGACCGGCCGATCTACCAGTCGGACCTGAAGAAGGACACACCCTTCAACACCTACATCATCAAGGGCCTGCCGCCGTCGCCGATCGCCAATCCGGGCCGTGATGCGCTCGAAGCCGTCGCCAACCCGTGGAAGACCGAGGATCTCTATTTCGTCGCCGACGGCACGGGCGGTCACGTCTTTGCGGCAACGCTCGACGAACACAATTCCAACGTCAAGCGCTGGCGCAAGCTGGAGTCTGACAAGGGCGCCGACCCGAACATCGCCGTCGACGGTCAGCCCGAAGCACAGGCGGATGCGCCTGCCGCCCAGAAGAAAAAGAAAACCAACTGATTTCGGAGATTCGGATGGCTTTGCAATCCATGACCGGTTTTGCGCGGCGTGAGGGAACGAGCGGCCGCTGGCGCTGGGCATGGGAGCTGCGGTCCGTCAACGGCAAGGGCCTCGACCTGCGCCTGCGCCTGCCGCCCGGCCTCGAGCGGATGGAAGTCGATGTCCGCCGTATGACGGGCGAGGCCTTCAGCCGCGGCAACATGCAGGCCAACCTTTCGGTGTCTGCCGGAGAGAACCGCTTCGAGACCGTCCTCAATCAGGAAGCGCTGGCGACCGTCCTGACGATGCGCGATCAGCTGGCCGGCATCATCGATCCGGCACCACTGAAGCTCGATACGCTGCTGTCGATCCGCGGTCTCGTGGAATTCCGCGAAACCGAAGACAGCGAAGAAGCGGTCGCGGCGCGTGACGCTGAGGTTATGAACGGCCTCATCGCGGCCCTTGCCGATCTGAAGCTCATGCGCGAGCACGAGGGAGCCGCGCTGTCGCGCATCCTTCTTGATCATGTCTCAACCATCGAGACGCTGACCAGGACCATCGAGAGCGATCCGTCGCGCTCGCCGCAGGAAATCGCCGAGCGGCTGAAGGCGCAGGTCTCCCTGCTGCTGGAGAGTTCAGCCGCATTCGACCGCGACCGGCTTCACGCGGAAGCCGCATTGCTGGCGACGCGGGCCGATCTTCGCGAGGAAATCGACCGGCTGAAGGCGCATGTCGCCGCTGCCCGCGAATTGCTGGCAAAAGGTGGCCCTGTCGGCCGCAAGCTGGATTTCCTTGCACAGGAATTTAACCGGGAATCGAATACGATCTGTTCGAAATCGAATGCTTCGGCGGTCACCGCCGCCGGCATTGAACTGAAAGTCGTCATCGACCAGTTCCGCGAACAGGTCCAGAATCTGGAGTGATCCATGCAACCGACGAAAACGTCGCCCATTCAGATCGCACGCCGCGGCCTGATGCTTGTCATCTCGTCGCCGTCGGGCGCCGGTAAATCGACGATTGCCCGCACGCTCCTGGCGCAGGATAGCCAGATCGGTCTGTCGGTCAGCGTCACCACGCGCCAGCGCCGCCCGAGCGAGGTCGAGGGCATCCACTATCGCTTCGTCAGCATCCGCGAGTTCGAGGTGCTGCGCGATTCCGATTCGCTGCTCGAATGGGCCGAGGTTCACGGCAATTTCTACGGCACCCCGCGCCAGCCTGTCGAAAAGGCAATGGGCGAGGGCCGCGACATGCTCTTCGACATCGACTGGCAGGGCGCTCAGCAGCTGCAGGAGAAGATGTCGGCCGACGTGGTCTCGATTTTCGTCCTGCCGCCGACCATGACCGAGCTGCAGTCGCGCCTGCACCGCCGCGCGGAAGATTCTGAAGAAGTCATCGCCCAGCGGCTGGCCAATTCCCGCGCCGAAATCGGCCACTGGCGCGAATACGACTATGTGATCGTCAACGACGATCTCGAGAAAGCTTTCGATTCCGTGCAGTCGATCGTCAAGGCCGAGCGCCTCCGCCGCGACCGCGGCCACGGCGTCTTCGATTTCGTCACCAAGCTGCTGGAAGAGACGCCGGTTCTCTGAGGGACGGCTTTCATTTGGCCTGACTGCCACTCCCTCATTCCTGTGCTCGTCACGGGAATCCAGCCACCGCGCGTCTGCGCGGTGAATGACTCATTTCCAATTTGAAGAAGTGTTTTCAGCGCCCAAGGACTTGGGCGCGCTGGATCCCTGTGATGTCCCGTGGGCGCAGCCCTAAGGGCACAGGGATGAGGGGACGGCGTAGAAAGTCCCCTTACAGGCTATTCGCCAACATGCAAAACTCATCCACCGAAAGCGTCTCTGCCCGCCGCTGCGGATCGATGCCGGCTTTGGCCAGCAATGCCTCGCCGCCAATAGGCTTCAAGCTCTGGCGCAGCATCTTGCGGCGCTGGCCGAAGGCGGCATGCGTGACGCGCTCCAGATTGGTGACGGAGCAGGGGACCGGATTTTCGCGAGGCGTCAGATGCACGACGGTCGACGTCACCTTCGGCGGTGGCGTGAAGGCCTGCGGCGAGATGTCGAAGGCCATGTGTGCCTGCGTCCGCCAGCCTGCGAGCACTCCGAGGCGGCCGTAGTGATCGTCGTCTTCGGTTGCGACGATCCGCTCGCCGACCTCCTTCTGGAACATCAGCGTCAGCGATTGCCAGAACGGTGGCCATTTTCTCGGCAGCAGCCAGTTCACCAGTAGCTGGGTACCGACATTGTAGGGCAGGTTGGCGATGATCTTGACCGGACCGCCGGACGCCATCGCCTCGAAATCCGTCTTCAGGGCATCGCCTTCGATGACCTCGAGCCGTCCTGGATAATGATCGGCGATCTCCGCAAGAGCGGGAAGGCAGCGCGGATCACGCTCGACGGCGATCACCTTCTTGGCGCCGAGCGCCAGGATCGCCCGCGTTAGGCCGCCGGGGCCGGGGCCGACCTCAAAGACGGTCGCATTCTCAAGGTTGCCGGCGGTGCGGGCAACCTTCTGCGTCAGGTTCAGATCGAGTAGGAAATTCTGGCCGAGCGCCTTGCGGGCATCGAGCCCGTGACGCTGGATAACGTCGCGCAGCGGCGGCAAGCCGTCGAGTGCGGCCATCAGCGATGGCTCTCGGCATTGCGCCCGAGCTGTGCAGCGAGCTTCAGCGCTGCCACGAGGCTGTGCTCACGGGCGATACCCGTGCCGGCGAGGCCAAAAGCAGTGCCGTGATCCGGCGAGGTGCGCACGAAGGGGAGGCCGAGCGTCACGTTGACGGAATCGTCGAAGCCGAGCGCCTTGGCCGGGATCAGCGCCTGATCGTGATACATGCAGATGGCGACGTCATAGCGGGCGCGTGCCTCGTCGTGGAACATCGTATCGGCGGGCAGGGGGCCGATGGCGTCGATGCCCTCCGAACGCAGCTGCTGGATCGCCGGATGGATGATGTCCTCGTCCTCGCGCCCCATCAGCCCACTCTCACCGGCATGCGGGTTGAGCCCGGCGACGGCAAGACGCGGCTGCGCGATGCCGAAGCGGTCTCTGAGATCGGCATGGGCGATGCGGCAGGTTTCAGCGATCAATTCGCCAGTGAGCGCCTGGGCCACATCCTTGATTGGAATATGGATGGTGACGGGAATGGCGCGCAGTTTCGGTCCGGCGAGCATCATGACGGGCGTGAGAGGCTTTCCGATCGCGCGTGCGGCGAGATCGGCCAGGAACTCGGTATGCCCGGGAAACTTGAAGCCTGCTTCGTAGAGAACCGACTTCGCTATCGGATTAGTAACGACGCCGAGTGCCTCGCCTTTCTGGGTCAGCGACACGGCGGTCTCGATCGCCGCGATCGTTCCGGCGGCCGTGGAAACATGCGGCTCGCCCGCAGCGACTTCGACACCGGCAGGAATCGGAAGTACTGGCAGCGCTTCCGCGAATATCTCGCCCGCTGACGCGGCGTCGGCATGGCGGACAGGCACAATGAGATCCAGCTGCCGTGCACGAACTGCAAGCACATCTGGATCGCCGATGAAGAAGAACGGCGCAAGGCCGAGTTCGCGGCGGCGCAGCCACGCCATCAGCGTGATATCGGGGCCGACACCTGCCGGATCACCCTGCGTCAGCGCCAATGGTCGCGAGAACGGGACTGTCATGGTGTCAGCGATAGATGATCTGCGCCTTCGAGCGCAGTTCGTCGAGATACTTCTTGGCGTTATCGTCGGTCGGCGATTCCTTGTTGGACTTCGCCTTGTCGAGATCTTCCTGGCGGAACACCATTTCGGCAGCGGTATCATCCGACACCTGACGCTGGCTGCAGATCGCCAGATATTCGACGCCCTTCTCGGTGACGCGTGTCGTCGTCGTGTTGCCCTTCGCCTGCTCGATGAGCGGCTTCCAGTCAGCCGGCAGCTGCGGTGCCAGCATGCGGCCGAGATCGCGCACGGAAACGTCACGCATAGTGGCCGCAAAGACCTTGGCCTGATCGCAGCCCGGATATTTGGCACGCGACGCATCCGCCTCGCTCTTGCGCTTCGCCATGATGCCCTTTTTTGCCGGCGGGACGACGAAGATCACCTGCTGCAGCATGTATTCTGTGGTTTCAGGCTTCTGCTTGTTGTTGTCCATCATGCGCGACACGAGATCGCTGCTCGACATGCGGGCCGAAGAGCCGTAGCGCGCATTGACCAACCGGGGCCAACTCATCTGGACGGCGATGAACTGCTTGAAATGATCGGCGCCGACGCCGGCTTTGGTCAGAATATCGGTCAGCTGGGCGACCGTCAGCTTGTTGCCTTGTGCGAAGCGCGCGAAGGACTGATCGACTTCATCCTTGGAGACCGACATGCGGATACGCGCGATCTCCTGACGCTTCAGCGTTTCGTCGACCAGGGATTCCTGCGCCGTCTTAGCATCCGCCTTCTGATGCTGAAGCCGCAGGAAGGCGACGCGCTTGGCGACGTCGCCGCTGGTGATCGCCGTCCCGTTGACGACGGCCTTGACTTCGCTCGCTGCAAAAGCGGGCTGGTAGGCTGCCGCTGCGATGCACATCGCAGCTCCTGCAAACAATGCCGTTACGGCCTTTCTGGCGCCAAACATCTATCGACCCTTCCCTAGACGGCACAGTTCAATGTGCGCCTATTTCCTTCCATCGCGGCAACCGGACAGTCATTCCGGCAGAAATGATGCTTTCCTATGCCTCAGATAATTGCTGACGGCAATGTCCTGCAAAACTGTTGCGGCGAAAGAAAGGCTCTCTTTCTTTCGCCGCCATGTCATCTGTCTTAGTTGTTATAAATCTTGCTGTCCGGGTTGTCGAAGTCCCCGAGTTTGATGTCGCCGAGGGTCCGGAACGTCAGCCTGGCACCGATTGTCCAATCGCTTGCCGACTCGTCGCTGATGTCGCGCTTGTCGGTGTAGGCGATGGTGAAGATCGTGCATTCGTCTTCATAAGAGAGGCCGATGCTCTTCTTCGAAATGACATCATTGTTGAGATCCCAGGCAATACCACCGAAGATCGACCAGTAGTCCTTGAATTTGACACTCGCCTTCGTCTGGATTTCATCCGCATCGCTGGACAGGCCATAGTCCGGTTGCGCGGTAATGTGAGTGTAGATCAACTGACTCTGGAACGTGTCATTCTGAAAACCGGCGGTGAAGTCGCCCCGGTTGAGTGACAGATCTTTTTCATCGAGACGATAAGAGGCAGCCAGCGCCAGCCCCTGCGGCGTCTCGATTCCGGCGAGGCCCACATAATCCGAACGTGTGGTCTCAAGGCCGGATTCGCTGCCGACATTGACCAGATCCGGGCTGGCGAACGAATTCTTGCCAGCCAGCTGATAGGATTGGCCGAAGATGCCATGCAGCTTGTAACCGTTGTCGAACGAGCCGGTATACTGGAAGCCGATATTGGCGCGCGTGCCGCCCTCGATACGGTCATAGCCCGAGAACTTGTCCCGGTCGAAGAGGTTGGTCGCGTCGAAGACGAAGCTCTGTGCGTCCTCGTTCGGCAATGCGCCTGCAAGAGGCTCGTCGGGCCGAGCGTAAATCTGCGCGATCGGCTCGATCACATGTGTGCTGTTGTCGGTGGTGATCAGGAATGGGTAACGGGCTTCGAGGCCTGCTGTGATCATCCCACGAGTTGCTGCATCGCCGTTATCGAAGTCGCCGTTGTAGACGGACGTTCCGCTGATCGAGTTCGGGTCATCCATATTCACCGAGAGGGCATCGGCCCTCGCGGCAAGAAGCGGCGTGATGAGAACGCCAGCCGGCGTAACGAAAGTGCGCTTCCATTCCAGTTCGCCACTAAGGCGGCTGTATTGCCCCTTGAGCGAGAAGCGGTCCTCGCCGAGAGGGTTGTCAAAGAAGTCGTCGTGCGTACGCGAAATATTGGTCAGGTTGACGTCGAGCGACAACTCTCCGCCCGCCAGCGGCTGCGGCGCGACATAGTGATAGTCCATCGTCGGATAGACGATGGCCTGCTGTTTTTCACTTTCGCTCGTCCGATCGGCGTCCTGCACGTCGAAATAGAAAGCGCGCATGTCGAAGTAATTGCGCTTGCCGAGACCTGTCAGGTAAACTTGGTTGGTTTGCGTCGTCCCCGAGTAGCCCTTCAGCTCATAGGTTCGCGAGAAATTGTTGTCCGACTGGTACATGACGTCCCAGCCGAAGCTCCAGCGCGGATTAATCTTGAAGTCCGCCTTCGACGCGATCATGCCGCGATCGTCGCGCTGGTCGCTCGTACCCGCCGTGAAGCTTTCCGGACTAAGCTGATTGATGCCAGCGATGCGCAGCGTGTGCGTGCCGTTTTCAAAGCGCTGCCGGAACTCGGTATCGAGCAGGAAACCCTGCTGCGTATAGCCGGTACCGGTCACCGTTGCGTCCATGCTCGGAGAGAAGACGTAGTAATACGGAACAGAGAGGCCGAAGCCCAGGTTCTGCGATGTGCTCATGGTCGGGAACAGGAAGCCCGACTTGCGCTTGACCGTATTGTCTGGAACTTCGATCCAGGGAAGGTAGGCAATCGGCGTACCGAGAAGCTCCAGCCGCGCATGTTCGAGCCGGATCGTATGCTTTTCGCCATTCTGAATGACGCGCTGGGCTTTCACCTGCCAGAATGGCGCCTTGTCCGGCTGTTCGGCGCATGGAAGGCAGGCCGTGTAGACACCCTTATTCAGGATCATCTGCGTGCCGCCGACGCGCTCGCCGCTTTCGGCCACGATTCGGGTGTTGTCCGCCGTCTCAATGCGCAGCGCGTTGATGAAACCGTTGGCAAAGTCGTCGGTCACATCGAGCTTGTCAGAATACATCCGGTTGCCATCGGGACTGATCATCTCGATGTTGCCGAGCGCCATCATGCGGCCGGTCTTCTGGTTGTATTCGACGCGCTGGGCCACAAGTTTGTAGCCGGCATAATTGATCTGGACGCCGCCGATCACCGAAACGACCTGCGAGTCCTTGTTGTAAATCAGTTCGTTGGCCGAAAGCACGAGCTTTTGACCGGCTTCAACCTTCGGTTGGAGCTTTTGCGATGCCTGATTTTCCTGTGCGAAGACTTCTGGAATGCTTCCGGAGTAGCTAAGCAGAGTCACGCCTGCAAGCAGGGCAACCATGTGTTTACTCAAAGTCTTGCGGTTGCCTGCCGCCACTAGCCATCCTCCTGATGAAGCAGAATCGTTGCACCGAATGCGAGCGCGACGACTACCGGAATCCAGGCCGCCACGAAAGGCGGTACGACTCCGCTGCTTCCAAATGCTTTCACAAGCACGGTCAGCACATAAAGCACGAAGCCTGAGAGGATTCCACCCAGAATCACGGACCTCGATTGGTTGAACCGGCTAAATTTTAGGGACACTGTTGCAGCAATGAGAGTCATCGCCACGAGCAGCAGTGGCTGCGACAGCAGTGAGTGGAATTGGGTCTCCAGCGCCTTGGTCGGAACGCCGAATGACTTCGCTATTGCTATTCTGTTCGAAAGATCAAAGAAAGCAATGGTTTCAGGTGGCGTGAGACGCTCTCTGACAAAGTCCTGCTTCAAATTGGTACGCAGTTGTAGCGTATCCTTACGCTGCACGACTTCGCCCGGCCGACGCTCGACAACGTCCTTAAGAAGCCAGTAACCATCTTCCAACTTTGCGGACTTCGCGTCCTGCCTCAGGATCACTTCCCCATCGGAATTGAAGTGGACGAGGACGGCGTCCATCAGCAGCGTACCATTCTCGACAATCGATTTTGCTCCGATGATCACGTCATCATGGCCGCTGATCTGCCGAATCCAGGGTATCTGCGATGACGCGTTGGCGATCTTGTCCTGCCCGCGCCAATCCGTTTCCAGCAACGCCGCTTGACGCTGCCCCCAGGCAGCGATGGGGTTGATGACCGCGACGGTAAATACGCCAAGCAGCAGGGCTCCGGCGGCAAAGGGTGTCATGAACTGCCAGACAGAGATGCCGGCAGCACGCGTAACGACAAGCTCATATTTGCGGTTGAGCCCGATCAAAACCGTCATCCCGACAAACAGCGCGATGAATGGAACGGTTTGCTGAAGCAGCAGAGGGAGCCGCACAGCCGTCATGACAAGCCCGCTGGCAACAGTATAGCCCGGCAGGCCGGACATTCTCGTCGCCGTTTCGCTAAAGTCGATCAGAAACACAATGCTGATAATGCCGAGAAAAAACCAGATCGTGGTCGTGAGGTAGCGGCGAAAGAAATAACGTCCGAGTGTCCCGAAAATCATGCGTTCCCTCCCGAATTTCCATTCTTTCTGGGAAGATAGGAGGACGCGGCCGTTCGAATCCAAAGCCAAACGCTTCCGATGCCCGTGGTCACAGAGAAGCGTCCGTGAAGGTTCAGGAGCACGACGGAGATGACCGAAGCGACGACCGGAATGCCGTAGAGGATGGCGATAAACGTGGGACGGGTATCTATCTCGTTTGCCGCGTAGAACGACGCCCAGCGAAGCGCAAACGAAAGGCTAAGCGCTCCGATCATCGGGTGGAGCCGTGCTTGACGGTGAGATCGCGCATCGCCGGCAATCACCAGCGATATCAGGGCGAAGACGAAAGGCAGCGTCCAATCCGTCAGGCGCCGGTGCAGTTCAGCGGTGTAAGTGCCCGGTTTCGCTATGTAATCCTTGTCTGTCGTATCGGGATTGAGCAGGTATCCCAGGTCCCGGTCGCTAGCGCGCAGCGTCGCCTGGCCACGGTTTTCAGTCAGATCCGACAGGTCAAATGAATAGGAATCGAAGCGGATGATTGAAACGTTGCCATCACGGGTCTTTCGCTGAACTTCGCCGTCCTTCATCAGCAGCGACGCGCCGCTCGGATCAACCGCACCCTCACGGGCATAATAGATCATGTCGAATGCGGGATCGCGTTCATCGACGACGAACAGGCCGCGCAAGACGCGCCCTGCTAGGCGTTCGGAGATTTGAACAAAGAGGCCATCATCGATTTTACGGAAATTTTTCTCTTCGATGACTGTCGAGAGCAGGTCAGCGTAGGTCTCGGCGACCATCTGGCGCACGCCGGTCTTGGCCTTCGGCTCGACGACGTTGTCGACAAAGAACGAAAAGACGCTGATCAGCGCGGCAAGCAGTAGAATGGGACGCACGAGGATGCTGCGCTTGGCGCCTGCCGCATCGATGACCGTCAGTTCGGAATCGTTGTTCATCGTCGTCAGCGTCTGGGTAATGCCGATAACGAGCGCGAAGGGCAGGACGACCGGAATGATCGAGGGAAGGATCAGTGTCGCGAGCATCGCGAAGGATCCAACCGACTGACCACTGTCGGTTACGAGATTGACGCGCTGCAGCACCTGAGTCGTCCAGATGATCGCCAGCACTGGCAACAGCGCTACGAGGAACATCTGGCCGACACGCCGCAATATGTAAATCTCGAGAAGTTTCATGCCTGCCCTTGGTCGGTCTGCGAGGCGAGCGCCTTGCAGCGGAATCCATCTACGATGTTTGTTTCGCTTTTGCGACCTGTCCGCTTGAAAAATTCATTCAAATTTCAGAATTTTTTGCCCGGTGTGACGAATCTGTGAAGGCATAGATCCCGGCAAAGACGACGACGGCAAGCAGCCAGCCGAGCACGATGTCGGAGAGGAAATGACCGCCGAAAGCAAGCCGCATCACTGGTGTCAGCAGCGAAATTGCCAGTATTGGCAGAAAAAGGCCGGTTCTGGCCGGTTGCGGGATGAAGATCAGCAGACAGAGCAGCCATCCGGCGCTCGCCGCTTCGCCGGAGATGAAGGAACAGTTGCTGACGCATTTTCCCGCAAAGGATCCGGCCCGCACAAAATCCATCATGCCGCCGAAATCGATCACGGACACCGGGCGAGGGCGGCCCCAATGCTCCTTCAGGATCACATTGACGATCAATCCCGGGCCGATCAGCAGCGAGCTCAATGCGATTTTCAGATTGCGTGCCCGTGCGGCCTTGAAGGTCGAGCCATGCTGCGTGTAGCAGGCGATCAGCATACAAAGCTGGATGATCGCGACCACATAGGGCAGCCGGAAGAAGATCATGCGCAGGTTCTTCAGAAACCAGTTATTGGCCGCCATGAACGCGCCGCAAATATCGCCGGCCTGTGAGGTGGCGTCGCAGGTTGCAGGTGTGAAGAAGTAGCGCGAGGTGGCAAGATCGATCTGCGGGAATGCCGAGAAGATGATTAGCAGCACCCACCAGAGACAGAACAGCGCCACGAAGATGTCCGTCGCTGCAGGCGGAAAGCCGATTCTCCGGGCTGACATATAGGTCTTGAGGGCTGCTATCACTGGTAACGTCTTCCGTTCTCGGAGCCTTCCTGCGGCGCGGTGGCTTTCTGCCTTGGCGGCGTGGATTTGTCCATGGGCTTCCGATCACGTCTTGTTTTCGCCCCTGAAACCCGGAATGATCGCCGCCAAACGGGATTCCTTTGCGAATCCGCAGGGAGAAGACATGTCTGTTAAATTCGATATTTCATTCGCTAAATCGGCCAAGATCAGCGGCGGTCTTGCCGTCCTTCTGAAGGCAGGCGATGGCGAACTGGCAGCCGGTGCCGAAACTGTTGATCCGGCCGGCATCATTGCCAAGGCTTCCAAGATTGCCAAGTTTTCGGCCAAGGCGATGTCGGCGCTCGATCTCGTCGCGCCCGAGGGCTCGCCCGCCGACCGCCTGTTCGTCATCGGCATCGGCAAGCCGCAGGACCTGACGTCGCATGACTGGCTGAAGCTCGGCGGTATCGCCGCCGCCAAGGTCAAGGGCGCCGACAAGGCGACTATCTTCATCGATGCGCCAGGCGCTGCCATCACTGCAAAGGCCGCCGCCGACTTCTCGCTCGGCATGCTGTTGCGCGCCTACAGCTTCGACACCTACAAGACGAAGAAGTCGGAAGAAGACGAAAAGGCCAACGGCAAGTCGGCGAAGATCACCATCGTCACCGCGGATGCGAGCGGCGCCAAGAAGGCACTGGCGGATTCCGAGGCGGTTGCCGAAGGCGTCAACCTGGCCCGTGATCTCGTCAACGAGCCGCCGAATGTGCTAGGTCCGGTCGAATTCGCCGCCAAGGCCAAGGAGCTGGAAAAGCTCGGCGTCGAAGTGGAAATCCTGACCGAGCGCGAGATGAAGCGGCTTGGCATGGGCGCGCTCCTCGGCGTCGCCCAGGGCTCCGTTCGCCCGCCGCGCCTTGCCATCATGCATTGGAAGGGCGGCAAGGCGAAAGACCGCCCGATCGCCTTCATCGGCAAAGGCGTCGTCTTCGACACCGGTGGCATTTCCATCAAGCCGGCTGCCGGCATGGAGGACATGAAGGGTGATATGGGCGGTGCCGCCGCCGTCATCGGCCTCATGCATGTGCTCGCCGCCCGCAAGGCTGACGTCAACGCCGTCGGCATCATCGGCTTGGTCGAGAACATGCCGGATGGCAACGCCCAGCGCCCGGGCGACATCGTCACTTCGATGTCCGGCCAGACCATCGAGATCATCAACACCGATGCCGAAGGCCGCCTCGTGCTTTGCGATGCCCTCTGGTATTGCAATGACCGCTTCAAGCCGCGTTTCATGATCAATCTGGCGACGCTGACCGGCGCCATCATGGTGGCGCTCGGCAATGTCCATGCCGGCCTGTTCTCGAATGACGACACGCTTTCGGCGCAGCTGACATCCGCCGGTCTGACGGCCAACGAGAAGCTCTGGCGCATGCCGCTCGGGCGAGACTACGACAAGATGATCGATTCCAAATTCGCCGACATGAAGAATACCGGCGGCCGCTATGCGGGTTCGATCACCGCCGCCCATTTCTTGAAGCGTTTCGTGCAGGAAACGCCCTGGGCGCATCTCGATATTGCCGGCACCGCGCTCGGCTCGCCGCAGGATGAGATCAACCAGTCCTGGGGCTCCGGCTTCGGCGTCCGGCTGCTCGACCAGCTCGTCCGCGACCACTACGAGGCCTGATCACAGGCCGGAATGCAGGCATGACCGAAGTCCTTTTCTACCATCTGACGGAATCCAAGCTGGAAGACGCCCTGCCGCCGCTCGTCGACAAGAGCGTCGAGCGCGGCTGGCGCGTCGCCATTCAGCTCAAGGAGCCGGCGCGGCGTGATGCGCTCGATGCGCATCTCTGGACCTACCGTGAAGAAAGCTTCCTGCCGCACGGCACGGATGAGAGCGAGCAGGCCGCAAACCAGCCCGTGCTCCTGACGGTAACCGGCGACAACGCCAACCAGGCCACGGTCCGCTTCATTGTCGATGGCGCCGAGCCGCCGGTGGCCGATACCTACGAGCGCATTGTCTTCATGTTCGACGGTTACGATCAGGAGCAGCTTGAAGGCGCGCGCGCCCAGTGGAAGAAGCTGAAGGGCGAGGGCCATACCCTCACATACTGGCAGCAGACGCCCGAGGGGCGCTGGGAGAAGAAGGCGTAGCCGCGCCGCTCAGCCGTCCCGCTTGAACGTCCACTTCACGACATAGTCGCCGTTGCGCTTCAGCTTTGCCTTGGTCTTCAGCGTCACCGGCCCGCCGAGTGCGGCTTCGGCCTTCTCGAAGGCCTGCCGGGCCTCGGCCATGGCGGCGTGATAGGCGCTGTTGTCGCGCTTCGGGCTGTCGGCGACTTCCTTGAGGAGGGCGGTCATTTCCGCTTTGCTTTCGGCCATCTCCGCCCTCGCTTTCAGATAGAGATGCGGCGCTCAGAGGCCGCAGTGCCCTGTGATCAATCGTGGAAGGCTTCCACGAACTTGCGCTTGCCGAGCATGAAAGCGTCGGCAACATGGCGCAGCGGTGCCAGATCGACGTCGGACTGGCCGGCCTTGATGATCTCGGCAAAGCGGCGGTAGAGCGACGGGTATTCTTCTTCCGGTGCGGAGAACGTCAGTTCGCCGTTGACCGAGAGCTTCGAGCCGCCTTCGGCAAGTTCCATCCGGCCCGCTGCCGTCTCGGCGATGATGTCCCAGCTCTGCTTGCCGGTCTGGCGCCAGTCGAATTCGCCGTGGACGGTCATCGCTCCGGCGTCGCGGAAATGCAGGTCGGCAGCGATCGGCGCATCGCGGTTCTCAGGGAATTCCAGCGTTGCGCCGGTAAGGAAGATCGCCCGCGGCAGGATGTGGGTGACGATCGACAGTGCGTTGATGCCGGGGTCGAAAACGCCGAGGCCACCTGCCTGCCAGATCCAGTCCTGGTTCGGATGCCAGTGACGGACATCCTCCTTCCAGATGACGTGGACGTTGTTGATCTCGGTCTTGGCGAGAAAGTCCCTGGCGGCCTCGACGGCTGCGGCATAGCGCGAGTGCCAGCTGGCAAACAGCGAGACACCCTTCTTGGCGGCCAGCGCTTCGAGATCGGCCACTTCGCTCAGCGTTGCGCCCGGCGGCTTTTCGAGGAAGACGTGCTTGCCGGCCGAAAGTGCCTTGTAGGCCGCTTCATAGCGGTATTGCGGCGGCATGCAGAGCGAGACGGCGTCGATCTCCGGAACCGCTTCGAGCATCGCTTCGATCGTCGTAAAGCTCTGGATACCCTCCACAGTGCCATGGCGGCTCGCCGTGGCGACGAGCTTGTAATCGTCATTCTTGGCGATGGAAGGAAGATGCTGGTCGCGGACGATCTTGCCGACGCCGACGATGGCGAGGTTGATGGGGGACATGACGGGTGTTCGCTCCGGTGTTTCGCTCAAAAGTATGATTTATTGGGCGCTTGTTTTATCAGAATGCAACAGCCGGGCAAGCCGTCATGTCACCCTCAAAGCGAGGCCATTTCGACGGCGCGGTTATCTTTCTTGTACTTCAGCGTCACCACCTTGTAGCCCTCGGCTTCCAGCCGCGCGAGCAGGGCAGGGAGCATCGCCGCGGTGCGTTTGTGGATGTCGTGCATCAGGATGATGCCGCGGCCACGCTGGCGCAGCCGGTTCATGGCGCGGTCGGCAACCTGTTCCGGCGTCGAGGTGAAATAGTCCTTGGTATCGACATCGACATCCATGACGATCATCTCGCGCGCCGCGACGGCAGCGCGAAGCTTGCGGCTGTCGGCAAGATAGGGGAAGCGGAAGAAATTGACGTCAGTGCCGGTCGCCTTGGTCACGGCCGCTTCGCCGCGGGTGATCTCGGCGATCGCCTGGTCGAAGGACAGCGTGTCGAGGTTGGGGTGCTTGTAGGTGTGGCTGCCGATCGTGTTGCCTTCCATGGCAACGCGGCGCGCCAGTTCCGGATGCAGTGCCGCCATCTCGCCGACCATCATGAAGGCGCCCTTGACGCCGAAGCGGTCGAGCGTTGCCAGTACCCGGTCGGTCCGGCCGGGGATCGGGCCGTCATCGAAGGAGAGCACGACCTCCTTCGGCTCGAGCTTCAAATCCTTCAGCGAGGAAACCGTCAGCACGCGGCCGGCCAGATGATGGGTTTCGCCGAAGGCCAGATTGGCGGGTTTCGGGAAACCGGCTTCGCTCTCTTCGGTCTTGATCGAAGACGTCTTGATCGTCTTGTCGGGAGCAGGCTGCTTGGTCGTCTGGCAGCCGCAAAGGGCAAGCGAGATGAGGACACTCGAAAGAAGGGCGATACGGGACATGAAAGGGGCTCAACAAATCAGTAATGAATGTTGAGACAACCTTTCGAATTATGGTTAACGATCGGTTTAAATCGGATGCCCGGCCGTTAACTTGTGCCGTTCTGCCGCAGCCTTTTTCGGGGTCTGTGGCTAACTTGCCATGGCCTCTTCATACTCGGAGGAAAGCTCCAGCCACTGCTCCTCGGCAGCTGCAAGTTTCGCTGCCGTCTCGCCGCGCTGCTTGGCCTTTTCGGCCGCCTTGGCAGGCGTCTTCTCGTAAAGCGCCGGATCCGCAAGCTCTGCATCAAGCGCCTGAATCTGTTTCTCCAGCTTGGCCGTCAACGATTCGATTTCGTTGATCTTTTTCTTCAGCGGCGCAAAGGAGGCGCGCTTGTCGGCGTTCAGCTTGCGCTGTTCGGCCTTGGTCGCCGGATCGTCGGCATTCTGCGGCTTGTCGTCCTTCTTCTTGCCGGAGGAGACGATCAGGTCGCGATACTCGTCCATGTCGCCGTCGAAGCTCGAAACGGTGCCGTTATTGACGAGCCAGAGCCGGTCGACGGTCGCCTCGATCAGGTGACGGTCGTGCGAGATCAGGATGACGGCGCCTTCATAGTCGTTCAGCGCCTCGATCAGCGCCCGGCGGCTGTCGATATCGAGATGGTTGGTCGGTTCGTCGAGGATGAGCAGGTTCGGCGCATGGAAGGCAGCCAGCCCCATCAGCAGCCGCGCCTTCTCGCCACCGGAGAGATCCTTCGCGGCCGTTGCCATCTTTTCGGTCGCCAGTCCCATCTGCGCCACACGGGCGCGGACCTTGGCCTCGGGCTCGGTCGGCATCAGCCGGCGCACATGCTCGACCGGCGTCTCGTTGGGAACGAGGTCGTCCAGCTGATGCTGCGCGAAGAAGCCGATCTTCAGGTTCGATGCCACTTTCAGCTCGCCGCCGTCAGGCGCGAGGCGTCCGGAAATGAACTTCGCAAAGGTCGACTTGCCGTTGCCGTTCGAGCCGAGCAGGGCGATGCGATCGTCATTGTCGATGCGCAGCGTGATGTTCTTGAGGATCGGCTTGCCGGGTTCGTAGCCGACGGCGCCGCCCTGAATGGCGACGATCGGTGAGGCCGGCTGTCTTTCGGGCTCGGGGAAGGTGATCGGCTGGACATGATCCTCGATCACGGCGGCAACCGTGCCCATGCGCTCCAGCGCCTTGACGCGCGACTGCGCCTGCCGAGCCTTGGAGGCCTTGGCCTTGAAGCGGTCGATGAAGCTCTGCAGGTGCTTGCGCGCCGCATCGTTCTTCGCCTTGGCCTTCATCTGCAATTCGTCGGCTTCCGCCTTCTGGCGCTCGAACTGGTCGTAGCCGCCGCGATAGAAGGTCAGCTTCTTCTGGTCGAGATGGACGATCGAACTGACCGCGTTGTTCAGCATGTCGCGGTCGTGGCTGATGACGATGACGGTGTGCGGATAGCGGCGCACGTAGTCTTCCAGCCACATCGTTCCTTCGAGGTCGAGATAGTTGGTCGGCTCGTCGAGCAAAAGCAGGTCGGGCTCGGCAAACAGCACCGAGGCAAGCGCCACGCGCATGCGCCAGCCGCCGGAGAAGGAGGAGGCGGGCCTGAGCTGGGCTTCCTGGTTGAAGCCGAGACCGGCAAGAATGCTGGCAGCGCGCGCTTCGGCCGAGTGTGCGTCGATATCGACGAGGCGCGTCTGGATTTCGGCGATGCGATGGGCGTCGGTCGCTGTTTCGGCTTCCTTGATAAGGGCCGCACGTTCCTTGTCGGCCGACAGCACGATTTCGATCAGCGACTGCTCGGTGGCCGGCGCTTCCTGCGCCACCTGGCCGATGCGGGCGTTCTTGGGGATCGAGACCGACCCGGTCTCGGCGCCGAGATCGCCGGTGATGATACGGAAGAGCGTCGATTTACCCGCGCCATTGCGCCCGACAAGGCCGGCCTTGGTGCCCGCCGGAAGCGTCACGCTGGCATGGTCGAGAAGCAGGCGCCCGGCAATGCGGGCAGAGATTTCAGTGATCGTGATCATGCGCGGCGTTTTGGCCGAAACAGCCGGTCAAGGCAAGGGGTCAGACGCTGTCAGCGGCCGAAGGCCTGGATGGGCTGGCGGCGGTTGGATTGGGCGGCGAGCAGCGCCACGCGGGCATTGGCCTGCAGCTGCGCGCCGGTTGCCGCATCGCCGCTGAGCGCGATGCCGAGCGAGATGCTGAGCGTCCCCGGATCGGATTTGTCCGTCGTCGCAAACACCATGTTCTCTTCGACGGACTGGCGCAGCCGCTCGGCAATGGCGATGGCGTCCCGCATGCCGACATTGGCGAAGATGAAGGCGAACTCGTCGCCCTCGGTACGCGAGACGAAGTCGTTCTTCTTGATCGACTTGCGGAACAGGTTGCTCAGCTTCTTCATCAGCTTGTTGCCCGCCTGCGCGCCATATTTGGCATTCAGCTGCCGGAAGTCGTCGATATCGACCATGATGAGCGCGCTGCCGGCAGCCCCTTCGTCGCGCTCGTAGAGCTCGCCGATGGCGTTGGTGAGCGCGATGCGGTTCGGCAGTCCGGTCAAAGGATCGGTGACCGAGGCGGCCTGTACCGCGGCAACGCCGCGTTCCAGCGCCTCGATGCGTTCGACATCGGAGAGCAGCTTGGCTTCGAGTTCGGTCTCGGCGGCGAGCACCGACGCCAGCGAGGAGGCGAGATATTCCATCTCGCTCATGAAGGCATCGAGCCCCTGTTCGGAATTGCCGGAGAGCGATTGCAGCAGCGTTTCGGCGGCGCGCGCGAAGGCATATTTCTGCTTCAGCCCATCGGACAGCCGGTCGGCGGCTTCGCGCAATAGCTTGCTCGCTTCGGTACCGGCGGTTTCGGCGGCAAGGCCGCAATGGCTGACGAGTCTATATTTGAGGCCGAGTTCATCGAGCCGCGCCTGAGCCGGATGGTTGCCAAGGGCGGAAATATCGGTAGCAAGCGCCGTGTTGCGGCCGCAGACGGCTTCGTGCAGCAGTTCGTAATTCCGCGGCAGGCCGGCGATGTTCAGCCGCGCCATATGCTCGGCGATCTTCTGCGCATCGTTCTGCGGGCTAGGGCGGGCGCCCTCGCGCTGTGCTGCATTTCTGGTTGTGTTCTGCATCACCGGTCCCTGGCGTTGCTTTAGCGGCGGCTTATCCTTTCGCTATGCGCCGCAGATTTTAAAATAGCTTGAATTTTCAGTATCTCCCGCTCTTCACCACCGGAAAGGCGCAAATGCGGTTAATGCAACCTTGAAGCGCCAAGCACCGAAGCTGATGGCGCCCATCAGATTTCGTCATTTGATCCCGGCGCCGCTTTGCCGTGAAATGCGGCTGATATTCACGAGAGGACGGCCATGACCCTTGCGCTCTATTCCCTCTGCGGCGCCCGCCCGCAGCATTTCTTCTCGCCGCATTGCTGGAAGGCGGTGATGGCGCTGGCGCACAAGGGGCTGGCCTTCGACGAGATCCCGACGACCTATGCCGGCATCGCCAGGATCGGCGGCGGTTTCTCGCAGACCCTGCCGGTGCTCGATGACGGCGGCCATCTGGTCTCCGACAGCTTCGCGATCGCGCTCTATCTCGAGGATGCCTATCCTGACCGGCCGTCGCTCTTCGGCGGCGAGGGCGGCAAGGCGCTGTCGCGGATGGTCGAAGGCTATTCGCAGATGGTGATCCACACGGCGATCATGAAGATGGCGCTGATGGACATTCACGGTGCGCTTGACGAAGGCGACAAGGCCTATTTCCGCCAAAGCCGCGAAGAGCGGCTCGGCAGGAAGCTTGAGGATGTGGTGGCGGACCGCGCCGCCGAGGAGGCGGCCTTTGCCACCAAACTCGAGCCGATGCGCCACATGCTGAAGTTCCAGCCCTTCATCGGCGGCGAGAGCCCGCTCTTTGCCGATTACATCGTCTTCGGCGCCCTGCAGTGGCTGCGGGTGACGGCAGGATTGTCGATGCTATCAGCCGATGACCCGGTCGTCGCATGGCTCGATCGCTGCCTCGACCTGCATGGTGGCAGGGCGCGCGGTGTGACAGCGGCGTGAAATTGCCGCGTCCCCCTTGTTTTCGGGAGTTGGGGCGGGTAAAGACCGCCCACTTTTCCCCGCTAAACCAGAGGATTTGACCCAATGGCGATTGAACGCACCTTTTCGATGATCAAGCCGGACGCAACGAAGCGCAACCTCACGGGCGCTATCACCAAGATGCTCGAAGATGCCGGCCTCCGCGTCGTCGCTTCCAAGCGCGTCTGGATGAGCAAGCGCGAAGCTGAAGGCTTCTACGCCGTTCACAAGGAACGCCCCTTCTTCGGCGAACTCGTCGAAGGCATGACCTCCGGCCCGACCATCGTTCAGGTTCTGGAAGGCGAAGGCGCCATCCTGAAGAACCGCGAAATCATGGGCGCGACCAACCCGGCAAACGCTGACGAAGGCACGATCCGCAAGGTTCACGCTCTCTCGATCGGCGAGAACTCGGTTCACGGCTCGGACGCTCCCGAGACCGCTGCCCAGGAAATCAAGTACTGGTTCTCCGACACCGAAATCGTCGGCTGAATCGGAATGTCAGCCTGAGGGCTGATGTGATTGAAATGACTCATGAAGCCGGGGCTTTTGCTCCGGCTTTTTGTTTGAGTTGACGCGGCGAACTTGGCGCCCGCGGCCCCCTCATCCGGCTGCCGCCACCTTCTCCCCGAGGGGAGAAGGGATTTGCCGCAGCCTCTCGTTTTCCCCTTCTCCCCAGCGGGGAGAAGGTGCCCGCAGGGCGGATGAGGGGGCCGCGGGCGCAATGTTGCATGTAGCTCTCAAGCCGCCGGGCACTTGTCCGTATTCGAATAATCCACCGTCCCGTCTGCCTTAAACACCTCCGGGTTCTTCGTATAAAACGGTCCGACCACCAGCGGCTTGCTGGGCAGCATCGCCGCCTGATCGACATCGGAGACGAACTGCGTCTGCAGTTCCTGCAGCGTCTTTCCATCGGCGGCCACCAGCTTGATCTTTGCCCCGTAAGGTTTGTCCTTGCGCACGCAATGGATTGCAGGGCTCTGCAGCGTAATCTTGTCCCAGGCGGGAAAGATCTTTTCCTGCAGCACGATCGGATCGCCGCCCGCCGGGTCCTCGAATTCAGCAATCGCCACAGTGCCGTCAGGGATCGGCGAGGTCTTGCGCAGCGTCACCAGATAGGTGGCGGTCGCCACGCGGTAGTTGAAGACGAAGATGTGGCCGGATACCTCGACCATCTTCTCCATCTCGCGCTGGCAGCCTGCGATCAGCAGGGCCGAAAGGCCGAGCGCGGCAATCGCGTTGATCTTCATGGCGTCTCCTCCTTCTTGCGCCGGTAGTGGCGGCTAGCCTTCGCCCGGTTGCCGCAGACGGTCATGTCGCACCAGGCGCGGCTTCTGTTCTTGCTGCGGTCGATGAACAGCCAGCCGCAGTTGCGGCAGATCTTCATTCTCTCGGGATCGGGCATGGCGATCAGCCGCAGAGCCGAATGTGCCGTCGCCGCGTCGAGCCCGCCGGGCGCAGCCCCGCGCAATGCGGCGGCAATCCGCTCGAGCAGATCGGCCAGAAGGCCATCATCATCCTCACCGGCCACGCGGCTGCGAAAATAGCGATCGGTAGCCTCACGGAGGCCAATGAAGGCCGGGCGGTTCGCCGCTTCAACCGGCATCATATCACCGAACAGCGCCCGCTCGGCGCAAAATGCCGCTGCCGCGGCCGGAAAGCTGTCGAGCTGATCAGGTGTTGCGAAGCGATCGACGCTTTGTTCGGTGTCATGGCGCAGGATCACGCTGTTGGCGACATCAAGCGCGAGTGCGCCTCCGGAAAAGCGGTGCTGGGTCCAGGTAAAGCTCATGATGAAAATATAACTGGTAAAAGCCATTTTGCCAGTTATTATTTTACCGGAAATCCGGAGGACTGGAATGGCCTATCTTCTGCAGCAGCTGGCGAATGCGGTGCCTCTTGCGGCACTCTACGCCGCGCTGGCCTTCGGCTATGCGATCGCCTTCGGCGTCACCAAGCGTGCCGACATCACCTATGGCGCGATGTTCGCCTTTGCCGGGCAGATGCTGCTGCTGTTCACCGACTTCGCCTATAATCGCCTCTGGCTGATCCTGCCCGCGGCGCTGGCGATCGGCGTTGCCATGTCCTTCGTCTATTCGCTGCTGACCGGCTTCTGGATCGGCCGCAGCATCATGCAGCCGCTGGTGCGCCGTTCCGCCAACACCGTGATCGTCGCCGCGCTCGGTGTCACCATCCTGTTGATGGAAACGGCGCGGCTGGCATCGGAGACCCGCGAGATCTGGCTGCCGCCGCTGCTGAATGGTACCGTGGTGTTCTGGAGCGATGCGGCCTTCAAGGTGACGCTGACCTATATCCAGCTGGTCAATACCGGATTGATGATGCTGCTGATCGCGGTGGGAACGCTAATCCTGCGCCGCACATCGCTCGGGCGCATCTGGCGGGCTGTCACCGACGATCCCATGGCCGCAGAACTCTGCGGCACCAGCGCCAGCAAGGTATTCCTTGTCGCTTATGTCGCCGCTGCCTTCGTGGCGACGGTCTGCGGCATCCTCACCACCTTCTATTACGGCTCGATGGATTTCGGCGCCGGCCTGCTGTTCGGCCTAAAGGTGCTGATGATTTCGGCTGCAGGCGGCTATTCCGATCCGCTGAAATCGGCGGGCGGGGCAGCGGGCATCGGCTTTGCCGAAACCCTCTGGACGGCCTACGGCCCGTTTCTGTGGCGCGACTTCGTCGTCTTTTCGCTGCTGGTTTTCCTTCTGGTCATGAGCAGGCGCGAGCGGGCGATTCCCTAGAGACGTTCAGGCCCAGTCACTTCCACTTGTCGCGGGCGGCATCGTCACCGTCCTTGGCGGCGATCCATTCGCCTGTCTTGCCGTCCTCGCCATGCTCCTTCTTCCAGAAGGGTGCCGACGTCTTCAGGTAATCCATGACGAAATTGGCGCCATCGAAGGCGGCCTGCCGATGTGGGGCTGCGGCGATGACGAGAACGATATTCTCACCGGCGGCGATCTTGCCGAAGCGGTGAATGGCGGTCAGGCCTTTGAGGGCGAAGCGCTCGATCGCGAGATTGGCAATCCGCGCCATCTCGGCCTCGGCCATGCCGGGGTAATGTTCCAGCTCCAGCGCCGACAGCGTCCCGCCTTCGTCGCGGCAGAGGCCGGTGAAGGTGACGATGGCGCCGATGCCGGGTTTACCCTTGGAGAGGAGGTCGAGTTCGCGCTGCAGCTCGAAGTCGTCGCGCTGGACGCGGATGGTAGGGGAGGTGGTCATTGGTGCAGTTCTCGCCTTGATCCGCTGGACTCGCCAGATTCTCCCTCATTCCTGTGCTTGTCACAGGAATCCAGCCACCGCGCGTCTGCGCGGTGAATGACTCCGAACGAAGACAAATGTCTCTCGCGCCCAAGGACTTGGGCGCACTGGATTCCTGTGACAAGCACAGGAATGAGGGGGAGATTGGGGTGTGCGATCCTGCCCATCATCAGCTTTCCGGGTGCGAGCAGTCGTCGCTTCTCACCCACCCGTCATCGGCGGAAAGATCCCGATCTCGCGAGGCGTGCCGATCGTTTCGTCGTGCTCCACATGCTCCTGGTCAAGCGCTACGCGGATGACGTTTTCATATTGAAGCGCGGTCTCATACTCTTCGCCCAAGCCTTTCAGATGACTCAGAAGATCGGCGACGGTGACGACGGAGGCGGGGAGATCGATCTCCTCCTCGCTCTTGCCGATCCGCTCGCGCACCCAGGCGAAATAGACAAGACGCGTCATCACTCTTCGTCCACGATATGCTTCAGGCCGGCGCGGAAATAGTCGTAGCCGGTATAGATCGTCAGGATGGCGGCAACCCAGAGAAGGCCGATGCCGATCTGCGTCGTGTAGGGCAGGACAGCGTCACCGGCCGGCCCCGCTAGCAGGAAGGCGATGGCGACCAGTTGCAGGGTCGTCTTCCACTTGGCGATCCGCGTCACGGGAACGCTGACCTTCAGCGCCGCCAGATACTCGCGCAGCCCGGAGACCAGGATTTCGCGGCACAGAATGATGATTGCCGCCCAGATAGACCAGCCGGCAATCGTGCCGTCGGCGGCAACCAGCAGCAGGATCGAGGCGACCAGCAGCTTGTCGGCGATCGGATCGAGCATGCGGCCGATATTCGACGTCTGGTTCCAGATGCGCGCCAGATAGCCATCGAGAAAGTCGGTGACCGAGGCGATGACGAAGATCCAGAAGGCGACCCAGCGGGCGAGATCCGAGCTCTGCAGCCGTCCCTCGACGAAGAAGCAGATGACGATCAGCGGTACCGCAAGAATGCGTCCGTAGGTCAGCAGGTTCGGGATATTGTATGCGCGCGATGCCATGAATCTGTTCTCTGAAATGATGTGCCCGTAGATGACGGCTTTGGCCCTCGACCGTCAACATTCTTTCTGGTTTTCGCTGCCCTTTGCGTGGAATTTGCGACCGTGACAGCCTATTTCGCGGCGTCGTCGTGAAAATGATTGTACACCACCTTGGCCACTGCCTCCGAAATGCCCTCGACCGCCATCAGATCGGAAAGCGCCGCGCGCGAAACGGCCTTTGCCGTGCCGAAATGCTGCAGCAGCGCGCGTTTGCGCGAAGGCCCGATGCCACCGATTTCGTCCAGCGGGTTCTTGACCATCTCCTTCTTGCGCCGCGCCCGGTGCGAACCGATCGCGAAGCGGTGCGCCTCGTCGCGCATGCGCTGGATGAAATAGAGCACCGGATCGCGCGGCGGCAGCGAGAAGCTTTCCTTGCCCGGCGGAAAGAAGCGTTCGCGGCCGGCTTCGCGGTCGACACCCTTGGCCACGCCGATGGCGATCACGCTGTCGGTGATGCCGAGTTCTTCGAGGATCGCCCTGACAGCCGTCATCTGCCCCTGACCGCCGTCGATCAGGATAACGTCGGGCCAGGCCGGGAAGGGCATGTCGGCGGCGTCGATCCCTGCGGCAACGGGCTGCGAACGATCAGGAATCCCTTCTTCCTTGATCAGCCGCGAGAAGCGGCGCGTCATCACTTCCTTCATCATCCCGAAGTCGTCGCCGGGCGTGATGTCGGTCGATTTGATATTGAACTTCCGGTACTGGTTCTTCACGAAACCCTCAGGCCCCGCGACCACCATGCCGCCAACGGCATTGGTGCCCATGATATGCGAGTTGTCGTAGATCTCGACGCGCTGCGGCACATAGGGAAGGTTGAAGGTGGTCTTGAAGCCATCGAGCAGCCGTGACTGCGATGCGGTTTCGGCGAGCTTGCGCCCATGCGCCTCGCGGGCATTGCCGACGACGTGATCGACCAGATCGCGCTTCTCGCCGCGCTGCGGCACGAGGATCGAGACCTTGTGCCCGGCCTTCTCGCCGAGTGCGGCGGACAGGAGCTCCATCTCATCGACGGTTTCCGACAGCATGATCTGTTTCGGTACCGGCTTGTCGTCGTAGAACTGCGCCAGGAACGCGCTCAGCACTTCGGCGCTGGTCAACTGCGGGTCGGCCTTCGGGAAATAGGCGCGGTTGCCCCAGTTCTGTCCGGTGCGGAAGAAGAACACCTGGATGCACGAAATCCCGCCTTCGTGGTGGATGGCGAAGACATCGGCCTCGTCGACACCGGCCGGGTTGATGCCCTGGTGGCTGGAGACATGCGATAGCGAGGCGAGGCGATCGCGATAGACGGCGGCGCGCTCGAAATCGAGATCCTCGGCGGCGGCGTTCATGGCCTCCGCCATATGCGCCTTCACCTTCTGGCTTTTGCCGGAGAGAAAGTCCTTCGCCTCCTGCACCAGCTCACCATAACCTGCATCGCTGACCTCGTGGGTGCAGGGACCCGAACAGCGCTTGATCTGATAGAGCAGACAGGGACGGGTACGCGTCTCGAAGACGCTATCGGTACAGGTGCGGATCAGGAAGGCGCGCTGCAGCGAATTGATCGTCCGCCCGACGGCACCGGCAGAGGCGAAGGGGCCGAAATACTCGCCCTTGCGGGCACGTGCACCGCGATGCTTGAAGATCGCCGGTGCCCGGTGATCGCCGGTGATCAGGATATAGGGAAACGACTTGTCGTCGCGCAGCAGCACATTAAAGCGCGGCCGCAAGCGCTTGATCAGATTCGCTTCGAGAAGCAGCGCCTCGATTTCGGTGCGGGTGGTGACGAATTCCATATGGGCCGTCTGGCGGACCATCTGGGCGATACGGTTCGAGTGGACGCGCCCCATCGCATAGTTGCTGACGCGCTTCTTCAGGCTGCGCGCCTTGCCGACATAGAGCACGTCGCCATCGGCATTAAACATGCGATAGACACCGGGGCTGTTTGGCAGCCGCTTGACGAATTCGCCGATCAGCTCCTGGCCGGTCAGACCGGTTTCGTTGATACCGCCCTCGTTCCAGTCCATATCGGCAGAGATCGGCGCGGCGGAAGGTTCACCCTCCACCTCGATATCGTCATCCGTTTCGTCAATCTCGTCATAAAGAACACCGCCATCCGGCAGCTTCTTGGCATTCATTCCTTGATCTCCAGCACATCTGGCGTCTGCCACGCGAGATGCTGGCCGCCGTCGAGTGCAATCATCTGGCCTGTGACCGAGGGCGTTTCGAACAGAAAACGAATCGTTCGTCCGAATTCCTCCAGTTCAGGACCCCTCTTCAAGATAAGGGCTGCGACCTGCGCTTGGAAGTCTTCTTGCAGCTGACGTTCGCTTGGAATCGACGGCCCGGGGCCGATGGCATTGACCCGGATGCGCGGCGCCAGCGCCTGGGCCATGGTTTGCGTCGCCGTCCAGAGTGCCGATTTCGACAGCGTATAGGAGTAGAAGCTCGGCCGGAGCGCCCAGACGCGCTGGTCGATGATGTTGACGATCAGTCCATCGGCAGCCTGCGGCAGCTGCTCGGCGAATTTCGCAGCCAGAATCGACGGCGCCCTGAGATGGACGGCAAAATGCTCTTCCCATATCCCGGCATCGAAGGCCCGCAGCGAATCCTCGTGGAAAATCGAGGCGTTGTTGACGAGCAGATCGAGCGGTCCAAGCGCGTCGGAGGCCTTTTGAATCAGCTTTTCCGTCTCATTTATTTTTGTGAGGTCGCCCTGGACCGCAACGGCCCGATGACCGCTTTGCCGCAATTCCGCCGCAAACTCCTCCGCCTCGGCGAGCGAGCCGTTGGCATGGATGGCAACCGAAAAGCCGTTATCTGCCAAATCCTTGGCAATGGCGCGTCCTATTCTTTTGGCTGCACCCGTTATCAGGGCTGCCCTAAGTCTCTTCTCGCTCAAAAGCTTGCCTTCTTAACCCGTGAGTCTAGGTGCTTCCTATATAGGGGCGGGTACACATTAGATAAATAGGGTGCCGCGATTGCGTTGTGGGTGGCGATATTCTATGTATTATTTGAGAATATATATCAGTAAAATAAGTATTCATGATTTAACCATTCGTTATGGTTAACAAATAGTCTGTTGCGCTATAGCAACATCGAATTTCAGCCACCCCGCCGCCACAATCATTTCACAATTTGGCTCTTTCAAATCCGCAATTGGGCTCCACTTTCACCCTCGATCCGAGAGGGACATCTAGTAATTGCTCGCGAATGCTTCGGTGTAAAACAGTTGACGAAGAGCGCGAGACTGAAAGGAGACAAGTATGCGTACACTCATTGCTAGCCTGATGGCTTCTGCCTTCGTCGTAGCCGGCTTCACCGCTGCAAACGCTGCCGATGCAGTTGACCAGGTCCCGGAAGCTCCGGTAGCCCAGAACGAGCCGGTTACCCCGGCCGGTAACTGGGAAGGCTTCTACCTCGGCGGTGCAGGCACCTACAACATGGGTGACTTCAACAACAGCCGCAATGGCTACGCCATGGGCGGTCAGCTTTACACCGGCTACAACTGGCAGGCTGGCCAGATCGTTTACGGTGTTGAAGCCGACCTCGGCTATTCCGGCCTTGATCACTCGGCTGGTGGCATCACCGAAAAGAACCGTTTCAACGGCTCCGTTCGTGGCCGCGTCGGTTACGACCTGAACCCCTTCCTGCTGTACGGCACGGCCGGTCTGGCTGCGACCAACAACAAGGTTAGCGGCCTCGGCGACTCCGACAGCAAGATGGCTTACGGCTACACCGTCGGCGTTGGTGCAGAAGCTTTCGTCACGAGCAACATCACGGCTCGCGTCGAATACCGCTTCAGCGACTACCAGGACAAGGACTACAATCTGGGCGGCACGAACGTATCGCGCGGCTACGACGAACAGAGCGTCAAGGTCGGTATCGGCGTGAAGTTCTAATCAGATCATCTGATCAACGAAAAAGCCGGGGTTTTGCCCCGGCTTTTTTGTGTCTGGTTATTGCGGCTTGAAATCGGAATAGGTGGGGAATTTCTTCTCGAAAGTCCTCAGCCAGCCGATCAGTTCCGAATGATCGGCCTCCCACTGTCCCTTGAAGCGCAGATCGAGATAGCCGATCGTCGCGGCAAGAGCGAAATGGCCGCCATGCAGCTTCTTGCCGAGTTTCGGCGGATGGGCGCTGATATGGTTCAGGCCGCTGACGGCCTTCTTCCACTGCCGGTCGATCCAGGGTTGGTGGATTTTTTCCTCATCGCGGAAGCGGCGCTCATAGACGATCGCCAGCAGGCAGTCGCAGATGCCGTCGCAGAGCGCTTCGAGGATCTCGGCCTCGGTGCGCTTGCCGTTCTTTTCCGGATAGAGCTTCCGTTTCTTCAGCCGGTGGAAATAGTGCATGATGGCGATGCTGTCGAACACCGACGTGCCATCGTCTRTCAAAAGCGTCGGGATCTTTCCGAGCGGATTGTTATCGACGAGGATCGCCGGACCGGCATTGGTATCGACGCGAATCTCGGTGACATCGAGCTCGAGATAATGCGCCGCCATGCGCACCTTGCTGGAGTAGGGCGATGTCGTGGCGCAAAGAAGCTTCATGTTTCACCTATCGAAATGCGTTGGCGCGGCGGACTATTCCGCACGCCACTGTCATGGTCAATCGCTCCCGGCGGCCTTGTCCTCGCCGCGCAACCAGAAGGCACGGTGTGACGCATAGCGGTCCTGAGCCATGATATCCTTGAGGGCAGGGAGCATGCGGTGCAGCTCGTCCTTCAGCGTGAACGGCGGATTGACGATGACCAGCCCCGAGCCGGTCAACCCGGTGATGCCGCGGTCGCTGCGCACGCTGAGTTCGGCGCAGAGAATCTTCGGAATGCCGGTCGCCTGCAGTGCCTCGTGGAATTCCTTGACCGGTGCGCCCTTCTTCAGCGGGTACCACAGGCAGTAGGTTCCGCCCGGAAAACGGCGATAGCCCTTGACCAGTCCATCGACCAGCCGGTCGTATTCGCCATCCTCTTCGAAGGGCGGATCGACCAGAACCATGCCGCGCTTTTCCTTCGGCGGCAGATGCGCGCCGAGCGACAGCCAGCCGTCGAGCTCGGTGATGCGAACGTGATGATCGCCTTCGAAAAGGCGGTGCAGCCGCGCGAAATCCTCGGGATGCAGCTCCATCGCCGACAAGCGATCCTGCGGCCGGAACAGCATGCGCGAAAGCTTTGGCGAACCGGGATAATAGCGGATACCGCCGTCAGGATTGAGCTCGCGAACCGCCGAAAGATAAGGCTCCAGCAGTTCGGCGACCTGCGGATCCAGATCGGCTTCCATGAGTTTGCCGATGCCGGTCTGCCATTCGCCGGTCTTCTGCGCCTCTTCAGAAGACAGGTCGTAAAGACCGATGCCGCCATGCGTATCGAGCACGCGGAAGGCTGCGTCCTTCTTCTGCAGATAGCGGATCAGCCGGGCCTGGACGGCGTGTTTCAGCACATCGGCAAAATTGCCCGCATGATAGATATGGCGGTAGTTCATCGTTGCTGATGCCTGTCATGAATTCGCCTGATCGGCGCACTTTCCGGCTTTTGGCCGCTTTCCGGTTGGCATATAGAAATCACATGAACATTGCGACCCCCATTCACGCCAAATCCCGGGTCGGGCACACCGCCTGTCCCCACGACTGTCCCTCCACCTGCGCGCTGGAGGTCGATATCACCGACGACGGCCGGATCGGGCGCGTGCGCGGCGCGGGCGATCACAGCTACACGTCGGGCGTCATCTGCGCCAAGGTGGCGCGCTATGCCGAGCGGCTCTATCATCCGGACAGATTGATGCACCCGCAGCGCCGCAAGGGCGCCAAGGGGGCGGGGAGCTGGCAGCAGATTTCCTGGGACGACGCGCTGGATGAAATTGCCAATGCCTTCGTGAAGGCGGAAGCCAGGCATGGCAGCGAAGCGGTCTGGCCCTATTTCTATGCCGGGACGATGGGCTGGGTACAGCGCGACTCGATCGAGCGTCTGCGCCACGCCAAGCGCTATTCCGGCTTCTTCTCGTCGATCTGCACCAATCCCGCCTGGACCGGCTTCACCATGGCAACCGGTACGCTGCGCGGCCCGGATCCCCGCGAGATGGCCCGCACCGATTGCGTCGTCATCTGGGGCACGAATGCGGTCGCGACACAGGTCAACGTCATGACCCACGCGATCAAGTCGCGCAAGGAACGCGGCGCCAAGATCGTCGTCGTCGATATCTACGACAACCCGACGATGAAGCAGGCAGACATGGCGCTGATCGTCAGGCCCGGCACCGATGCCGCACTCGCCTGCGCCGTCATGCATGTCGCCTTCCGCGACGGCTATGCCGACCGGGCCTATATGGCGAAATTCGCCGACGATCCCGCCGGTTTCGAAGCGCATCTGAAGACCAAGACGCCGGAATGGGCGGCTGCGATCACCGGTCTGTCCGTCAACGAGATCGAGGCATTCGCGGCCCTTGTCGGCCAGACAAGGAAGACCTTCTTCCGCCTCGGCTACGGCTTTACCCGCCAGCGCAACGGCGCGGTCGCCATGCATGCGGCCGCCTCGATCGCCACTGTGCTGGGCTCCTGGCAATACGAGGGCGGCGGCGCCTTCCATTCGAACAGCGATATCTTCCGCATGAACAACGCGGAACTCACCGGCAAGTCGATGAAGGATGCGGATATCCGCATGATCGACCAGTCGCAGATTGGCCGGGCGCTGACCGGCGATGCCGTGGCGCTCCGCCATCGTGGCCCGGTGACCGCGATGCTGATCCAGAACACCAATCCCGTGAATATCGCCCCCGAACAGCGCCTCGTGAAGCAGGGCTTTGCCCGCGACGATCTCTTTGTCGCCGTCCACGAGCAGTTCATGACCGATACCGCCGAGATGGCCGATATCGTCATCCCCGCCACGATGTTCGTCGAACACGACGACATCTACCGCGCCGGCGGCCAGAACCACATCCTGCTCGGCCCCAAGCTGGTCGAGCCGCCGGAAACCGTGCGCAGCAACCTCTTCGTCATCGAGGAGCTGGCAAAGCGCCTCGGCGTCTCCGATCGCCCGGGCTTCGGCTTCACGGCGCGTGATATGGTCGATCGCGTTCTGAAGGACAGCAATCTTCCCGATTACGACTATTTCCTCGAACACAAGTGGTTCGACCGCCAGCCGGATTTCGACGACGCGCATTTCCTCAACGGTTTCGCCCATGCTGACGGCAAGTTCCATTTCCGTCCGGACTGGGTGAACGGTGCCGCACCGAACAAGCCGCCGGCAGCCGTCGGCGCCCTTGGCCCGCACGAGGAGCTGCCGCAATTTCCGGATCAGGTCGATGTCATCGAACTGGCCGATGCCGAGCATCCGTTCCGGCTCGCCACCTCTCCAGCCCGCAACTTCCTGAATTCGAGCTTCGCCGAAACCAAGACCTCGCGGCAGAAGGAGGGACGCCCGGAACTGATGGTCAATCCTGAGGATGCGTTGGCGCATGGCCTGCAAGCCGGGGACCTCGTCCGTATCGGCAACACCAGAGGCGACCTGCGTATCCACGTGAAGGTCACCGAAGAGGTGAAGCCCGGCGTTCTTATCGCCGAGGGACTGTGGCCGAACAAGGCGCATGTCGATGGCGAGGGCATCAACGTGCTGACCGGCGCCGACCCCGTCGCGCCCTATGGCGGCGCCGCTGTGCACGACAACAAGGTCTGGCTACGCAAGGACGCCGCATGACGAAATTCGAGAAGGCTGGCGCGAAAATCGTCAACGAAACCGTGCTGTCGCGGGGCTGGACCAAGCTTAGCGCCTACAAGATCGATTACACGGACTCGGACGGTGTTACCCACCGCCTCGACCGCGAGGTCTATCATCGCACGCCTGCCGCAACGATCCTGCTCCATGATCCCAAACGCGGCACCGTCGTGCTTGTGCGCCAATACCGACTGCCGCCGGATCTCCACGGCGAGGCACCCTTCATGTTCGAAACCCCGGCCGGTCTGCTGGATGGCGACGAACCGGAAGCGGCGATCCGCCGCGAAGCGATGGAAGAAACCGGCTTTCAGGTCCGCGACGTCCGGTTCCTGTTCAAGGCCTATAGCTCTCCCGGTTCCAACAGCGAAGTGGTGCACTTCTTCGCCGCCGAAATCGACACGTCGGACCGCGTCTCCAATGGCGGCGGACTGGCGGAGGAGCATGAGGATATCGAAGTGCTGGAAATCCCGCTCGATGATGCGCTTGTTATGATCGGAAGTGGCGAAATTCTGGACATGAAGACGATCATCCTGCTGCAATGGGCGGCGATGAACAGAGAGACGTGGCGTTAGCCGGAAAATAATGGCGCGCTCCGGCGTTTCATCCGCCTGTCACGAATCCGGCCTATGCGCTGCGGTTTGTCCCCGCCTTGCCCCAATCAGGAGAAAACCATGTGGCTCAGTAATTTCACGCTCGTCCTTCCCGGTGAAATCATTAGCCAAGGCTCGGTGCGGGTCGAGGATGGTGTCATCGCCGAAATTCGCGACGAGGCTGTCGCGGGTGCTGCCATCGATGGTGGCGGACGGTTTCTGATGCCGGGTTTCGTCGATCTGCATGGCGACATGATCGAGCGCGAGATCGCGCCGCGTCCGAATGCGATGATGCCGATCGATTTCGGTATCCATGAGCTCGACAAGAAGCTCGCGGCCGCAGGCGTCACCACAGCCTATGCGGCGATCTCCTTTGCCACCGAAAGCGTCTACGGCCACGTCCGTTCGCTGGAAACGACCTCCGCCGTCATCGAAGGCATCAACCGGCTGCGCCATTCGCTGCTGATCGACCACAAGGTTCACGCCCGCTACGAGATCACCAATGTCGGCGCTGCTCCGGCGCTGGAGAAGCTGCTCGCCGCCGATCAGGTCGATATGGTGTCGCTGACCGACCACACGCCGGGGCAGGGGCAATACAACAATATCGAAGCCTATGTCACCAGCATGTCGGAGCGCCGCGCCATCACCAGGGAGATGGCGCTCGAAGTCGTCCAGAAGCGCATCGCCATGCGCGAGGATCCGGCAATCGACGTCAAGCTGCGCGAGATCGTCGCGCTTTCGCTGCGCCACAAGCTGTCGCTCGCCTCGCACGATGACGACAGCGCCGCCAAGGTTGCCGAAATGCATGATCTCGGCGTGACGATCAGCGAGTTCCCGGTGACGCTCGATGCCGCCGAGGAAGCCCGCCGTCGTGGCCTGTGGACGCTGATGGGCGCGCCGAACGCGCTCCGCGGCCAGTCGATGTCCGGCAACCTGAGCGCGCTCGATGCCGCAAGCGCCGGCCTCTTGTCCGTTATCGCTGCCGATTACCACCCGGCCGCATTCGTCCCTGGCATCTTCAAGATCGCCGACGCGATGGAGGGCAATCTGCCGGCAGCGGTTGCCATGGCAACGTCGAACGCGGCGCGTTCTGCGGGCCTTCTGGATCGCGGCGAGATCGCCATCGGGCAGCGCGCCGATCTGGTGGCGGTGGAGAAGGGCGATGTGCACCGCATCCGCGCCACCTTCCGGGCCGGACAGTTTGTCTATAGCGACGGGACGCTGCATCCGCTTCAGGCGATTGCGGCCTGAGGGTCTGCAGCAGGCCTCCCGACAGGTGAAGAAGGGCGCCTTATCCAGAGGCGCTCACTCCACTCGCACCCTCATTCCTGTGCTTGTCACAGGAATCGAGTGCGCCCCAGTCCTGGGGCGCGGGAGACTATTTTGAAGGGTAGTGAGTCATTCACCGCGCGGACGCGCGGTGGCTAGATTCCTGTGACAAGCACAGGAATGAGGGAAGGGGCGGGAGCGTTGGCGCAAAAGTAGCTGCCGTGTGAGACTAAGCCTCCGCCAATCCATCAAATCAGCGAAATCACCCGATCTGTCCCCGCCGAAGCCGTACTACCGCTCCCCACAGCCTTGCCGCCTTCCATCCGCACCTTGCCCTCGGCAAACAGGCGGAGCGCCTGCGGATAGAGCTGGTGCTCAACGGTCAGCACGCGGCCGGCCAGGGCATCCGCGGTATCGCCTGATAGCACCGGTACAGCCGCCTGGCCGATCACCGGGCCTTCGTCCATGCCTTCGGTGACGAAATGCACGGTGCAGCCGGCAACCCGCATGCCGGCGTCGATGGCGCGCTGGTGGGTGTGGAGGCCCGGGAAGAGCGGCAGCAGGGAAGGGTGGATGTTGATCATCCGGCCCTCGTAACGCTGGATGAAGGTGGCGCTCAGTAGGCGCATATAGCCGGCGAGGCAGAGGATATCAGGGGACAGCGTGCCGAGGGCTTCGAAGATCGCCGCCTCGTGGGCTTCCTTGCTGGCATAGTCCTTGCGCACGAAAGCGAAGGTCGGGATGCCCTCGGCGGCCGCCTTGGCGAGGCCGCCCGCATCCGCCTTGTCCGAGACAACGCCGACGATCTCGGCCGGAAAGTCCGCAGCCTTGGCGGCCGCGACCAGCGCCATCATGTTGGAGCCGCTGCCGGAAATGAAGACGACAGCGCGTTTGCGCGGTGTGCTCATAGGCCGAGCATACCCTGATACTGCGTGCCATTGGCGCCATCGGCGCGGGCAATCATCCGGCCGAGAACGACGATCTTTTCGCCTTCGGCTTCGAGGGCCTTGGTGACGGCTTCGACGTTTTCAGGCGAGACAACGGCGATCATGCCGACGCCGCAGTTGAAGGTGCGCAGCATTTCCTTGGCTTCGACGCCGCCGGTCTTGGCGAGCCACGAGAACACGGCCGGAACCTTCACGGCAGACAGGTCGATCTCGGCAGCCAGATGCTTCGGCAGCACGCGCGGAATGTTTTCCGGGAAGCCGCCGCCGGTGATGTGGGCGAGCGCCTTGATCGCCTTGGTCTCGCGGATCGCCTTCAGGAGCGGCTTCACATAGATGCGGGTCGGCGTCAGCAGCGCTTCGCCGAGCTTCTTGCCGTCGGCAAAGGGTGCCGGTGCATCCCAGCCGAGGCCGGAAAGTTCGACGATCTTGCGCACCAGCGAAAAGCCGTTGGAATGGACGCCCGAGGAGGCGAGGCCGAGAATGGTGTCGCCTTCGGCAATGTCGCCAGCCGGAAGAAGTTCGCCGCGCTCGGCAGCGCCGACGGCAAAGCCTGCGAGGTCGTAGTCGCCGGAGGAATACATGCCCGGCATTTCGGCGGTTTCGCCGCCGATCAGCGCACAGCCTGCATCGCGGCAGCCGGCGGCAATGCCTTCGACGATCGCCGCACCCTGGTTCGGGTCGAGCTTGCCGGTGGCGAAATAGTCGAGGAAGAACAGCGGCTCGGCGCCCTGGACGACGAGGTCGTTGACGCACATGGCGAYGAGGTCGATGCCGACGGTGTCGTGATAGTCGGCGTCGATGGCGATCTTCAGCTTGGTGCCGACGCCGTCATTGGCGGCGACGAGGACCGGATCCTTGAAGCCTGCGGCCTTCAGATCGAAGAGGCCGCCGAAGCCGCCGATCTCGCCGTCTGCGCCCGGGCGGCGCGTCGAGCGCACGGCGGGCTTGATCTTCTCCACCATCAGGTTGCCGGCATCGATATCGACGCCCGCATCGCTATAGGTCAGGCCGTTTTTTCCAGACTGGCTCATGCTGATCTCCGATGGCTGGTTCAGGCGGGATTTAACCCTGTGTCACATGCGGGTCGCAATTGCATGAGAGTGCGCTTTATGCAAGGCGGTGCATGGAGAAAAGCCCCAATTTCCCGCTCTTTTCATAGGCGCGGCGCGGTTTTTCGGCAGCAGGGTTGACCATCTTCCGGGCCGCATCCTATGTGCTTCAAAGGCGGTCGCGGCCAAGATCGCGCCGCGATGCGGGATGAACGGGGTAATCGATGCCAAATCAGGTCAGCGGTACGAGTCTGAAGCGCCAGGTCTTCTTCTGGCTCGGCGTGCTCGTTTTCTTCATCCTCTTCCTGCTGGTTTTCAGCTCCATCCTGCTGCCGTTCCTGGCGGGCATGGCAATCGCCTATTTCCTTGATCCGGTCGCCGACAGGCTGCAGAAGATCGGCCTCAGCCGCATGATGGCGACGGTCGTCATTCTCGTTTCCTTCGTTCTGGTCATCGTCGTGGCGCTGATGACGCTGATCCCGATCCTGGCCAGCCAGTTCACCGACTTCGCCGGCAAATTCCCGGGCTATATCGATCAGCTGCAGCAGTTCATCACCAATTCGCAGAACTCCCTGCTGCCGGATTGGATCAAGAGCCAGCTCGGCACCATCAAGAACAATTTCTCGGAAATCCTGTCGCAGGGCGTCGGCTTCATGACCGGCCTTTTCGCGCAGATCTGGAGCTCCGGCCTTGCCGTCGTCAACCTGATCTCGCTGCTGATCGTCACGCCCGTCGTCGCCTTCTACATGCTGCTCGACTGGGACCGCATGGTGGCGCAGATCGACCGTTATATCCCGCGCGATTACGTCGCCAACGTCCACCAGATCGCCCGCGAGATCGATCAGGCGATTGCCGGTTTCATCCGCGGGCAGGGCTCGCTCTGCCTGATCCTCGGCATCTATTATGCCGTCGGCCTGTCGTTGGTCGGCCTCAATTTCGGCCTGCTGATCGGCCTCTTCGCCGGGATGATCAGCTTCATTCCTTACGTCGGTTCGATGCTCGGCCTACTAATCGCCGTCGGCGTCGCCATCGTGCAGTTCTGGCCGGATTATATCTGGGTCGGCGCCGTGCTGGCGGTCTTCTTCAGCGGCCAGTTCCTGGAAGGCAATATCCTGCAGCCGAAGCTCGTCGGCCACAGCGTCGGCCTGCATCCGGTCTGGCTGATGTTCGCGCTCTTTGCCTTCGGCGCGCTGTTCGGTTTCGTCGGCCTGCTGATTGCCGTACCGGCCGCCGCTGCCGTCGGCGTTCTTGTCCGCTTCGCGCTGTCGCGCTACCTTGAGAGTGATCTTTACGCGGGTCAGTCGAAGCCATCTGTTATCCGCAAGTCCAAAGCCGACACGAAATGAACGACGTAAAGCGCAAGGCGGGAGAGCAGCTTCCGCTGGTCTTTTCTCATGATACCGCAAGCGGGCGCGACGATCTCCTGATCTCCGACCGGCTGAGTGCCGCGGTCACCATCGTCGATGCCTGGCCGCAATGGCCGTCGCCGGTTGTCATTCTCGCAGGTCCGGTCGGCTCCGGGAAATCGCATCTGGCGACCATCTGGAAAGAGCATAGCAACGCCACCAGCATTCATCCGAAGGCCGGGGCGCAGGCGGCGATCGCGGCCGCCAATGGCCCGGTGCTGTTCGAGGACGTCGATCGCGAAGGCTTCGACGATACCGAGCTCTTCCATGTCATCAACAGCGTGCGCGAAAACGGCCACAGCCTGATGATGACGAGCCGCCTCTGGCCGATGTCCTGGCCGGTGGAGCTTGCCGATCTGCGCTCGCGGTTGAAGGCGGCGACCGTCGTCGAGATCGGCGAGCCCGACGAAGAGTTGCTGTCGCAGGTCATCGTCAAGCTGTTTGCCGACCGCCAGCTTAATATAGATGACAAACTCGTGCTCTATATCGTCAACAGGATGGAACGCTCGCTGAATGCCGCCCAGACGATCGTCGAGCGGCTCGACCGGCTTGCCTGGTCGCGGGGGACCAAGATCACCCGGGCGATGGCGGCTGAAGTATTGAATGAATTGGGAAATTCAGGCCCGCTCGATTGACTGTCACAGTTCCGTCGTGAAACTGATATAATTCGCAGGGACGAATAAACGGGACGGACCGACATATGGACAGTGCAGTTGCCGAGCATCAGGAACCGAAGCCGGAAGCGCCGTCCGCCGTCCCCCCGCTGGAAGAGTTGCTCTCAAGCCCGGAGCGCTTCATCAACCGTGAATTCTCCTGGCTGCAGTTCAATCGCCGCGTCCTTGAAGAAACGCTGAATACCGAGCATCCTCTGCTGGAGCGCGTCCGCTTCCTTTCGATCTCGGCCGCCAACCTCGACGAATTCTTCATGGTCCGGGTTGCAGGCCTGGAGGCGCAGGTCCGCCAGAATATCGCGGTCCGCACGCCCGACGGCAAGACGCCGGCCGAGCAGCTGGACGCCATCCTGCAGGAAATCGACAATCTGCAGATGGAGCAGCAGGCCTCGCTCGCGGTGCTTCAGCAATATCTGGCCCGCGAAGATATCCTGATCGTCCGCCCGGGCGCGCTGAGCGACGTTGATCGCCAGTGGCTGGCGACCGAATTCGAACAGGCGATCTTCCCGGTGCTGACGCCGCTGTCGATCGACCCGGCGCATCCGTTTCCGTTCATTCCGAACCTCGGCTTTTCGATCGGCCTGCAACTGACCAGCAAGCATGGCCGCGAGCCGATGACGGCGCTGCTGCGCCTGCCGCCCGCACTCGACCGCTTCGTCCGCCTGCCCGATGACGGCAACACCATCCGCTACATCACGCTCGAAGACGCCGCGAACATCTTTATCCACCGGCTTTATCCGGGTTATGAGGTGCAGGGTTCGGGTACCTTCCGCATCATCCGCGATAGCGATATCGAAGTCGAGGAAGAAGCCGAAGACCTCGTGCGCTTCTTTGAGACGGCGCTGAAGCGTCGCCGACGCGGCAAGGCGATCCGCATCGAGACCGATTCCGAAATGCCGCCCTCGCTCCGCCAATTCGTCGTCCAGGCGATGGCCGTTCCCGACAATCGCGTCGCCGTTCTTCCCGGTCTCCTGGCGCTGAACACGCTGTCGGAGATCACCAAGGCGCCGCGCGACGATCTCCGTTTTCAACCTTACAACGCCCGATTTCCCGAGCGCGTCCGCGAACATGCCGGTGATTGCTTCGCCGCCATCCGCGAAAAGGACATGGTGGTCCACCATCCCTACGAGTCTTTCGACGTGGTGGTCCAGTTCCTGCTCCAGGCTGCGCGCGATCCTGATGTCCTGGCGATAAAGCAGACGCTTTACCGCACTTCGAACGACAGCCCGATCGTGCGTGCGCTGATCGATGCTGCCGAATCCGGCAAGTCGGTGACGGCGCTGGTCGAGCTCAAGGCGCGTTTCGACGAGGAAGCCAACATCCGCTGGGCCCGCGACCTCGAACGCGCCGGCGTGCAGGTCGTCTTCGGCTTCATCGAGTTGAAGACCCATTCGAAAATGTCGCTGGTCGTACGCCGTGAGGAGGGCAAGCTGCGCAGCTACTGCCATCTCGGCACCGGCAACTATCACCCGATCACCGCGAAAATCTACACCGACCTGTCGTTCTTCACCTGCAATCCCGTCATCGCCCATGATATGGCGAACATCTTCAATTTCATCACCGGCTATGGCGAACCGGAAGAGAGCATGAAGCTCGCGGTCTCGCCCTATACGCTGCGCTCGCGCATCCTTCGCCATATCGACGAAGAGATCATGCACGCCAAGAACGGCGCCCCGGCGGCAATCTGGATGAAGATGAATGCGCTCGTCGACCCTGAAATCATCGACGCGCTCTATACGGCAAGCCATGCCGGCGTCGAGATCGATCTGGTGGTGCGCGGCATCTGCTGCCTGCGTCCGCAGGTTCCGGGTCTGTCGGAAAATATCCGCGTCAAATCGATCGTCGGACGCTTCCTCGAGCACAGCCGCATCTTCTGCTTCGGAAATGGTTATGGCCTGCCGTCGGATAAGGCGCTGGTCTATATCGGCTCGGCCGACATGATGCCGCGCAATCTCGACCGGCGCGTCGAAACGCTGGTGCCGCTCACCAATCCGACTGTGCATGAACAGGTTCTGTCCCAGATCATGCTGGGCAATATCATTGACAATCAGCAAAGCTACGAGATATTGCCCGACGGAACGTCCAGGCGCATGGAGGTGCGCAAGGGCGAGGAGCCGTTCAACGCGCAGCAGTATTTCATGACAAACCCCAGCCTTTCCGGCCGCGGTGAAGCGTTGAAATCCAGTGCGCCCAAGCTGATCGCCGGTCTGCTTTCCGGCCGGACCAAGAGATAACTGGACCTGCATGGTTGAATCAGAAGCCCAGGGGCGCCTGCCAGGCATAGCCCCGGTCTCCGTCGTCGATATCGGATCGAACTCGATCCGCGTGGTGATCTACGAAGGCATGTCCCGCTCGCCGGCGATCCTTTTCAATGAGAAGGTGCTGTGCGGCCTTGGCAAAGGCATCGCGCTGACCGGCAAGATGGATGAGCAGAGCGTCGAACGGGCGCTTGCCGCCCTTCATCGCTTCAAGGCTCTCTCCGATCAGGCGCGTGCGGCGACGATGTACGTGCTGGCGACGGCTGCGGCCCGCGAGGCGTCCAACGGTCCCGATTTCATCCACAAGGCCGAAACCATTCTGAAGCGCAAGGTGCGCGTTCTCTCCGGCGAGGAAGAGGCCCGCTTCTCCGCGCTCGGCATCATCAGCGGCTTCTTCCATCCCGATGGCATAGCCGGCGACCTCGGCGGCGGCTCGCTCGAGCTCATCGATATCAAGGAGCGCGAGATCGGCAAGGGGATCACCCTGCCGCTCGGTGGCCTTCGTCTGTCGGAATATGCGGGAGGCTCGCTCGACAAGGCGCGCGCCTTCGCGCGCAAGCACGTTCGCAGCGCCGGGAAGATCCTCGAAAAGGGAGCAGGTCGGACCTTTTATGCCGTCGGCGGCACATGGCGAAACATCGCCAAGCTGCATATGGAGCTCAGCCAATATCCGCTGCACATGATGCAGGGATACGAGGTGACACTCGAAGGCATGATGCAGTTTCTCGATCAGGTTGAAGTGGCAAGGGACAGCAAGGATCCGGCTTTCCAGGCCGTGTCCAAACACCGCCGCGCGCTTTTGCCCTTCGGCGCTGTAGCGATGAAGGAAGTGCTGAGCGCCATGAAGCCCTCGATCATTTCCTTCTCGGCACAGGGCGTGCGCGAAGGCTATCTCTATTCGCTGCTGTCCGAAGGCGAACGCCGTGCCGATCCGCTGCTGGCTGCTGCCGGCGAACTTGCGATCCTGCGCGCCCGCTCGCCGGAACATGCCCGCGAGCTTGCCGAATGGACTGGGCGGATGATCCCGTCCTTCGGGATTTCGGAGACCGAAGAAGAGGGGCGCTACCGTCAGGCCGCCTGTCTGCTCGCCGATATCAGCTGGCGCGCCCATCCGGATTACCGCGGTCTTCAGGCGCTGAACCTAATCGCCCATTCCTCCTTTGTCGGTATCAGCCATCCGGGCCGAGCCTTCATCGCGCTCACCAATTATTACCGCTTCGAAGGCTTGCATGACGATGGCTCGACCGCGCCGCTGGCAAAGATCGCCGGTCCGCAATTCGTTGAGCGTGCCAAGCTGCTCGGCGGCCTGCTCAGGGTCGTCTATCTGTTCTCGGCATCGATGCCCGGCGTCGTGAAGAACCTGCATTTCCGCAAGTCTTCACAGCCGGATGTCGATATCGAGCTGGTCGTCCCGCACGATTATCACGACTTCACCGGCGAACGCCTCGAAGGCCGCCTGCAGCAGCTGTCGAAGCTGACCAACAAGCGGCTGGCTTTCGTTTTCGAGTAAGTAGCCCCGGTTTTACGCCGCCGCGTTCTGCGGGAAGAGGGCGCGGCGCGTTTCCTCATCCAGCGTATGCTTGAAGCTATGATCCTCTTTCATCGCCAGCGCCCGCTGGACCGCGGGTCGCTCCGACATGTGCTGCATGAAGCGCGCGACGTGCGGATAGTCTTCAAGCCCTCTCTCGCCGAACACGTAACCGGCCGAAGCCGCCCAGCCCCAGAGGGCCATGTCGGCGATCGTGTATTCGTCGCCCGCGAGCCACGGCGATTGCGAAAGTCTGGCATCGAAGACGCGGTAGTGCCGCTCCAGTTCCTTGACGTAGCGGTTCTTCGCATAGGGCAGATCTTCCGGCGCGTAGTGCAGGAAGTGGATCGCCTGTCCCGAGAAGGGCGAGAGGCCGGTCGCCACCAGCTGCAGCCACGACAGCATCGCTGCCTTGCCGCCGATCCCGGCCGGAATGAAGCGGCCATGCTTTTCCGCGAGATACAGCAGGATGGCATGCGAATCGAAGATCGTGACCCCGTCGTCGACGAGAGCGGGAACCTTGGCATTGGGATTGATCTTCAGAAATGCCGGCGCGTGCTGCTCGCCCTTGAAGATATCGACCGGGCGGACGGTGAAGGCAAGGTTCAGTTCTTGCAGCAGAACCGCGACCTTCATCGAGTTCGGTGTCGCATGGAAATAGAAATCAAGCATCAGAAATCCTCATAAGCGCTGATCGCAACCTTCGACGATGGAAGGTTCAGGCTGAAGATGCCGATGCCCGGGACGTCTTACCAATCGATCCGGTGGATCGCACCTAGCGCCGGGATGGATGCCTTCCGGACATTCACATGCCGCCTTTCCGCGAGACGCTCATCACCATCTTGCGCAGCCACATATGGGCGGGATCGGCGCGCATCTTCGGATGCCAGAAAACATTCATGCTGAAGGGGGAGAGCGGGACCGGCGGCTCGAAAAGGTCGAGCGATTGCGCGAAGCGCCGGAGGAACCGCAGCGGCAATGTGCAGATGCAATCGGTGCTGGCGAGCACGAGAGGCGCCATTGCGTAACTCTGAACCGATACCGAAACCTGGCGCTCCCGGCCGATTTCCGCCAGCGCGTTGTCGATCATTCCGGTGAAATGGCCGCCAGTCGTCGAGATCAGTAGGTGATCGAGGCGGCAGAACTCGTCGAGACCAAGCTCTCCCGTGCCGCGCGGATGACCGCGCCGCTGGGCGGTCATGAACTTCTCTTCGAACAATGTGCTTGATATCAGCTCGTTGGAGCCATCCTCTGCGGCCCCGACGAACAGGTCGATCTCGCCCTGTTCCAGCAGCCGGGCAATCCTCGATTTGTCGGGCAGGGTGAAGGCGATCTTCACCTCAGGCGCGTGCGACTTGATGAGCGGAATGAGATCGGGCGCCAGGATTGCCGCCGGATTGTCGGTTGCGGCGATCCGGAAGACGCGCTTGCTCGTCAGGGGATCGAAGAGATGGGCGGTGTTGACGAAGTCCTCGAAGCGCTCCAGCAGCCGCGTCAGTTCCGGCTGAAGGGCGATCGCGTGCGGCGTCGGGGTCATGCCGCGGCCGGAAACGGAGGGAATGAACAGCGGATCGTTCAGCAGGTGCCGCAAGCGGGTCAATCGTGCCGAGAGCGCCGACTGGCTGATATTCAACCGGACCGCCGCATGGGTGACGTTCGGCTCCTTGAGAAGCGCATCGAGCGTCATCAGCAGTCCGGAATCGAAATCGGAAATTCGCTGGCTCAATCGCATGCTCCCTGATCACGGTCATTGCCGTTCAATATAGGAGCGAAACACGTTGTCATAGGTGGATTGCCGTCCGCGTCGCGGGCGAGCCTTCGGCCGGTATCAGGAGACCGGCCGAGACTGTTGTTTCCGGCGAGGATTTCAGGCCTTCACGCTAGAAGTGCGATAGGCCGCAATGGTCAGCCAGATCGCTGACACGAGGAAGTAGAATGCGCCGAAACTTGCATAAGGCGCGATGTCCAGGATGCCAGGCATCTGAGTGCCGAGGGACTGGCTGATCATGAAGCCGCCGGCCAGCGTCGATTGCGCACCACTCAGCACCATCGCCCATTGCGCGCCGTACGAGCGCCAGCGGCGCACGCCGGTGTAGAGCTGCAGCAGCCCCGACAGGATCGCCCAGATGCCGAAGGCTGCGAGAACTGCGTGATTGTCCTTCATCACCGCGAGAATGACCACGATTGTCATGACGGTGCTGGCGGCGACGTTGAGGCTTTGGGACGGGTTTACCTTGAGACCGCCATTGGCTCTGGCATCGACCAGATTGGCAGCGGCATCCCAGGCCGGATAGATGACGAGCAGGATAGCCGCGATGGCGGGATGCGCACCAAGGGCAACGGCTGCGGCCACCCAGGCAATCGAGAATATTGCGCGGGCGAAATAGTAGGACCGCAGCCAGGTGGTCTGCGATGAGGATTGAACTTGCATGTCAGGCTCCCTATTTTTGTGTCTACCAACTAATAGGTAGGCAAACTTGCGGAGTCAATGGTTTTGATGTTTTTCTCGATACGGGTGGGCGGCTTGACATTTTTGCCTACCAAAAGGTAGGTCATGATTATGGAGCAATCGACCTCAGAAAAAATCCTCGATATCGCGCAATCCCGCATTATCGCCGGCGGCTATAATGGCTTCAGCTATGCGGATATTTCGGATGCGATCGGTATTCGGAAGGCGAGCATCCATCACCACTTCCCGACAAAGGCCGAACTCGTTTCCGCCCTTGTCGGCCGCTATACAGGGCAGGTGAAGTCCGGCCTCGGAGGAGTGCTCGAGCAGATCCCGCAGCCTGCGGCACAGCTGGATGCCTATGTCGGCCATTGGCAGAAATGCATCGCCGATGCCTCGCTGCCATTCTGCATGTGCGCCATGCTGGCAAGCGAGATCCAGATGCTTCCTCCCGATGTCGCATCGCTGGTTCGCGGCCATTTCGAATATCTCGCCAGATGGCTGGAGACGGTTCTCGAAGCCGGGGCTAGGCAGGATGCATTTCGCCTCAGCGCTTCGCCGGAAGCCCATGCACAGATATTCATGGCTTCGGTTCACGGGGCCATGCTCTCCGCCCGGGCGTTGGACAAGCCTGAACTCTTCGCCGCGGTCATCGGCCCGCAGGTCGCTGCGCTGAAAGCGTAATTCATTGTCCGGAAATCCGGACAGCCCGTTCGGATTGTCTGCGGTTATCGCTTCGGTCCGCTTGCCCTATCTCTCGTGTTATTCAAACGGAGATAGACCATGTCCAATCTTGAAAAGTCCGGCACATACGCTCTCGGCCACCGCAAGGTGAAGCGGCTCGGCTACGGCGCCATGCAGCTCGCAGGCAAGGGCGTCTTCGGCCCGCCGAAGGATCGCGCCGAGGCGGTTGCCGTGTTGCGCGAAGCCGTCGAAAGCGGCGTCGATCACATCGATACCAGCGATTTCTATGGCCCCCACGTCACCAACCAGATCATCAAGGAAGCCTTGTATCCGTATCGGGACGATCTCGTCATCGTCACCAAGATCGGCGCGACGCGTGGCGCCGATGCCTCTTGGAACCCGGCCTTCTCGAAAGAAGCGCTGACGCAGGCGGTCCATGACAATCTGAAGAACCTTGGTCGCGATGTCATCGAAGTGGTCAACCTTCGTGCGATGTTCGACGTTCACGGTCCGGCGGAAGGCTCGCTGGAGGAACCGCTGACCGTTCTGGCCGATCTCCAGCGCCAAGGCCTCGTCAAGCATGTCGGGCTTTCCAACGTGACCGCCAGGCAGATTGCCGACGGTAGGAAGATCACCGAGATCGTCTGCGTTCAGAACCAGTATAATCTCGCCCATCGTGAAGACGATGCGCTGATCGCGCAGCTGGCCGCCGAGCGCACGGCCTATGTGCCGTTCTTCCCGCTCGGCGGCTTCTCGCCGCTGCAGTCGTCGACGCTTTCGGAGGTTGCCGGTGAACTCGGCGCAACGCCATTGCAGGTGGCGCTCGCGTGGCTGCTACAGCGATCGCCGAACATCCTGCTGATCCCCGGCACATCGTCGCGCGGCCATCTCCGCGAAAACCTTGCGGTCGCCGATATCGTTCTGCCCACTGATGCTGTGAAGAAGCTCGACGGCATCGGAGCCGCCAAGGGCGCATAATGCATAAAATAAGGGCGCCCGGCTTTCACCGGGCGCCCTCATCGTATCTCGGGACCCGAATTACTTCGCGTTCAGGAACTCGCCCACTTCGAGCAGGCTGAATTCGTTGTTGTCAGCCTTGTCGACGGCGCGGCCGGCCGAGAAGGGCAGGTTGTTGTCGTTGCCGATGATGATGTGGGTGTCATCGACGCGATCGACATTCTCGATCGTCACGAACGGCATGTCGTAGACGCCGTCCTTGCTGCCGGCCTTCTTCTTGTTGTCGGGGTCCTTGATATTGAGCAGATCGATATAGCCGATCTTGCGGACCGCCTTGCCAACATTGGCGTCGTTGAACTCGATCTTGTAGACGCGCTTCAGCTCTGCAGGCGCCTCGAAGCAATCCGGCTTCGGCTGCTTCGGATCGGCGCAAGCCTTGTCCTTGGTGCCGGCGCCATTGTCGCGCTCGATGACCAGAGCGGTCGTCTCGTCCAGCATGTTGAAGTCGCCGATCGAGGCGCCCTTGTCTTCGAACGGATAGAACCAGCTGCGGCCGGTCCACTTCTTCGAGGCGACGTCGAATTCGATGACACGGATCGCGGTATGGCCATCGACCGTTTCCATCTTGCCGTCGTCCTGGAAGAGCGCGCCTTCGAGCAGGCCGTAGAGCTTGGCTCCATCCTTCGACATCGCAAGTCCCTCGAAGCCGCCGGAGCGCTTCAGGTTGAAGACCGGGTTCTTGCCGACAGGTGTACCCGGCAGCTGGATCAGCGCGTTGTCAGGCGAGATCACCGGCTTGCCATCGACGGTGGTCGGGATGACGTCGGTGAGCGCGCCCTTGGCATCGAACTTCAGCAGATAGGGACCGAACTCGTCGCCGATCCAGAAACCGTCGGCCACCGGCTGGACGGATTCGATGTCGAAATCGGCGCCGGTCAGATAACGGGTGTCCGAGCCTTCCATGACGATCGGGAAAGGGGCGATCTTGTTCGGATCGGAAAGGAAGAGGTTCTTGACGACCTCGGCCTTGTTGGAGGCCCAGTCGAACGTCATTTGGTGCAGGAAGAGCATCGAGTCGGAAGACGTGAACTTGGAGCCGAAGCCGTTGTCGGACAGCGTCCAGAAAGTGCCGTCGGCCATCGTCTTGATACCGGAGAAGCCCTGGATCGGCTGACCGTCGAACGGCAGCTTGAGATCGGTGACGCGGGCGCCATCCTTGCCCGGTACGGTGCCAAGCGCTTCGGTGCGCTTGCGGTCAACAGTCGTGAATTTGCCGGAACGCTTCAGGAATTCGGGCGCATCGGCAGGAGCGGGTGTCATCGTGTTGGCAGGCAGGATCGCCTGGCCTGCGAGCGTGGCGGTAAATTCCTGCTGGTCGGCCGAAGCGGACGTGGCGATCAGAAGCAATAGGGAAACGGAAGCGAAAAGAGCTTTCTTCATGGAGACCCCCAAAAAATGAAGTGGCGGTCTCGATTAGCAGCCGATCTATGTCGCCGAGTTGACTGTTGAGTGAAGCTTTGGTGACTGCGCCGAAAGCGGGATGGCTTGCGCCAGCGCCATGACGCCGAGGCCTTGGCCGCGGCCCTTGAGGGCATGGATGCCCAGATCCTCGGCATTGACGAAATCCGGCAGCGTTATGCGGCCGGCGAGTTCGCTGGAGATGAGGATCGGCCGGTTCAGCGCCTTGCAGAGCGACTCCAGCCGCGACGTGGTGTTCACCGTATCGCCGAAATAGGTGATCTTGTGATGATCGATGCCGATCTCGGCGGTGATGACGAAGCCGCCATGCAGGGCGGCGCGCAACCGCGGAACCTGCCCGTAGCGCTTCAGCCAGCCCTCCGCTTCGTCTTCGATGGCGTTCAGGATATCGAAGACGCAACGTACGCAGCGGCCGTTCTTCATGCCGCGGGCAAGCGGCCAGGTGATGATCGCGGCATCGCCGACATAATCGTCGATCGTGCCCCGGTTGCGCCGGACGGGCTCTGCAAAGGCGGCAAACAGCGAGTTCAGCATCTGCTGGGCGCGCAGGTCGCCGTGCTTCTCGGCAAAGGGCGTCGAATCCACCAGGTCGATGAACAGGAAGATGCGTTCTTCGCTCACAGGGTTTCGGTAGCGGCCGGTCAGCATCGCAAGGAAGACGTCGCGGCCGAGCAGTTCGCGGACACGCACGACGAAGATCACCGCGGCGCAGACGACGAGCGCATACATGAAGACGTTGAACGGCAGGACGATCGCCTCGACCCAGGATGTCGACGGGATGGCGCCGATGCCGCGCAGGAAAAGCCCGGCAACGGCAAAGCCGAGGCTCATCAGGATTTCATAGATGAACAGCTGCGCCAGGAAATAGGTCAGCGTCGGCAGCCGCTGGATCCGGCGTGAGAGGCCACGCAGGATCGCCTTGCGCTCGAAGGCGAGGATCGGCATGCCGATGAACAGTGCGAAGGTTGCCCCGATGAACGGCCTGCTGTCGCCATAGAACAGCACGTCGTAGAGAACGCCGCTGCCGGCCATGACAATCGAAAGCAGGAGCCAGTTCTGTACCGGTGATATTTCTCGCATCAGCGCTATCGCCTTGATTTGCCGTATAGTGTCCGGCCATGTAGGTGGCCGGTCAAGGCATTTCAAAGGCAAGAACCCTCAGAGAGGGACGGTATCCACCTTCCGGCCGGCAAAACGCAGCGCGATCTCGCCCTTGATCAGCTGCAGCGCAGGCTCGCCGAACAGCTCCCGGCGCCAGCCATGCAGAGCCGAAACCTCGGCTTTTTCGCCTTCGGCAGCGATCTTGTCGAGATCCTCGCTATTGGCGATGACCTTTGGCGCGACGCCATGTTTTTCGGAGATCAGCTTCAAGAGGACCTTGAGCAGCTCGACGGCAGCCGCAGCGCCTTCCGGTGCCTGGGTGTGGCGCGGCACATGCGGCATGTCGGCCTTCGGCAGCGCCAGCGCCTCGTTGACGGCTTCGAGGACAGCGGCGCCGGACGAGGAGCGCTCCCAGCCCTTCGGGATGGTCCGCAGGCGCCCGAGTGCTTCGGTATCCTTGGGCTGCTGCTGGGCGATCTCGTAGATCGCGTCGTCCTTCAGCACGCGCGAGCGCGGCACGTTGCGGGCGCGGGCCTCGCGTTCGCGCCAGGCGGCGACATATTTCAGGATCGCCAGTTCCTGCGGCTTGCGCAGGCGCATCTTCAGGCGCTGCCAAGCGTCGTCAGGATGCATGTCGTAGGTTTCACGCGCCTCGAGCACATCCATCTCTTCCGAAAGCCAGGAGGAGCGGCCTTCGCGCTCCAGTTCGTCCTTCAGATAGAGATAGGCGTCGCGCAGATGCGTGACGTCGGCCAGCGCATAATCCAGCTGCTTTTCGGAAAGCGGGCGGCGGCTCCAGTCGGTGAAGCGCGAAGACTTGTCGATCTGCACACCCTTGGTGCGGCTGACGAGCTGGTCGTAGGAAACGCTGTCGCCGAAGCCGCAGACCATGGCTGCAACCTGCGTGTCGAAGATCGGATGCGGGATCAGCCCGCCGCGGTTGAAAATGATTTCGATATCCTGCCGCGCGGCGTGAAACACCTTCAGAACCTTGGTGTCCGCCATCAGCTCGAAGAACGGCGTCAGGTCGATGCCCTTGGCCAAAGGATCGACGATGACTTCGGTCGTCGGGCTCGCCATCTGGATCAGGCAGAGCTCCGGCCAGAAGGTGGTTTCACGCAGAAACTCGGTGTCGATCGTGATGAAGTCGGACTTGGCCAGCTCTTTGCAGGCGGCCGCCAATTCGGCGGTTGTTTCGATCATATCAATTCATTCACAAGGAAAAAGGACGTTTAACCTTCCTTCTCCTTTCGAAGTGATATGTCAATACGTTGAAGGCGCTGCTTGCCGTACGGATGTGGGCTATTCGCCGGGATGAGGCTTCTCGTTGTGTTTGCGATCGCCTCTGGTCGCGAGGAACACGGTCAAGCCGAGCACAAGGCCACCTACCGGCACGATCAACATATTCAGAAATTGATCAATGGTCATGGCGAAAGGCCTTTCAGAGTTCTCCGTGCAAGGAAATGTAGTGCGCCGGAAGCTCCCAAGCAAATCACGACTACGAGGTTGCCTACGGACAGCAAACTGCTGGTGTTATTCAGACTAGCGATTGCGGGTGCAAATGAGCCAACGGCGAAAACCGCGATCGCAACGCCATTTATGTAAGTAGCGGTCAGTTTGGTCCGCTCATTGTGGACAAGGCTCATGGTGCAGACTGTTCCAATATGGATGTCACGCATTTTTATACAATCTAAGCGTTCATTACGCAATCACCTCAAACGACCCTGACATAGCTCGTCATGCCGGTCTTCTGGTGCTCGATGATATGGCAATGGAGCAGCCAGTCGCCCGGGTTGTCGGCGACGAAGGCGAGTTGCACTTTCTCGTCGGGCTGGATCAGATAGGTGTCGGAGACGACGGGCATCACCTCGCGCGTCGACGACGAGATCACCTTGAAGCTCATGCCGTGCAGATGGATCGGGTGCAGGTGAGGGGTGACGTTTTCGAGCTGGAAGATGTAGCTCTTGCCCTGCTTGAGTTCGGCGAGCGGCGCTGTCGGATCCGGCGTGTCTCCGGGCCACGGAACCTTGTTGATCGCCCAGAAACTGTAGCCGAGCGTGCCGCAGATGCTGTCGGCGGGCGCATTCTCTGCCGTGGCGCTGAGCAGCAGCGGGATCTTTTCGGCGGACGAGAGATCGGCCTCCGGCACGGGATTGGCAGCAAGCGCCCCAAGATCTCCGGCGTTCCGCTTCAGCGATTGTCCGGTGGCGCGCAGGCTTGCAAGCGTCTTCGGGTTCGTGCCGCGAATGTCCTCGAGCGTGGCGATGCCACCTTCGCTGTCAGGCATGCGAACCGCGAGATCCAGCCGCTGGCCGGGGCCGATCTGCAGTAGTTCGAGCGGAAAACGCTTCGGCACCGGATTGCCGTCGATGGCGACGACGGTCGCCTCGGCGCCCTCCATCTTCAGCGAATAGATGCGGGTGACGTCAGTGATGGCGATGCGCAGGCGCACGAGACCGCCTGACGGCGCATCATATTGCGGCTCCTGGTGCCAGTTGGCGGTGCGCACCGTGCCGTAGGTGCCGGTCTTGGCCGCATCGCGCGGCCGGAACGGGGCAATGAACTGCCCGTCGCCGCCAAGCCGCCAGTCGCGCAGATTGAGCACCACTTCGGCGTCGAAGACCGGATCGGCCGGATCTTCGACGACGATGACGCCGGTCATCCCATGGCCCATCTGGGTCAGCGTGTTGCAATGCGGGTGATACCAGAAGGTTCCGGCATCCGGCGGTGTGAAGTTATAGTCGAAGCTGTCGTTCGTATAGACATAAGGCTGCGTCATGAACGGTACGCCGTCCATCCGGTTGTCGATCCGCAGGCCGTGCCAGTGGATCGTCGTCGGCTCGTCGAGCGTATTCGTCAGCTTAGCCGCATAGGGCTTGCCGCGGGCCATGCGCAGCACCGGCGGCATGCCCTGGTCGCCCCAGGTCATGATGTCCTTAGTCGGCCCGAACTCGGTCAGCGCCGCCTGCGTCTTCACCGCCTTCAGCACCTGCGACTCGGGTGCGGCCTCGGCAAAGCCGAATTTGCCGGCGACCCCGATGCCCACGCCATAGGCGCCTGCGACTGCGGAAGCTTTCAGAAGGTTACGGCGGGTGAGGAGAGGCATGGAACGCTCCGGCGGCAGGGATGCGCCATCTTTAAAGTTGACTGGCGGTTTCATCAATAAGCAAGTGCCAGCCAAACTGCCGCAGCCGCCACCACAATAAACCGGCGTCTAACCGGCGCGAATGTCCGCCAAGCCTTGACAAATCAGACCGTCCATGCGCTTTTCCGCCCGATTTTCTTGTCGGCGCTTGAGGGTGGAATTTGCCCTTGCAGCCGTCTCAGCAGATACCGGGAATTGAGATTATGCATCGCTACCGCAGCCACACCTGTGCCGCCCTCCGCAAGTCGGACGTCGGCTCGACCGTCCGGATTTCCGGCTGGGTTCACCGCGTTCGTGACCATGGCGGCGTGCTCTTCATCGACCTTCGCGATCACTACGGCATCACCCAGGTCGTCGCCGATCCGGATTCTCCGGCCTTCAAGACCGCCGAAATCGTGCGTGGTGAGTGGGTCATCCGTATCGATGGTCTCGTGAAGGCCCGCACGGAAGATACCGTCAACAAGACCATGGCGACCGGCGAGATCGAACTCTACGCCCAGGAGATCGAAGTCCTGGCGATTGCCAAGGAACTGCCGCTCCCGGTCTTCGGCGAGCCTGATTATCCTGAAGACGTTCGCCTCAAGTACCGCTTCCTCGACCTGCGCCGCGACACGCTGCACAAGAACATCGTCAAGCGCACGCAGATCATCTCGGATATCCGCAACCGCATGGCCTCGGCCGGCTTCGGCGAATACACGACGCCGATCCTGACGGCTTCTTCGCCGGAAGGCGCGCGCGACTTCCTCGTTCCGAGCCGCATCCATCCCGGCCAGTTCTTCGCTCTGCCGCAGGCGCCGCAGCAGTACAAGCAGCTGCTGATGGTTGCCGGTTTCGACCGCTACTTCCAGATCGCGCCGTGCTTCCGCGACGAAGATCCGCGTGCCGACCGTCTGCCGGGCGAATTCTACCAGCTCGACGTCGAAATGAGCTTCGTCACCCAGGAAGACGTCTGGGATACGATGGCCCCGATCGTCACCAACGTGTTCGAGCAGTTCGCCGAAGGCAAGCCGGTCACCAAGGAATGGCCGCGCATCCCCTACGACCTCGCGATCCGCAAATACGGCTCCGACAAGCCGGACCTGCGCAACCCGATCGAGATGCAGGCCGTCACCGAACATTTCGCCGGCTCCGGCTTCAAGGTTTTCGCCGGCATGATCGCCGCAAACCCGAAGGTCGAAGTCTGGGCAATCCCGGCTAAGACAGGCGGCTCGCGCGCATTCTGCGACCGCATGAATGCCTGGGCGCAGTCGTTGGGACAGCCGGGCCTCGGCTACATCTTCTGGAAGGAAGAGGACGGCAAGGTCGGCGGCTCCGGCCCGCTCGCCAAGAACATCGGCGAAGAGCGTACTGAAGCCCTTCGCGTTCAGCTCGGACTTGAGGCAGGCGACGCCGCCTTCTTCGTCGCTGGCGAACCTGCCAAGTTCTACAAGTTCGCAGGCGAAGCCCGCACCAAGGCCGGTGAAGACCTGAACCTCGTCGATCGCGACCGCTTCGAGCTGTGCTGGATCATCGACTTCCCGTTCTACGAATGGAGCGAGGAGGACAAGAAGGTCGACTTCGCGCACAACCCCTTCTCGATGCCGCAGGGCGGTCTCGAGGCGCTGCAGACCAAGGAGCCGCTGTCGCTCAAGGCCTACCAGTACGACGCCGTCTGCAACGGCTTCGAAATCGCTTCGGGGTCGATCCGTAACCAGTCTCCGGAAGCCATGGTCAAGGCCTTCGAACTGGTCGGCCTCAGCCAGACAGATGTCGAAGAGCGCTTCGGTGGCATGTACCGCGCCTTCCAGTACGGCGCGCCTCCGCATGGCGGCTGCGCATTCGGCATCGACCGCATCGTCATGCTGCTGCTCGGCGCCAAGAACCTGCGCGAGATCACGCTGTTCCCGATGAACCAGCAGGCACAAGATCTTCTGATGAACGCGCCGTCGCCGGCAACGCCGAAGCAGCTCATGGAACTGTCGCTGCGCGTCATGCCGCAGCCGAAGAAGGACTGAGCCTAGCTCCTTCACTCATTTCGAAGAGCCGCCTTCGTCACGCGAAGGCGGCTCTTTCTTTTTTGAGGGTTCTGGCGGCAAAGAAAAACCCGGCCGCTGAACGGCCGGGTCATCAGAATGCAGGCCGGATTTGCCTGATCTTACTGGTTCGCGTTGATCTTCACGCCGAGAACGTTGGGCAGCGTGTTCGGAGCGCCCATGGCGGCACCCATGATCGTCGGGAACGGCACGGCCTGCGCTGGTGCCGCGCTGACGACGAAGCTCTTCGGGTCGTCGAGATAAGTGTTCACGGCTGCCGAAATGGCGTTCTGCAGTTCGGGAACGTTGAGCTGCGCAACGGCCAGCGGTGCCATGGCCTTCAGCGCGTCGCCCATCTGCTTGCCGGTCATGTTCTGCTTGGAACCGGCATAGTCGAGCGCACGCTTGGTGATCGAAGCGTCGTCGAAGCGGATTTCGGCGCTGTTGAAGGACAGCTGCTGCAGCAGGCCGAGCATGGCAAGGCCGAGGGCCTGCTGGGCTTCTTCCTTGTTCGGGTTGGCTTCGGAGGCCTTGGCGGCTTCCTGCAGCGACTTCATGAAGGCGGGCGTGTAGCCTGAAATCTTGAAGGCAAGGTTCAGGCGGCCGACATTGGTGACGTCGAAGGCGAACTCGGAAATGTCGATCGTGCCGGGAGCCAGATCCCAGGCGCCCTTCATGGTGATGTCGCCATTGACATGCTCGAGCGCGAGCTTCTCGATCGCTTCCTTTGACTGCGGGTCAGGAGCGTTGCTGAGATCGGCCTTCATGCTCTTGAAGGCGCCGTCGAAGTCGAAGCCGGACTCGTCTTCGCGAACCGTCAGGTTCATGTCGGTCTCGGCCAGCGAGAACACGTCCTTGCCGTCCTTGGTGACCTTGAACGGGCCGGTATGCGCCGTCTCATAGAGTAGCATGGAATCGATGCCGTCGCCCGTCGCATCAGCCGGGATGGAGATGCCGCCGAGTTTCATATCGCTGGCGCTGACGGTCGCACCGTCTTCGGTGACGTTGATGTCGGGGAAGGTCGCTTCTTCGATATAGTAGCCGCCGTCCTCGTCTTCCTCGACACCTGTCAGCGTGATGTCGCCGATCTTCAGCGCTTCGCCGGCGGCAGGCTTGAAGCCGGCATTCTTCAGCGTCACCGTCGTGTCGTTGACATCGACGCCATCGGCAACGATCGTGCCGCCCTGCGCGATATAGGCAGCGTTCAGCTTTTTCAGCAGATCCTGGCCGTCGAGGGCGAACGCGCTGGTGGCGAGTGACAGGAATGCTGCGCCGGAAAGCATAAGCCGGGTGGTCCGGTAAAATGTCATGACGAAATCCTCTGGTGGCGGTTAGGGCTAGTCTATTGCGAGGTCGAGGCGCGTTATATTTGTGCGAACTCTAAATTTTAGTTGATACGCAAAGCAAACGAAGTCCAAATGACGTGGCGATGCTTGATGGCCACATGATGTCATTCTGGCACGTCATCCACAGGCGCAAGCCCCCCGATTCCTTGCCGTGGAGAGCCTTCTAGGCTAGGCAAGGCCTATGGGACAAGAGATTTTGCCGCCTTCCGGCGGGGACGACGACAGCATTCTTCCGGTTGACCTCAAGGCCGCGCTCGAAGAGCGTTACTTGGCCTATGCGCTGTCGACCATCATGCACCGCGCTCTTCCTGATGTGCGCGACGGCCTGAAGCCGGTGCACCGGCGCATCATCCACGCGATGAGCGAGATGGGCATCCGCCCCAACGCCGCCTTCAAGAAATGCGCCCGTATCGTCGGTGACGTCATCGGTAAGTTCCACCCGCATGGCGACCAGTCGGTTTATGACGCGCTGGTGCGCCTGGCGCAGGACTTCTCGCAGCGCTATCCGCTGGTGGACGGGCAGGGGAACTTCGGCAATATCGACGGCGACAATGCGGCTGCCTATCGTTACACCGAAGCTCGCATGACCGAGGTCACCGCGCTGCTGCTCGACGGTATCGAACAGGACGCCGTCGATTTCCGCCTGACCTATAATGAGGAAGACGAGGAACCGACGGTTCTGCCGGGTTCCTTCCCGAACCTGCTCGCCAACGGCTCGTCCGGCATCGCCGTCGGCATGGCGACCTCCATTCCCTCGCATAATGCGCACGAACTCTGCGATGCCGCGCTGCATCTGATCAAGCATCCGGATGCCACGGTCGAGACGCTGGTCGAGTCCTTCATTCCCGGGCCCGACTTCCCGACCGGCGGCATCATCATCGATAGCCGCGCCAGCATCATCGAGGCCTACAAGACCGGCCGCGGCGGTTTCCGCACGCGCGCCAAGTGGGAGACCGAGGATCTCGGGCGCGGCGGCTACCAGATCGTCGTCACCGAAATCCCCTTCCAGGTTCAGAAGTCGCGCCTGATCGAAAAGATCGCCGAGCTCTTGATCGCCCGCAAGCTGCCGCTGCTGGAAGATATCCGCGACGAGTCCGCCGAAGACGTACGCGTCGTTCTGGTGCCGAAGAACCGCACCGTCGATCCGACGATCCTGATGGAATCGATGTTCAAGCTGACGGAGCTCGAAAGCCGCTTCCCGCTGAACATGAACGTGCTGTCGATGGGCCGCGTTCCGCGCGTCATGGCGTTGAACGAAGTGCTGAAGGAATGGCTGGATCACCGCCGCGACGTGCTGCAGCGCCGCTCGCGCTTCCGCCTTGCCGCCATCGAACGGCGCATTGAAATCCTCGGCGGTCTGTTGATCGCCTACCTGAATATCGATGAAGTCATCCGCATCATTCGCGAGGAAGACGAGCCGAAGCCGGTGATGATCGCCCGCTGGGACCTGACGGACAATCAGGTTGAGGCGATCCTCAACATGCGGCTGCGCTCGCTGCGCAAGCTCGAGGAATTCGAGATCCGCAAGGAGTTCGACGAACTGACCGCCGAGAAGGCCGGCATCGAAGCGCTGCTCGCCTCCGACGAGAAACAGTGGCAGACGGTTGCCTGGGAAATCGGCGAGTTGAAGAAGAAATTCGCCAAGGCGACCGAGCTCGGCCGCCGCCGCACCCAGTTCGCCGATGCGCCTGAGGCCGATGAAGATGCCATCCAGCAGGCGATGATCGAGAAGGAACCGATCACCGTCGTCGTCTCCGAAAAGGGCTGGATCCGCGCTCTGAAGGGCCATATCTCCGATACCGCGTCGCTGACCTTCAAGGAAGGCGATGCGCTGAAGGTCGCATTCCCGGCGCAGACGACCGACAAGATCCTGATCGTCACCACCGGCGGCAAAGCCTTCACGCTGGGCGGCGACAAGCTGCCAGGCGGCCGTGGCCATGGCGAACCACTGCGCATCATGATCGACATGGACAACGATCAGGACGTGCTGACCGCCTTCGTTCACGATCCCGCCCGCAAACAGCTGATCGTCTCGACGGCCGGCAACGGCTTCGTCGTTGCGGAAGCGGAAATGGCTGCCAATACCCGCAAGGGCAAGCAGATCATGAACGTCTCGATGCCCGATGAGACCAAGCTCTTGGTTCCCGTTAGTGGCGACCACGTGGCCGTCGTCGGCGAAAACCGCAAGCTGCTGGTCTTCCCGCTGGCGCAGATCCCCGAAATGGGCCGCGGCAAGGGCGTGCGCCTGCAGCGCTACAAGGATGGCGGCATCTCCGATGTCCGCTGCTTCGCGATCGATGCCGGCCTCTCCTGGGAAGACAGTGCAGGCCGCATGTTCAACAAGAACAAGGACGAGCTTGCCGAATGGTTGGCCGACCGCGCCACGGCCGGACGCACCGTCCCGAAGGGCTTCCCGCGTAGCGGCAAATTCGCCGGTTGACACCGGTAACATTTTGGCGAGCCGCTCTTGGCGAGCGGTTTGCCTCCTCTATCTCAGTCCTGTCACCAAAAAACTGGGAACGGCTCCATTCCGAAGGCGGACGGAATGGCCCCGCAGAGAACCTGCGGCGTGCATTGGGCCTGTCACACGGAGGAAAATCGATGTCCGCAGAGAAGATCAAACTCACCGTTACGCATACCTATAGAGCGCCGCCGTCGGTGGTCTATGATTCCTGGCTCAATCCGGCGATAGCCAGGCGCTTCCTCTTCGCCACCGATGATGGCCATGTCATTCGTGCCGAAATCGACGCACATGTCGGCGGACGCTTCCTCGTCGTCGACCGCCGCCCGACCGGCGATGCCTGCCACAGCGGCATCTTCCTGGAACTGCACCGCCCGAAACGCATGGTCTTCAGCTTCTCCGTCGAAGATCACGACCATTGCACCGACCGCGTCCAGATCGATTTCGAACAGCTGGGCAGCGGCTGCCGCCTGACGCTGACGCACGAAATGTGCTCGGAATGGGCAGCCCACGAAGAAAAGACCCGTCAGGGCTGGGCGCATGTGATGGAAGGTCTGGAACGGGAAGTCGACCAGGTCGACCGGCTAGCGAGCTAGCGGTACACTTAAATCACGGAGGAAGCGGGCGGCGCCGTCTTCTCCCACGTCACCCGCCGCGACGCTCATGACGAACTCATAGAGCCTCGCGTCACTCGTTTCGAGCTCGAAGCCATTCTTTAGAAGGAACACGCCGCAAGCAACGATGGCAATTCTCTTATTGCCATCGAAAAATGCGTGATTTCTGGCCAAGCCGAAAAGATAGGCTGCGGCGAGCTCAATGACGTCTTCGCAACCGTAGTGCGCCTTCTGAAGCGGTCTGGCGATGGCCGATTCCAGCAGACCTTCGTCACGCAGGCCCTCAAGACCGCCGAAGCGCTGGATTTGCATACGGTGAAGCTCTTCGACCGCCTTCCGGCTTAGAAACTTGAACGCCATTACTCGGCAAGCTTCTTCAAGGCGTTTTTGTATTTTTCCATAAAATGACGCGCAGCCTCAAGATCCTCGGAGATATCTTCCGCCACGGGCTCCATAGTCAGACGGCCATTCTCTGCGCGTAACTGCATGGCGTCACCAGCTTTGACACCAAGCCCGTCAAGCATTTCCTTCGGAATGATAATGCCTTCCGAATTGCCGATCTTGCGAATGGTTACGTTCATCATCGAAATCCTCTGTGATAACGACGTTATAACACCTGGTAAGGCAGCCTTCAATCAGGCTTCTGTTCCAAAGCTCGCCGCCTGCCGCTGCGCGTCAATGAGAGAGAGGAGGGGCTGCTTAATCCGTGCCGCCCTCGGCAAGCACCGATGGATCGAAACGCTCCCATCCGCGCGGCGTCAGATGTTCCTGTGGCTGGAAGCGGGTCTTGTAATCCATCTTCCGCGATCCCTGGACCCAGTAACCGAGATAGACATGTGGAAGGCCGAGCGCCTTCGTGCGCTTCACATGGTCGAGGATCATGTAGGTGCCGAGCGAGCGGCGGTCGTAGTCGGGGTTGAAGTAGGAGTAGACCATCGACAGGCCGTCGCTCATCGTATCCGTCAATGCAGCCGCGATCAGCTCGCCGCGCGGCCGGCTCTCGAGGCCGGAGCCTTCCTCCCGCTTGCGGTATTCGATGATGCGCGTGTTGACGTGGGTGTCCTCCACCATGATCGCATAGTCGAGCACAGTCATGTCAGACATGCCGCCCTGCTGGTGGCGATAGTCGAGATAGCGGCGGAACAGCGAATATTGCTCGCTGGACGGCTGGGCCGGAAATTCGGTGGCGATCAGATCGCTGTTGTTGCCCATCACCCGCGTCATCGATTTCGTCGGCTGGAATTCCTGCGCCAGGATGCGCACGGAGACGCAGGCGCGACAGGCTTCGCAGGCCGGGCGGTAGGCGATGTTCTGGGAGCGGCGGAAACCGCCTTGCGTCAGGATGTCGTTCATCTCGGCCGCACGCGGGCCGACCAGATGCGTAAAGACCTTGCGCTCCATCTCCTGCGGCAGATACGGGCATGCAGCCGGTGCCGTCAGATAAAACTGAGGGGATGGCGTGGTCTGCGTATTCATCTGACGCGGATGGTTCCTTCGGTGACCGTCAATCTTGACAGCATGACTTAAGAATAAAAAACGTCAACAGCGCGGCCGGTTTCTCCGCGCTATCATTTTGTCGTAGATATTTGATATGGCGCCCCGAACTGGCACGCAAAGGCCAGCCGGGGACTTTATTTCCGTAATCAGTTGGTGCGCACCGTCACGGTACCGACCAGGAAGTCGTGAATCATCCGGCTGCGTTCGGTGAAAAGGCCGACCAGAAGAATCAGCGGCGTCAGCACCGAGTTCAGAATCCAGAACAGCGCCAGGTGAACGATCGCCGTCAGGAAATCGAGCGGACGCCCGTCGACGCGCATCATCTGGATGCCCATCGCCCGCATGCCGAGCGACGCTTGCGAGGGGCCGCCGACCGTCAGGCCGAAATAGATGCCCGCCACCAGGACGAAGAGCGCCGGATAGAGGAAGAAGCCGAGGCCGAGCGTCACGATCGACAGGAAAAACAGCACGACCGCTGCCGGAATGCACAGCAGCAGCACGATGATGTAATCCAGGATGAACGCAAAGACCCGCCGGCTGAGCGTCCCGCTATAGGCGCGCCAGTCGTCCGGTGCGGCGTAGGCGGGATTGGGGTTCAGGCTCATCGAGGTCTCCTTTGAAAAACGATGCCACTGATATGGTGTCGGCGGCTGGAGATGCAATGATGCGCGATTTTCAGCCTTTGGCGAGCTTGCGCGCGACCTCGATCGCGAAATAGGTCAGGATCCCGTCGCAGCCGGCGCGCTTGAAGGCGAGCAGCGTCTCCATCATTGCCCGGTCGCCATCGATCCAGCCGTTCGCCGCCGCCGCCTTGATCTGCGAATATTCGCCCGACACCTGATAGGCGAAGGTCGGCAGGCCGAAGGCTTCCTTCATCCGCCAGCAGATGTCGAGATAGGGCAGGCCGGGCTTGACCATCAGCATGTCGGCGCCTTCCTCGACGTCGAGTGCCGCATCGCGGATCGCCTCGGTGCCATTGGCGGGGTCGATATAATAGGTCTTCTTGTCGCCTTTCAGCAGGCCGCCGGTCGAGATCGCCTCGCGGTAGGGGCCGTAGAAGGCGGAGGCGAATTTCGTCGCATAGCTCATGATGCCGACATTCTGGTGGCCAGCCGCATCCAGCGCGTAGCGGATGGCGCCGATGCGTCCGTCCATCATTTCGGAGGGCGAGATGATGTCGGAACCGGCATCGGCCTGCATCACCGCTGCACGCGCCACCTGATCGACCGTCTCGTCGTTGACGATCTCGCCATCGCGCAGAATGCCGTCATGGCCATGGCTGGTGAACGGGTCGAGCGCCACATCGGTGATCACGCCGATAGTGGGCACATGCTTCTTCAGCGCGATCGTCGCCTGGTTGATCAGATTGTTGACCTCGAGGCTGTTCGAGCCGGTGGCGTCGCGCAGCTCCATCTCGATATTCGGGAAGGTGGCGATCGCGGGAACGCCGAGATCGGCCGCTTCTCTGGCGGCTTCCACCAGCTTGTCGACGCTCATCCGGTTGACACCCGGCATTGCCGGGATCGGCTCGACGATGCCGCTGCCGGGCACGACGAAGACCGGCCAGATCAGATCGTCCACCGTCAGCCGGTTTTCCTGCACCAGGCGGCGCGTCCAGTCGGCCTTGCGGTTGCGGCGCATGCGGCGGTGTCCGGTGATGTCGTCGACGAGGTGGGTCTTGTCCTGCATTGTCTTGTCCCTGGCCATTCCATTTGCTGGCGCGCTCATTATCATGCCATCTTCGAAATCCAAACCGGACGATTGGCCGCGCCGCCTGATCCCGTCTGGCGAAGTGCAGAAGGCAAACATAAAGTCCGCCCCATGGAAAACGATTCTCCGGCCCTGCCGAAACGCACGCTGACCGACCTGATGTTCATCCTCTTCCTGAGGCTGGTGGCGATCACCTGTTTCTGGTTCGGCCTGCAATATTGGGGCATGCTGGTCGGCTACTCGCTTGTTGGAGCCGGCCGCTTCGATCTGCTCAGTCTGCCCTGGAAAGTTTGCGCCACGACGCTGGCCGTCGTCTTCCCCGTTGCCTCGCTTGGCCTATGGCTGACGGTGTCCTGGGGACCGGTCGTCTGGGTGCTCGCCGCAGGCCTGCAGGTGCTGATGCACGGCGTCCTGCCGGAGATCTTCGGCTCCAACAAACTCATTGTTTTGACACATGGATTGGTGGCGCTGATGTACCTGGCTTTCCGCATCGCATTGTGGTTCGAGAAGCGCAGGCAGCGCCGTCAGGTAAGCGTTGATTTACCCTGATACAACGGGAGGTTTCCGGTAAGGTGCTGTTAAGCCTGCAGTTTAAGTAGAATTTTATTTGTATTCGATAGGGTCTGTCTCAAGGCGGGAAGAAAACCAACACCGCCAAACAAACAGTGAGGCAGTCATCATGAACACGAAAATCAAGCCGCAGGCGGTATCGAACTTCCGTGACCAGCAGGACCAGGACATCCGTGATCTTTACATGGAATCCCTTCATCTTGTTGAACGTCTTCACCGCCGTCTTCTGGATGTCATCAAGGACGAGTTCGACCGTCAGGGCCGCAGCGACGTCAACGCCATCCAGGCGCTCCTGCTTTTCAACATCGGCAACTCGGAACTGACCGCCGGCGAGCTGCGCTCGCGCGGTTACTACCTGGGCTCCAACGTTTCCTACAACGTCAAGAAGCTCGTCGACCTCGGCTTCATCAACCACCAGCGCTCGCGCATCGACCGCCGCTCCGTCCGCATCAGCCTGACGGAAACCGGCACCGAGATCGCCGAAACGGTCGCCAAGCTCTACGAACGCCACATCACCTCGATCGACAAGGTCGGCGGCATCGGCACTGACGAATTCACCCAGATGAACAAGCTCCTGCAGCGCCTCGACCGCTTCTGGAACGACAGCATTATGTACCGCCTCTAAGTTCCTGAGCTGTTATTCCCGATGGCTCGGTAACAATTCAAAGTGGCAAAACGGACGTAACGGGGCGAGAGAAGGCGCCCCGTTACGTCCGTTTGTGAGTCAATTGTGCGCCCGTAAAAACGGAGCCGCGTGGGTCCGGTCGGCCCTGCATCCCGGCCACTGGCTCAATATCAGGCCGAGTTTGTGAGGGTTTCTGCGGCGCGTCGGGGCAGAGCCCTAGTTTCTGTCTCTCGCCTTCAGCGCTGCATGACGCTCTTCAAGGTGCAGCTTATGGGAATAGCGATCAGGCGTGATGGTGACGCTATGTGCATATCCGCTGGCGTCATCGACTGCCTTCATGATTTCGCCGAGGGTGGCGGTCTCGGGGAAGGACCAAGTTTCCCTGCTCAGGTAGGATTTGTAGACCCGCGAGCCGTCTTCCTGGCTCGTGCCGTCCTCTTCGCGAGAAAAGATTTCAGCAGTCACAACGTATTTCCGTTCAACCATTGTCAGCTCCTGTGGCACCGAATCGTGAAGACGTTATCGGCCTTTGCCGAACGTCGCCATCGCAAAACTTGGGGGTACCGCTGCCTTTCAGGTGCGAATAATCTGCGGTTGCTCGCGTTTAGATTGTTTTGATTGGGGCATGACAATCGGAAATAGCATTGGCGCTTGCCTCCGCCAGTCCTTGGTGGGTCGCAAGGCGACGGAGCCACGCAAGGCCGGATTTTGCCTTAGTTAACCTCACTCACCACCAGCGTGTCATCTTTGCAACGCATCCGACCCAAGCGTAATCGCCTGTATTCAGGCCGTTTTTTAGCCGTTATTAACCAGCACCGTTTACGCATTGATATGGTTTGGTCCGTGCCGTTCACCTGTCTTGAACCTACCGCCGGTAGATCTTCGAAAGGGCAGGCGACACGAATTGGCCATATTGGTATGGCAGCGGAAAGACGGTAGACGGCGCCCTCAGACAGCATTTCACGCCTTCACGTTTCCGGCTCGCAATCTTGTGATGCCCGGTGGCGGAAATTTTGTGATGCGCCAGAGAACGGAATGATAGTGGTCTGCGTTATCGCGCAGTGACTCGCAAAGCCCGCGGTTTCCTCTCAAGCCTGCGGCATTCATTGGTTGGGACTATGTCGAAGAAAAACGGAATTGAAGCTCTCTCGCGCCGCGCATTTCTGGCCTCCGCGGCCACGTTCGGCGTCAGCGCCCTGGCCGCCCCGGCATTGGCGCAGACGGCCGTCGACGCGCTGATCAACGCGCCGCGCCGCGGCGACTGGGACGATCAGTTCGATGCCAAGGCCGCATCGCGCACCGCCAACGCCATTGTTTCTAATACCCCGATCCTCGGTCCCCAATCCGTTTCCAGCATGCAGCAGGCGATCGCCCAGTACCAGCAGATCGCATCTGCCGGCGGCTGGCCGACGGTCAATCCGCCTGCCGACCAGCGCCTGCAGCTCGGCGTCACCGATCAGTCGGTCCAGGCGCTGCGCCAGCGTCTCTTCGCCACCGGTGACCTTCCGCAGGAAGCCGGCATGTCGTCCTCGTTCGATTCTTATGTCGACGGTGCCGTCAAGCGCTTCCAGGCTCGTCACGGTCTGCCGTCCGATGGCGTTATCGGCGAGTTCACGCTGAAGGCGATGAACATTCCGGTCGATGTCCGCCTGCAGCAGCTGAACACCAACCTGATCCGCCTGCAGACCTTCCCGGAAGAGCTCGGCCGCCGTCACGTCATGGTCAATATTCCGGCAGCTTACGTCGAAGCCGTTCAGGATGGCGCCGTCGCCACCCGCCACAACGCCATCGTCGGCCGCCTGAGCCGCCCGACCCATCTCGTCAATTCGAAGATCTACGAGGTCATCCTCAATCCTTACTGGACCGCGCCACGCTCGATCGTCGAAAAGGACATCGTGCCGCTGATGCGCAAGGACCCGACCTACCTGACGCGCAACAACATTCGCCTGATCGACGGCAAGGGCACCGAAGTCGCCCCTGAAACCATCGACTGGAACGCCGAGAAGGCCCCGAACCTGATGTTCCGTCAGGACCCGGGCAAGATCAACGCCATGGCCTCGACGAAGATCAACTTCTACAACAAGAACGGCGAGTACATGCACGACACGCCGCAGCAGGGCCTGTTCAACAAGCTGATGCGCTTCGAATCCTCGGGCTGCGTCCGGGTCCAGAATGTGCGCGACCTGACGACCTGGCTGCTCGGCGAGACCCCGGGCTGGCCGCGCCAGCAGATGGAGCAGGTCATCGCCAGCCGCGTCAACACGCCGATCAAGCTCTCTGAAGAAGTGCCGGTCTATTTCGTCTACATCTCCGCGTGGGGCATGCCCGACGGCGTCGTCCAGTTCCGCGACGACATCTACCAGATGGACGGCAATGCCGAACTGGCGCTGGATACGACGGCGACAACGGAACAGCCGGTTCAGTAAGGGCTGGTGTTTTGAGTTTGGAAAGGCCGTGCGATTGCGCGGCCTTTTTTGTTTGAGGCAAAACCTCACCTCCCTCATCCCTGTGCTTGTCACAGGGATCCAGTGCGCCCAAGTCCTTGGGCGCGGAAGACCCTTCTTTTAAGCTAAGAAGTTTCATTCACGGCGCGGACGCGCCGTGGCTGGATTCCTGTGACAGGCACAGGAATGAGGGCCAAGGAGGAGGGCGCGCCCTCCCGGTACACCAAGACCTTGGCACCGCGCGTAGATTGCCCAGCAAATGTCGTTCTTCGTATTGCTCTGGCGCAAACGGAAGGCTAAAGCTGCGGCCATTCAAGTTGAGGAGCCCGCCATGACCAATGCTTCCACACAGACCTTCTTCAATCGTTCGCTCGCCGATACCGATCCTGAGATCTTCGGCGCGATCGGCAAGGAGCTCGGCCGCCAGCGCCATGAGATCGAACTCATCGCCTCGGAAAACATCGTTTCCCGTGCGGTTCTGGAAGCCCAGGGCTCGATCATGACCAACAAGTACGCCGAAGGTTATCCGGGCAAGCGTTACTATGGCGGCTGCCAGTATGTGGACATCGCCGAAGAACTGGCGATCGAGCGCGCCAAGAAGCTCTTCGGCGTCAACTTTGCCAACGTTCAGCCGAATTCCGGTTCGCAGATGAACCAGGCCGTGTTTCTAGCGCTGCTGCAGCCCGGTGACACCTTCATGGGTCTCGACCTCAATTCGGGCGGTCACCTGACGCATGGTTCGCCTGTCAACATGTCCGGCAAGTGGTTCAACGTCGTGTCCTACGGCGTGCGCGAAGGCGACAACCTGCTCGACATGGACGAAGTTGCCCGCAAGGCCGAGGAAACCAAGCCGAAGCTGATCATCGCCGGCGGCACCGCTTATTCCCGCATCTGGGACTGGAAGCGTTTCCGCGAGATCGCCGACAGCGTCGGTGCCTATCTGATGGTCGACATGGCCCACATCGCCGGTCTCGTTGCCGGTGGCCAGCATCCGTCGCCGTTCCCGCATTGCCACGTTGCCACGACCACGACCCACAAGTCGCTCCGCGGCCCGCGCGGTGGCGTGATCCTCACCAATGACGAGGATCTGGCGAAGAAGTTCAATTCGGCCGTCTTCCCGGGTCTCCAGGGCGGTCCGCTGATGCACATCATCGCTGCCAAGGCAGTTGCCTTCGGCGAAGCGCTGCAGCCCGAGTTCAAGGATTACGCGGCACAGATCGTCAAGAACGCCAAGGCGCTTGCCGAAACCCTGATCGCCGGCGGCCTCGATGTCGTTTCCGGCGGCACCGACAACCACCTGATGCTGGTCGACCTTCGCAAGAAGAACGCGACGGGCAAGCGCGCCGAACAGGCGCTCGGCCGCGCCTTCATCACCTGCAACAAGAACGGCATTCCGTTCGACCCTGAAAAGCCCTTCGTCACCTCGGGCGTCCGTCTCGGCGCGCCTGCCGGTACGACCCGCGGCTTCAAGGAAGCGGAATTCAAGGAAATCGGCAAGCTGATCGTCGAGGTTCTCGACGGCCTGAAGGCCGCGAATTCCGACGAAGGCAATGCCGGTGTCGAAGCCGCCGTGCGGGACAAGGTGATGAACCTCACCAACCGCTTCCCAATGTACGATTACATCGGCTAAGGATAGCGCATGCGCTGCCCATTCTGCGGATCGGAAGACACACAGGTCAAGGATTCACGCCCGGCGGAGGACAACACGTCCATCCGCCGCAGGCGTATCTGTCCCGATTGCGGCGGCCGCTTCACGACCTTCGAGCGCGTGCAGCTGCGCGAGCTGATGGTCGTCAAGAAGACCGGCCGCAAGGTGCCGTTCGACCGCGACAAGCTGGTTCGCTCCTTCGAGATCGCGCTGCGCAAGCGCCCGGTCGATCGCGACAGGATCGAGCGGGCCGTCTCCGGAATCGTCCGCCGTCTCGAAAGTTCGGGCGAAGTGGAAATCAGCTCCGAGGCCATCGGCCTGCAGGTGCTGGAGGCGCTGAAAAGCCTCGATGACGTCGGCTTCGTCCGCTATGCATCCGTCTACCGCGATTTCTCGCATGCCGAGGATTTCGAAAAGGTCATCTCGGAGATCAACGCCAAGATCGGCCGCGATACGCTGGATAGCTGAGCGATGAGCACTTCGACAGATGACGAACGCTATATGGCCGAGGCGATCCGCCTCGGCCTTTTGCATCTTGGCCAGACCTCGACCAATCCGTCTGTCGGCTGCGTCGTCGTCAAGGATGGCGAGATCGTCGGGCGCGGCACCACGGCAATCGGCGGCCGCCCGCATGCCGAGCCGCAGGCGCTTGCCGAGGCAGGCATCCGTGCCGAGGGCGCCACCGCCTATGTAACGCTCGAACCCTGCTCACATTTCGGCAAGACACCGCCTTGCGCCAATTCGCTGATTGCGGCCGGCGTCTCCCGCGTGGTGATCAGCGTTACCGATCCCGACGAGCGCGTGTCCGGCCGCGGCATCGCCATGCTTGAGGATGCCGGCATCACAGTGGATACCGGCGTTCTGGAAGAGGAGGGCAGGCGCTCGCTCGCCGCCTATCTCACACGCCAGACGAAGAAGCGGCCCTATGTGACTCTCAAGCTTGCGGTTTCCGCCGACGGCATGATCGGCCGCCGCGGCGAGGGGCAGGTGGCGATTACCGGGCCGGCCGCGCGCGCCGAGGTGCAGAAGCTCAGGGCGGAATCGGACGCGATATTGATCGGCATCGGCACGGCCATTGCCGACGATCCGGAACTGACGGTGCGGATCGCCGGACAGGAGACCCGCTCGCCGGTGCGCATCGTCCTGGATCCGATTCTGTCGCTGCCGGTGACCGGCAAGCTGGCGCGGACGGCGCGGGATGTGCCGGTGATTGTGGTGGCGCGGGAAGAGCTATCGGATCTGGCTGTCGTCGAGGGAACACCCCCCTCTGTCCTGCCGGACATCTCCCCCTCAAGGGGGGAGATCGACTCACGGATAGCATCTCCCCAAACAAGCGAAACTGGAACGAGCGGCCGCCCCCAGCCAAGCTCTCCCCTTGAGGGGGAGATGCCCGGCAGGGCAGAGGGGGGTAACCCAACCACTGACACCAGCGAGTTGGACTCCCGCCGCACCGCCCTCGAAGCGCTCGGCATCGAAATTCTCTACTGCAATCCCTATCACCCGGAAGTCCTGCTCCCGGCGCTCGCATCCCGTGGCATCTCCTCGCTGATCATCGAGGGCGGCGCCGGGACCGCAAGGCTTTTCCTCGACGCCGGTCTCATCGATCGCATCCAGCTCTACCAGGGTGACGTCGTGATCGGCACTGACGGTATTGAATCGCCGGTGACGAAGACCGATATGCCATCCGGTTTCGCCCTGAGGGGCACATTTGCATTCGGGCCCGACCGAATGGACGAATACGAAAGAGAGCTTTGATGTTCACCGGCATTGTTACCGATATGGGCAGGATAGAATCCGTTTCCGCGATGAACGAGGGCGTCAAGCTGCGCGTCGCCACGAGTTACGATCCGGCGACCATCGACATGGGCGCGTCCATCTCGCATTCCGGCGTCTGCCTGACGGTCACGGGATTGCCCGCCGAAGGCAGCAACGGCCGCTGGTTCGAGGTCGAGGCCTGGGAAGAGGCGTTGCGGCTGACGACGATCGCTACCTGGAAAGAAGGCAGCCGGGTCAATCTCGAGCGCTCGCTGAAAATCGGCGATGAGCTCGGCGGCCATATCGTTTCCGGCCATGTCGATGGCAAGGCCGAAATCCTCTCGGTGACGGCAGAAGGCGATGCCACCCGTTACCGCCTGCGGGCACCCGAACATCTGGCGAAATTTGTCGCTCCCAAGGGTTCGATCGCCCTCGACGGCACGTCGCTGACCGTCAATGCCGTCGATGGCACCGATTTCGACGTGCTGTTGATCCGCCATACGCTCGAGGTGACAACCTGGGGCGAGCGCAAGGCGGGCGACTTCGTCAATTTCGAAGTCGATACCATGGCCCGCTACGCCGCTAGGCTCGCAGAGTTTCCGTCCGCGAAAACAGAATGATCTCACCGTTGTAATCGGTGCGCGTCACTTCGCGGAAGCCGAGCTTTCCCGCAAGTCGGATCGACGGCGCGTTTTCCGGCGAGATAATGCAGGTCATCTCCATGTCAGGAAAGCGCTGCTCGGCCCAGGCGATCATCGCCTGCAGCGCTTCGCTGGCATAGCCGCGGCCATGGAAGTTCGGCGACAGCGCCCAGCCGGTCTCCAGCGTGCCCTCGATCGAGGGCGTCATCTCGCGGCGGGTTTCGAGAAAGCCGCATTCGCCGACGAAGCGGCCGGTTTCCTTTTCCTCGATGGCCAAAAAGCCGAAGCCCATATGGTGCCACATGCCGGTGGCGCGCAGCAGCCGCGCCCAGGTCTGTTCGCGTGTGCTCGGCACGCCGGTGATGTGGCGCACCACGTCCTCGTCAGCCCAGAAGGTGACGTAGGCCTCGAAATCGGTCTTGCGGTGCGGGCGCAGGATCAGGCGCTCCGTCTCGATCGTCGGAATATTCAACATCGAAAATCGCTTTCTGTTTTTATGCGCCAGGCTCGTTATGCCAGTAGTCCAGGCTTTCATCGGTGCGGCCGATGACCCGGAAGCTCGGGTAGCCACCATCCTTGCGGGTCTTGGCCAGAAACTTCCCGGAGTCGGGATATTCGACGATCTCCGTCGGCGACATCGTCGAGACGCCCATGTAGATCAGCGGTTCGGTCCCGGTATTGAGGATCTGATGCGCCGTCTCGGGCCCGCCGGCCGGTGCGCCGAGAACCGATCCTTTGGAGATCGCGTGCCGTTCGGCACCGAAGCGGTATTCGCCGCTTCCGGAGAGAACGATGAACAGCTCATCTTCGACATGATGATTGTGGAAGGGGCAACCCGATTTGCCCGGAGGCACCTCGTTATAGCTGACGCCGAGATTGGAAAGGCCGAGAAGCTTCCCGAAGGAAATGTCGGTGCTCTCGTAAAGGGTGCCCTGTGTCCAGTGCTCGAGTTCCAACCCGGCGGGGTTGATGACGGGTGTCGTCTTTTCTGATGGCATGTTTCGTCTCCCTTGGAGGGCAACAGACCATCATTCGGCAGTGGTTTTCAAGAGCGGGGATAGAGATATAGGGAAAGGCGGCGCTCAGCACGCCGCCTTTCCCTGGTCGTGGTTGATGTCAATCGGTGAAGATCGTCAGGCTGCCATCGGCCGCCTGTTCGACGTTGATGACGTTGTTGACGCTGATGCCCTGATCAGCAAGCTTTCGGGTAAGGCTCCTGTTGGCGTCGATCGAGGCCTGGATCTGGTGGACTTCTTGAGCATCGCGGATCGGGGCCGAGCGCGGGCCGAACTGGTCCATGCTGTCGATGTTGCGCCAGTCCTGATATTGCTGGACGGCGAAGTTGCCCTGGAACGAGCGCAAGGTCTGCTCGATGCCGGGGGCGGAGTTCATCCCAAGGCTTTCCGCACGGCTGACGCCGGCAAAGGCGAGGGAGGAGAGGGCGGAAACGATGGCGAGTTTGGCAACGCGGTTCATGGTAGTATCCTTTCATCTGCCCGGACGGTCGGCTGTCGTGCAGGGGATCGTCGGCGTTACGAGAAAGGAATTGGGGCGCCAAAGCCGCCCCTTCAATGGCTTAAGTCACTGAAATCGCGTTAATTATTCTTCATCTTCGTTGCCTTTTTTATGCCTTATTCGGGGCGGTGGAAACCGCATGTTGATGCGCTGCAGCATGGCTTGGTTCTATGCACTTGCAAGGATTTCAGGTTTTGCATTTCAGCCATGATCGGAATTTGCTTGCCATTCGCGCGAAGGCATGTTTTGACCGCGGCCTGCCGCATGGCGAGTTCTCTAAAACCGAAGGTGACACATGGCGCGGGCCGATGCTCCCCACATTTTGATCGTTGAAGCACGCTTCTACGACGACATGGCTGACGCACTCCTCGAAGGTGCGAGCTTCGCGCTGAAGGAAGCCGGCGCGACCTTCGACGTGGTGACGGTTCCCGGCGCGCTGGAAATTCCGGCGGCGATTGCCATGGCGCTCGACGGCGCAGATAATGGTGGCGTGCTGTATGACGGCTTTGTCGCCCTCGGCATGGTCATTCGCGGCGAAACCTATCATTTCGATATCGTCTCCAATGAGTCGTCGCGCGCATTGATGGATCTCGCCGTCAGCGAGTCGCTTGCCATCGGCAACGGCATTCTGACGGTTGAAAACGACGAGCAGGCTTGGGCACGCGTCCGCCGCTCCGACAAGGACAAGGGCGGCTTTGCCGCCCGTGCAGCTCTCACGATGATCGAGCTGAAGAAGAAACTGGGTGGGCTTGAATGAGCAATGAAACTCCGGAGCGTCAGGTAAAGGCGGCAAACCAGCGGGGCGCTGCGCGTCTTGCTGCCGTTCAGGCGCTCTATCAGATGGATATCGGCGGTACCGGCGTTCTGGAAATCGTCGCCGAATACGAGGCGCATCGCCTCGGCCAGGAAATCGACGGCGAAACCTATCTCAAGGCCGATCCGTCGTGGTTCCGCTCCATCGTCTCGGGCGTCGTGCGTGAACAGTTGCGCCTCGACCCGCTGATCGCGTCCGCGCTGCAGGACGACTGGGCGCTTTCGCGCCTCGACAGCACTGTGCGTGCAATCCTGCGCGCCGGCGTTTTCGAGCTGACCGACCGCAAGGACGTGCCTGTCGCCGTGATCGTCACCGAATATATGGAGATCGCCCAGGCGTTCTTCGAGGATGATGAGCCCAAGCTCGTCAACGCCGTCCTCGACCGCATCGCCAAGCAGGTACGCGGCGACACGCGGAAATAGACTTCGCGTCTTCTATCGGACCAAATCTCTCAATCCGTTGTGCTGCAAGGGTTTTAGCCTCTGCGGTCTTGACGTCGTGTTTTCCACCAAGCAATCTCCGCACGCAAAGCTAGAGCGTTTCTGAGGAGAGAAGACGATTCGGCTGCGTTCGTGGTCGGGGCGGAGAAGTGCACCGGCAGCACTTTTGGAGGAAAGAGCGAAATGAACATTCTTTTATGCGTAATCGCATGCGGTCTGCTCTCGGTGGTCTATGCCATCTGGACGACCCGTTCGGTGCTGGCCGCCGATCAGGGTAATAGCCGCATGCAAGAAATCGCGGGCTATATCCGCGAAGGCGCACAGGCCTATCTCACGCGTCAGTACAAGGCGATTTCGGTCGTCGGTATCGTTGTTTTCATTGCAGCATGGCTGCTTCTCTCCGGGACGGCCGCGATCGGCTTTCTGATCGGCGCCGTGCTTTCAGGCGCTGCCGGTTTCATCGGCATGCACGTTTCCGTCCGCGCCAATGTGCGCACGGCTCAGGCCGCCTCCCACAGCCTCGCGGCTGGCCTCGATATCGCCTTCAAGTCCGGCGCCATCACGGGTATGCTCGTTGCCGGTCTCGCGCTGCTCGGCGTGTCGATCTATTATTACGTCCTGACAGGCATTCTCGGTCATGAATCCGGATCGCGCGAGGTCATCGATGCGCTTGTGTCGCTCGGCTTCGGTGCATCGCTGATCTCGATCTTTGCTCGTCTCGGCGGCGGCATCTTCACCAAGGGTGCTGACGTCGGCGGCGACCTCGTCGGTAAAGTGGAAGCGGGTATCCCGGAAGATGATCCACGCAACCCGGCCACGATCGCCGATAACGTCGGTGACAATGTCGGTGACTGCGCAGGCATGGCGGCCGACCTGTTCGAGACTTATGCGGTCTCCGTGGTCGCGACGATGGTGCTGGCGGCGATCTTCTTTGCCGGCGCACCGATCCTGCAATCGGCGATGATCTATCCGCTGGCGATCTGCGGCGTCTGCATCATCACCTCGATCATCGGCACCTTCTTCGTCAAGCTCGGCTCGAACGGTTCGATCATGGGCGCTCTCTACAAGGGCCTGATCGTCACCGGCCTGCTGTCGATCGTCGGTCTTGGTATTGCCACATCGCTGACCGTTGGCTGGGGCTCGCTCGGCACCGTTGCCGGACATGAGATCACTGGCACGAACCTCTTCATTTGCGGTTTGGTCGGCCTTGTGGTTACGGCGCTCATTGTCGTCATCACCGAATACTATACAGGCACCGGCAAGCGCCCCGTCGTCTCGATCGCACAGGCATCGGTGACCGGTCACGGCACCAACGTTATCCAGGGCCTTGCAGTATCGCTGGAATCGACAGCGCTTCCCGCCATCGTCATCGTTGGCGGTATCCTGGCGACCTACCAGTTCGGCGGCCTGTTCGGCACCGGTATCGCAGTCACCTCGATGCTCGGCCTTGCCGGTATGATCGTGGCACTCGATGCCTTCGGTCCGGTCACCGACAATGCCGGTGGCATCGCCGAAATGGCGCATCTGCCGCCTGAAGTGCGCAAGTCGACCGACGCGCTCGACGCCGTCGGCAATACGACGAAGGCCGTCACCAAGGGCTATGCAATCGGTTCTGCCGGTCTCGGCGCGCTGGTGCTGTTCGCCGCCTATGCCAACGACCTGCAATACTTCGCCGCCCATGGCGACCAGTATCCGTATTTCGCAGGCATCGGCACGATCTCCTTCGATCTGTCGAACCCCTACGTTGTCGCCGGCCTGCTGTTCGGCGGCCTGATCCCGTATCTGTTCGGCGGTATCGCCATGACGGCCGTCGGGCGCGCGGCGGGCGCCATCGTCGAGGAAGTGCGCAAGCAGTTCCGCGAAAAGCCGGGCATCATGCAGGGCACGGAAAAGCCTGACTACGGCCGCGCCGTCGACCTGCTGACCAAGGCGGCAATCCGCGAGATGATCATCCCCTCGCTGCTGCCGGTTCTGGCGCCCATCGTCGTCTACTTCGGCGTTCTCCTGATCTCCGGCTCCAAGGCCTCGGCCTTTGCGGCGCTCGGCGCTTCGCTGCTCGGCGTGATCATCAACGGTCTCTTCGTCGCCATCTCGATGACTTCGGGCGGCGGGGCATGGGACAACGCCAAGAAGTCCTTCGAAGACGGCTTCGTCGACAAGGACGGCAACCGCCACATGAAGGGTTCGGAAGCCCACAAGGCATCCGTCACCGGCGATACCGTCGGCGATCCCTATAAGGACACCGCTGGTCCGGCCGTCAACCCGGCGATCAAGATCACCAATATCGTCGCACTTCTGCTGCTTGCGATCCTCGCCGGCATGTAAGGGGAGGCGATAGCCTGAAACGAAGAAACCCGCCGGAGCGATCCGGCGGGTTTCTTGATTGTTCCTGCAATCGCAGTCTTACTTGATGCTTGCCGGGTTCTGAGGATTGCCGTCCGGTGTGCCGAACAGGCTCTTTGCCGCGCTGCCTGCGCCGCCCGAGAGAACCTGCTGCAGGAAGGTGAGTTCGCGGCCGCCGGTCGGCGTGACGCGCGAGATCGTGTCGAACACCTTGCCGTCCTGGAGCGTGTAGTTGGCGCGCCGCGCCACGACGCCGTCCTTGTCGAAATAGATGGCGAGAACCGTCTGGTCCACCACCTTCAGCTTCTGGAAGGCGACGGAGCGCGTGCGGCGCTGCGAGATATAATAGAAGACTTCGTTGTCGAAGGTCGCGGTCGTCGAAGGCGTGCCGAGCGAAAGCAGGACCTGCTCGCGGCTGGAACCCTCGGGAACGAGGTTGAGCGACTCCGCATCGACGACATAGCCGCCGTTCAGCACGGTGCCGGTCTGGCAGCCGGTCAGTCCCGCTGAAGCAATCATGATCGCAATGGCCGCGCTGCTGAAGAACTTTACGTCAGACTTGAAATACCGTTTCTTCAACGACATCTACTCCCCTTGAGTATCGGTAGGCGGCTTTGGGCCATGCTTGAGCACCGCTGATGCAAAACCTTTGTGGCCTTTCCGGGGTCGAATTCTCCCAATTCGCCGCGTCGCAGCCCTGAAAGGGCGCTGTCCCGAAAGTGGCCACCTTCGGCATTGCAATTCGCGCCTGCTTCGGTAAACCAGCTTTCGAATTCATGCAACACGGCCCACGCAACTCCGCGTGAAGAATGAGGCATTTCCGGAAAAAACAATGATCTTCGGGCTCTTTCGTAAGAAAAACAACAATCAGGCGATCGTCGAACGGCAGTATTCGACGCTGACGGCTGCGGCCCGTATGCCCGAATTCTATGAGACGATGAATGTGCCCGACACGGTCATGGGCCGTTTCGAGATGCTGTCGCTTGTCATGATCCTGTTCTTCCGCCGCACCCGCGCCTCCGGCACGAGCGGCCAGGAGATCGCCCAGGAGATCGTCGATGCCTTCTTTCAGGATATCGACTATTCGATCCGCGAGCTCGGTATCGGCGACAACAGCGTGCCGAAGCGCATGAAGAAACTCGCCGGCATGTTCTATGGCCGTCTCGAAGCCTATTCGAAGGCGATGGACGCAGGAAATAGCGAGGAGCTTGCCACGGCATTGTCCCGCAATATCCACCCGAAGGCGGAAGCCCCGGCTGATATGAGCGCACTGAGCGGCTGGATGTTCAAGGCGGAAGCTGCTCTGTCCGGACAATCCGAAGACCAGATCGCCACCGGTTCAGCAACGCTGCCGGAAGCGGTCTGAGGAGGACGTAATGAAACATCAGGATGACGCCATTCCCTTTTCCTACCTCGTGAAGGTTGGCCATGTCTCGGCAAACCCCGTCGAGGTTCGCCTTGAGGCGGACGAGAAGGAGCGCAAGGCGCTGGCCGAGAGCTGGGATATCCTGGCGGTCGACGAAATGCGCGCCGAGCTGCAGATCAACCGCTGGAAAAAGGACGGCATCCGCGTCAAGGGCAGGGTGCGAGCCAAGATCGTTCAGGCCTGCGTCGTCACGCTCGAACCGGTGCCCTCTGATATCGACGAGCAATTCGAGCAGATCTTCGTGCCTGAAAATTCCAAGCTTGCCCGCCGCCCGGCCAATGATGCCGGCGAGATGGTGCTGGATCCCGATGGTCCCGATCTGCCGGAAGCCTTTGTTGGCGACAGTATCGATGCCGGCGCCGTGGTGACTGAATTTGCGGCCCTGGCAATCGATCCCTATCCCCGCAAGGCTGGCATCGAGTTTTCCGGACACATCGAAGATGACGGCCAGAAGGACAAGAAGCCTTCGCCGTTCGCTGCGCTGAAAGACTGGAAGAAGGACTGAATACCCGTTGGGTATTTGACATATTTGAGTTGTAAGCGTTACGAAAACCGGTATTTTGGCCGAAATTTCGCCTCCCCGGCGAAAAGAAGGATCAGGGACGCGTGATTAGAATTTCTCTCGACCTCATGGGTGGCGACTTTGGTCCCCAGGTTGTCATCCCAGGTGCCGCAAAGGCATTGGAGCGGCATCCGGATATCTCCTTCGCTTTCTACGGGTTGAAAGAGCAGTGCGATCCGGTTCTGGCGAATTTTCCCAAACTCCGCGACAAGTCTGTTTTCCATGACTGCGAGCTTGCCGTCCGCATGGACGAGAAGCCCAGCCAGGCGCTGCGCCGCGGCCGCTATGTCTCGACCATGTGGCGGTCCATCGAGGCCGTAAAGACCGGTGAGGCCGATGTTGCGGTTTCGGCCGGCAATACCGGCGCGCTGATGGCCATGTCAAAATTCTGTCTGCGGACGATGGCCAATATCGAGCGTCCGGCGATTGCCGCGATCTGGCCGACGCTGCGCGGCGAAAGCATCGTTCTCGATGTGGGTGCCACGATCGGCGCGGACGCGCAGCAGCTGATGGACTTCGCTCTGATGGGCGGCGCCATGGCGCGTGCACTTTTCGATCTCGAACGCCCGACGGTCGGTCTGCTGAATGTTGGCGTTGAAGAGGTCAAGGGTCAGGACGAAGTCAAGGAGGCCGGTCGCCTGCTTCGCGAAGCGGGAATCGAGTCGCTCGAATATTCCGGCTTCGTCGAGGGCAACGATATCGGTAAGGGCACGGTCGACGTTGTCGTCACCGAGGGTTTCTCCGGCAATATCGCCCTGAAGACGGCGGAAGGCACCGCCAAACAGATCAGCACGCTGCTGCGCGAGGCGATGTCGCGCACGCTGATGGCCAGGATCGGCTATCTGCTTGCCAAGAGCGCCTTCGATCTGCTCCGTGAAAAGATGGACCCAAGCAAGGTCAATGGCGGCGTGTTCCTCGGTCTCAACGGCATCGTCATCAAGAGCCATGGCGGCGCCAATGCCGAAGGCATCGCTGCCGCGATCGAAGTCGGTTACGACATGGCCAAGAATGGCCTCAATCAGAAAATAGAAAACGATCTTAAGAAATATCACGCCAAGCGGCTGCCCCCGATCGGGCCGGAAGCTGCGTGAGCGACGGGGTTTAGCAACTATGATCCGTTCAGTGGTTCGCGGGTTCGGATCCGCACTTCCGAAACGCGTAATGACCAATCGTGACATGGAGGACGTTGTCGATACGTCGGACGAGTGGATCGTCCAGCGCACCGGCATCCGCCAGCGCTACATTGCGGGCGAGGGCGAGACGACCTCGTCGCTCGGCGAGGCCGCGGCCCGTGCCGCCCTCGATAACGCCGGCCTGACGCCCGCCGACATCGATCTCATCATCTGTGCCACCTCGACGCCGGACAACACGTTTCCCGCGACGTCCGTCAACATCCAGAACCGTCTCGGCATGAGCCATGGCTTCGCTTTCGACGTTCAGGCTGTCTGCACCGGCTTTGTTTATGCGGTGACGACGGCGGACGCCTATATTCGCGGCGGTCTCGCCAAGCGCGTGCTGGTCATCGGCGCCGAAACCTTCTCCCGCATTCTCGACTGGAACGATCGCACCACCTGCGTTCTGTTCGGCGATGGTGCCGGCGCGATCGTGCTGGAGGCCGCAGAAGGCGAGGGCAAGACCTCGGACCGTGGCGTTCTGACCGCGCATCTTCGCTCTGACGGCTCCCACAAGGACAAGCTTTTCGTCGATGGCGGCCCGTCGAGCACCGGCACTGTCGGCAAACTGCGCATGGAAGGCCGCGAGGTCTTCAAATATGCGGTCGGCATGATCACCGACGTCATTACCGCAGCCTTCGAGGCGACCGGCACGACGTCTGACGATCTCGATTGGCTGGTCCCCCACCAGGCAAATCGGCGCATCATCGACGGTTCGGCCAAGAAGCTGAACATTGCCCCAGAAAAAGTCGTCGTTACCGTCGATCTCCATGGCAACACCTCGGCGGCTTCCATTCCGCTGGCGCTCGCCGTTGCGGCCGGTGACGGCCGCATCAAGAAGGGCGATCTGGTGATGCTGGAGGCCATGGGCGGCGGCTTCACATGGGGCGCCGTATTGCTGCGCTGGTAACGGCATAAATCGCGAAAAACTGGCGACGAACAAGAGCTTGACCGTAAGGCACAAGACAAATAGTCTTTGTTCGCTTTCATAAGATATTTTGTAGTTTGGGCGGGGAAACCATGACCGGAAAGACAGTGACGCGAGCAGACCTGGCGGAATCGGTTTTCCGGAAGGTAGGCCTCTCGCGAACGGAATCCGCCGAGCTTGTCGAAACCGTGATCGACGAGATCTGCAACGCGATCGTCCGCGGCGAGACCGTCAAGCTTTCGTCCTTCGCGACATTCCAGGTCCGCGACAAGAACGAGCGCATCGGCCGCAATCCGAAGACCGGCGAAGAAGTGCCGATTTCACCCCGCCGCGTCATGACCTTCAAGGCGTCAAACGTCCTGAAGACCCGGATTCTCAAGGCGCATACCCTTCGCAAGGTGAAGCAGAAGCCCGTCAATCCGGCCTCCTGAGCCCATCCCGGGCACTGTGCATAATCGATAAATCATTGATGTCATTGCCCGCGATCTGTGGGAACGCGAAGACGTGACTTGAATTCGACGCTTCAAACCGTTGAAATATGATGAGTCGCGGATTGGACCGCCACCGAGGTCGCGTAGGGAGTAGGACGTTGGACAAGAGCCCTGATGCTTTTCGAACCATCAGCGAAGTTGCGGATGACCTTGATCTGCCGCAACACGTCTTGCGCTTCTGGGAAACCCGTTTTCCGCAGATAAAGCCGATGAAGCGCGGCGGTGGACGCCGCTATTATCGTCCTGAGGATGTCGATCTGCTGAAGGGCATCCGGCATCTGCTTTACGATCATGGCTATACGATCAAGGGCGTGCAGAAACTCCTGAAGACCAATGGCAACAAGTTCGTGGTCTCGGTCGCCCATGGCGATCTTGCGAGCGTCGAGGCGCTGGCTGCGAGTTCCAAGGATGGAGCAGGGGCCTCGTCCGAGCCGCGGGTCAGCATGGCCGACGAGGATCAGCTGGTCGGGCGCGCCAAAGCGCCGATCACCCGCCGCTTCTTCAATTTCGTCAGCGGTGAAGACGAACAGGCCGACGTATCGATCGGCAAATCCAGCGTCGGCAAGGAAGACCGGGCCCTGCTTCAGGAAGCGCTCTACGATCTCCTGGAATGCAAGCGCCTGCTCGATCAGGTGCGCTAATCAATTGGATCCACGGAAGTCGAAAGCGCGGAAGTATCTGCTCCCGCGCTTTTTGTGTAGACGTTATTCGAGAACCTGGATGACGCGGTGCGTCTGCGGCTCCACGATCACGCGGCGATCGTTGATGACCGTATAGGCATAGCCGTCTGCATCCGGAACAGTGTGGACTTCGACGGTGTCAGGCAGAGTCGTGCCGACGACGACATCGCCATCATAGACGACCGACGGTACCTGCTGCTCCATCACATAGGTGCGGACTTGTCCTGGAAGGACAATTGCGCCTGTCGGCGCGGGATCGGTGACGATGACAGTGCTCTGCGCGAACGCGGCAGAGCTGACCGTCAGAAATACGGCGGCCGTGGCCAGCATGGTCTTGCGCATGGTGTGAACTCCTTTTCCTACCCAGCTGAGATCAAAACGCCGCTGGATATTCGTTGTTCCCCACACTCAGCCCGCCGCTTGCTCCGCACGCACCATGTCCAGCAACGTGTCGTGGTTGTGAATGCCGTCGAAGTAGAAGCGGATCACATCGCGGGCGACCTGAAGCGCATCGACGCTCTGCTTGTTGAGACGGCGTTCCGCAATGATGGCATCGAAGACGCCCTGCAGCACATCGACCTCGTCAGGGGCGACCGGATCGTGCATCGCGCGTTCTGTGATCGCGTTCATGGAAACCTCCGCATCTCCTCCTGCATATAGGTCAATGTGCGTGCGGCGGCGACGCATTTCAACCAGCAAGCGCGGCAATGGTAATTGAGATGTTACTAAAAAACATTATTCGTCCGCAGCTTGGCGCTGTCTGAAATGGCCAGGGTAACTTCTGTCCATGCGAAGTCTGCGTATCACATTAATAAGTGATTAACCATAAGCGTCGTTTATTCCATCCTGAATGCGGGCGGCTCGTTGATTCGAGAAACCGTCGCGCGAATCTCCCCGTCTGGGGAACAGGAAAGACGATAACGGCGGCTCCCTGACATGCGTTTGCTGAATCTGATATCGATCGTTGCGGTCGCGGGCGTCATGTCCGGCTGTACCTCGACGAGCGGCAGCGTCAAGCAGCCGTCGGCGCCCGAGGCCGTGGCCAGCGAAAAGGCGCTTGTTCTGCCGCCGCCGGGTGGTCCGTCGATCGTCAGCGTCATCGAGACGAAGCGCGGAAACGGTGTCGAGCAGACGCTGGCGCTCTTCACCTCGTCTTCCGTTCCCGGTCAGAACTTTCTTAAGGTTCAGTTTCTCGGCGCCAGCGGTTCCAATCCGGATACCGGCGGCGCCGGCTACAAGATGCTCGGCGAAACCGCGATGTCGCGCGAAGCCTTTGGCGCGGTCCCCGGTGTCGCGATGGCACGCAACACGACATTCCTGCAAAACAGCTACGGACCGTTCTCCTATGCCTCCGGCCGCAGCCGTGGCGGCGATACCTGCATCTACGGCTGGCAGCAGATCCGGTCCAGCCATGCGGCGCATACCCAGGCGCGCAATTTCGGCATGATCCAGGTCAAGCTCCGGCTGTGTGACGCCCGCGCCAGCGAGCGGCAGCTGCTGGCCGTCATGTATGGCTATACGATCACCGGTACGCTGAACGGCGAAATCTGGAACCCCTACGGCGATGTCCGCGGCGCCGATCCGACGCTCGGCCGGACCGGCAGCCCGATCTATCCAGATGATGGCGGTTATCGCCAGATGTCGATGCCGCTGGGCTATGAGCCCGCACCACCGGCCGTCAACCGCGTTGCCGTGCGGCGCACCGTCGTGGCGGCTCAGCCGGCCACTGCACCGCAGACCGTGGTGCAGCAGCTGGCGCCGGTCGGGCCGCGCGTGCCGCTTCCGGATGCGCCGGCGCAGAGTTCACAGGTGGTAGTCCCGGGCGCTCCAGCGCAGCCTGCGGCTCCCGCACAACAATCCGCGCGGGCAGGCGGTGTCGCCGTCCCCTCGCCAGACTGCATAGGCGATGCGGCCATGACGGCCGCCTGCCGGAGATAGACGGGCATGCCCGGGCCATCAGGCCCGGTTTTGTTATTTCGAAGGGACGTCGATGCATAAGGCCCGAAGCATCCTCATATGGGCGGTTGTCTCGCTCTGCGTGATCGCATTGATCACTCTGCCGGTGAATCTGCAGACGCAGCTCATCGCCAGCATCACCGTGGTCACCATCATGGCGATCATCAAGGTGATGAAGGGCGAGGGGACCTGGCGGCTGATCGCGCTCGCCTTCGGTACCTCTATCGTTCTGCGCTATGTCTATTGGCGAACGACGAACACCCTGCCGCCGGTCAACCAGCTCGAGAATTTCATTCCCGGTCTGCTTCTCTACCTCGCTGAAATGTATTCGGTCGCCATGCTGGCGCTCAGCCTTTTCATCGTCGCCACGCCGCTGCCGCCGCGCCCGTCGCGCGCTGCCCGCAATGACCGCCACCCGCATGTCGATGTCTTCGTGCCGTCCTATAACGAAGACGCGCATCTGCTCGCCAACACTCTGGCAGCCGCCAAGGCAATGGATTATCCGGCCGACAAGCTGCATGTCTGGCTGCTTGATGACGGTGGCACGCTTCAGAAGCGCAATTCCAACAAGCTTGTCGAAGCCCAGGCCGCCGCCGCGCGGCACAATGAGTTGAAGCAGCTTTGCGAAGATCTCGACGTCAAATACCTGACCCGCGAGCGCAACGAGCATGCCAAGGCCGGCAATCTCAACAACGGCATGAAGCACTCGACCGGCGAACTGATCGCCGTCTTCGACGCCGACCACGCCCCGGCGCGCGACTTCCTGCTGGAAACGGTCGGCTATTTCGACGACGACCCGAAGCTCTTCCTGGTCCAGACGCCGCATTTCTTCATCAATCCGGATCCGCTCGAGCGCAACCTGCGCACCTTCGACAACATGCCGAGCGAGAACGAGATGTTCTACGGCATCATCCAGCGCGGCCTCGACAAGTGGAATGCCGCCTTCTTCTGCGGCTCGGCTGCGGTTCTCAGCCGCCGGGCGCTGGAAAGCCAGGGCGGCTTCTCCGGTATCAGCATCACCGAGGACTGCGAAACGGCGCTGGCGCTGCATGGCACCGGCTGGAACTCGATCTATGTCGACAAGCCGCTGATCGCTGGCCTGCAGCCTGCCACCTTCGCCAGCTTCATCGGCCAGCGCAGCCGCTGGGCACAGGGCATGATGCAGATCCTGCGTTTCCGCTTCCCGCTCCTGAAGCGCGGCCTGACGATCCCGCAGCGCCTCTGCTACATGTCCTCGACGCTGTTCTGGCTCTTCCCGTTCCCGCGCACGATCTTCCTCTTCGCGCCGCTCTTCTACCTGTTCTTCGATCTCGAAATCTTCACCGCATCGGGCGGCGAGTTCCTGGCCTATACGCTAGCCTACATGCTCGTGAACCTGATGATGCAGAACTATCTCTATGGTTCGTTCCGCTGGCCATGGATTTCCGAGCTCTACGAGTATGTGCAGACCGTTCATCTGCTGCCCGCCGTCGTCTCCGTGATGCTCAATCCACGCAAGCCGACCTTCAAGGTGACGGCGAAGGACGAATCGATCGCCGTCAGCCGCCTGTCGGAAATCAGCCGTCCGTTCTTCGTGATTTTCGCGGTGCAGATAATCGCATTGATCATCACCATCTACCGCATCTATGCCGAGCCCTATAAGGCCGACGTGACGCTCGTCGTCGGCGGCTGGAACATCATCAACCTGATTATGGCCGGCTGTGCACTGGGTGTGGTCTCCGAGCGTGGCGAGCGTTCCTCGTCGCGGCGCGTGCGCGTCAATCGGCGCTGCGAACTCGGCGTCAATGGAAAGTGGTATACCGCCTCGATCGAGGACGTCTCGGTCCATGGCGCCCGTCTGCACGTGTTCAACAAGCAGCTCGACCTGATGGCGATCGGCGCCGAAGGCGAGATCCGGTTCCGTCCCTATAGCGGTGCCGATCTCGAAACCTTGCCGCTCATCGTCCGCAACATCGAGCCCTCGGGCGATATCACCGCGGTCGGCTGCCAATATATTCCGAAGAGCGCGCTCGATCACCGGCTGATCGCCGACCTAATGTTTGCCAATTCCGATCAGTGGACGCAGTTCCAGCAGGGCCGCCGCCGCAATCCGGGGCTGATCCGCGGCACCATCTGGTTCCTCGGCCTGTCGCTCTATCAGACGAGCCGCGGCCTGGTTTACTTCTTCCGCAGCATGCGGCCGGAGCGCGAACAGGCTCAGCAGCAGCAACAGACGGCAAAGGCGAACAGCTGATGAAGAAGCTTGCCGCTGCCTCCGCCCTGCTTCTCAGCGCCTCGGCGATCGCTTATGCGCAGACCGCCCAGGCGCCTGCGCCTTTCGACATGTCCGGTGAACGCCCGACCGGGCTGCAGCCGATGGTGCCGCGGCTGACGCTTCCCGCCCAGCAGCCAGCCGCCATTCCGCCACAGCCGGCACCCGTTCCTGCCGCCCCTGTCTCCGCCGCACCCATCCCGGCAACACCCCCGCAAGCCGCGCCAACGGCCGCCGTTCCGGCAACGCCGCCCGTCTTTTCGCAACCGGCCGCAGCGCCGGCGTCGGTCCCGGCAGCGCCTGTTCCTGCCGTGCCGGTCAATGTCCAGCAACCGGCGCCGCAGGCGCCCTCCGCCGAGCAAGCGGCAGCGCCGGATGCGGCCTCGGCTGCGCGTGCGGCCGGAAATGTCGTGCGTTACGTCGTACCGGCAGCAAAGTTCGGCCTTGAAGGCGAGTACGACCGCAAGTCCTGGACCGTCTATCTGACGCCGGAGCAGGCGGCTGCACCGGCAAAGTTCAATTTCGCCTATCAGAACTCGATCGTCGTCGCCCCCGAGGCCTCGCAGCTGACGGTGCTGATCAACAACCGGCCGGTCGGCCAGCAGCAGGTCGGCTCGCCCGACAGCCAGTCCTCGGTCAGTTTCGACGTGCCGCGCGGTCTCTTGCAGCCAGGCGCCAATCTTCTGACCTTCGAGACCAATCAGCGCCACCGCACCGATTGCAGCATCCAGTCGACCTATGAACTCTGGTCGAACATCGATCCGTCACAGACCTATTTCAGTTTCGCCGGACAGGATGCCGCCAAGCTTTCGAGCACCGATGCGATCCGCGCGATCGGTGTCGATGGCGCCGGCAAAACCGAATTCGACCTGCTGGTCCCGGCGCTCGAACAGCCAGGCACCACCAAGCCGCTGCTGCGATTGACCCAGGGCCTCTCTGTGCTGAGCGGAATGCCGAACCAGACCTTCTCGTTCAGCACCGACCGGGTGCCTGCAGGTGGGGCCGGAAAGCTCAGTGTTCTCGTCGGGACGCCGGCCGAGCTTGCGCCTTACTTCCCGGCACTGCCGCCGGCCGTTCAGGCTGCCCCGCTTGCCACCTTTGCCACCGATCCGCGGAGCGGCGCGACCGTGCTTCTGATCAGCGGTCCGTCCTGGCCGGCAATCTCGGCGGCGATCGATACGATCGTGTCGCCGACCGACCGCTCGCCGGCGGTCCGCCGCGACGTACTGACGACGCAGCGCTGGACGGCGCCGGATGCGCCGCTGCTCTTCGAGGATACCCGACTCAGCTTCCAGCAACTCGGCGTCAAGACCACCGAATTCTCCGGCCGCCGGTTCAGGACCGATTTCAACGTCGCCGTTCCCGCCGATTTCTACGCCAATGCCTATGGCGAGGCGACGGTGCTGCTCGATGCTGCCTATACCGAGAATGTGCTGCCCGGCAGCCATATCGATATCTATGTGAACGGCAACATTGCCTCGACCGTGCCGATCACCTCGACCGGCGGCGGCATCCTGCGCCATCTGCCGATCCGCGTGACCATGCGGCACTTCAAGCCGGGCCTGAACGAGCTCGCGCTTGAGGCGATCCTGCAGACCAAGGACGATGCCGCCTGCGTGCCGGGCTCGACGGCCGCCAGCACGCCGCGTTTCGCCCTGTTCGACACCACCGAATTCCACATGCCGGATTTCGCCCGCGTCGGCCAGCGGCCCAATCTCGCGGCGATGGCAGGCACCGCCTATCCCTACGGACGGCTGACCGGACCGATGCCGCTGTTCATCGATCGCGCCGATGCCGATACGCTGTCGGCGACCGCGACGCTGCTTGGCCAGATGGCAAGCGTCGCCGGTCACCCGATCGATATCGAAACCTCGGCGTCGCCAAGCACGATCGGCGATCGCGACGCGATCTTCATCGGCTCGATCTCGCAGCTTCCGGCGACCGCGCTCTCGCAGGTCAACGTGGCGACCGCCAGCCAGGCCTCGTGGCGCCCGGTGCCCGACACCCAGGCGGCGCAGACGGATACCAATGCAGCCTTCGATGAATGGCGCTCGAAAGTCAGCGGTGGCGCCTGGAGCGGCCAGGTGACGGCTTTCCAGGAGTGGATGCGCCGCAACTTCGATATCTCGCTGAGCTCGCTGCAATTCGTGCCCGGCGCGGAAGAAGTCTTCGCGCCGTCGAACGTCGCGACCATGATGGTCGCCCAGGGGGCAAGCCCCGAAGGCGGTGGCACCTGGACGCTGGTCACCGCGCCATCCGCCAAGGATCTGCGCGAAGGCGCCGAAGCGCTGACCTCGCAGGCGAACTGGCCGCAAATCTCCGGCCATATCACCACCTATTCGTCGAAGACCGGCAAGGTCGAAAGCGTGCCGGTGACGCGCTTCGATTTCGTTCCCTCGCAGACCGGTACGATCGCCAACTACCGGCTGATCGCCGCTAACTGGCTGTCGACCAACATCCTGTCCTACGCCTTCCTCCTCGTCGTCCTGTCTATCCTGATCGGCGTTACGACATCGAGCATGCTCGGCCGGCTGGGGCGCGGAAAATGAGGGCGCTCGCGGCACGGCTGATGGCAGGCGCCGTCGCGCTCACCGTGCTGTGGCAGCCGGTGGCCGCTCAGCAGGTGCTCGTCGCCCCGCAGGCCTGGGCCGCCTACAAGACGCAGTTCGTCGATCAGACCGGCCGCGTCATCGACAACGGTAACGGCAATATCAGCCATAGCGAAGGGCAGGGCTATGGCCTGCTGCTTTCCTATCTGGCGAACAGCCCGTCCGATTTCGAGCAGATCTGGTATTTCACCCGCACCGAGCTGCTGCTGCGCAATGATGGATTGGCAGTGTGGAAATGGGATCCGGCCTCCAAGCCGCATGTCACCGACACCAACAACGCGTCCGACGGCGATCTCTTGATCGCCTATGCCCTGGCGCTGGCAGGCACGGCCTGGAACAAGCCTGATTATATCGAGGCTGCCGCCAAGATGGCGCATTCGCTGCTGACAGAGGCAGTCGTGCAATCGGGCGGGCGGACGCTGCTGATGCCGGGTGTGGAAGGCTTCATGCCGCCGGGCCGCAAGGACGGCCCGGTCATCAACCCGTCCTACTGGATCTATGAGGCCCTGCCGGTGATGGCGCTGCTCGCGCCATCCGATCAGTGGCAGAAACTGACGGATGACGGGCTGGCGCTGCTGCGCTCTATGCAGTTCGGCCCGCGCAAACTGCCCGCCGAATGGGTGAGCCTGGCGCGCATGCCGGCCCCGGCCGAAGGCTTCGATGCCGAGTTTGCCTATAACTCGGTTCGCATCCCGCTTTATCTCGCCCGCGCCGGCATTGCCGACAAGGCGCTGCTCTCCCGGCTGCAGGAGGGGATGACGGTAGACGGTGCTCCGGCCACCATCGATCTAACGACAGGTAAACCGAAAGCCGCGCTTTCCGATGCCGGTTATCGAATTGTTAACGATGTTGTGGCCTGTGTAGTAAATGGCACAAGGCTGCCAGAATCAGCCTTGCAGTTCTCGCCAGCGCTCTACTATCCGTCCACCCTCCAGCTGCTCGGGCTGGCCTTTGTCGGGGAGAAACATCCGGAGTGTCTGTGAAGTCCTCTCTCGTTGCAATTTCCGCCGCGGTCGTGGTGGCTGGTGTCATCACCGGCCTGAAGGATCGTGCGGCGCTTCAGCAGCGTTTCGGGATGGGCGAAGAGGAGAAGGCTCCGAACCTGATGCTGATGGAGCGGATCAAGGGGCCGGATGCGCCGGCCGATCCGAAGATCGACGTCCAGGCAATCACCGATCGTCTGCAGGCCGCAGCACCCGTCCTCACGGCGCAGACGCAGGCGCCAGCCCCCGTTATCGCAACACCGCAGCCTCAGCCGCCCGCCAGCGCAGCGATGACGCCGGTCGAGACCGCCCAGCAGACGCCGCCGCAGCCCGTCCAGCAGCAGACATCCGCACCGCAATCGCAGGCGCAGCCGAAGGTCGATGAGAGCGCGCTGCGCTATTTCGCCAGCCGCGGCGACAAGGTGCGTCTGCAGGCCGAAATCTCGCGTCTCCAGGCGCTCTACCCGAACTGGGTGCCGCCAGCCGATCCGCTCGCCGTTCCGCAAAGCGGCGACAGGCAGCTCGAAACCATGTGGCAGCTCTATTCCGAAGGCCGCTACGCGGAGCTTCGCAAGGCGATCGCCGATCGGCAGACGGCCGAGGCAGCCTGGCAGCCGCCCGCAGACCTGCTCGACCGCCTCGACGTTGCCGAAGCGCGGGCGCGGCTGGTCAATGCCTCCGATCTCAAGCAATACGCGACGGTCATCGATATCGGCTCGGCGACTCCGAGCCTGCTGACCTGCAGTGATATCGACGTTCTCTGGCGCGTTGCCGAAGCCTTCGTCAGCAGCGACCGCCAGCAGCGCGGCGTCGATGCCTATAGCTACATCCTGAAGAACTGCACCAATGCGCAGGAGCGCCTGGCGACGATCCAGAAGGCGGCGTCCGTTCTGCCCTACCAGCCGATGCAGTCGCTGCTCGCTCTCGAGCAGCCTGCCGTTAGCGGCGCCCGCGAATTCGATGCCATTCGTGATGATCTGGCCCGCCGCTTCCTCGCCGAGGGCAATGCCGACGACAAGCTGATGGTGGCGCCCGATTATATCTCCCGGGTCGAGCGGCTTGCCGAAGCGCAGGGCCAGCCGGCCGATGCGCTGTTGCTCGGCTGGTATCAGCTGCGCCGCCAGAATGCCGAGGACGCCGAGAAGTGGTTCCGCGCCGCCCGCACCAAGGAAGACAGCGCATCCGCGTCCGAAGGTCTGGCGCTGGCCCTCATCGACAGAAAGGCGCCGCAGGAAGCCGAAGACGTCATGTATAAATGGCGCACGGACTCCAAAGACGCCATGGACACCTATCTGGCCGCGACCGCCAACGTCATGGCGCTTCAGCCGCCCGCCAATCTCAGCGAGGATGTGCTGGGCCGCATGGCCGCCGAAATCATCGCCCAGAAATATGTCCCGACCGCCCAGCAGTTCGGCTGGTATGCGCGCTCGCTGAACCAGCCGCAGACAGCTGCCCGCTGGTTCGAGACGGCGCTGCGCTGGAAGCCGGATGACGAGCCGTCCGCCTACGGCCTGGCGATCACCCGCGAGCAGCTGAACGACCGCAAAGGCGTTGCCGAAGTGCAGCGTCTCTGGGCCGGTCATTCGCAGCGTATCGCAACGCTCGACGATACCTCGTCGCTGACGCCGAACACATCGCAGCCGCTTCCGGGGCCCGGCCAGGCACCGCAGACCGGCGCTCCTGCCGCGGTCGCACCTGTTCAGCAACAAGCCGTACAGCCGGTGCAGCAACAGATGCAGTCGGTGCAGGCGCAGCCGCAACAATACCAGCAGTATCAGCCAGTCCAGCAATACCAGCAGCAGCCCGTTCAACAGCAGCAGCAGGCTGCACTTCGCCCGCGCCCGCGCGCCCCGGTCGCCGATTATGCCGAGCCGCTGCAGACGCGCAACGTCGAACGCGGCGGCCGCCAGCCGCGCGGCTGCTCCACGACCGTTGACGCCGATATGCTGAACCCGGGCGATGCGCTGAACCGTGGCTGGTGCCTGATGGACCTCAACCGCCCGATGGAGGCGATCGGTGCCTTCGAGACAGCGCTGAAGAGCCCGGTTCGTCAGAACCGCGAAGATGCCGCCTACGGCCAGAGCCTTGCCTACCTGCGCGCCGGCCTTTCCAACAACGCCGCCGTTGCCGCAACCCGGGCACCGCAGAACCGCCAGCGCGCCGCCGAGCTCCAGGTTGCCATTCTCGCCGACCGGGCGCTTTCGGCCTATGGCGCCAAGCGCTACCGCGAGACGCTGATCTTCCTCGACCAGCGCGCCCAGCTGAAGCAGGAAACCATCGACCTGATGGTGCTGCGCGGCTACTGCTACCTGAACCTCAAGATGTATGGCGACGCCACGCGCGTCTTCGAGGCGGCTGCTGCGACCGGCAGCAAGGATGCCAACCGCRGCTTGGCCGATGTCCGCAACGCAACGCACCCCGATACCGTTTACTGACCTTGGCAATCGCGCCTGCCGCGGATAGACAGGTTCCGCAAGAGGGACTCGCGCGATGAGAACATCCAAGGTCATCCATGTCGTTACCTGCCATGCCGAAGGCGAGGTGGGGGATGTGATCGTCGGTGGCGTCGCGCCGCCGCCGGGCGAGACTGTCTGGGACCAGTCCCGCTTCATCGCCAGCGACGAGACGCTGCGCAACTTCGTGCTCAACGAGCCGCGCGGCGGCGTCTTCCGTCATGTGAACCTCTTGGTGCCGCCGAAGAACCCGAAGGCACAGATGGGCTGGATCATCATGGAGCCGGCAGACACGCCGCCGATGTCCGGCTCGAATTCCATCTGCGTCGCGACCGTGCTGCTCGATACCGGCATCATCCCGATGCAGGAGCCGGAAACGAAGATGATCATCGAGCCGCCGGCCGGTCTCATCGAGGTCACGGCCACCTGCAGGAACGGCAAGGCCGAGCGCATCAGCGTCAAGAACGTCGCCTCCTTCGCCGACAAGCTCGATGCCAGGCTTGAGGTCGAGGGGCTCGGCACGCTCACCGTCGATACCGCCTATGGCGGCGACAGCTTCGTCATCGTCGATGCCCATGCTCTGGGTTTTGCGATCGCCCCGCACGAGGCCCGCGATCTCGCCGAACTCGGCATGAAGATCACCAAGGCGGCCAACGAGCAGCTGGGTTTCGTCCACCCCGTCAACAGCGGCTGGGACCACATCTCCTTCTGCCAGTTCGCGGCCCCCGTCGTCGTCGAGAACGGTATCCTGACCGGCGCCAACGCCGTCGCCATCCGCCCCGGCAAGATCGACCGTTCGCCGACCGGCACCGGCTGCTCGGCCCGCATGGCGGTTCTCCATGCCAAGGGTCAGATGAAGGTCGGCGACAAATTCACCGGCCGCTCGATCATCGGCTCCGAGTTCCATTGCTCGATCGATTCCGAAGCCGATATCGGCGGCAAGCCCGGCATCGTGCCGATCATATCCGGCCGCGCCTGGGTGACCGGAACGCAGCAGCTGATGCTCGATCCGTCCGATCCCTATCCGTCCGGATACCGCCTGTCCGATACCTGGCCGATGGAAAAGCAAAGCGGCTGAACCGCGCCAAGGCCCGCCACTCATTTAGCAGACAAGGAATACGCAGTGCCCAATTCCAATATCTTCGGCAAAGACTATGACGCCTTCCTGTTCGACATGGACGGCACGCTGGTGAATTCGATCGCCGTCGTGGAGCGCGTCTGGGGCGACTGGGCAAAGCGCCACGGCCTGGAGCCTGAGGTCTTCATGAAGACGGTGCACGGCGTGCGCGCCTCCGATACTGTCCGCAATCTCGGCCTGCCGGGCGTCGATCCCTTCCACGAGGCCAAGCTGCTGCTGGATGCCGAGATGGAAGATGTCGAAGGCATCATCGAGATACCCGGCGCCATCGATTTCGTGAAAAGCCTCCCCGACGACCGCTGGGCGATCGTGACGTCCGCCCCTGCCGAACTCGCCTTCAAGCGCCTGAAGGCGGCGGGCATTCCGCTGCCGAAGGTGATGGTCACGGGAGAAGAAGTCTCCGCAGGCAAGCCGAGCCCGGAATGCTACATCCTCGGCGCCAAGCGCCTCGGCGTCGATCCGGCCCGCTGCCTCGTGTTCGAAGATGCCGTCGCAGGGATCCTCGCAGGCGAGGCGGCCGGTGCCGATGTCGTGGTCATCACCACCACCCACGCAACGCCGTTCGAAACACCGCACGCCGAAACAGATAGCTACGTGGATTACCGCGCCGAAGCCAAGCCCGGCGCACTCGTCCTCTCGACTGCAAAATAGGGCCACGGCTTTTTGCAGGTGGAGCTCCTTTTTCCACTTGCATTCAAGCCGTCGAAAAACTAAACGATGCAAGCCGTTTAGGCAGGTCGGGGCGTAGCGCAGCCCGGTAGCGCACTTGACTGGGGGTCAAGGGGTCGCAGGTTCATTATACGGACTCAGCGACAGTGTTCAAACCGACCGAGCCAAGGCATGACGGAATGTAGCGCAGTCTGGTAGCGCACTTGACTGGGGGTCAAGGGGTCGTCGGTTCAAATCCGGCCATTCCGATATTTTTCAAAGGGTTGGCTAGGTCGCCTTCCTTTTACATACCGAAAGGCCGACGAGATACTTCTTCGTCGGCCTTTTTTTATGTCATGGCTCTTCGATTTGCGCACAACGTTATACGAAGTCGATGCGCGTGTTCATATACATACCTTTCAAAGGGTTATGAGTGTGGACGTGTTCACCGACCTCGCAGCGGGCTCCAACTGAACACTTTATTCAGATAAAAAGCATGCGCCGACTAGGCGCATTCCGCTTAATTGGGCTGATCAGGATATCGATTCTTTGTAATAGCCGGAGCGATCAGCCCAATTCACAAGAAAAGACGGCCCATGGGCCGACCAAATGGCGGAGCCCATGGACCCGCGACCGCAGGGAGTGGGCTTGTTCACAGGGAGATCAACCGTGTCGGGCTATCCACGTCGAACCCGCCGTCAAGAAGCGTCGTGTCCTGCCGATGACGATCGAAGTTGGGCTATCTCTTGCGGGGCGTAAACGGGGTAGCCATTTCCAGTAGGATTCGTCGGTCTCACCTTAAAGGCACGCTCCCGCTCATAAGCCAGTAGCCGGGACCTGTGGTGTTGTAGTGGTCATTGAACGAACAAGGTCACGATTGCCAACGAACGCCGACGCCGTAGTTCAGCTGGCTGCGCGCGTCACTCCATCCGAGGAATTCGACGCCTTTGTCGATGTAGAATGCGCGGAGTTTCTCTACGGCACTCGGCCAAGGCTGACCGGTTTCCAGTTTGCCGATGGCGTTTGACGCGAGACCAGACTCCGCAGCGACTTGACTTTGTTTAAGGCCAAGCAGGTTTCTAGCTGCAGCGAAAGACGTTCCAGCTTTCTCAGTGTGATATTGCTCACCGTCAGTGAAGTCGACGTTTGATGGTGCCCGCCATCGAGCGCCAGCTCGCGCGACCTCTCGCCCAAACTTCAATTCGCCCAGAAACTCGATGCCCCTCGATTCGTAGAATTCGAGGAGCCGCACGTTGTGTTCATTCATAGTAGAGGTTCCGAGCTCCGCTGCTGCGATAGCCCGTCGTGGAATTTTCAAGATTTCAGACACTTCGGAGATGTGAAGTCTCGTAAGGGATCGTGCGACACGAAGCGCTGCTGGTGACGTGGGCGTCTTCATTCCCGACGAAAAACCGGTTCGCAGCATTAGTTGTCAATCATCGTGAATCAAGGTCTTTATTTGTTCATGAATCACTGTATAAACATGTTCCATGAATGAAAAATGCACAGGAGACACGATGGTTTTTATGCGCCGAAGTGATTCGCCTATTTGTGTTCCGTTTAAGGGTTGGCGAGGTGGCTTGGTTTGGAAGATGAGATACCTTTCAAACTCGCCGGGGGATTTAGAGGCCCGCGTTGAAGTTCGGCATCCGGCGGTGTCGCCTCCTGAACTCTTTAATGCAGATTGGCCCCACACATCCTCGGTTTGGTCTTCCATTGCTGACCTTATCGTTGCCAACGCTCGCGCGCCTGCATCAGCGCGCGCTTCCTTGTCGACAGACTTGGCACCGTCACCCGCACATCCCAGCGACTTTATTCACTTATTCCATGGGCTGGGAGGGAGTCCCCGTTCCGACGACAGGCACTAAAATCCTCGCAAGCGGGAGCTGCCGCGCTCCGATCAAATTTCACACTACTGGAAACGAAGATGCCAAACCATGCGTCAGGCAAGCGGTCCCGCGTGCCTTGGAATACGAGTGCTCGAGAATGGCGGTACGTAACAGTGCCGGTCTACATGGCATACTGCTCGGTCGCGGCCGCATTGCGGCCCTGGAATGGAATAGAGCGGAAGTTCATAGCGACCCTGATCTTCAACGAGGACTACTATCAACCCATCTACTCGCAGGCAGCCCAAGTTTTCGCGAGAGAGATTTGGAAGTCGTCGGACTGGGAGACCTACATCTTCGAGTGGTCGAATTCGCCGTATCGTGATCAGTCGCTCGCTGAGAAAAACGGGCGAGGCATTTTTCTATCACCTCCCGGGTACAGACTTACGGACGACGAGCGGCTGTTTTCGGATGCCGTGGTCGAAGTCGAGCCTCGTTCTCCAGAGTACGCAAAGGCGGCACTACGCCGGGCTGGACTTCCCATCGACGACAAGCTGGTTGAGCTTCTAATTTCCGCACCTTGGCCACGGCTCCACTCTGCCTTCCAAGACCGGCGTGGTCCACTTCAAGCTCTGGAACGTCTTCGACGCGAAACTGCGAGGCTCAAGGAGGTCGAGCGCGCTAGGGCCTTCAGCGATGAGAGCCCCACGCTTGATGACATGCATGGCCTTGGTCCTGCGGTGGAGTGGGGGCGAAATCTTGCGAAAGACCTCGCAGATTACAAATCTGGTCTCATAGATTGGAACGACGTCGACGCTGGCGTCCTTCTTTCCGGGCCCCCAGGCATCGGGAAAACGCTGTTCGCAAGTGCTCTCGCCAATTCCTGCAAAGTACCGATCATCTATGGCTCGGTTTCTAAATGGCAGGAAGCTGGCGCTCTGGACGCGCATCTTAAAGCCATGCGAGCGTCCTTCAAGGCGGCGCGGGATAAGGCACCATCGATCTTGTTCATCGATGAATTCGACACCTTGGGGAAACGTACGACTTCTGACCGGAACGCAGGCTACCACAACGGTGTGATTACAGGTGCACTTGAGCAGCTCGATGGCTTCGAACGTCGAGAGGGCGTAGTCGTGGTTGCTGCGTGCAACCATCCTCGGCTCGTCGATGCCGCCCTTCTGCGAGCCGGAAGGCTTGACCGGCATCTGGAGCTAACGCTTCCCGACGGCCCCTCGCGTCGCGGCATTCTGAAGTTTCACACTGGAATCGAGCTATCGTCCGCTGATGCGGAGATGTTTGAATTCGCTACCGATGGGTTCTCGGGCGCAGAGATCGAGCGTCTTGTCAGGGATGCGAGACGAGCAGCCCGCCGTCAACGTATAAGCTTTAGTGCGCTCCACATCTTCGATCAGCTTCCAGTTACCGAGAAGCTTCCAGAAGAATATGTCAAGGTGATCGCGGTCCACGAGGCCGGCCATGCCTTGGTCAGCTATGAAATTGGCCATGAAGTCTCAGGCATCGCGATCTCCAAATGGTGGGTCAGCGGCGAGAGCCGGGTGCTTGGCAGCGTCGATTCAAAACCTTCACTGGTGCGGGCCAGGACCAAGACCACCTACCTCGACACCATAGCTGTCTTCCTCGGGGGTATCGCAGCAGAGATGGAAGTCTTCGGAAGCTTCGCGGACGGGGCATCGGGTTCAAGTGAGGCCGACCTGAATAGGGCGACCGATCTGGCGACGATGATAGAGGGTACACAAGGCATGGGCCGCACGCTGGCGGTAGAAGCTCCTGATCTACGCGAGTTCGCGCGCATGCGCTTGTACAATCCAGAACTTCGAGAACAGGTCCACTTGTTGTTGGAAAGCGAGCTTGCAAGGACGAGGTCCATCATACAAAGGCAGCGTCCGGCGTTGGACGCGCTCGTCGACAGATTGATGGCGAATTCGACCGTTACCGGGCCCGAAGTCGCCCAGGTCTTGCAAAGCAACAGGCGCACGGTTGTCAGCCTTGCCAAGCCACAGCTCAGGACGGGTACGTGATGGCGAAACGAACAACATCTACTGGCCGGCGGGCAGCGTCGAGTAAGCTATATGCGGGTTCGCTCGGCGAGATGCTCGATGATGCCGGATTTGAACCATTGGGTAGGCGAATTAAAGTTTCTGATCGTGGCGGCGGGACTCAACTCCCATCGCCTCCCAAGTGGTTCGATCCCGTGGTCGAATTCCTGTGGGCGGCCCTACCGGACTTGGCTGCCAATCACTGGGACCATCTCTATATCGACGCTCTTCAATCTGCTTGCCAGGCATTGGTCGCACTAGGTCAAGCAGTTCTCGATGGCGGCGGTGGTATCCAAATCAATCCGGAGCCTGCGCTTCCTAGCATTCTTCCGCGATTGGACGATGTCGCGACAGTGATCGTCTGTTTGGCAGCGCAAGTGAGCTTGCTTGAGTATCGACATTTCACAGGAGCGCGCGACCGACCTAGTCCAACAGGACTTCGACGTCCGAATATTAGGGCGGATCATGGCAGCGGCCCCGCATATTTGGCCCCGGAGGCGTTTCGCGCGTTCGAAAGCCTCGACCTTGTCCTTGGTGCTCGATGGACGGAGCGAGCCGAAACAATATTCTGGCGTGACAACCCGTCGGAGTGGGGCCTTGATTTCACAAAAGACCGGCGGTTCACCCGTGCTCGGGAGGCGGCTCTTGCAACCGTCCCTGACGATATTGCGGCGAAGATCGAGAAGACGGCGGTGATAACCGAAGAGAGTATCGTGGAGTGGCTCCAGACCGCACCGAAAACCAAGACCCGACAAGACGCCCTCAAGTCTCTCAGGTTTTGGAGCAGTCACAGTCTCGATCGGGTTTTCCATCGTAGATGGCGTCTGGATTGCGGATGGCTTTCGGTCGAGGAGTCATACAGGACACTTCTGATCGAATACGATGCCCTGTCAATCAACATGCGTCGGCATTTCGCGGCCCGATATCTGCCGCATGCTCCATTTCTAAATGAATAGGTTGGTGAGGCGCGGACAGATCGCACGCTATCGGCATAATCCACCGCCACTCTTGGAGAGATCGATGACCTCAATATCCGTAAACGCCGCTCAATCCGTGCTTTTTCGATGAAAATCTGGATTTTCTCAGACATTCATCTCGAGTTCGGCAGACCGTTCCCCGCGACTCCGCCAGGTGACATCGACGTCATTGTATGCGCGGGCGACGTCGTCGACAGGGGCATTGTGCCCAGCATTGAGTGGCTTGCCAAAAGCTTTGGTTCGGATGTGCCGGTGGTCTTCGTCGCTGGAAATCACGAGTTCTACCGCAGCTTCCTGATAGACAGCATCGCCGCGGCGAATGCGTTGCGCGACCGCTATCCGAGCATCCACTTCCTCGACGACCGCGGTGTAGTCATTGACGACGTTCTTTTCGCCGGCGCGACCCTTTGGACCGATTTCCGGCTATTCGGTAGCAATCCCGAAACGTCAATGTGGTTCGCTCAACAGGGAATGAACGACTACAAGCGGATCAACCTCTCCAAACAACCGTTCAGAAAATTCAAACCCATAAATGCATTCCGGAGACATGACGCTTCCATCAAGTTCTTGACGGAGAGCTTGTCTCGGGCCGACGTCAGAAAAAAGGTCGTTGTCACCCATCATGCGCCGTCTCTTCGGTCGATATCGCGGTGGTTCCGGGATGATACACTGGCACCGTGTTATGCCTCCGATTGCGATACCTTCATCCGCGAGGCCGAGCCCGACCTATGGGTCCACGGCCACGTCCATCAAAGAATGGACTACATGCTTGGATTCACCAGGATCGTCTGCAATCCACGAGGATACCCTGGTGAGGCGACCGCTTTCGACGCGAATTTAGTGATCGAGATTTAGATGGAGTGACTCCGTACGGCGCTGGTGATGGTCGCTGGGTACGGCATGGCCTGTCAGAACACCCAACGACGGTTTGAGGGGGCGTCGACCGAAAAGCCTTTGAGGTCTTGGGAAACTAGATTCCTGGTTCATTTCACGATGCCATACGACGACGAATGATTGCGGAAATCGAAGACTTGGCCAAACCGCATAAATCGAAAATAATTAAAGACTTCAATGGGTTATTTGACTTTCTCTGTCAGATTTGCTTCCTTTGATACGAAGAAGCAAGTGTGGTTAGCCGAGAGCGTGCCCTCGGCCACTGGAGGGAAGGCCAGGAGTGGAAATCTATTCAAAGTGCGCAAGCGGCGTGACCGTCCATCACGCCACCGGTCGATGGCGGCACCTGGACGGTAGCGGGGTAGACGGCATTTGGAGCATCCTCGCGCAAGAAGGACCTTTCGACTACGAACCAATCCTGGCCATCTACCGAGATATCGAAAACTATCTTGTTGGCGAGTATGAGATTTGGGCTGACGTCACCCACGAAAGGCTCGTCGTCATCCAAATACGCATCCAGGGAATGGTGTATTCGTTCGACAGCTTCTACGAATGGAAAAGCTCCGGTCGTTATCTACCGAACTTCAAAGGCAAACCGGATATCCGAGACAGACAACTTTCCCATGTCAGAGGAGAGCTTTTATGTGCAGGGCTTGGCCAAGACTTTGATAGCCTGATGGCCGCATGGGACCTTGGTGTCGAGAATTTACACTTCGACGAATTCAGAGCCGCGCTTCCCACGTTCCTGATGGAAATGCTCCGAAGGGCCGCGAGAAAGCATCCCGATGTTCCAATCGGTGATGAGATCGTTGCCAAGGCTAATAGAGAAAGACTTTTGAGCATTGCGGTTCGTGGGCTCACGAGCGACAGGGAAGCGGCGGTAGCAGGGTTCGCTCCGCCGGAATGGCTCGATTTTCTGAACGACCAACTGGAATACGTTTTTGAATTCCAGGAAATCGATAAACTCGTCCGGTACATAAACCCAGATGACGGTCCACCGGATACCGACAAAATCGCATACGTGATAAGCCGGGCCCACTTCATCGAGGCGCTTTATGTATTTTTGGTCGACCTAGCTGACGCTCGTGACCAATGATGCTCCACCTCGGCGGATCAGGAAGCAGCCTTTTGCTTTCTCGTATCTTTGTGCCCTGAGGTCTGTAATCCGACAGGTTTGGTTTCCTTGTCGCTTTTTGTGAGAGCAGCAGGCGTTAATGCGCACTGTTTCCACCATCTACCCTGATGGTGGTGCCAGTGATGAATGATGCGTCGTCGGACGCAACGAAGCAGACTAACGCATCTGACCAGGATGAAGAAACCTCCCGCGAGGGATGCTAGTTTCTCGTCGCGGCTCCTCAGGCGAACATGCCGTCGATCGATACCCGAAATCGACGTCCTACTGGCGGTTAAGCTTGCCGGTGACGTGGATCACACCCCCTTGCGCCGACGACGCGTCGTAGGAAAGAGTATTGTTGCTCACCTTGATGAGTACGACTGTAACGGTCTCGTCTTCGTCGACGTGCTGGTACGTCATCCGGTTGCCCGAAATTGTCCCATCAATCCGTTGCGGCCCCCCGACGCTGGATTGCGATGACCCGCTCCCATGACTTCCACTGACCGAGATGTCCAAGGTGACGGGTCCGCGCGCTATGCCCCAGCCGATCGATCCTGTCCATCTTCCTTGGAAATAGCGTGCCCCGCCGTCGGCGACCTCGCCTCCGCCCGGCCTCTTCCCCTCAGATACTTTCGAGGCGTACTTAGTGCATCTCCTGATCTGCAGCGATTTTTTAGTGATTGGCTTGGTCCCGAACAGGCTCTCGTCTTCGCTGGTGCCGCTCTTGATAATGGTAGTCTGCGGGGTGTTGTCGAGGAAGTATTCCACCTTCGAGCAAAGGGAAGCCGAGCTTTTCACCGTCGCTTCGGCTGAATAGCTTCCTTTCGATCCCGAAGTGCTGTCGATCGATATCGTCGCACGGCATGAGCCCAGGGGCTTGTCGAAATCGCATTCCGCGAGGGCAACTGCCGGTGACAGCGTCACCACGAGGGCCAACATCAATTCTCGCATTCTCTCTCCTCGAAACCCGTAGCGTGATCTGTAACACAAGTATTCTCGACATTAATCCTCCAATGGGGTGAGTTTCTCGCGCGGTCGCCAGACGTTCGGCGAACTTGCGGCCAGAACTATCAGGTGTGGGAAGGACGCAGAGCTAGGCATTGAAAATCCAATACGAATCAGACCACTGTCAGGTGGCGCAAGTACCCCAGGTTCTACCTAGCGAAGCCCGAGAGATGGCAGTACTCAAGTCTGAACGACACCATTGGTGGCCAGAATCTGTCTCCGCGTTTTGGAAGAATGAACAAGGCGTCGTGCATTGGCTGCTCCCGGATGGAACCGAGCGTGTCGCGCCCCCCAAGCAATTTGGTGTTATCGGAAACGGCCATCACATCAAGCTCAGCTCAGACCCGAACGAGCACACGGTCTGGGACGAATCTTTCGAAAAGGAATTCGATACCGCGGATTCCAACTTTAAGTATGTAATCCAGTGGCTGGACACTTTGCCCCGTGAGCATCGAACGGGATCGGTAGCGCGTAGGATCATTTCTTGTTCAGTCGCGGATGAACAAGTTGCACTTCTCGTAGAAGGACTGGTGTCGCTCGCCGTCCGTAGCCCCATGACACGCGAAGCGGCGGTCTCATTGGCGGAGCGCTTTCGCGGCCCCTTGGAAGAGCGCGAGCGAAATCTCATAATCGGCATGAATATGCGGAACATGCACCGGGCTGCCGTTAAAGACATCGGAACTTGCGGCAAGTTTGTGGCGCTATTTTCTCCAGATCGGGAATTCATTTTCGGCGACGGGTTTTGTCATAACGTACTCTCGCCAGGCGGCCCCCCTATGTCGCCAAGAATTCTCGTTCCGCTGACGCCCCACCTGTCGATGCTTTATGCGAGACCTATGGCCTATACGACGGAGCCAAGGTTCATGACACTGGTTCTTGGTCCAGAAGAGGTGGATTTTTGTAACCGAACGATTCAAGTCTACGCCAAGAACGCCGTGTTCTACGCGAATGACCGCCCCGATGTCGAGGAAGCCTTTCGGTCGGGAAAGCACCTCCAATACGATTTGCAAAACCCAATCGATCGGCTGATAGGAATGATCCCATGAGCGGCGACGGCCGATATCGCGCTTGGGAAACAGGGGGGTGCTCGCTGGATGGGTGACGTTCAACTTCCCGACATCAAGCTGAAGCTCTGGACAGCGATGCGCGAAGACCTCGTGCGCCTTATGCCGATTTTCCAGGATGCAGACACATTACTCTGCCCGATTTGTTGCAGGCCCCTCAAGTTTGAGAAATTCTCCTTGGAGCATATTTTGCCGCAGCAAGCTGTCAGGAACGACCCCGCAGGCGTTCGCGAAGCAGTGGTAAAAAACGATCGAAGCGGTCTGGGTCTTCTTTGCAGTGAGACAATAGTCATCGGCGGCAAACCATATGGGAACGGATGCAACAGCTGGAAAGGGCGGCATTTTGACGGGCATCTCACTGAGCTGCTCAAGCCCGGTCCGTTCCCTAAACGCTTTTCTGACGCCCACATCATTGCTCTCCTGGTCGTCGGCTACCTCGCTCTCTTCAAGCAGTTCGGTTATCGGGTTGCCTTAACAGCCGGCGGCCTTGCCATGCGAAACCAGTTTTTCAATCCGAGATCATTCACCAAACACATACCAACGACGAGTCAGATGGTTCTTCGGGGCGATCCCCAGAGGGAATACAGGGCCGAAACCGCGGCCTACTGGAGTGATCCACTTAGAGTCCATGTGGACGGTGCGCGTGGCAAAGCGACAGTCGTTGTTAGAAACTACTCAGTCATCCTGCCACTCTCGCATGATCCAACGCTCCCCTTGGCTACGACGTTGGCCTATGCGCCACAGCGACATGTCTTTCGGCCAGATTTACGGCTGGCATTTCGGTAGATTGCTCTAGGCCATTTTCGGGAAACCGAGGTCTGTCCTCCAGGAATTTCACTGCGCGCGAATTCAATTCCGCGGCCAGCGGAATAGCTTTTCTCTTCCAACGCGGAACCGATGGTGTGGAAATTCTTCCATGTACCAGACGATGTGGCTGCGGCAAAAGTCTTTAAACTTCTCGTCTGACCAGAGAAGCTTGAGGTCATCTTTGCTCAGACGCTCTCCCGTAGCCTCTACGTTCTTCCGCTTGAAGACCCGTCCGTTATACGGGTCCATCTTCGGCCATGGGCGGTTTTGGTCGAGCCAGTGTCCGTGCGGCGTCGACGGATAGAAATCGGGATCAGCTTTGGTGAATACCCAGCCGCGAAACATGAAGTGGAGGTAGTCGGATAAGGAAGCATCGCTCTGATCGTCGTTTCTCTCCAGTCGAAAAACGGGGCAAGGCTCGTTTTCCTCGCCATTGGACACAGCGTCTCGATCCGCAGTTTCGCTGTCACGAGGATCGTCTATGAAACCGGGAAGGCCAAACACCCATGCGGCGATGTCACAGCGCTCTGAGAATTCAACTATTCCGATAAGTCCGCATTCGAAGTGCAGCTCTGCAAGGGTCATCAACGTGGCGTAAGACATATTCAACTACCTCCCTATCCATCGTCCTCAATAAGCGAGCGCAAGCAATAAGTTGACACTCGTCGCAGCTCAATTGATAAATCGCCGGCGGGTAGCATGGGGAGGATGTTTGGCGTGATAAAAGCACCGAGACCAAAAAAACCAAAGGCCGAGAAACCTAAGCGGCTAACGCCATCGCCAGAGGTGTTACGACAGCTCTATCTTCTCTCGGGTAATCAGTGCGCCATGCCTGAATGTGACAACCTCATTATCGATGGTAACGGCGTTGTACTTGGACACATATGTCATATTCGCGCTGCGATGCCGGAGGGCGCACGGTTTGATGAAAATATGACGAACAATGACCGGCGACAGGTCGCGAATTTGGTTCTTATGTGCGGAGGACACCACACCCAAATTGACAGTAAAATCTACGAGAAGGAATACACACTCGAGGTCGTGAAAAAGATCAAGTCAGAGCACGAGGGAAAACTGAAGGGTGTAGGCGCGTCACTTCGCAAGGCTTTCAAAGACGGTTACACTGATGTGACCGACAGCCTTAGACCGACTAAGCCAGAAACATTTGTTCGACTTGAGGCTACACTCCCTGACTGTTGCGTCAGACCAAGCGAGGTGGACAAACGTAAAAGAGAGTTTTCCCAATTCATCGATTCAATGAGTGTCGTGCCACCCGATGATCGGGCGTTTATTCTGGCGATAATTCGTCGAGCGATTAAGCTTAAATCCGGGGACGCCACCCTTGTCCATGTCAACGATGCTGCTGCCGTTCTAGGCCTGAAACATGCCGAGCTCAAGCAGAAGGGAAAGTCTCTCAGTCGGTACGGCGTGGGTGATATTGATCACTACAGTAACTCTCGTGGTGACGAAGAGCCGCACGTGCGAATCATGCAGCCGTCGCGCTATGTAAGCTGGTACGACATAAATGACTTTTGCGATAAGCAGGCGTTGAATTTAGAGGACTTTGTCCTGCGTCTAAGGTTTGACGCCCTGGATCAATGATCATACGGTTTCCTCACCCCTTTGCTGGGCGTTGGACACGCATCGTCAAATGCTTAGGTTGTAGTGGAACGATGCGGCCCATTGGCAGAACTGGGATGCAATGGCACAAGTAGAAAATGGAAACAGCCCGAGTAGACGTCGTATATCGTCCGCTGCGAATTGCGTTCGCGGTACACTCCAGCGACCTCGACAGCATTCGTGCTGCTGTCAGGTATACCCATTGCTTGTGGGGCGGTCGATACAATCCCATCGTGCTGATCGATCGACCGGAAGCGCACCGTCTTATCGAACTGTTCCGGCCGGACATTGTTACTCCGCTGGGGGAGCATGCCGATCTCGGGGCGTTTAAAGGGAAGTACGCATATCTTCAGAATCATCGAGTTCCGCCTAGCTTATTTCATCCAGCACATGGAGACGGAGAAGGGACGGCTACGGTACTAGACGTACGGAACTTGATGGTTCATCGGAGAGATGATCCCGAATGGAAGACGATGGTAGATCATGGAGTTCGCGTCGCCACGTGGGACCCTGACGATACGCTTGCAGACGTTTTTCTTATGCAGTTCGGCCAATATCCGGCCGCACACGCTGTCGGAATCGACTACCGCGACATCTTGGATCAGGCAGTGCAAGCAATTGATTTGCCGATCGCGAATGGCGGCGTCATACCTGTCGAGGTTGTTCAGCATCCAGGTATAGCCCATCTGAGCCGCTACGATCTAACGCCACACTATTCCGCGCGTGGAGGATGGGACTTTCCGGGATTTTATCTGGGAAGGGCGACCAACGTCGATGACTTGGTCACATTCTGGAACCTTCGAGCCTGTGGTATCCAATTAACGTGGCATGATCTCGATCACCATGCACGGTTTGACCTAGTGAAAGCGGACACCGAAGCAAACCTGCGTGCCCGTTTGGCTGGGGCCGACGACTTTCACAACAAACCGGCGATCTGGTCGCTTGACGCCAATCGTGAAAACGCACTCGACACTATGGGTGCTGGACCGTGGACTTCGTGTGGCGTCAGCGAGCACACATGGAACGGGCACAACGTCCATCCGGCCAAGATGCACTTCGGAACAGAGTCGGCCCTTGCCGTGTTCGGCGGATCGAGCCAATCGCCTCGTTTAAGTTTTGCGCTGAAGGATAAGCCGTTCGCTTCGAACACATGGTTCTACGAGCAACAACTCGTCGCCTCTGTGCAGGTCTTGGGAGGCGGCGGCGACGGAAGCAATTATACGTTTTCCCCGCCATGCATTCCGGAGCTAAACGAGTTTGCTGGACGAGAAATGGTCTTTGGTTACGATAGCCTGCGGCTCGAGCCAGAACATATTGGTGTCATCATCGACACCGCCGAATCCGATCTTCGGCTCAATGCCATGCCAATTCCAGCGCTGATTGAGCGAATGTTCGCTCTCGCTGGGTTCGGGGCTAAGTTGAGTGGTAGCGGCCTGATAACACGCCAACTCGTTACGAGCATGGGAGGCCTGGATGGTGTCCGCGCCTTCAAGATTCCCGGTGTACGCAAGCTGATAAAGTCATTCGGTCCAACACATTCCTTTTCGAAAAATGACGCTACCAATAAAATTGGCTCCAAGGACGACGTCACCGGTTCAGTTTTCGCCGATCATAAGCAGCTCTTTATCGAACGGCGAGGTCGAGGTACGGACCTTACGCCACCCATGGTTTTCACGCATCTAGTTGAGAAAGGTCTTTTCAGGATTGGTGCGGATTTGCGCTGCCCAACGTGTCAACTTGGGAGTTGGACTCCTCTCGACACTCTGAAGCAGAGAGCCGGATGCCCACTGTGTGGCGAAGACTTTGACGCTACGCGTCAGTTGGTGGAGGGACAGTTTGCCTATAGGCGAACCGGCGTGCTTGGGGTCGAAAGGAACGCTGCAGGTGCCATTCCCGTGGCCATGGTCTTGCAGCAGCTCTACGTTAATCTACGCAGTACGTTTCACACCAATGGCTTCGGAGCGTCATACGACCTCAAACCGCTCGATGCGGCCAGTGGTCTCCCGGTATGCGAGACGGACTTTGTGGTTTTGACTCACGAAAGAAGGTCGTTGAGGCCGGCGGTGATTGTCGGTGAATGCAAAGATGCGGGAGGAGCGATCGACGCCAACGACGTTGACCATCTGCGAGCAGTTGCGGACGCTTTTCCAAAAGAGCGCTTCGCGGTGTATATCATGCTTGCCAAGCTATCAGCGTTTACGGCGGATGAAATTGAACTAGCCAAGTCACTCAATACCGAGTTCTCTCGCCGGGTGATCCTCCTGTCCCATCAGGAGCTTGAGCCGTACCACCTCTATGACCGGCGCAAAGATTTCGGAGACATTTACGCATCCAGCGCGTTTGACATGGCCGAGGCGACCTCCCGCATCTATTTTGCCCCTGACGTTGGTTCCACTGGAGCTGCGGCCGACACGTCGCCGGTTGCCGCGAAAATTTGATCTGTGAGGTCGGTAGCGGTCCGGGCGATGGCGTATGTGCGTCCGGACTATCTCCAACGTATTGCTAAATTGTCAATGCAGTTGGCGTGATTCCGCCACCGACACCCCGGCCAAGAAGCTTGACTCGTTCATTCGAAAGATCGATCCGTGCGTTCGCCGTCCGCTTCTTCTCCCTGAGTCCATGGTGAGGATGGTACTGCACCCTTGGAAGTCAGTAGGCATTTCGTTGCGTTTAGATAGCAACAGTAGAGCGGCAGGGGAGACGCTTGAGAGGAAAGGTCTTTCGCGGCCGCATGGAATTCGCGCGCTTGACGCCAGTACAATAGAGCGTCTGTCTGCTTCTCGCGCGTGAGCGATAGCTCCACAAACTGCCAGTGACTGTCAGTCAAAGCGGTGCGGGAATCCAGAAGCGGAGCAATTGCTGCCTTGTGTGGTCGGCAGACCTTACCTTTCAACCGTACTTCCTGTTTAGCCATCGGTTCCTCCAAAGGCTGGTCTTAGCTTCGCCATCGTTTCCTACGCTTGCTTGGGGGAAGGCTTGGCCGCCCCGTCGTCCGCGGTGGCCGCGGAGTAGTTGACAGCGTCACCATGGGGGCGACATCGCTCTCGAGCGGTGCACGCTCCGGCGTCGTGTCAGACAGGAGCCGACTCGCGGCCAAGGCTTGCTGGACGACATAAGCGCTGACACGCCGGCGAGCGGCATAGACTAGCGATGAATTCAGGAAATGGCCCCGGAGCCATCCTCTCAAATATTGCATGTCTTCTACGCGAAGCTGCTCTTCTAGGGCTGCCATCACCCAGGGCCATCGGTCTTCAGTGTGGCGGATTAGTTTGCACAGTAGAATGCTGATCGACCGCTGCCGCACTAGCCGATCAAGGGATCGATCATCCGCGGTCGCGTTGATAAATTCCTGCACGACCCCAGTATGAGACAAGTAATCCGCGCCTCGACTGCCAATATACCGAGCTAGCGCCTCGAGCGTCCGCAGGTCACCGCTTGGATCATGGTCGATGACCAATCGTATCAGGGGCGCGTCGATGGCTACCGGGGCATGGCGGAGGATGGCTAGGCTGACGACAGCGTCAGCGTATCGTTGGGGCGACAAGGCCGATCGGCTCAGGGCCTCCATCAAGAGCGCTTGTGTCCAAAGCCCTTCCACGCGCATCAGCTTGGCAAATTGCCTGTAGCGGAGGTCTTCCGACAATAATATCCGACCATCGGTGCAAAGGTAAACGGCATCAAACACACGCTCTCCGCACTGCTCCAAGATCATGCTTTCGAAGGGCTCGATGTCATTTGGCGCTGCGACAGGTGCGACGGTACAAGCTTTCTTGATCTTGCCGATTTGCTGGTCGACGTACTTTTCGCGTTCCTCGATGCTCTCCTTGGTGTGTTCCCGACGGAGTGTTTCTCCGTTTCTATTCACGAGCGTCAGGGAGGGCGATTTCCGGATGTCATCATGCCCCCGGAACTCTGTCAGACTGTCGAGAGCAGATTGTGGGAGGTACATTGGCCCAAGGGAAGCCTCGATGACATCCAATACGTCGAGGGTCGCAGCGGTCCAAGCCGCATGAGCGTCCAATACGACGCCGCGGCGTTCGCTATTCCTGATGAGCTGGTAAGCTGCCTCTCTTTCCAGATCGTTGCCAAGGCAGGTGCGAACGTCATCGTCCATCTCGACAATGCCACCAGCGAACGCGATCGGGTTGTCGCTGAACAAGCCTGCGACAAGCTGGAAGGGGATGTCCGAACTCACGTAAAGGTCGAGCGCCTTCTTGCCTCTTTCCGAGAGCCGACGTACCATCTCAAGAACTGGCGATAGATCGCCCTCTTTCATTGTGATGGAAAACAGTCTGTTGATTTGCGCTGAGAGTTGACCCGGGATTTGCACTGAGAAGTGACCCGCCTTTTAGGTATCGTTCGTGTCGGTCTTGATGGTCAAGCTCTTGCGTTTCTCCTTTGCTGTTTTGGGCTCATGTGCGGAACTGTTTGGAACTGTTTTTGAAGCGGA
>NZ_JBFTMO010000006.1:0-300649 GCF_056396985.1 Rhizobium sp. 05N430 | reverse complement strand
ATCATCTTCATGGATACAAAACAGAATAAACAAAGCCCGCGTTAAGCGGGTCTTTTGCGTTCAACTCTATTCCCTAGAAGAACGCCTGGATGCCGGTCTGCGCCCGGCCCAGGATCAGCGCGTGGACGTCGTGCGTGCCTTCGTAGGTGGCCCGCCACCCATGACTGCCGTAGGCAGATACGATATCCAGAATGGATAATCTCCTCGTTCACATTTCCGATTTCCTCCCTACCATCGCCAACGTCAAATCTTGGGAGGAAAAATCGATGGCGGATACGAAACTTGCGATTCTCACTGGAGCGTCGGGCGAGGTCGGGCGGGCGGCGGCGCGGCGGTTTGCTGAGAGTGGCTGGTCGCTGCTGTTGTGCGACCGGGCTGCGGAGGTTGCTGCGGTCGCGGATACGCTGTCTTCCGAGTTTGGACGAACCTGCATCGGCGTGCAGATGGATCTCGAGCGTGATGCGGAGATCGACCGGGTGATCGAGCGGGCGGCGCAGACGGGTGTTCCGCTGCGGTTCCTCGGACTGATCGCCGCGATCAATCATCCCGCGGTCAGCATCGCGAATATCGACATGTCCCTCTGGGACAAGGTGCAGAACATCAATTTGCGCGCTAATGTGAAGTTCATCAGTGCGGCCGTGCCCTTGATGCGCGCGGCTGGCAATGCGGCGATCGTCAATGTCGGCAGTTACTGGGGGCGGGAGGGTCATGCCTTCTTCAGTCCCTATTGCGCCTCGAAGGCGGCCCTGATCTCGCTGACGCAAAGCGTCGCGATCGAGCTTGCTCCTGAGATCAGGGTGAACTGCGTGGCACCCGGCAATATCGACACGCCCATGCATTTCAATGCGCTGGCAGTTGAAGCCGAAAAGCGTGGCATTTCGGCTGAGGCGATGCGTGAGATCGAATGGGCCAAGATACCGATGGGCCGCCCGGCGGCGACAACGGAAATCGCCTCTGCGATCCATTTCCTTTCGACCGACGATGCGAGCTATTTCGTCGGCGCGACTCTGGATGTCAACGGCGGCTGCCGGCTGACTTAACGCGCAGGTACCTGCGCCGGCAAGCGCCGTCTATATGACAGCGGTAGTCTTGCCGCCACCGCTCGAAAGCAAGACGCTAGGCGCGGGGCCGGTACTGTTCCTGAGGACGGGATGCGGGGTCAGGAGGACCCGCTTGACCGGCTGCGAATTGTTCTTGATCAGGCTCATCAGCAGATCGGCGCTTTCGAAGCCGAGATCGCGGCCTGCCGTGTGCAGGGTTGTCAGCGGCGGGGAGAGCATATTCATGAAGGGCAGATTGTTGACGCCGCTCAGTGATATCTCCTCCGGACAGCGAACCCCAGCCGCCTTCATGGCGGCAAGACAACCGACGGCGAGGAGATCATTGAAGGCGAGTACGGCGGTGCTGGTCAATCCTGATGCCAGCATGTGCGCCATGATCCTCTCGCCCTCGGCGACATCATAGGCGCGCGCCTCGACGACCTCGAAACGGCAGCCTGCGGCCTTTGCAAGACGCATCGCCGCATGGAACCCTGCCAGCCTGTTCTGGGCGGTGGAGGCCGCCAGTGGCGGCGTAACATAGGTGATATCCTTGTGGCCCAGGTCGAGAACATGCTCGACCATCGCCTGGACGCCTGTCGCGTCGTCCATACAGACAGAGGAGATGCGGCTGTCGCGGGGATCGCGCAGAACCGCGACGGTTGGAATTCCGAGCTCGAGGCAGAGTTCGACGGCTGGATCGTTCAGCTCGAAGCTGGCGACGACGAGACCGGCAACGAGCTGGCTGCTCATGCGCTCGACGATCGAGCGAAGTTTTGCCGCGCTATAATCGGAATTGGCAACGAAGGTGACGTATCCGTCCTTGGCGACGCGTTCTTCCACTGCGGCAATAATCGGAGAAAACAGCGGATCGCTCAAATTGGGGACGATGAGGCCGATCGTTCCGGTTTTCTGGGTGCGCAAGCTGGAGGCGAGCGTATTGCGCTGATAGCCCAGCTCCTCGGCGACCTTCTCGATCTTGCGCACCACCTTGCTGGATATGCGGTGGGCTGCCCCGGGGCTCAGGGCGCGTGAAGCCGTCGATACGTGCACGCCGGCGCCCTTGGCGACATCGACGATCGTGGCGCGCGGACGCTTGCTGCCCGGAGGCTTTGAATTTTCGGTCATGAAGATGCCTGGTTGATAGCCTCTGTAACCGGGAAAATATTCGATCAAACCTTTGCGCACAAGGTGCAGCGTGAAACGCGAATTTGCGCCATCCCGACGGTTGCACTGCCGATGGGAGAAGCAAGTGACAATCTTTGATTGATGATCTATCTGATAAATCAATCCGAAGGATGGCTTAATCTGCCGGTAGGACGGCAGCGACAGGCGATAGAAATCGACTCTCTTAGAAAATATGCAATCGATTGCCTTCATATTTTTCCATTAATATTCTGAAAACACACGAATTATCGGGATGGAACGCAGTATCTGCGAAATTTGTTTGAACAAATGAGCAAACGTTTGCTCTTGACTCTCATTTTAGCGGCTTTTATTCATAGCGTCAGAATGGAGCGGCACGGTGCGGTGCCGGAATGGGAGAATGCGCACGATGGCTTGGTCCTCCAAGGGCGATCTGAAAATTGCATTTGTCGGAACGGGCGCCCAAGGCGCCTCGATCGGTGCCGATTTCATAGAGGCAGGGTTCGGCGTCACGTTTATCGAACAGTGGCCTGAGCATGTCGAAGCCATGAACGCGCATGGTATCACCGTAAACCTCAAGACTCGTTCTATTCATGCAAACGTTTGCGCCAAACATCTTTGCCAGGTCGCTGAAATCCGCGAGCGCTTCGATCTGATCTTTGTGGTGGTCAAGGCCTACGACACCTCGTGGACCTGTCAGCTGATAGAGCCCGTTCTCGCCGGGGACGGGCTTGTCGTCGGTATTCAGAACGGCATGACGCAGCACGCGATTGCGGCAGTCGTCGGAGCGGAGCGAACTGTTGGCGCAGTCTTCGACATGGCGTCGAACATGTTCGTCCCGGGCGTTACCAACCGGCAGAATGATCACGACACCTCGTGGTTCGCGCTGGGTGCGCTCGATCCTATCAATCGCGACCGTGTCGAGATGATCGCCGAGTTGCTGCGTGTGAGCGGCCGGGTGGAGGTGTCTGACGATATCAGCTCTGCAAAGTGGATGAAGCTGATCGTCAACGCCGCGCAGCTCGTTCCCTCCGCGATCCTGGGTCTGCCTTTTGCCGAGGCAGTGAGGGTCCCCGGCATGGAAGCGGTAATGAGAACTGCCGGCTACGAAGCGATGCGGGCGGCGCAGGCGGACGGCGCCAACATCGTACCTATCCTCGGCATGGCGCCGACGACGACCAATGACCCGGAGCGCTATGTCGATGAAATCTTCGACGAGGTTCTGAAGACTTTCATGATGCCGGATACGCTCACGACCGTTCTCCAGGATTGGCGCAAGGGCCGGCGCGGCGAGGTTCTCGATATCAACGGGCATGTGGTGAAGATGCTGGAGAAGGCCGGGCAGAGTGCCCCTGTCAATCAACGGGTCGTTGAACTTGCCCGGTCGATCGAACGCGGCGCGCTTGTCGCGCAACCGTCGAACGGCACGCTATTCGCAGCATGAGCGGGCGGGGCGGAACGGTGACCGGCAATGGAATTTGAAACAAGGCGCGCAAGCTGCGTCACGAGAAGGAGAGACTTATGAGTTGGGATAAGACGCGTGGCCCCCGGATCGCGTTCCTCGGGACTGGTGCGCAGGGCGCTTCCATAGGTGCGGATTTCGTGCTGGCAGGGCTCGATGTCACCTTCATCGAGCAGTGGCCGGACCATGTCATGGCGATCCGTGAAAACGGCATCACGGTCAACCTGCCGACGCGCACCATCAACGCGAAGGTGCCCGCTCTCCATCTCTGCCAGGTCGCCGAAATCAAGGAGCCGTTCGACGTCGTGTTCCTCGTGGTCAAGGCTTATGACACGAAGTGGGCGTGCCAGCTGATCGAGCCCTGCCTCGCCCCTGATGGGCTCATCGTCGGCCTGCAGAACGGTATGACCCATGAGGATATCGCCGCGGTGGTGGGGCGTGAGCGCACGATCGGTGCGGTCATCGAGATCGCGTCCAACATGTTCGTGCCGGGCATCACCAACCGCCAGAATGACCATGACGAGTCCTGGTTTGCTCTCGGCGCGCTTGATCCGAAGACGCAGGAGCGCGTCGAAGACGTCGCCAACCTGCTCAGAAATTCCGGAACCGTCGAGGTGATGGAGGATATCCGTTCCGCCAAGTGGATGAAGCTCGTGGTCAATGCGGCCGAGCTTATTCCATCGGCTATCATCAACCTGCCGCTCAACGATGCAGCACGCGCGCCCGGCATGCTCGAAGTCATGCGTGCGGCGGGCTACGAGGCGATGCAGGCGGCATTGGCCGACGGCGCCAAGATCGTTCCCATCATCGGCATGCCGCCGGTCACCACGAACCATCCGGAGCGCTATGTCGATCAGATCTTCGAGGAGGTGCTCAAGACCTTTTCGCGCGAAGACACATTGACGACGTCGTTGCAGGATTGGCGCAAGGGGCGGCGGGCCGAAGTGCAGGAGGTCAACGGTATCGTTGTCGATATCCTCCGGGCCCATGGGCAGGAGGCACCGGTCAACAAGCGGGTCATGGAAATCGCCTACGACATCGAGGCGGGCCGCCTCGAGGCGCGGCCGGAGAACTCTGCTCTTTTGATCGAAACATACCAGGCCGTCAGCGATCGCTGATGAAATCCCGGCGCGGGCGGCAGGCGAGACATCAATTTAACCTGAGGAGGAGAATGGCATGAAATCGCATTTGAAATTTGGAGCCATCGCGCGGTGGCTTGTGACATCGGCGGCAATCTGCGCCAGCATCACGCTTCCGGCGATGCAGGCGAACGCCGATGAGGCCAAGGGAGGAAAGCTGATCGTCGGTATCGACGAGACCGCTTCCGAATACTGGTCCGAGTATCTGCAAGGCGTGAAGGATATCGGTGCGTCGCTCGGCAAGGAGCCCGTCGTGCTGACGAGCAACTACCAGGGCGACCAGCTGCTGGCGCAGCTCGGCGCGACCTATTCTGCCGGCTGCAATCAATGCGCGCTGGCCACCGATCCGTCGTCCAACGCCTTCGTCAAGGCGGTCGTGAACCGGTCTGCCAAGTCGAAGGTTCATGTCGTGACGATCTGGAACCGGCCCGAGGACATCCACCCTTGGGATACGGATTCCAAATATTGGGTGGCTCACACATCTTTCGATGGCGTGATGTCGGGCTACTATCAGGTCATGGCGCTGTGCAAGGCGCTGAACGGCAAGGGCAAGATCGCGGCCATCCAGGGCGTCCCGTCGACGCCGCCGGCGTTCCAGCGCATTGCCGGCCTGAAAAAGGGCCTGAAGGAATGCCCCGGCCTTGAACTCGTCGATACGCAGGTCGGTGACTGGCAGGAAACCAAGGCGCAGAACATCACGCGCACCTGGCTCGCCCGCTACGGTGACCAGCTGCAGGGCATTTTCGCATCGAACGACGCGATGGGCCGCGGTGCCGTCGCAGCGCTGAAGGAAAAGGGCCTGAACGGCAAGGTTCTGGTCACCGGTTCCGACGGCTCGAATATCGGCCTGGAGATGGTCAAGAGCGGCGATATGCTGGCCACCGTCTGGAACGATCCGGTCCTGCAGGGTGCTGTTTCGATGTCTCTGGCCTATGCGGCCGCTATCGGTGACATCGACCCGGAAAAGCTGACGCATGCCCAGCGCGACTTCTACATCAAGCAGGACGTCGTGACCAAGGATAACGTCGATAAGTATCTCGAGCTCAAGAAGAGTGCGCCGAAGTACACATATGACGAGATCAAGAAGGACTTCTGGAAGGAATCTGCAGGCCAGATTCCCGAAGGTGCCAACGAGAACAAGTAATCGGAAGGAGGGGTCGATGGAGGCCGCTACCAGTATGAGCTCCAAAACGGTCGGTCGCTCGCTGACGCTTTTTGGCGACGTCAGAAGCAAGTTACCCTGGACCCAGTTTGCAGGTCCCATCGTAGCACTGATCGTGCTGTCGGCGGGGTTCCAGCTGGTCAGCGGCAGCTTTCTTACCATCGACAACCTCAAAGCCGTGATTGAGGCAGCGGCGGTTCCCGCAATTCTCGCCGCTGCCATCAGCTTCGTCGTCATCATGGGATCCATCGACCTGTCGCTGGAAGGAAACATGGCGACGACGAGCATGATCGTGGCGCTGCTCGTCGCCAACACCGTCAACGGCAATGACTATGGTATTGCCGGATTGCTGGTGGCCCTGGCGGTCGGCCTAGGCTTCGGCCTTTTCAATGCGCTGTTGAACGCCGTGTTGAAAATGCCGTCGCTGATCGTGACGCTCGGAACGTGGTTTGTCGGGCTCGGTATTGCCGCGGTTCTCTTTCCCGAGCGCGTGCCGCAGATCAATGATCCGCTGATCCTGAACCTGGCGCGTGTCCGCATTTTCGATCTCAGCCTGATCGTCTATGTCGCACTAGTCGTGATAATCGCCAGCCAGCTTGTCCTGAATTACACCCGGCTTGGCCGCATGATCTATGCGGTCGGCGGCGACGAAGGCTTGCTGGTCGCATCAGGCCTGCGGGTTCGCTGGGTCAAGATCGCGGCATTTTCGATCTGTGGCGTACTCGCCGGGATGGGCGGGGTGCTGCTCTCGGCGCAGCTGAGTACCGGCAATGCAAATATCGGCAGTGGCCTGTTGTTTCCGGCGATCAGCGCGGCTGTTCTCGGCGGGACCGTTCTGACCGGTGGCCGGGGTGGCGCGGTGCAGTCCGCTCTGGGGGCGCTCATCCTCGAAGTCCTGAACAACGGCCTGATCCAGATCGGCGCCGGCCCCTACACCCGTCACATCATCAGCGGCGCGGTGATCGTGATTGCCGTCGCAGCCGGTGGCTGGCATCGCCGCCGCAAACTGAGGGTCGTAAAATGACAGGCTCGCTTGTTCTCAAAGGTGTTCGCAAGACCTACGGCAGTGTCGTTGCGCTCGAAGGGATCGATCTCGAGATTCCGGCGGGCCAGGTACTCGGGCTGATCGGCCAGAATGGCTCCGGCAAATCCACCTTGCTTAAAATCCTGGCAGGATTGGCAATGCCCGATGAAGGGCAGGTCATTCTCGATGGCAAGCCGATCATTCTCGACTCGGCGGCGACCGCCGGCAGCTTCGGCATCGGCATGGTCCACCAGGAGCAGTCCCTCATTCCGAACCTGACCGTTGCGGAGAATATCTTCCTCGACAAGCCGCACCCGGCCAAGAAGAACGGGCTCTACCGATGGGGCGCGCTGAACAAGGCGGCCCAGGAGCAGCTGCGCAAGATCTCGGTCGAGCTTCCTGTGAAAGCTCTCGTCGAGGACCTCAGGTTCGCCGAACGCCAGCAGGTGGAGCTCGCCAAGGTTCTGGCCATCGAGGAGCTCGTCGATCGCCCGCCGATCATTCTGTTCGATGAGCCGACTTCGGTTCTCACGCCTGACGAAATCAAGCTGCTCTTCAAGCAGATCAACAGATTGCGCGGGAACGCGACGATTGTCTTCGTCTCGCATCGTCTTGAAGAGGTCCTAGAGATCAGCGACCGGATCGTCGTGATGACCGACGGCCGCAAAGTTGCCGAACGTGACAGCCATTCCGTCGATCGCAATGAGCTCTACGAGCTGATGGTCGGGCGTCAGAGGGTGACCAGCGTGCGATCCGAGCGGAAGCCAGCGGCATCCGACGCCAAGCCGGTTCTGAAGATCGAGCGGCTGAAGAGTGGCCAGCACTTCCGCAATGTCGATTTCGAACTTCGCCGTGGCGAAATCCTGGGTATTGCGGGAGTACTTGGCTCCGGCGCCGAGGAAATGTGCCGCGCCGTCTTCGGCGCTGAAAAGATCGATTCCGGAAAGATCGCGATCGAGGGCAGGGCGGTAACCCCAGGCAGTCCGCGAAATGCGGTGCGCGAGGGTATCGGATATCTGCCGGCCGATCGCCGGGCTGAGGGCATGTTGCCCAGCCGGTCGCTGTTCGAAAATGCCGCTCTGACCTTCGGCCTCGACTATGGCTGGCGCTCGCTCATCCTGAGGCGGAACAGCGAGAGGCCAGCTGCCCTCGAATGGATGCAGCGTCTCAAGGTGAAGATGCACACACCCTATGCGCCGATATCGAGCCTGAGTGGCGGCAATCAGCAGAAGACGGTGTTGGCAAAGTGGCTGTTGGCGAAAAGGCTGAAAGTGCTCTTTCTCGACCACCCAAGCCGTGGACTTGATCCCGGCGCCCGTGATGATCTGTTCGCCGTTATCCGGCAACAGGCGGAGAAGGGGCTTTCGATCGTCTTTGTCGGCGACACGATCTCGGAACTGCTTGAACTCTCTGACCGCATCCTGGTCATGCGGGATGGTGAGATCACCGCGCATTTCGACCTCGCCAGCGGGGAGTTGCCGAAAGAGGAAGAAGTCGTTGCGGCCATGGTCTGACAGGTAACGGACCGGACTACGTGGCCTCGTAATGTGAATTTCGAATAAGGGATGGACGATCATGGGAAGTACATTGGACAGCACGCTGATCTCGGCCCTCCGTGGCCAGGGGTCGGGCATGATGAGATCGCTCGGTCCGCTGGCGGTTCTGCTTGCGCTCGTAGCGATCAGCGCGGTGATCGCTCCCGGCGTGATCGAGGTGGATTCGCTTTTGAGCTTCCTGTCCGATGCGGCTCCGATCATCGCGCTGGTGATTGGCGGAACGCTTCCGATCCTGGCGGGCAGCATCGACCTCTCGGTCGCCGGCGTCGCTTCACTCACGGGTGTTCTTGTGGTCGTCCTCAATCCTATCTTCGGCCCCTGGACGTCGCTCGTCGTGATCCTCATCGCCATGGCGTTCGGCGCGACCCAGGGTTTCCTGCATTCCTGGCTACAGCTTCCGTCCTTCATCGTCACGCTCGGCACGCTCAGCATATTGTCGGGGCTTGCCTTGCTGCTTTCCAACGCGACGGCAGAGCCGATTCCCGAGAATGATTTCTTCGTTTCCTATCTCTCGAACAGCACTGCGGAGATCCCGAACACGATCATCGCGCTGATCGTCATCGTCGCGGTGCTCGGTTTCCTGATGCGATATCTCCGCCTTGGGCGGGACATCTACGCGCTCGGCACGGGAGAACGTGCCGCAATCATGTCTGCCGTCAACGTCGTCGCCGTCCGCACCGTCATCTTTGCCGTTTCGGCTGGATGTGCGGCGGTCGCGGGTCTGTTCCTGATCTCGATCACCACGTTCAGCTCACCAACGCTTGCCGGCAATCTGCTGCTGCTGTCCATCGTCGGTGTCGTTCTTGGCGGTACTGCGATCTCGGGTGGTGTGGGCGGATTGTTTCCGGCCGTCGTCGGCGGTCTGATCACGGCTTGGCTTCGCATCGTGACGGTCATTATCGGTGTGCAGCCGACAGCGCAGAACATCGTGTTTGGCCTCACCGCGCTGATCGCGGTAGCGCTGACGACCGACAGGAGCAAGCTCGGCATCATAAAATAACGGTGGCGGTTACCGGTCACCAATCACCAATCACTTCGGCGGCGGTTCTCCCGGACCGCCGCTTTGCCTTGCGCTAAACCGCTATTCTCTGCTTGGACCTGAGGCTGGCTTCGATCTGAGCCGACGCATCCTCGAGAGCGAGCCTTGGCGGCTTGTTGCCAAGCAACGCATCATGGATCTCTTCGCCGAGAACCTTCTCGATCGTCGTGTATTGCGGGATCTTGGGGCGCTGCCAGGTGTGAAGAAGGTTCTTCTTTGCCAATTGATCGACGAAACGCACGATTGGCGAGCTCGCGGCCGCTTCAGGATCAGCGCTGACGGAAAAGCGCGGGGCAACCGGGAAGCCGTTCTTCACATGCGCTTTCATGGCTTCCCTTGATGCCATCCAGGCAATCGCATCGGCGGCCAGTTCCACACGCTCCTCGGGCAGATTGGTTGGGATGCAGAACAGGAAGCCGCCAATCGGGGAGGCGCGTGTTCCACCCGGCCCGAATGGCTGTGGCAAGTATTCGACACGGCGCTTGACGACAGACTGAACATCATACTCGAAGCGGGCTGCGCGCATGGTCCAGAAATAGCCAAGGCTCGCCTTGCCCTTCAGAAATACTTGGAGCGTCTGATCCCACGCCATCTCGAGAATTTTCGGCGGCGATATCTCCATCAGCCGGCGCATGTAGTCGAGCGCCGCAAATCCGGCATCAGACAGGATGGTGCAGCTCAGCTCCTCCAGATTGGCTCCGTCGAGGGTGAAGCCGGAACGCGTCTTGCGCAGCGATATGGCGGGATGGCCGCAGGCGCCCATGAAGAACAGAAAGCTCGATGCGATCGGCATGCCGCGGGCACCGTCCCAGACGGCGCCGAACATGCCCTCGTCAGGCGCGTGGAATTTGCGCCCGGCATTGATGACGTCGTCGAAGGTCTTCGGAAAGGACAAGCCTGCGTCGGCAAATAGGTCCTTGCGCGCCGCAAGGAGCTCGACAGTACAGTAGCCCGGGACGCCGTAGTCCTTGCCTTCCCAAGTGGCGGACGACCAGATCGAAGGGTGGAAGTCGAGCGGATTGATGCCGGTCTTCTGGATATATTGATCGATCGGCCGGACGATGCCACTTTCGGCGAATTCCCCGAGCCATGGCATGTTGATCGCGATGACATCGTAGTCCGAGAGTGGTTTGGCACCATTCTCGCGCGCCCGGCGATAAAGCTCGGGAAGGGGCAGCAGGTCGAAGTTCTTGCGCGACGCCAGATTGTTACGGAAGTCGGCCCACATGTTGCGCATGGCCGAGAAATAGTTGTCGTCGTTCAGCAGGAAGCGCAGCTCGATCTGCGATTCCGCCCGTTTCTGGACAAGGCGCATCGGCGGAATGATCTGCGATCCCAGAGGTGTGCCCCCGAAATAATATTCGTCCTCCTCTTCCCCGGCGCGCAGACCCAGGGTTTGCGCCAGAAGAGACTTTGTCTTGCGGGCATAGATTTCAAAGGAGCGGAGAAGCTGTTCGCTTGGCTGCAGTACAAAGCTCTTCCCCGTCGAACCTTTCGACACCCTGGTGATAGAGCCGTTGTCTATGAGCTTGTTGATCAGCCGCATCGACGTTGCGTAGGGGAGACCGGATTCCTGCCCGAGCGTCGAGATCGAAACGGTCTGGCTGAGGATATGCGACTTGATCAGGAAGGTGACGATGAGCCAGATGGCATCATCGTCGGCCGCTTCAACCACCTCCCTGAAGGGCCGGCGCGTCTTCTCGATGAAATCGATGACGCGCAACATTTCATATTCGTTCAAGGCGGCCTCCCAACCGTCGCATTGCCGACGATCAGACTAGCTGGCAAATCTTTCTTTCACCAGCGTGCCTATATGGCCTTGAGCGCCTGCGATGTTGCGGATTGATCAGGCTTCAACCCCGCGAGGCGCTCGGCCTGTTCGAAGAGGACGAAGAAGTCCTTCTCGGCAAGGCCATCGGCGAAGGCGGCTTCATATTGCTGCCGGATCATCGAGGCGAGATACATCGGCACGTGGTCGGACTTTGCAGCGCCGAGAATGAGATCGAAATCCTTCATCATCTGCGAAACCGAAAATGCCGGATCGAAATTCCGCTTCACCAGAAGATCGCGCTTGTAGGCGATCAGCGGCGAGGCAACCGCGCTTTCACAGATGACGTTCAGCATCGTCTCGACCGAAAGATTTCCCTTCAGTCCGAGGGTCAAAGCCTCTCCGAGAAGGGCCGCGGTCGCGCCGACCAGAGCGTTCAGAACGAGTTTCAGATAGCGTGCCTCTTCACCCTCACCGAGATAGAACTGTTTCGACGAAAAGCTCGCCAGCACTGGTTCGATCTTGCGATACTCCGCCTCGGGGCCCGAAACCATCACCGACAACATGCCTGATGATGCTGTGACGGTGCTGCCCGAAACGGGCGCACGAAGATAGGCAACACCCTTGCGGCCGAGCGCTTCCGCAACTTCGGCCGAGAGTTCCGGCGAAACGGTACTCATCTCCACCAGAATCTGACCGGGCTTGAGGAGGTCGACCAGCGCCGATGGCCCAAGCGTGAGCTGGCGCAGAATGGCATCGTTCGGAATGGTGAGCATGATCACGTCGGCGGCTTCGACGAGATCCTCAAGACTGTGCGCGACGTTTGCGCCTTGGGCGACCACCGACGCACGATTTTCCGGAAGCGGTTCGTAGACGGACAGGGGATATCCGTGTTCCAGAACACGCCTGCTCATCGGGGCTCCCATCTTTCCGATGCCGGCCCATCCCACCCTCAACGTGTCGCTCATGCAAAACCTTCCTTCCCTGGAGGCGGCTGCCATCCAGAAGTATTCGACGCCGCGATTTCAAGAGGAAGCTTGGACTACCCGATACGGCCGTCAGGCTGGCTCGGCGCATGCTCTCTCCTCCCATGGAAATACTAGCGCCGGAGTGAGATCGTTTGCTGCATCGAAAATATCCGTTTCGGACAATTAAGGATTTGTCCAAGTGCATCTTCACCCGTAGCTTTAATTTCGGATCGCACGGCGGTTCCTTGGGAGGAATAAAAGCCGTCAGCAAAGTATAGACACGCGGAAGCTCGGGCTGCCGCGGACGATGCCTTGTTGCCGGCTTTCGTCAGCATGTTGGAGGAGCATCTGAGATGGGATCAAGCGCAGTTGCAGCTGTTGCCGGTAAAGTGGTTATCGTAACGGGTGCAGCACGGGGCATCGGTGCGGGCATCGCTGCAGATCTGGCCGAAAAAGGCGCGCATGTCGTCATCGCCGATCTGAACGCTGAAGCTGCGCAGAAGACGGCGGCAAAAATCTCTTCGCAAGGCGGGAGTGCCATTGCTGCGAGTGTGGACGTATCGAACCGCAAGGACGTCCGGGCGCTGATCGAAAAGACCGTCTCGCATTTTGGCCGGCTCGATGTGATGTTCAACAATGCGGGCATCAGCCAGACCTGCCCGTTCCTCGAAGTCACCGACGAGGACTTCGATCGCATCATGGCGATCAACGGGCGTGGCGTCCTGATCGGAACGCAGGAAGCTGCAAAGCAGATGATCGCCCAGGGCGGCGGCGGAAAGATCGTCAACACGGCTTCGATCGCCGGCAAGCAGGGCTATCCGCTCTTCGCCCATTACTGTGCATCGAAATTTGCCGTCGTGGCTATCACTCAGGCTGCGGCCCGCGCATTGGCCGAGCACAAGATCACCGTCAACTGCTTCGGCCCCGGCGTCGTCAAGACGGAGCTGTGGGAACAGCTCGACCGCGAATTCATCGAACACGGGCTGACCGAGAAGCCGGAGCAGGCGCTCAACGAATTCTCGCAATCCATTCTGCTCGGACGCGTCTCGCTCCCAAAAGACATCACAGGCGTGACGACCTTCCTCGCCTCCGATGCGTCGGATTACGTCACTGGACAAACGGTGATGGTCGATGGCGGCATGGTCCTCATCTGAAACGAATACGACTGGTCCGCGACAGCGGCCGCAAACGGCAATCACGAAAGGCATGGCAATGAAGGCTGTACGATACTACTCGAAGAAAGACATCCGCGTCGAAGACGTCCCCGCCCCGAGCGGTCCTCTTGGAGACGACATGGTGCTGATCGAGCCCTTGGTCTGCGGCATCTGCGGCACCGACATCCACGAATATATTGCGGGCCCGATCGTTACGCCGGCAACGCCCAATGCCTATTCCGGCGCCACACTTCCGCAGATCCTCGGCCACGAGTTTTCAGCACGTGTTCTGGAAGTCGGCAAGAACGTCACGCACGTTTCGCCGGGATCGCGCGTTTCCATCCAGCCGCTGATATCGCCGCGCGATGATTACTACGGCCGCCGTGGCCTTTTCCATCTCAGTGAGAACATGGCAGTCGTCGGCCTTTCCTGGGATTGGGGCGGCATGGGCGAGCGCGCCGTCGTCAACGGCTACAACGCCATTCCGGTGCCGGATACGGTCTCGGACGTCCAGGCGGCAATGATCGAACCGGCTGCCGTTGCCGTTTATGGTGTCGATCGCGGCGGCGTGACGAGCGGCAGCAGCGTCCTCGTTTCCGGCGTCGGCCCGATCGGCGCGCTGGTGCTTCTGGCAGCAAAGGCGGCCGGTGCGACCAAGATCTTCGTTTCCGAGCTCAATCCGAACCGCCGCGCGCTGGCCCAACAGCTCGTGCCTGAGGCGATCGTCTTCGATCCGCGCGAGACGGATACCGAGAAGCTGTTCCGCGATCAGACGGAAGAAGGTGTGGGCGTCGATGTCGCGCTCGAATGCGTCGGCGCTGAAGCATCGCTGAACCTTTGCGCCAAGGCTGTGCGCCGCCGCGGTACCGTCGTTCAGGTCGGCCTTCATGTGAAGCCGGCCGCAATCGATGCGATGCTCTGGGCGCTTAAGGATATCACCGTCGAGGCGACGTGGTGCTACCCCGTTACGATCTGGCCGCGCATCGCCTCGATGATTGGTGCCGGCATCTTCCCCGTAGAAAAGGTCGTGACGGCCGAGATCGCGCCTGAGGATGTGGTTGAAAAGGGTTTTGAAGCGCTGCTCGATCCGAAGGCGACCCATATGAAAATCCTCGTCAACATGAAGGCCTGACCATGAAGAACCCTATGGATCTCAGTGGCCGGACCTTTCTGATAACGGGGGCCGCGGGCGGAATTGGTAGCGCCACCTCCCTCTATCTCGCCTCGCTCGGCGCCACGATCGTTGCCGCCGACCGCGATGCATCCGTCGAGAAGACGCGCGATGCGGTTCGCGCGGCCGGAGGAAAAGCCGAGGCCGTGACTTTCAACGTCACCGACAAGAGCTCGGTGGAGGCCGCAGCGGCGAAAGTCGAGGAGCGCTTCGGCGCACTCGACGGCATCTTCGCTAATGCCGGCATGTCCTACGAGCGCCCTGCGCTGGAGCATACCGAGGCTGATTGGCGCACTGTGATGTCCGTCAATCTCGACGGCGTGTTCTGGACCGTCCAGGCTTTCGCACGGGCGATGGTTGCCGCCGGGCGCGGTTCGGTGGTGATGACGGCATCGATCGCCGGCGTCAAAGCCGTGCGGCCGGAACTGCATGTCGGCTATGACGTGTCGAAGGCAGGTGTCGCTCATATGTGCCGGGTTCTGGCGGCCGAATGGGCAAGGTCCGGCGTTCGCGTCAACTCTGTCGGCCCTGGATACACCGATACCGTCATGCTGGCGGAGGTTGGCCGGGCCCAGCCCGCCGTCATGCAGAAGTGGCTAGACGATACGCCGGTCAACCGCCTGATCAAACCTGAAGAGATTGCCGCAACGGTCGCCTTCCTGCTCTCCGATGCGGCGAGCGGCATCACCGGCCAGCTTCTGATGGTCGATGGCGGCTACTCAATCGCCTGAATTCAAAAGGAATAATCGATGTTTTACGCTGTCCATTGCCTCGACCACGAGGGCGTCGTCGAAAAGCGGCTTGCCAATTATGATGCCCACAAGGCCTATCTTTCCACCGGCAAAACCAAGACGGTCATATCAGGTCCATTGCTCGCCGATGACAACGAAACCATGATCGGCTCGCTCTTCGTTTTCGAAGCCGAGACGAAAGAAGAGATCGTTGCCTTCAACAAGGCCGATCCCTTCACGAAGGCCGGTGTCTGGAAGAGCGTCAACATCCATCCCTTCAGCAAGCGGGTGGACAATCGATGACCGTGATCAAGAAAAATCCGGTCGCAACCGCATTGGTCGGTCTCGGCTGGTGGGGCCGCAAGATGGCGAGCCTCGTCAACGCTGGTGGCGCGCAGATGCATTTCGTGCGCGGTATCGATCCCAATGCCGATGCCGCTGCCTTTGCCGCCGAAATGGGTCTGCAATATTCGACGGATATGGATGAGGCGCTGAACGACCCGGCGATCGAAGCCGTCGTGCTTGCGACACCGCATTCGCTGCATCGTGAGCAGATTGCGCGCGTGGTCGCCGCCGGCAAGCATGTCTTTTGCGAAAAGCCGCTCGATCTGAGCCGGGCTGGTGCCGAAGCCTCGGTCGCGCTTTGCAAGAAGGCCGGGCTGATTCTGGGCATGGGCCATGAGCGTCGCTTCGAGCCGCCGATCGCCGAAATTCTGGAGGCTGCCAAATCCGGAAAACTCGGCCGGCTGCTGCAGATCGAGGCGAATTTCAGCCACGACAAGTTCCTCGGTCTCGATCCGTCGAACTGGCGGCTGAAGGCCGATCAGGCTCCCGCGGGCGGCATGACGGCGACCGGCATCCACCTTACAGACCTTTCGGTCAAGCTGATGGGCCCCGCAAAGGATGTCCGCGTCATCTGCGAAAACCTCGCTTCTGATATTCCGCAGGGCGATACGATGAGTGCGCATATCCGCTTTGCCGGCGGCGGCTCTGCCTACGTCTCGGCGACGCTCGCCACGCCCTTCATCTCGCGCTTCGCGATCTTCGGCACCGATGGATGGATCGAGGTGCGCGACAAGGCGCATGTCGAGGCACCCGACGGCTGGATCGTTACCGAAGGCTGGAAGAACAAGCCGATCACTGTCCGCGAAGTCGCGCCCGCAGAACCGGTCCGCGATAACCTGAGAGCCTTTGCCCGTGCGGTCCGTGGTGAGGCGGAGTATCCGATCACCGGCGAAGACATGGTCAACAATATCGCCTTGCTGGAAGCTATCGTGCGCTCGTCGAAGAGCGGCGCGCTGGTCGAGATTTGAGGAGGAAAACGTGAAAGCTCTGGTTTTCGAAGCACCGGAAAAGCCCGTTATCGCTGACGTGAGCATGCCTGATCTCTCGCCGAACGAAGTCCTGGTTCACACCAAGGCAGTCGGCATCTGCCACTCCGACTACGAGCTTCTGGCCGGCCGCTACATCATCCCGATTTCCTATCCCGTAACACCTGGTCACGAATGGAGCGGCGAGATCGTCGAAGTCGGCCGCAACGTCAAGGGCTTCAGGAAGGGCGACCGTGTCGTCGGCGAATGCGTGGTGCGCACGCCGGAACGGCTGCATCACTTTGGCTTTTCCATGAGCGGTGCCGACCGCGAATTCTTTGCCGTCAATCCGGAATGGCTCCACAAGCTGCCCGACGCCGTCGATGACAAGAAGGCTGCACTGATCGAGCCTTTCACCTGTGGTTTTTATGCCGTGCTTCGCTCAGGCGGCACCAATGCCAGCGAGACCGTCGTGGTCTCGGGTGGTGGTACGATCGGCTTGGTCTCGGCCGCGGCCGCGATCGGCATGGGCGCGCGCGTCATCGTCGTCGATCCGCTGGCGTCGCGCCGCGAGGTAGCAAAGCGTCTTGGTGCTGACGTGGCCATCGATCCGACAGATGGCGGCGCTACCGACCGGATCCGCGAGTTGACGGGCGGCCACGGCGCCGATCTCGTCATCGAGGCGTCCGGTCATGACGCATCCTTGGCTGCCGCCTTCGACTACGCCCGCGAAGAGGGCCGGATGTCGATGGTGGGGATCAATATTGGGCGCAAGGTGCCCGCGGTGATTGGCCAGATCCAGATGAAGAACCTCACGGTGCGCGGCTGCATCGGCTCTCCCGGCGTCTGGCCGGCCGCGATCCGCTTCCTGGAGCGGACTGGTATCGACCTCTCGCCGATCCAGACGCACGACTTCGCCCTGACCGATGCGGTCAATGCTTTCTCGTTCGGCCAAGATCCGACGAAGAGCATCAAGATCACGCTGCTGAACGGATAGACCATGAGCAAACACGCATTGATCGTCGGCGCGACCGGCATCACCGGAAGCAATCTCGCCGAAAATCTCCTGGCCGAAGGCGGCTGGGCAGTCTCGGGCCTGTCGCGCTCGCAAAGCCCGATTGCCGGCGTGAAGACGCTGAGCTGCGACCTCGTCGATAGCAAGTCGGTTCGTGCGGCCCTTGCAGATGCAAGGCCAAGCCACGTCTTCATCACGGCCTGGTCGCGGCAGGAGACCGAGGCGAAGAATTGCGAGGTCAATGGCGCGATCGTGCGCAACGTGCTGGATGCCCTTGAGGGGCGCGGCGTCGAGCATGTCGCCCTGACCACAGGCACGAAGCATTATCTCGGGCCGTTCGAATCCTACGCGAAGACGCAGCCCGAGACCCCCTTCCGCGAAGAGCAGGAGCGGCTCCCTGGCGAGAATTTCTACTATGTCCAGGAAGACGAGGTCTTTGCGGCGGCGGCGAGGGACGGCTTTACCTGGTCCATCCACCGTCCGCACACGCTGATCGGCTATGCGGTTGGAAACGCCATGAATATGGCGGCGACTCTCGCGGTCTACGCCTCGATCTGCCGCGAGACGGGCAGGCCCTTTGCCTTCCCCGGCTCGCCCGAGCAATGGCAGGCGGCGACCGATGTCACCGATGCGCGGCTGCTCGCGAAACATCTCAGATGGGCTGCGACGACGAAGACGGCCGCCAATCTCGCCTTCAATGTCGTCAATGGCGAAGTGTTCCGATGGAAATGGCTCTGGCCGCGGATTGCCAGCTATTTCGGCATCGAGGCCGCTCCCTATTCCGGCGTGCCTACGCCGCTCGAAGAGCAGATGAGCGGCGCCGAGCCGGTCTGGAACGAGATGGTCAAGAAGTTCGATCTGCAGCCGAACGCGCTCTCCCGCGTTGCGTCCTTCTGGCATTCGGATGCCGATCTCGGCCGGCAGATCGAGACGTTCAACGATATGGGCCGCAGCCGCAAGCTCGGTTTCCTCGATTACCAGGACACGACGGGCTCGTTCATAGACGCATTCGAACGGCTGCGCGCCGATCGGATCATTCCGTAAATGTCAGGAGTGCAGCATATGCCGGATCAAACGGGCGGAAGTGTCACGCCGTCAGGTTTCTTCACCGAGGAAAACTCGGTTGCGACCGTCAATGCGCGAATGGGCAGGAATGTCGATCCGCGCCTTGCCGAGGTGATGGCTTGTCTCGTCAAGCATCTCCACAATTTCGCGCGCGAGATCAATCTGACCCAGGACGAATGGGATTTCGGCATCGATTTCCTCACGCGGACGGGGCAGATTTGCTCTGAGGAGCGGCAGGAATTCATCCTTCTGTCCGATACGCTCGGACTTTCGATGCTGGTCGATGCGATCAACAACCGCCGCCCGGCGGGCGCGACCGAAAACACGGTCTTCGGGCCGTTCCACGTCGAGGGCTGCGCGGTTCGCGAGATGGGCGACCAGATCTGCCTGGATGGCAAGGGTGAAAGCTGTCTCTTTATCGGCCGCGTACTCGATCTCGACGGAAACCCGGTGGCGGGCGCCAAGATCGACGTCTGGTCCGATAACGCCGAAGGCTATTACGACGTTCAGCAGCCCGACATCCAGCCGAAGTGGAACAACCGGGGCGTCTTCGTGACCGGTGCGGACGGTCGCTACAGCTTCGTCGGCATAAAGCCCGTCTCCTATCCGATCCCCGACGACGGGCCGGTTGGAAAGATGCTGGCCAGCCTGGGGCGTCATCCGTACCGGCCGGCGCATATGCACTACATGGTTCGGGCCGAGGGCTTTCAGAAGCTGGTGACGCATACCTTCGTCGGTGGTGATCCCTATCTTGAGTCGGACACGGTGTTCGGCGTCAAGAAGGCGCTTGTTGCGCCGTTCACGCGGGTCCAAGACGGCGAAACGCTCTGGCGGTCCGACTATGATTTCGTTCTCGCAAGACCCAGTCAGACGCGATAGGAGCGGGGCATTGGAAGATTTCGTCTATACCGGAAATCCCGGCCGCGTCGTCTTTGGAAGCGGCACGGTTGCACGCCTCCCCGAAGAGGCGGATCGGCTGAAAGCAAAGCGAATTCTTGTGCTCTCGACGCCGGAACAGGTCGGGCAGGCGGCCGATATAGCGGCGGATCTGGGGTCGCGTGTCGTCGCGACTTATTCGAAGGCGCAGATGCACACCCCGGTTGAGGTGACCATCGATGCCATGCGGTTCATCGAGGAATGCTCGGCCGATGCCGTGCTTTCGGTCGGTGGCGGATCGACGACCGGGCTCGGAAAGGCGATCGCCTTTCGCACCGACCTGCCTCAGATTGTCGTGCCGACGACCTATGCGGGATCCGAAGCAACGCCGATCCTCGGAGAAACGGAAGGCGGGCGCAAAGTCACAAAGTCCGATCCGCGCATTCTTCCTGAAGTCATCATATATGATGTCGATCTGACCTTGACCCTGCCGGTGGCGCTCTCGGTAACCAGCGGCATCAATGCTGTCGCACATGCCGTCGAAGCGCTCTACGCCCGCGAAGCGAACCCCATCATCTCGCTGATGGCGGAACAGGGAATATCTGCGATCACCCGTTCGCTGCCGCTCATTCACGCCGATCCCGGCGACCGGGATGCGCGTTCGGACGCGCTCTACGGCGCATGGCTATGCGGCGTCTGCCTCGGTTCGGTCGGCATGGCGCTGCATCACAAGCTTTGCCATACGCTGGGCGGGATGTTCAATCTGCCTCATGCCCAACTGCACACGGCGGTCCTTCCGCATGCGGTTGCTTACAATGCGCCCGCCACTCCAGCGGCGATGAAGCGCCTATCGCGGGCCATGCGTGCTGATGATCCAGCAGCAGGTCTTTTCGAGCTTGCGAAGAAGCTTGGGGCGACGATGTCGTTGAGGGATCTCGGAATGCCTGACGGCAGCGTCGAAAGCGCCGTCGAGCAGGCGATGTCCAACGCCTACTGGAACCCGCGCGAACTCGAGGAGCGGGAGTTGAGCGATCTGCTTGGCCGCGCATTCCTGGGGGAGCGGCCCCTAGGAGGCGGTGGCCCGGGTTCTCGTGGCGCCACGCGTTAACGGGGCGGGCCGGGCGGCAATAACGGACATCCAAAATGGATAAATCCCTTGTTTCCTTTGTTCTCAGTCCGCGTACCATCATACCAGCGACAGTTAAAAAGTCGCCCGCTCGGGAGGAGCGAATAGAGAGCTTGGTGAGGAGCCGGAGACGATGCTTGTAGTTCGTGTTGCTTTATCCAACCCAGACAAGGCGGATGCGCGCGAACTTTATCTCGAAGATCACAAGCGTCATCTTCGCTCGGGGAATATCCAGGTGGTCCAATCCGGACCGATTTTGGATGATGCCGGGAAGGGCAGTGGCGGTGTCGTCGTTGCCGAGGTTGCCTCACTCGACGATATGCGCCGGTTCAGTTCGGAAGATCCGTTCGTGCGCCATGAGGTCTATTCGACCGTCAGTATTTATGAGTGGCGGCCGACGATAGGCAGCAGCGCCTGACGCGGTAGCCACTGAATTTCAATACCGGCAAATTTTCTAAGGAGGAGGGAAAATGAGAGCGGTAGGTTTTATCAACTGGGACAAGGTCCGAGACTGGCTTGCGCAGGCAGGATGCGCCTGCAGCGGTTATTACGCCGACTATGAGGCGTCGCGTCCAAAAGCGCATCCGCGCGCCCATACCCTCACAGCCAAAAATTCAAGCCGCGCCGCATCACCGATTGTTTGGATGATGAACGGGCGCGAATTCTAGCGCCAAGCCGGAATACATCTTCGTTGAGTTCCCCCCTGCGGCGCTTGCGCCCGCAGAACGGACGACTCTGTCGTGAACAATGCTGGAAAGACGCGTTTCGATGACAAACATCACCTCCATCGCTCCGAGCCAGCGCATCAAGGAGCCCTTCATGCCGGTACCGGTGGCGCGAAGCTTCCTGACGGTCGTGCTCTCGACCTTGCTTCTTCTTTTGCTTTGCGGTCTCTTCGCGCCGTCCAGCCTTTCATCCGGCGCCCTCTCCGGAAGCCTGCCCTTTGCGGCGATCATCGCCATTGTCGGACTGGGGCAGCTGCTTGTTGTTCAGCAGGGCGGCTTCGACCTTTCCCTCCCAGGGGCCGTGTCTCTTGCCGTGGTTATGGCCACGCACTATCCGCAGCAAGACGACGCGTTGCTATACCAGGCGGTACTCGTCTCCATCGGTATTGCACTGGCGGCCGGCGTCTTGAACGGCCTGCTGGTCAGCTTCTTCCGGCTGAACGCCATCATTGCCACAATCGGAACGAATGCGCTGCTTTACGGCATGGTCTTCGCGATTTCCGGAGGCGTGCCCTCCATCACCACCAATCTTCTAGCGGCGATCGCAGGCGGGGAGATGTTCGGAGTGCCCAACTCCGTCCTCTTTGCGCTCGCCGCGATGCTGGTGGTGTTTTTCACGCTGAAGAAGACGGTTGCCGGGCGCAGGTTCGAAGCGATTGGCGCCAACCCGCTTGCCGGGCGGGCGGCTGGCCTCAGCGTGCGCCGTCATCAGATGATGGCCTATGTCTGGGCGCAGCTGCTCTATTGCCTGGCCGGTATCCTGATCGCAGGCATCACGCGCGAACCGACGGCCTTTCAGGGCGATACCCTGCTGTTGCCATCCGTGGCCGTCGTCGTGCTCGGCGGCACGTCACTGCTGGGTGGCCGCGGGTTTCCGATCTCGACGGTCGTCGCCGCCTTCTTCCTGAACCAACTGAGCCAATTCGCACTGACAGTCGGTGTGCCGTTTTCGGCTCAGACCATCATCCAGGCGCTCGCCCTGGGTTTTGGCATCGGTGTTTACTCGTTCCGATGGACGGTAAATTCAAGACCAGCGACTGGGGCAAAAAAAGTGGAGGATAAAAAATGAGACATGTTTCTACCGCCAAGCAATTGGCACTTTCGATGGCGGTGGCCGTTGCGGCTTTCGCCAGCGCCGATCTCGCCAAGGCCGAAACGCCATCCTGGTGCGGTCCCAAGAAGGCGTCGCTTGCACTGCTCGACGGCTACGGCGGCAATAGCTGGCGCCAGGTCACCACCGCGTCAGGCAAGCAGACCGTCGAACTGTGCCCGAGCATCACAAAATATGAGTATGCCGATGGCCAGGGCGATACGCAGAAGTCCATCTCTGACATCAAGAGCATGGCGGCGAAGGGGATCGACGCGCTCGTTGTCTTTGGAGACGCAGGCCCAGCCGTTCTTCCCGCGCTGACCAGCGTCTTCAAATCCGGCAAGGTCGTCGTGCCCTATCGCGTCGCGGTCGGCGGCAAGGATGGCCAGAACTATTCGAAGTTCGTCGGCGCTTCCTTCGAAAATGACGGCGAGAACTGGGGCAAGTGGATCAAGAGTGTGCTTCCGAAGGGAGGCAACCTCCTCTTCCTCAGCGGTCCGGCCGGCAACAGCCAGGGTCTCGATGAACTGAAGGGCATGCAGAAGATCCTCGGGCCTGAATATGTGTTCGTCAACCAGGCTCCCTTTGCGGTCACAAACTGGGATCCGGCGCTGACGCAGAAGGTCCTGACCGCCGAAATTGCCAAGAACCCGAAGATCGATGTCATCGTCTCCGACTTCGGCCCCTCGATGGTGGGCGCTCTGCCGCTGTTCGGCAAGCAGGGCAAATCGATCCCGGCGCTTGCGACATCCGACGGCAATTCGCTCGGCTGCTTCTATGAGGAGAACAAGGCCAGCAACCCGGACTTCAAGCTGTTTACCGTAGCCACCGGCAATGACAACGTCCGGCTCGCGGTCCAGTGGGCTGTCGCGCTGGCCACCGACGGTGCCCCGCCGGCGGATGCGACCTTCAAGGCGCCTCCATTCGAGGATTCGGTTGCAGGCGGCGCCACTGCCGTAAAGTGCCGCAAGGATCTGCCGGGCGCGATCTACCTCTCTTCCGAACTGCCGCCTGAAGATCAGGCAAAGGCCGTCACGAAGTAACGCAACCTCGTCGTCCATCTGCCCGGGTCTTGTGCCCGGGCAGACATCCCCGAAGTCGGATTTCATGTCATGGCAGCAGCAGAGATCAGTATGAGTGAAACGCACATGTCGGCCGAGAGCGACGTGACCATCCGTCTGGTGGGTATCTCCAAGTATTTTTCGGGCGTCCCGGCGCTTCGTGACGTCAGCGTCGAGTTTCGCCAGGGCGAGGTGCACGCGATCCTCGGTGAGAACGGTGCCGGTAAATCGACATTGATGAATATCATCTCCGGCACGCTGCAGCCGAGTGAGGGTGACATCATCTTCGAAGGCCAGCCGATCAAGCAAATGACGCCGGAAATCGCCGCTTCGAACGGCATCGGCATCTGTTTCCAGCATCCGGCCATTCTTGACGACCTCTCGATCGAGGAGAATCTGCTCGTTGCACTATCAGCATCCGCGCTTTCCGAGCAGCGGTCGCCTGCGGCTCTGCGGCAGATGCTGGAGACAGTGGGGCTGGACCTGCCTCTGCGAATGCGTGCAGGAGAAATGACTGTTGCCGAGAAACATCTGCTCGAAATCGGCAAGGCGCTTGCCGTCAGGCCGCGGCTGCTCATTCTCGACGAACCGACCGCCTCGCTCGATCAGGACGCGACGGAGACGCTCTTCAGTCTCGTACGCAAGGCAGCAGCAGAAGGAACCGCGGTCGTCTACATAACGCATCGCCTTGGCGAGATCCGTCAGATTGCCCAGAGGGTCACGGTTCTGCGTGACGGAAAGGTTCGTGGCGGCGCACTGGTACGGGAGATTGGCGATGCCGAGCTTGTAGGGCTCATTGTCGGGCGTACGCTCGAAGCAGCCTTTCCACCCAAAGCTGCGGGTCAATCAACAGAAATCGGTCTTTCGGTCGCTGCGTTGAGCGGTGGTGGGCTAACCAATGTCTGTTTCGACCTTCCGCGCGGCCAGATCATCGGGGTCGCCGGCGTTGCCGGAAATGGTCAGGCAACGCTGATGCGCGCCATGGCCGGATTGCAGGCATCACAGGGTACGATCGAGCTCAGAGGACAGGCCCTGTCGCAGGCAGCGCTATTGGAGGCAGCAGCCTTCATGCCGTCCGACAGGCATCGGGAAGGCGTGGCGAGCGGTCTGACCGTGCGCGAGAACGCGACGTTTTCGGCACTCGAAAAATTCGCATCCGGCGGCATCATGAGCCGCAAGAGGGAGCACGAGAAGGTCAGCGAGATCTTCGGCGAACTCGCGGTCAAGACGCCGAGCATGGACGCGCCGATCCTGTCGCTCTCCGGCGGCAACCAGCAGAAGGTCGTCATGTCGCGGGCGATGCTTTCGGAACCCGGACTGGTCGTTGCCGACGAACCGACGCAGGGCGTCGATGTCGGAGCGCGCTTCGAGATCTACCGCATTTTGCGGGATGTCTGCGATGCCGGTACACCCGTCATCGTCAATTCCTCAGATGCCGTCGAGCTGCAAGGACTGTGCGACAAGGTCATCGTCATGTCGCGCGGCCATGTGGTCGCCACGCTGGAAGGCGAGGAGGTGACGGAAGAGAGGATTGTCGCGGCGGCGGTCAATTCAGAGACGCATGACCATGCCGACGCGGTGAAGAGCAGCGGACACATGAAGCGCCTGCGGCATTTCATGCAGTCCGACAATGCGCCCGTCGTGCCGCTTGCGATCGTCGCCGTGCTCCTCGGCCTCTATGTGAATGCCCAGAACGAAAATTTCCTGTCGGTCTACAACATCAACAACATCTTTCTGCTTGCCACGGCGCTGGGGTTCATAGCGCTCGGACAAACCATCGCGCTGCTGATGGGCGGCATCGATCTGTCGGTCGGGCCTCTTGCCGGCTTTCTGGTTGTTGTCGCATCCTTCTTCGTCACCGATGACATGTCGGGCACGATGGTCGCCCTCGGGTTCCTGATGATGCTGGCCGGCGCGGTCGCCATCGGCACCATCAACGGCGTGCTCATACGCTACGCGAATTTCACGCCGATTGCGGCGACGCTCGCGATGTATATCGCGATCCAGGGGATGAGCTTTCTGCTGCGGGAAAATCCTGACGGATATATCAGCTACGCCGTGACCGACTGGATCAACTGGCAGCTGGGGCCGTTTCCGGTCGCCTTTCTCGTCCTCGTCGCGATAACGCTGGCAGGCGAGTACGTTATGCGCAATTCCAGATCCGGCTGGCGCCTGAGAGCCGTCGGATCGAACGAAGATGCCGCGCGCAGGATCGGTATTCCGATCGATATCACCTATATCGCCGGCTATATCGCATGCTCGGTTCTGACCGGCTTCGGTGCCGTCATGCTGATGGCGCAGATCGGCGTCGGCGATCCCAGGCAAGGCGTCAACTACACGCTCTCAAGCATCACCGCGGTGGTTCTCGGTGGGACCAGTCTCGCCGGTGGCCGCGGAACCTTCATCGGGACGGTGCTTGGTGCTGTTTTGCTCACCGAAGTGCTCAGCGCCGTCACCTTCCTGAACCTGTCGCAGACCTATCAGTACTTTTTCCAGGGCGTCCTGATCGTTGTCGCGGCCCTGATCTATTCGGCGGTTCGCGGCGGCCGGGCGGCCCGTTGACGACGTCAGCGTTCGGGAATTCTGGCTCTCCCCGCCCATTCAAAACTCTAAATCATGCGGGCACCGTCCGCTTCCCAAAGGGAGGAAGAACATGACAAACAAAGTCTACGGCATGCACCATATCGGCATTACGGTGCCCAATATCGAAGAGGGCATCGCCTTTTTCAAAGCGGTCTTCGGCGCGGTCGAAGTTTTCCGCACCGGCCCATTCGACGTCGATCAGGATTTCATGACCAAGAAGATCGGCGCTGCGCCGCAATCGACGATCCGTGACCTCGTCTTCCTGCGTTGCGGCGCCGGTACAAGCGTTGAGCTTTTCGAATATAGCGGCGAGGAGGAAACCCCTCACAAACGGCCGTCGGAAGTCGGCGGCGTGCACATGTGTTTCGAGGTGGAGGACGTTCACGCGTCTGTAGAGCGCCTGCGAGCGCAAGGCATCGAACTGCTGGAAGGCCCCAACCTCATCACCGAGGGGCCGCTGAAGGGCTTTGACTGGATATATCTGCGCTCATCCTGGGGACTGCTTCTCGAGGTCGCGAGTTTCGACAAGCTGGGATACGAGGATACTTCCGAAGAACGGCTCTGGCGCGCCAAGACGGCGTGAGGCGGGGGCTTTATCGGCTTTGTCCTAATCGCTTCGGCCGTTAGATCGTCGCCACCACGCGCAATTCTTCGGCTGTCTTGGACGGAAAGCCGAAGAACTCCAGAAAGGCCGGGATGTACTCGCACAGCATGCTGGTTCCGACCTGGAAGGGGCATTCCGTGTCGCACGGCATCGCCCGGCCCGGTACGATGCTTTTCTACCCTATGCCCTCGTCGCCACTTTGTCACTGAAGATGCCGTCGTCACTGCTTTGCTACCGCATCTTCAGGCTTAGCGATGATCATCCGGAAAAGAAGTGGAACAAAGCACTGCGAAAGGGTCTGACACCCGCTGACGTCGGCCTGAAGATCGTCGGCAGCATCACACTCTTCCGTCAGACGGGAGGAGGCTTTCAACGGCGGCGCTCATCGCCTTTTCGACAGCCATATTGCCCGTGCGCCATAGACTGTCGGTCGCGATCGTCCTGATTATCGGAGCTGGTGACCGCGTCACTGCGGCTGGCTTGGGGATACTTGTGGATACGAAAGCGTCGACAAGTCTCCGCGCAATCAGGCGTCCGCAACCAAATCTTTCCAATCGCCGTACACAAAGACCAGGAGCCTCGCCGCGGCTATGCGTGCTCGCACTTTTGGAAAATAAATCTGGTCTACATAGACTGCATTGCTGCGCCTGCGATTAGTGGTGGTCGCCATCCCAGCACGCGGCGAGTTTCTGTCGAATCCACCAGAAGGTTTTCCGTCAGGCGAGCGACCATCTCCTCGCGCCCAGCAAGCAGGCCGATACCGCGCAGAAGGGCGGGGGGAACGGGAATACTTAGCGGCCGCCGACCCTCTTGAAGCGTGAGCAGCAAAAGAAGTTCATGTGTGGAGAGATCGTATCCGTCACTCGCGACAAAAAGCCGGTTTGCTGCATCCGAATGTCTCAGGGCTAAAATTAAAAGATCGCAAAGATTTTCAACGTGAATGAAAGAGCGTTTGTTCTTAACGGCGGAGAAGATAGAAGGTGCGCCGCTTGCCGCCCATTTCATCAAGCTGCGAAAATTGCCGCGCACCCCCGGTCCGTATACAAGAGGAGGGCGGATAATTGTTATCTCCAGCCCTGTCTGACTCCCTAGTGTTTTGAGAGCCGCTTCCGCTTCCGCTTTCGATATTCCATAAGGATCTTGTGGATTGGGCGGGTCATCGGCTGTGAACATTTGCCCAGGTTTCGTTCGTTCCCCATTTACCTTAATTGAGCTGACGAAAACGAAGCGCCTGACACCTGCTTCGGCAGCTTGGCGCGCAAGGTTGATAGTTGCTGCAACATTGGACTCGCGAAATAGCAGAAGCGGATCGGCCGCCGTCTCACACATGACATGCACACGCGCGGCGAGATGCACTACTGCATCGATACCCTTTAGATGTGCCCCCCAAAGGGTATCGTGATTGTAGGATGGTATCGTCGCCAATCCTGGTGTTTCCGTCCGGGTGACTCCCCGAACAGGCAATCCGCGCCGCATCATTTCGGTCATGAGATGCGAACCGACGAATCCGGAAGCGCCTGTTACCAGTGTAACGCCCATGGTCAAATTGTCCTCTCTGCCTTCAGCCGTGTACAGCCGTCTGCTTGGGCAAATCGTCGGCTGTGATTAAAGAAAACAGAAGTTCCCTAGCTTGAGCTTCGTCTTCGGCTAGGATCGCTTTTTCCAGATCCTTCAACCATGCCATCATATCGCAATCGGCAGCTATGGTGGAATCTGCGCGCATGATTTTGGGATGCCTCGTTGGCCGGGCATTGTTGCGATCGTAAAACAATTCCTCGAAGAGCTTTTCTCCCGGTCGCTTGCCGACAACCTCGATGGCGATACCACTCTCGGAGTTTCTGCTATTTCGAACATGAAAGCCGGCCAGCCGAATCATGTTTTCGGCGAGGTCTCCGATGCGCACGGGCTCGCCCATGTCTAGAAGAAAGACATCGCCCCCAACAGAAAGTGCTCCTGCCTGCACGATCAGTTCAGCAGCCTCCGGAATTGCCATGAAATAGCGGGTCATCTCCGGATCGGTAATGGTTAGAGGGCCGCCCTTGGCGATCTGCTGTTTGAACAGCGGCACTACCGAACCATTGGAACCGATCACGTTGCCGAAGCGAACAGAACAGAAGATCTGACCTTCCGAGTGAACGCGCGCCTCGATTGCCCTCTGCCGGACAATGAGTTCGGCCCACCGCTTTGTCGCCCCCATGACATTTGTCGGCCGCACTGCCTTGTCAGATGAGATCAGGACGAAACTTTCGATCTTTTTCTCAGCGGCGACCGTCGCGACGGTCAGCGTTCCAAAAACATTGTTTCGGATACCCTCCAGAACGTTTTCCTCTACAAGCGGGACATGCTTGTACGCTGCGGCGTGGTATAGAACTTGCACGCCGTGAGTTCGGATGACTCGTTCCACCGTTCTGGCATCCGTGACCGAACCCAGCACGGGAGCGATGGGGTGCTCGCCCGCTGCAAGTAACTCTTGCTCGATTCGATAGAGCGCGTATTCGCTCGACTCAAAGAGAACGAGCTTCTTCGGTTTCTGGCGTACGATGAGGCGGCAGAGCTCGGAACCGATAGAGCCGCCTGCGCCGGTCACCATAATGATCTTTCCCGCAAGAGCTTGATCCAGCAGCTCTTTGTCGGCAGGGATGAAGGATCGGCCAAGCAGTTCATCGATCTCGATCTCCCGAATCTGGCTGACTATGTAGCGCCCATCGACGAGGTCCGAAATATCGGGGAGGCTGCGCACTTTCACGCCAAGCCCGGTCACCCGACCGAGTACCGCCTGCCGCCTGGCCGGCGGGATGGAGGACATGCTCAGGACGATTTCGGTTATTCCATAGCGATCTATCAGCGACGGCAGATCATGGGAAGAAAAGACCCGATAACCAGCGATATCGCGCCCGTGATTGATCGATTCATCGTCAATGAGCCCCATGACATAACGATTGCCATGCCCCTTTAGGGCGCGCGCAAGTTGTGCTGCCGCGGGTCCGGCGCCGTAAATGAAGATCGGCTCCTCGTCGCGTCGCAGGCCTGTACCCGACACGAGGATCCATTTTGCGGCAAAGCGCATGCCGCCGATCAGCAGTGATCCGAGGACAAAGTAGAAGAACGGAATGGAACGGGGAACGATATCCTGTCCGGCCATCTCCATGAGGAACACGATAATGACCCAGCTTACCGTGGCAATAAGCATTGCCTTGAGGATCGTCCAGATCGCCGCCTCTGGGAGGTAGCGGATCACCGAGCGGTAGAGGCCTAATCGAATAAAAACCGGAATTGCGACGACGGGGGCAAGCGCTGCAAGAACCAACCGCTCGCTGGTGATTTCCGGCGTCCACACAGACAGCCGAATTGCATAGCTTGCCCAGAGAGCAAGCATGAGAGCCACGATATCGAGGCTAATCATCAAGACCCGCTTCCAAAGGCGAGGTGTCCCAATGATTTTCTCTCTAAGCAGCTTAACCAGTGTCTGATCAATCCAACCGGAGGCCAACATGATTTTTGCCATCCACCTTACTAATGCTGCACGCCAGTGGCGCCGATCACTTTTATGGCCGTCAGTGCGAGAATCCGCAAATCGAAAATAAAACTCTGCCGCTCAAGGTATTCAACGTCCAGCGCCACCTTATCGGGTATAGCCAGTTCATCCCGGCCATTTATCTGGGCCCAGCCGGTAAGTCCCGGCAAAAGTAGATGCACGCCACTGCTTGTGCGCGCCGCGATGAGATCGTCTTGATTAAAAAGGGCTGGGCGCGGTCCGACAAAGCTCATCTCGCCACTTAGAATACACCATAGTTGCGGAAGCTCATCCAGGCTTGTCTTGCGTAAAAAACTTCCTATAGGAGTGAGATGTCGTGCCGCGTTGCCAAGAAGATGCGTGGCCACGACTGGGGTGTCGATCCGCATTGTACGGAACTTTGGCATCCAGAACAGACGATTTCTCCGGCCGACGCGCTGCGACCAATAGAGCACTGGCCCCTTGGAGGTCGCGCGGACGGCGAGTGCGACACACACCATCGGGAAAAATAGAGCAGCACCTGCCAATACAGCGCCAATGATGTCGCACGCTCGCTTAAGAAGCATTTTTTACCGAACCGCCCTAGATAAATTTGCTCGTGAATATGATAAATCACTTCGGTTCGCCAGCGCTAGAATAGCAAATAGGTGAAGAGCCGATTGCTGGACATGTGTGCTAGGATCGCTAAACGCTGACGGGGCCATCGATTGCTTGCAACCGCCTTTCAATGCTGTGATGGCACTCTGGATGGGGCCAACATGAAGACCTCTGGCCTGATGAATGGCAGTAACAAGCCGGCCATCGGCCAGCCTGTCTTCCAGTATCAAAATTGAGCTAGCGTGTTCCCGGTAAAGGATGCCATTTCACGCGTCAGCATGTACTTCGGGTTGCCGTCCGGTTTTGTAAAACAATGCTTGCCACGCCGCGGCGATGCGGCTTATTTGCATGACAACTGATGCTGGACGATGCGTCTCCAGCTCTTGAATATTGGCATGTGAGGCGGCGATGTTTTCCAAGGCGCGGGCGGTTCTGGACGATGGGTTCATCGTCGGATTGGTGTTCGCGCTTTTCCTTGCCGGCAAGATAGTCCCTTATTTGGTCGTCGTCGGCGTCGTGCCGACTGTGATCTTCTGGAACAAATCTGATTACGCAAGCTCGCGCAGCGCAATCCTGCGCTTTGCGTTGCCGGCAGCGGGCTATTTTGCTTTCTGCCTTCTGCTTTTAGTTTTCTATCCAGGTCTTCAGGCCGGCGAGAAGCCGCCTCGTAACCCAGATTTGGAACTTTATGCGATCGCAATTGCCATGCTCGCGATTGGCTTTTTACGCGGCCAGCAGATCAAGAATTTGTATGGTCGCTTTCATGTTGTCGCTCCTTGGTCGCTTGCCGCTGCCTTCGCTGTGCTCAGCGGTTACATGTTTCTCGGCATCCGGGATGGCTGCCGCGTGCGTGCGGAAGCTGCTTGGCCGTTCATCCCTGCCATCATCTTCACGACGCTGACCTTCTTGTTACTCCTTGGCTGGGAGGGCCTGTCGCGACGTGCACGTTTTCTACGCCTTGCGCTGCTCTCTCTTAGCGTCGTTGTCGTGCTTGGCTACACGGGCTCGCGCGGTGTCGCCGTCGCACAGTTTGGAGTATTCGCAGCCTTTATCCTGTTACGGTTGTCGCGCAAGTTTCGAGCTGCACTGCCAACGGCAATTGAGCTTTTGGCATCGGCGGCCATCGGCGCGTTGCTTTGTTTGCCAGTCCAATCTGCAACGGGATGTAATAATTTCGGCAGACTCCCGGCCGTTTTCGATATCTTTAGAAACGCGTATGCGATTGATGCAGAAGCGTCAGCGAATGATGCTAAGCTTGGGATGGTGGTTCAAGCCGGAGCGAATGAGGGTGCCGGAGTTGCCTTGCGTGCTGAAGCTGAGCGCAATGCAGCTCAAGGCCCCGGTGATCCTTCAGTAACGCTTCGTCTGGATATGTGGGCTGCCTCGGTAGAAGCCATTTGGAAGGCGCCTTTTTTTGGTCATGGTGCGCTGTCACTTCGGCCGATCATTCAAGATAGGTTTGGCTTCGAGCACAATCATAACCAGTATCTGTCGTGGCTGGTGACCGGCGGGATTGTCTTCTTATGTGTCGGCTTGCTGTTTCTATTTACGCCATATCTGGTCTCTTACGGTCTTCCACCCGCTAACCGAGCGGTTTTGACATTGTCAGTCACTGGGCTTTGGGGCATAGCGATGGTCTTCGATTCTTTTCTAAGTCTCGATTTCTACCTGCATTATTTCAGTTTGTTGCTCGGCTTCTTGTTCGCTCTGACAAGCGATATGGTCCGAGCAAAACGCCCGCAGAACGAGTGCACCTGATGCCGCAAGATACCGTTTTCTTCGATGTGACAGAAGCTCTGCTGTCTGCTTCGGCTCGGCGCATTCAAAATTATGGCATTGCTCGGACGGTTGTCGAGGTCGGCAAAGAGGCCGCTGCGCTTGATGAGAATATCCGCTTCGTTGTTTTTTCTTTCGGCACACGATGCTTTTACGAAGTGAAATGGCACAGAGCTGCCGATGGCACGGTGGTATTTGATTTGCCTGAGAATGTCGGGCAGCGCTGGTTTCGGACATATTACGGCGGAGCGTTTCTGCTGTCGGGCATTGCGCATCTGCTCAATATCTCGATGGCATCAAGGCGCAACAAACGGCTCTGGGAGAAGAACGCAAGTAGCCTTTCGAAGATCGATATCCAGGATGGGTTATTTGTTTCGGCGGGGCGGCCGAAGTTGATCGTCGATATGATCAAGGCACTGAAGACTGCGGGATCCAAGGCGGCCGTCGTGCCGCTGCTTCATGATTTTATGCCATTGCATAATGGTGCCACAAAGCGGTTCCGTCGTTTCGACCGCAATTTCCTGCGGGACAACCGCTTCGTTATCGAGCGGTCGAAACTGATCCTCGCCAATTCCGAATTCACAAGGGACGAACTGGGACGCTTTGCTGCGGCAAGAATGCTGCCGAAACCGGGGCCGGTCGCGGTCGTCCCGCTGGTTCACCATTGTCCTGATGGTGTCGAGGCTCCGGAAATCAGCCTGCCTGCGGCACCTTACCTGCTTTCCGTGGGGGTTAATCTTGGCCGCAAGAATATCGAGGTGGTGTTTAACGCGCTGCTGCGGATGAAGGAAGCCGGCCGTGAAGTTCCCAATCTTGTTCTTGCCGGCGCTCCCCGGAAGAGACTTAAGCGCTATGCTGAGCAGGCCGCGTTGCGCCCAATTCGTGACCATATCATTTTTACCAAGAACCCCAATCAGACTGATCTCGTCCGTCTTTATACCAATGCCCTCGCAGTAGTGGTTCCTAGCCGGATAGAAGGCTGGGGGCTGCCTGCCGGTGAAGCACTGTGGTGCGGAACGCCGGCGATCTGCTCGACCGCCCCGGTCCTGCGCGAAGTTTGCGGTGACCTGGGTCTCTATTTCGATCCGGATGATCCGGATGCGCTTGCAGCGCTGGTCGATAAGTTGATGCAGGATACATCGTACCGCGAAAGCTTGCGGCAGCAGATAGCGGAGGCCAAGCCCCGGCTGCGCACCTGGAAGACTGTCGCAGGGGAAGTCTTGGCCGCTCTTCGCGCGATAAAGCGTTAGGCTGTTCAAGTTTTGACGCCAGAGTAGAGCTGCTCTGCCTCGCGGTTCCGAGGCCTGCCATCTCGGGCAACAGATGCTGGAACTATGGGAGCGCAGCGGCGGCATCGACCGCCAGTCGCATGAGCATAATGATGAGATGGCGCGCCGGCTGCCCGGCGCGCCATCTGACATCTGGCTACGTCTCAGCGGTGATCCAGCCGCTCGACGAGGCGGTCGCCGAGCCACTGGATGCCGCAGACCAACACGATGAGCACGATGACGACGGCGATCATTACCGATGTCTCGAAGCGCTGGTAGCCGTAGCGGATCGCCAGATCGCCGAGGCCGCCGGCACCAATCGCACCGGCCATGGCCGAGGCGCCGATCAAGGTCACCAGCGTTACCGTGAAGCCGGCGACGATGCCGGGCAGGGCTTCGGGCACCAGCACCTCGCAGATGATCGTCCAGCGATTGCCGCCCATGGCGCGGACGGCATCGATCAGACCGCGGTCGACTTCGCGTAGCGACACTTCGGCGATGCGGGCATAGTAAGGCGTCGCGGCGATCGCCAGCGGCACGATCGCCGCCCACGTGCCGAGCGCGGTGCCGACGATCAGCCGCGTCAGCGGGATCAGCGCCACCAGAAGGATGATGAAGGGCACCGAGCGGAAACCGTTGATGACGGCGCCGAGGACGCTGTTAATCCAACGGTTTTCGGCAATGCCGCCGCGGGCCGTCAGCACCAGCGCCAGGCCAAGCGGCAGACCTGCGACCAACGAGATGATGCCGGATGCGGCGGTCATCAGGATGGTTTCCCAGAGCGACCGCAAGAGCAGGTCAAGCATGATCGGTGTCATAGCCGAGTACCTCCACCCGCGCCGAGCGGGCCGTCAGAAATTGTTCGACCTTGTCCTTGAGGCCGGGATCGCGGGCCGGGACGGCGATGAAGAAGCGCGCCACCGGCTGGTTCTGGATGTGATCGATGCCGCCATGAACGAGGCGGAAGGAATGCGGGAGTGCTGCCGAAAGATCGGCGAACAGCGCGCCCTGCGCCTCCGGTCCGGCGAGATCGACGCTGAGGATCGCTTCGGTCCCGGTTTCGGGCGACAGCCTGGCGGCGATATGCTCCGGAAGCTGCGGGCGGATGCTGCCGAGCAGGCTCTTCGTGATCGTGCTCTGCGGATTGCCGAAGACCGACCAGACCTGGCCTTCCTCGACGATCCTGCCTGCATCGATGACCGCGATGCGATCGGCAATGCTGCGGATCACTTCCATCTCGTGGGTGATCAGCACCACCGTCAGGCCCAGCTTGCGGTTGATGTCCTTCAGCAGCGCCAGGATCGAACGGGTGGTTTCCGGATCGAGTGCGGATGTCGCTTCGTCGGAGAGAAGCAGGGCCGGGCGGGCTGCCAGCGCACGGGCGATGCCGACGCGCTGCTTCTGGCCGCCTGACAGCGATGAGGGATAGGCCTTCGCCTTGTCTGCGAGACCGACGAGATCGAGCAGTTCGCGTGCCCGCTTCAGGCGTTCGGCCTTCGCAACGCCTTCGATCTTCAGCGGCAGGGCGATGTTTTCCTCGACTGTCTTCGACGACAGCAGATTGAAATGCTGGAAGATCATGCCGATACGGCGGCGCAGCGGCTGAAGCGCGCTTTCCGGGAGGCTCGTTATATCGCGGCCTTCGATATGGATCTCGCCGCTATCGGCCCGCTCCAAACCATTCAGGCACCGGATCAGCGTCGACTTGCCGGCGCCGCTGCGGCCGATGATGCCGAAGATCTCGCCTTTTCTGACCGTCAGCGAAATGCCGTCGAGGGCGGGTGTCTCGCCGAAGCGGCGCTTGACGTCGACCAGCCGGACGACATCGGCCGCTGTTTCCTGCTTCGCCCCGATCGCCGGGGCGGACACGTATGAATTCATTGTCTTTCCTTCAGAAATGCTCAAGGCGGCCCGGACGACTGACGTCCGGACCGCCTTGGATTCGCGCCTTTCCCCCAGCGCGAATTTTGACTTAGTAGGCGCTCAGGCCGGTTCCCTTGTAGACCTTGTCGAACTCGGCCTTGACGGTGTCGTTCTGATAGGCCGAAACCAGTGTCTTCACCCAATCGGCGTCCTTGTTGTCTTCCTTGACGGCGATGAAGTTGCGGTAGGGGTTGTCGGCGATCGGCTCCTGGGCGATGCGCTCCTTCGGAGACAGACCGCTCTTCAGCGCCCAGTCGGTATTGACGACGGCGCCGTCGAGATCGTCGATCGAGCGGCCGACGATGCCGGCGTCGAGTTCCTTGATCTCGAGCTTCTTAGGATTCTCGGTGACATCGGCGAGGGTGGCGAGAATGCCGGTGCCGTCCTTGAGCTTGATCAGGCCCTCATTCTGCAGCACGCGCAGTGCACGGCCCTCGTTCGACGGGTCGTTCGGCACGCCGATGATGGCGCCCTCGGGGATCTCGGCGACCGTGTTGTACTTCTTGGTGTAGAGGCCGATCGGCCAGACACCCGTGTAGCCGACACGGACGATATGGTAGCTGTGCGTCTTGATCTGGTTGTCGAGGTAGGGCTGGTGCTGGAAAGCGTTGGCATCGACTTCGCCGCGCTCCAGCGCTTCGTTCGGCTGCGTATAGTCGTTAAAGGCGATGGTCTCGATCTTGAGACCCTTCTTGGCGGCTTCCGCGGTCACGACGCGCCAGACGTCTTCGTCCTCGCCGCTCATGATGCCGACCTTGATGGATTTATCGGCTGCGACCGAGGGAAGCGGTGCGGCAAAGGTTGCCAGCGCGACGGCCGAAACGGCGAGCGCTGCAAGGCTTGCGCGGCGCGTCAGGGCGAGCGTGGAGAAAGTCTTGTTCATATTATTGTCCCGTCTTGATGATGAGAATTGATCTCTAAACAGCCAAAAGCATGTCAGATCGCGGGCGCGCCTTCGAAGCACGAGTGTCTCTTCTCGAATGAAGGCCGGAAAAACTCTTGCGAAAGCGGCGGAGCTCGCCGAATAAAATTCCACATTTTTTATAGAGTATATTGGTTGTGCGGAATGATGATCCGCCTTATTGCGGATTGCAGCAGTGAATTATCCAGGTACGATAACGTGATGAACAGCGGTGGCGGTCTTTCCAAGGTCGTGGCAATTATTGGCGGGGGCGTATCCGGCGCCGGTGCCGCCTATCATCTTGCACAAGCGCTTGCACCCGGGCAGGCCGATATCATCGTCTTCGAACCGCGCGAGGAGCTTGGCCGCGGGCTCGCCTACGACACGACGGATGCGGCGCACCGCATCAATGTGCCCGCCGCCCGCATGAGCCTGTTTCCCGATAGGCCGGAAGATTTTCTCGACTGGATCGCCGCCACCGATGGCGTTGCCGACGATCCGCGGGCTGTTCGCTCCGATGGCAGCCTCTTTCCGAAGCGCAGCCTTTTCGGCGCCTATGTTGCCGCCCGTGTGCAGCCGCTCGTTGACGAGGGCAGGATCATCCACAGGCGCGCGTTGGTGACCGGTGTTGAAAAGACATCGGATAAGTGGGTTATTTCCGACAGTGCCGGTGCGGAGACCCGCGCCGACTATCTGGTGATTGCCACGACGCATCCCGCACCGTCCGCACCCCGCGGGCTGCAGGCCGCACTCGCCGGTCATCCGCGATATGTTGCCGATCCGACGGCTGCAGGCGCGCTCGATGCGATCCGTCCCGATGACCGTGTGCTGATCGTCGGCAATGGTCTGACGGCGGCCGATATCGTCGCGTCGCTGTCGCTTGCCGGTCACCACGGCGAGATCGTCTCTGCCTCCCGGCGCGGTCTGCGGTCGCGCGGCCATGCCACGGTGGCGCAGGAGCCGTTCGGTGATTCCACGGCGCAACCCGCGAAGACCGCCTCGCAGCTGCTGAAGAGCATTCGCCGGGCGATTGACGAGGCGGGCAGGGCGGGCATCAGCTGGCATGCCGTCATCGACGAGGTGCGCGGCCATGGACGGCAGATCTGGCAGGGGCTTGCGCTTGCCGAGCGGCAGCGCATCGTCCGGCATCTGCGTCCCTTCTGGGATGTGCATCGCTTCCGGATCGCTCCGCAGGTGGAGGAGGCGCTCGATCAGGCAATCGGCGAGGGGCGGCTTTCGGTGCTGGCCGCGTCAGTGCGCGATGCAGAACGTGATGGCGAGGAGATCGGCGTCACGCTGAGGCTTCGCAACGGCAGCACGCTGGCGAAGACCGTCGACGCCGTGGTGGTGACCACGGGGCCGGCGCATGGTGGCATCCTGCAGAGCCAGCTCTGGCTTAGCGAGCTGGCCGAGGCAGGCTGGCTGGAGCTCGATCCGACGGGGCTGGGCATCGCCTGCAACGATCGTTGCGAGGCGATCGGCCGGGCAGGCGACGCCGAACCGTCGCTGCTGATCGGCGGGCCGCTGGCGCGTGGTACCTTCGGCGAACTGATGGGCCTGCCGCAGGTGACCGAGCATTCGGTCTTCGTCGCAGCCGAGTTGCAGCGCAAGCTGTTGCAGGCTGACTGACAGAGGCGCCTTTTCACACCGTTTTAGCGCTTGTTCGCCTGCGGCTCATTGCCATCCCGGACAAAGCTCAACCTGAGGGATCGAATTTCCCTGCCGCTCTCCAGAATGGAATTCCATTCCTTTAGTGCACTAAATTTATAGAGAATATTTAGCGCAAGATCAAAGGAGAGAGACATGCCCCTTCGCCTTGTGGGAATCGCCGGCAGCTTCAGCCGCCCGTCCAAGACCTACGCGCTCGTCGACCATATCGCCGGTTTGGCGGCTGAAAGCTATGGTTTCTCGACGAAGGTCTACGACCTGCACGACGTCGGTCCGTCGCTTGGTTCGTCGCTGTGGCGTAAGGAGCTTGATGCGCAGGCTGCCGCCGTCATTGACGATATCGTCAATGCCGACGTGCTGGTGGTCGGCTCGCCGACCTATAAGGGCTCCTATCCCGGCCATTTCAAGCATCTGATCGATCTGATCGAGCCGCATGAGCTGCGCTCCAAGCCTGTGATCATCACCGCGACCGGCGGCGGTGACCGGCATGCGCTGATGGTCGAGCATCAGCTGCGCCCTCTGTTCGGTTTCTTCATGGCCCACACGCTGCCGACGGCCGTCTACGCTTCGGATCGTGATTTCACCGACTACAAGGTCTCGTCGGAACCGTTGTCCGGCCGGATCGGGGCCGTTGTCGATGAGCTTGCGGCCTTCTTCCCGGCCTCGCGCCGCAACCTTCAAGCCGCGGAGTAACCGTCATGGGCGGCGCTGGCTTGGGTTTGCGGATGGCGGACGAACTCTGGAACGTCTTCGATTTTTCCCGCCGCTACCGGCTTCCGGTCCGTGAACAGAACCGCCTGCTGATGCTTTTCGGCCCGGTGGCCCGTGCCGAAGACCTGCTTGCCAATGCAAGACGCAACCAGTCGATCTGACGATCTCATGAGGAGAACCGGGTTATGAGGCTTGTATTCGAAATCCTGTCGATCCTGCGGCAGGCGCTCAGCCATCCGCAGCCGCTCGATGCGTCGCTGCTTTCCGAAGGCGATCGGGAGCCCAGCGCTCGCGACTACGAGTTCTACTATTGGACCCCGGCTTCCGGGCCCTGGTATTGAGGAGGCTGGCATGGCCGTTTTCGACGACCGCCGCCCGGCGCCGCTTTCACCGTCCGGCCGGATCCTGCGCAGCAGCGCCGATCTAGCCGCACCGGCTGCCGCGGCACTCTCCTTTGCTCTGCTTTTTGCCATCACGTTCGGCATTCTCTAGATCGGAGACGACATGACGCCGGTACTTATCGTTCCCGGACTTTTCGGATCGGAAGAGGCGCATTGGCAGAGCGCCTGGCTCAAGGATCACCCCGAGAGCCGTCTGGTTCAGCAGGAAGACTGGGATCATCCGCGCGTCACCCCATGGCTGGAAGCTCTGGAAACAGAGCTGGAGCGGGCGGGCGAGGCCTTCATCGTCGCCCACAGCCTCGGTTGCCTGCTGGCAGCCCGTCTGGCCGGACGGCCGGCGGCCCGGCGCGTCAAGGGCGCGCTGCTGGTCGCCCCTTGCGATCTCAAGGTTACCGACAAGCTGCATCCCGGCCAGATCGGCTTCGGCACCATGCCGACGGAATGGCTGCCGTTTCCAAGCATGCTCGTCGGCAGCCTCAACGATCATTACATGTCGCTTGAGCGACTGACGCTGTTCTCCAGGCTCTGGGGCAGCGATCTGCGCAATGCCGGGCTCGCCGGGCACATCAATGTCGCCAGCGGCTACGGCCGCTGGCCGGGCGGCTACCGGCTGTTCGAAACGCTGAAAACAAAGACGCGGCATCTGAGCAAAATCCCGCCGAAAAGGCATTCACTGGAGCGGGAAGTTCCTCTAGCGTAGCGGCGGATATTTCACCCGGTCAGGCATGAGGCATTCCCAGCCCCTGGCTGTCACCATCTTCATAAAGGTCCCATTCCATGAGCCTGCGCATCAATGACGTCGCCCCGGATTTCAGTGCTGACACCAGCCAGGGTCCTATCCAGTTTCATGACTGGATCGGCAATGGCTGGGCGGTGCTGTTCTCGCATCCGAAGAACTTCACGCCTGTCTGCACCACGGAACTCGGTGCCATGGCCGGACTCGAGGGCGAATTCCGTCAGCGAGGCGTCAAGATCATCGGCATTTCGGTCGATCCGGTCGAAAGCCACGCCAAGTGGAAGGGCGATATCAAGACGGCGACCGGCTTCGAGGTCGAGTATCCGCTGATCGGCGACAAGGATCTGAAGGTCGCCAAGCTCTACGATATGCTGCCGGCCGGCGCCGGCGAGAGCTCGGAAGGCCGCACGCCCGCGGATAACGCGACTGTGCGCTCGGTCTTCGTGATCGGCCCGGACAAGAAGATCAAGCTTGTTCTCACCTATCCGATGACGACAGGCCGCAACTTCGCGGAGATCCTGCGCGCCATCGATTCCATCCAGCTGACGGCCAAGCATCAGGTCGCGACGCCCGCTAACTGGCAGCAGGGCGACGACGTGATCATCACCGCCGCCGTTTCCAACGAGGATGCGATCGCGCGGTTTGGTTCGTTCAATACGGTGCTGCCGTATCTGCGCAAGACGAAGCAGCCTGCTGCTTGAGGTTGATTAAGGGGAGGGTTCGTTGAACTCTCCCTCATTGCTATGCTCGCCACAAGACGAGGGAAATGCCGTGCTCGTGGCCCCCCTCATCCGACCCTTCGGGCCACCTTCTCCCCGCTGGGGAGAAGGGAATGCAAAGGATGCCGCTCACGCCAACATCTCCTCTCCCCTCGGGGAGAGGGTAGGGTGAGGGGGCTCCGGGCGAGAGGGTCGCTTCCGAGCCAAGCGCCTTCACGCCTCGGCGTGAAGATGCTGCCTCTGCACGCTCCCCGCAGATCTCCTGATCACCTCACCGATCTCCATCAGCTGCCTGACCAGCGGGGTCGAGTTGCGCCAGATCATGCCGATGGTGCGTGATGGCCGGGGCGACTGGAAGCGGGCGATCGAGACTTGCGCCGAGCGGGTTTCGATTGGGACGGCCATTTCCGGGATCAGCGTGACGCCGATGCCGGCGCCGACCATCTGGACCAGTGTGGAGAGCGAGCTGCCTTCCATAATTTCCCGCGGCCGGGCCTGGCCGATGCGGCAGAAGGACAGTGCCTGCTCGCGGAAGCAATGGCCTTCCTCGAGCAGCAGCAGCCGCATTTCGCGCAGCATGTCGCGGTCGGGCACCGGGCGGCCTTCGTCTTCCAGGCGGCGGACGAGCACGAATTCCTCGTCGAAAAGTTTCAGTTCGGCCAGCGACGGTTCAGAGACCGGGAGGGCGACGATCGCCAGATCGAGATCGCCGCGGGACAGCTCCTGCACGAGCTTTGCGGTCTGCGTTTCGCGCACCTCGATCTGAATCCCGTCGAATGTGGCGTTCAGATCGTTTATAATTGCCGGAAGCAGATAGGGCGCAACGGTCGGGATAATGCCAATCCTCAAACGGGCCAGAAACGGATCGCGCGATGCGCGGGCGAGATCGCCGAGCTCATCGACTGCACGTAAAATGTCATGAGCGCGGGAGGCGAACATCTGGCCGAAGGCGGTGAGCTTCACCTCGCGGGCGCTGCGTTCGAAGAGATCGTTTCCCAGCTCCTCTTCGAGCTCCTTGATCTGCATTGATAGCGCCGGCTGCGAGATGGCGCAGGCATCCGCGGCAAGGCGGAAACGGCCGTGGCGGGCGAGCGCCTCGAAATAGCGCAGCTGTTTCAATGTCAGGTTCTTCATAACTTTATCTTATCGCGGCAATCAGTAAATCCAACTTAAATTTATCACATGCTTCCGATAAGAAGAGGGTAGGGGAGGAGGCGCCGAGGCGCTCAGCCGGCCAGATGGCACGGCCCCTCCCTGTCGACGGCAGATCATGGAATAATTCAAGGAGAACGTCATGGACGACCAGAAACCCGACAGCGCAGGCAAATGTCCCGTCCCGCACGGCGGTAACACGCCGCGCGCCAGAGGCAATCGCGAATGGTGGCCGAACCAGCTCAACGTGCAGATGCTGCATGGCCATTCCGTCCGCTCCGACCCGATGGGTGAGGGCTTCAACTATGCCGAAGAGTTCAAGAAGCTCGATCTCGAAGCGCTGAAGCAGGACCTTCATGCGCTGATGACCGATTCGCAGGAATGGTGGCCGGCCGACTTCGGTCACTATGGCGGCCTGTTCATCCGCATGGCCTGGCACAGCGCCGGTACCTACCGCATCACCGACGGCCGCGGCGGCGCCGGTCAGGGGCAGCAGCGCTTTGCCCCGCTGAACAGCTGGCCTGACAACGTCAACCTCGACAAGGCCCGCCGTCTCCTGTGGCCGATCAAGCAGAAATACGGCAACAGCATTTCCTGGGCCGACCTCCTGATCCTGACCGGCAACGTTGCGCTTGAGTCGATGGGTTTCAAGACCTTCGGCTTTGCCGGTGGCCGTGCCGACGTCTGGGAGCCGGAAGAACTGTATTGGGGTCCTGAAGGCACATGGCTCGGCGACGAGCGCTACAGCGGCGAACGCGAGCTGGCAGAGCCGCTCGGTGCTGTGCAGATGGGTCTCATCTACGTCAACCCGGAAGGCCCGAACGGCAATCCAGATCCGCTCGCTTCGGCGCGCGACATTCGCGACACGTTCGCCCGCATGGCGATGAATGACGAAGAAACCGTGGCGCTGATCGCTGGCGGCCACACCTTCGGCAAGACCCATGGTGCTGGCGATCCGTCGCTCGTCGGTGTCGAGCCGGAAGGCGGCGCGATCGAAGATCAGGGGCTTGGCTGGAACAGCAAGTTCGGCACTGGCCGGGCAGGCGACACGATCGGCAGCGGTCTCGAAGTCACCTGGACGCAGACGCCGACGCAGTGGAGCAACTTTTTCTTCGAAAATCTGTTCGGCTTCGAGTGGGAGCTGACCACAAGCCCGGCGGGCGCCAAGCAGTGGGTGGCGAAGACCACCGAAGCTTCGGTTCCTGATGCCTTCGATGCCACGAAGAAGCATCGCCCGACGATGCTGACCAGTGACCTGGCGCTGCGTTTCGACCCGGTCTACGAAAAGATCTCGCGCCGCTTCCTGGAAAACCCGGCCGAGTTTGCCGACGCGTTCGCTCGCGCCTGGTTCAAGCTGACGCACCGCGACATGGGCCCGAAGGCCCGCTATCTCGGCCCGGATGTTCCGGCTGAAGATCTGATCTGGCAGGATGTCGTTCCGGCCGTCGATCACAAATTGATCGACGATGCGGACATCGCGGCGCTGAAGGAGAAGGTTCTCTCGACCGGTCTTTCCGTGCAGGAGCTGGTTTCCACCGCCTGGGCGTCCGCCTCGAGCTTCCGCGGTTCCGACAAGCGTGGTGGTGCCAATGGCGCGCGCGTCCGTCTTGCACCGCAGAAGGATTGGGAAGCCAACCAGCCCGCCCAGCTCGCCAAGGTTCTCGGCGTTCTCGAAGGCATCCAGAAGGAGTTCAACGCAGCCCAGAATAGCGGCAAGAAGCTCTCGCTGGCCGACCTGATCGTGCTGGCCGGTGCTGCCGGTGTCGAAAAGGCGGCAAAGGCTGGCGGCCAGTCCGTCAACGTGCCGTTCACGCCGGGCCGCACCGATGCGTCCGATGCACAGACCGACGCTGCTTCCTTCGCAGCGCTGGAGCCACGCGCCGACGCGTTCCGGAACTATGTCAACGGGAAGCGCAAGCAGTTCCTCAAGGCCGAGGAAGCACTCGTCGACCGTGCCCAGCTGCTGACGCTGACGGCGCCTGAGATGACCGTCCTCGTCGGTGGTCTGCGTGTGCTGAAGGCTGGTGCTCCCGAGCATGGCGTCTTCACGTCGCGCCCGGAAACGCTCTCCAATGACTTCTTCGTCAACCTGCTCGATATGGGCACGCAGTGGGCTCCGGCTCCCGGCAAGGACGGCGTTTATGAAGGCCGCGACCGCAAGACCGGCGAATTCAAGTGGACCGGTACCCGCGCCGACCTGATCTTCGGCTCGCATTCGCAGCTGCGTGCCATCGCCGAAGTTTATGGTCAGACAGACGCCAAGGCGAAGTTCGTCAAGGACTTCGTTGCCGCCTGGAACAAGGTGATGAACGCCGACCGTTTCGATCTCGTCTGATCGATAGGATTCCGTCTGGACGCGGTAGAGACCGCGTCCAGACATCTGGCGCTCTTATTCCACAAGGCTCCGGAATCTCGCGGGATTATGCCTTGCGCCCATTTGCGCTGACTAATTTACGCCTGGATTAATCACATTTTTTGGACAGTGTGTTCCAGTTACGGGGATGGAAAATCTCCGGAACAGCCGTTAAAGATAGCGTCGTGATATATCGCGGCTGGCCGATTGCGCCGCGCGAGCGACGAGACGACCGTACGGCGAACGCACGGCCGTCGATCCTGACAACAATACGGATAGCCCTCTCCATTTCATCCTCCGCGGCGCCAATTCCTCCCAGGCGCATACGCGGCGATCCTGCTTTGATAATTCCTCCCAAGAAATTACAGCCGATACACACCATGACCACACCTTGCCCCGAGTTGTTTAAAACCCTCTTCGGCATCGCCTCCTATCCCGATACGCGGGAGACGGAGGAAAGCGACGTGATGCCGAGCCAAACTTTCAGGACGGCGTTGCGCATCGTTCTGGCTATTGCCTATAATCAGGCGCAGTCGCGCACGACGCCGCACCGCAAGATTTGCCGGATCGGCGGCATAGCCGAGCATGACGCCGATGCGATCCTCGGCCTTTTGAAGTTCGCAGATATTGTCAGCGGCGATGATGAAGGTTACCGGCTTGCCCGGTCGCCGCGTATGGTCTCGCTTGCCGAAATTTATGCCGCCGTCACGCCGGCCCGCAAGCTGCCGAAGACAAGCTTCGATTATCTCTATGATGCTCTGATCGACAAGGCCCGCACGGCAGCCATTGCCGACCTCGATGGCATTGACCTCTCTTCGACGCTCGCCGATCTGCTTGGGACCGGACAAGGGACGAGTTTTGAAGTGACCGACCGCGGCCACTAGCAACTGCAACTCGCCGATTCACAGCAATCGGCGATAGTGGTTCTAGATTTTTTGCTGTTTCGGCGGTATGTCACAATTGATGAGTGACACACGGTTTCCGACAGCGCTGCAAATCGTAGTGACGGTCGCGGTCAACGAGGCCGCGGGCGTTCGCACGACGAGCCCGTTATTGGCCGTCAGTCTCGACACGAACCCCAGTTTTGTCAGAAAAATCGTCTCGACTCTGTCGAAATCCGGCATCCTCGTCTCCAGCGACGGGGTCAACGGTGGGATACGCCTTGCAAGGCCGGCACCTGACATCAAGCTTCTCGACATTCATGGCAGCGTGCTTCCGGAGCAGAAGGCCTGGTCGGCAAGGGGAGGCATCCCCTCGATCTGCTCGGTCACCCGCAATATCGGCGCCGTATCGGATCAGCTGAGTGCGCAGGCCGACAGCGCGGTCGCAGGCGTGCTGAAAGGTGTTACTGTGCAGGATTGCATCGAGCAGATCAGTGCACTCGACCGCAGCGATCTCACCGCCGCAACCCACTCCTAAAAACTCAAAACAAAAAAGAAGCCCGGAGGGAAATCCGGGCTTCTTCACTGTGATCGGAGGTCAACCAGATCACTTGACGTGCGTCTCTAACCGCACGTCAATTCATTAGAAGTCGCGCTGCAGGCGGAAGAAGCCTTCAACCCAGTCAGCATCGCCCTTACCGTCAACCGTCTGATTGCCGTAGTCTTCCTTGACGTAGGTCGCGGTCAGCTTGGCATTCAGGTTTTCAACGACCTGGTAGTCGAGGGTCACGCCGGCGCGCCACATGCTGCCGTCATCCCAGCTGCCGTCAGCATCGGTTACGATGTTGTTGGTGTACTGAGCTGCAGGGGTGATGGTGAACTTGTCGGTTGCCTTCAGAGCGTACTGAGCAACGACCGTCCATTCGCCGTTTGCGTAGTAAGCGTTGCCGCCGTTGCCGGCGTCGCCGAGACCGCTCGACCAGATGACTGCAACTTCAGCCTTGCCTGGGCCAACGTCTGCACCGATACGAGCCGTGACGGCGCCTTCCTGGTTGCCAGCGTCATAGCCGCCGTAGACAGCCCAGGTGAAGTTCGAGAACTTGCCGCCGACCGAAGCGTCAACGCCGAGGGTGTTGCCACGCTCGTCCGTGCCGCCAACGAAGGACGAGCTGCGGGTGAAGGTACCGTCGTTGCCGCCGAGTTCTTCGAGCGCTACGCCTGCGTAGAAATCGCCAGCGTCATACTGATAGCGAACAGCGTTCGTGTTCGTCACGTTTGCCATTGCATCGGTTTCACCCGAGAAGTCGTCGTCCCACCAGCTGGTGAACTTACCAACGCGCAGGCCAGCGATATCGATGTAGGCCTGGTCGATGATCGTGCCGGTGGAAACGCCACCGAGGGTCGTCGAGCTTTCAGCGGTGATGCCGCTTGCGCCTGTAGCAACCGGACGGTTGTTGGCTTCGAGAACGATGCGGCTCGTCAGTGTGCCGTATTCCGTGTCGCTCTTGGCGTCGAAGGCGACGTGAGCGCGGGTACGGGAAGACCAGTCTTCGTTCGAGTTGTTCTTGTAAGCATCGCCGAAGCCGAAGCCGACGTCGAAGCGGAGGTAGCCACCGATCTTGAGGCAGGTTTCGGTGCCCGGAATGTAGAAGTAGCCAGTGCCGTAAGCGTCGCAAACGCGAACGTATTCAACAGCTTCCGGCTCAGCTGCAACAATGGCGTCGGCCGCGTATGCGCCGGACACCGAGCTCAGCGCAGCCGCCGAACCAATGAGAATAGAACGAATGTTCATAGCAGTTCCTTTTTCAATCGGGCGCAGGAGATCGCGCCGAGAAACCAGCGTCAAAAACCCATCCCAGTTTTGTCGAATCCCCTAAGGGAAAGCGGCAACCCGCGAGTATTGGATCGCACATCAGCCTAACCGTATCAAGCTGAGATACGGTTAGGTCACGCTGTTGCGGACCCCTGTTGCCAAAACGACACAAATTGATGATCTGAAAACGCAGATATGGGCATGCTGCAGCTGCGAAGCAAGGCCTTTGATATTGAAAATAAAACAGAAACGGCTGGATCCTGCCGTCGCCTGTGCGAAAAAGGCGGCACTCTGCGCAGGAATCCGATGTAACCTATATAAAAGCTGGCTATTTCATTGCGCGCCCATGGTTTCGGCGTTATTTGACAATAGAAGAAGGCATAATGGCGCGAATACTGCAGGGCTATCGAAGATGCTGACGAAAAAGGGAAAATACGGGCTGAAGGCGCTGGTCGATCTGGCCAGGCTGGCGCCCGGAGAGACGGCGTTCATCAACGACGTCGCGGCGCGCAACAACATCCCGAAGAAGTTCCTCGATACGATCCTGCTCGAGCTTCGCAATGTCGGCATCCTGCGCTCGAAGAAGGGACCGGGCGGCGGTTACTCGCTGTCGCGTCCGGCATCGGAAATTCGAATCGGCCATGTCATCCGTACGCTCGACGGTCCGCTGGCACCGATCCGCTGCGCCAGCCGCACGGCTTATGAAGCCTGCGACGACTGTTCGGATCCCGAGACCTGCCATGTCCGCCGGTCGATGACCGAGGTTCGTGACGCAATCGCCGACATCCTCGACAACATGACGCTGGAACAGTTCGTCGCCAAGGATGGCAAGCTCGGCGATGTCGACGTCGCCGAGGTTCTGCCGGTTTCGGCGGCTGGCTGATCAGATTTCCCAGTTAGGGCCGTAATAGGCGACTGCTTTCGCATGCAAGCCTGCGAGCTTGCCGCCGAGCGCCCGGATGCGGGCGTTGCGCCAGTGCCGGTCAAGGTTGCGGCCGATGCCGCCCACGTCACCTTTTGCGATCTCGAAAATGGCGGCGGCGGTGCGTAATGCCAGTTCGCTTGAATGCGCCTGTGCGGCGGTGGCTGAAAACTCCGCTTCGGTGATCGCCGTCCCTGAATTGATCTGGGCGATATCGAGCCGGTGTCCTGCCCGCTCCAGGAGGGCTGCCGCGGCTTCGATGCCGACAATCAGCCCGCCTGCGGCCGGCGGCATGATTTCGGCTTCCTGCAATTCCGACAGAACGGCGCGGGCAATGCCGAGATCAACGCCGGCATGCAGCAGCGAGGCGATCGCAACAACCGGTGCCTCCTGGCTGACAGCGGCATCTGCATTGGTCTGAACATTCTCAGCGATCAAAGCCGCGGTACCGTTGGTGCGTTGGCCGAACCCGTCCCAGCTGTCGACCACCTGCAGGCCTTCGCTCCTGCGGGCAAGATAAAGCAGAAGGTTGTTGCCGGGGGTCGAGATCGCCAGCCAGTCGGCAAAAAGCACAGCTGTTGCCTGCCGGCTGCGGCCATTGATGCGGTGGCCGAGGGGAAGGGCGGTAACAGCATCGGTGTCGAAGCTTGCTTCGGCAAAGCGGTCTCCCGCCAAAGCGCGAGTGAACAGCGGGCGCTTGAGATCGTCGCCAGCGTGCTGCCGCAAGCCCTCCAAAGCCGAGAAATGGACTGCCAGGCATTCGCCGATCGAGGCATCGCCCTCGGCGATGATCGCGACGATTTCCGCCAGCAGCGCGTTGCTGACGTCGAGACCTTCGTATTCGGGGGGCACGGTGATCGCCGTCAGCCCCGAAAGCGACAGTGAATCGAGCTCGGAATAGGGAAGGATGCGATTGATGTCGCGTTCGCTCGACTGGCGCCTGAAATCGGCGGCAAGGCGGCGCGCCGCTGCGACCGCTTCTTCCTCGCTCTCGATCCGGTGTGCGGCCGGTCTCAGCCTGTCGTGCAATTGCGATACTGTTCCCATCGGCCATTCTCTTCTTGATGTCCGTATGAGTGATCGATCCCATCCTTGTTGATAAGGCTGCATTTTCTACAAAATCGGTACGGTTTGAATTTTTCTACCAGCTTGCCAGCCGCAGCCTTTTGCCTAACTATTTCGTAAAGCTCACAATTCGCACTTCACGGCTTCCAGCACAGCGCGGGATCGACTATGGCTCATTCATTCGCAGACGACGACCGTGAGGTTAGGACCATGTCATCGCCATCCCGGCAGCGCCTCCAGTTCGACCCCGGCGATATGCCGATCTATGCGATCGGGGATATCCACGGCCGCCACGACCTGCTGGAGATGGCAGAGCACACGATCGTCAGGGATGCGGCGCGTCTTCCGGGCCGCAAGCTGCTAATCACGCTCGGGGATTATATCGACCGCGGCCCGTCCTCGGCCCAGGTGATCTCGCATCTGATGATGCCGCCGCCGGAGAATTTCGACCGGATCTGTCTCACCGGCAATCACGAGATCATGATGCTCGACTATATCGACGGCAAGATTTCCTATGCCGAATGGATGCGGATGGGTGCCGATGCGCTGCTGCGGTCCTATGGTCTCGATCCCGAGCATCTGCCGCTGATCTTTCCGACGGCCTCGAAGCTGGATACCTTCATCCGCCAGTCGCTGCCGAAGCCGCATATCGATTTCCTGCGGGAAATGCCGATCTATGCCGATACGCCGGATATTCTCTTCGTCCACGCCGGCATCGATCCGACACTGCCGCTGGAGCGGCAAAGCGACGAAGATCTCGTCTTCATCCGCGAGCGCTTTTTCCAGGCCATGAAGCCGCTGCCGAAGCTTGTCGTCCACGGCCACACGCCGGTCGAGGAGCCGGAGATCGAGGCAATGCGCCTCAATCTCGATACGCGGGCTTTCAAGACAGGCAGACTAACCGTCGCCCGGTTCTGGCGCGGTCAGGTCCACCTTTTCTCCACCTGATCAGGCGTTGGTTTCAGCCGGTTCCTGCTTCTTCGAGATCTCGTCGGTGTAATAGCTGACATATTTCTGGCGGTAGCGTTCGGTGCCGCCAAAATTGCTGAATTTGCTGAGCTCCGACATATCCGTCTTGTTGAGGATAACGCCGAGGATCTTCTGCTTGATCTGCGGCTCGGCATTCAGGATGTCGCGCACCACCGTCGTCGGTGTCTGGCCCCATTCGGTGACGAAGAGGAAGCCATCGACCTGCGGCGCAAAGGCCTTGGCGTCGATGACAGGACCAAGCGGCGCCAGATCGACGACGACGTAGTCGAACATCTTGCGGGCGTTTTCCATCAGGTTGAACATGCCCTGCGACGCGAGCAACTCGCTCGTATGCATCAGGTTGTCGTTGGACACGACCGGCAGGATGGCGAGCTTGGTGCGGTTATCGACCTTGACAGCGCTGGCCCAGGGGATTTCGCCGAGCACGGCTTCGACGAGGCCCTTCTGCGGCGGCTGCTTCAGCATGCGCGTCAGGCCCGGGTTGCGCAAGTCAGCGTCGATCAGCAGCGTGCGCTTGCCGCTGGAGGCCAGCAGGGCCGCGAAGTTGGCCGCAGTCGTGGACTTGCCTTCGCCGGGGAGAGCGGAGACGACGCCGATGACACGGTCGGACTTGCCTTGGAACATGACGTCGCTGGCAAGCTTGGCATTGCGCAGCGTTTCGGCAAAGACCGAACGCGGCGCTTCCAGAACGATGCGCATGATGCGCTCGAAGCTGGCTCCATCGTCGGCCACCGTCTCGACCGGCTGCGGTAGCGGCTCCTTGCGCGGCTTGAAGACCTTGCGTTCCTTCGGCGGCTTGCCGACCAGCGGTAGGTAGCCAAGGAATTTCAGGCCGAGGATGGTGCGTACATCGCCTTCGACACGGAAGAAGCGTTCGCGGAATTCCTGGAAAGCGGTCAGTGCGCCACCGGCCATCAGGCCGAGCACGATGGCGAGACCGAGCGTCATGGTCTTCTTCGGGCTGGAAGGCGAGGCCGGGACACCGGCTTCCGAGATAACGCGTGCCTTGGCGATCGGGAAGGACTGCTGCTGCGAGGCCTGCTCGTAGCGGGCGAGGTAGGATTCGTAGAGGGTCTTCAGCGCCGTTGCGCGCTGTTCCAGATCGTTGAGCTGAACGATCGACTTGTTGGACTCCGAATTCTTGCCGGTCAGGTGCTCGATATTCTGGCGCAGCGACGCTTCGCGCGAGCGGGCGACTTCGAATTCGTTGCGGTAGCTCGACGTCAGCTGCTGCAGTTCCTGGAAGATCTGGCGTGTGAGATCGGCCTTTTCCGTACGAAGCTGGACAGCCTGTGGATGGTCGGCGCCGAAATTGGTGGTGATCTCGGCTTCGCGGCGGCTAACCGAGATGTAGCGCGTGCGCAGATCCTGGATGACCGAATTGTCGGTCTGGCCGGAGGAGATCGCCGCATTGTTGACGGCACCATCCGGGCCTTGATCGACGATCGACTTGAACTGGTTGTAGCGAGCCGAGGCGCTGGCGGTATCGGCCTGCGAGACAATCAGCTGCTTGTTGAGATCGGCAAGCTGCTGTTCGGACATCAGTTCGCCGTTGGCCGAAGTGAGCCCGTTCTCGGTCTTGAATTTGGCGACTTCGAGGGCGGCCACCTGCGAACGGTTGCGCAGGTCGGCAAGGCGCTCCTGCAGCCAGACGGAGGCGCGCTCGGTGGCATCGAAATTGGCGTTCAGCGTATCGTTGAGATAGGCGTCGGCATAGGCCTTGGTGATCCGGGCGGCGAGCATCCTGTCCGTCGAGCGGAACGAGACGGCGATAACCGAGCTGCGGGTGACGCGGGAGACATTGAGTGCCTGCTGCAGCATGGCGGCGGCCTTCTGGCGGCGGCCTTCCTTGGCATCATCGTCCGAAACCGGCGGGCCACCGGGCGTCAATGCGCTGACAACAACCTTGAGGCCGGATTTCACAAGATCGACGGGGCCCTGGCCGGTGTCGAGGATCGTCTGGTTTTCCGACAGGTTTTGCGCATCGACGACGCGCAGCGCCAGTTCGGTGGATTTCAGGATTTCGACGGCGCTGGCGATCTGCATGTCCACCTGCTGAGAGCTGGCGGCCGGCGCCTGATCCTCGGCATACTTGGTCATGCTGTCATCCAGCAGGATCTGCGTCATCGAGGTATATTGCGGCGTGGCGAATAGCAGATAGACGCTGGCGAGTGCCACCAGCGCTGCAACGCAGAGCGCAATCGAACCAGCCCGGCGGATCACAATGGCGATCAGGCGATCGATGTCGATAAAGCTGTCGCTATCGTCAGGGGCCTTCGGGACTGTGCTGTGCAGGGTCAGGTTTCGTTGGTTCATGGGCTCTTATCCTTTGCGCGAGCGCGAAGCGCCGCCTGTGACAGTGACTTCCGAATTCCGGACAGCAGCGCCGCGAAGGGCTGCCGTCATGCGGTTCAAACGGATTGCGATTGGCATTCTGAGATGCGCGATGGCCAGCGGATCGCGCCAGGCGGCACGAAGCGCCCGGGAGAGGGAGCGCTGCTTGATGCCATCGACGAGTTCAAGAAAGGCATGCGCCTGCCGGAGGCTGCGGGCGCGAAATGTCTGGGCGGCCGTGGCTGCGGCATCGAGGCTGTAGCGCGATAGAAACCGGCGGTCGCCTTCCATCATCGCCTCGATGTGCCTGATATCGAGAACCCGCGAAATCGATCCTTCGCGGATATGATAGTTGTAGCCCGGTTCGGGCTCGATGACGCAGGCAGCGCCGAGCGCCATGGCGGACGCGAGGAAGAGATAGTCTTCGCCGATCCGGAGATTTTCGTCGAAGCGCAGATGATGACGCTCGACGAACGCGCGCTCGAAGACAGGCTTCAGGTAGCCGAAATTGTGCTCGCTGCGAAACAGCGCGTTGGAGCGGATGAATGCCGGCAGCGTCAGCATCGGCGTGGCCGCCAGAGCGGCCGGAGCGAACATGGTTTCGGGCAGCGTTCCGTTGGCGCGGATCACCCGCATGTTATCGACAGCGATCTGAGCACCGGCAGCTTCGGCTCGGGTGATCATGCGCAGCAGGCGGTCCGGTTCGATCGTGTCGTCGGCATCGAGTGTCGCGAGCCAGCGCCCGYGGGCTGCGCTGATCGCCGCGTTGCGGGCGGCGGAGGGGCCACCGTTCCTTTCGAGCGCGATCAGGCGGACATTGCCGCCGTAAGCAGCGGCGACGGCGCGGGTCGCATCCGTCGAGCAATCGTCGGCGACGATGACTTCGACGCTGACACCCACCTGCGCCAATGCGCTGCCGATCGCCTTGTCCAGCGTTTCGGCAGCATTGTAGGCTGCAATGATAAAGCTGATATCGGGCAGCTTTTCGCTCATGCAGCCCCCTCGACAGCGCCATATTGGCGGATTTCGCGAACGCCGAGCAGACCGCTGACGACGCCGATATGCATCGTGCCGCGTAGCGCATAGCGATAGCGCGGGACCGGCACAAGGATGCAGAGGGCGGCAACGCCCAGGCAGTAGCTGGCCTTGGCTGCGGCAATGCCAATGGCTTTCACGCGGCTCAGACCCTTGCTGTTTTCCTGCAGCAGGCGCCCATGCGTCTGGCCGAAGCGGAAGCGGCGCTTTGCCAGCCAGGAGAGGTCTGCGCGGTTTTCCGGCACCGGCTCGTAGACATGCGCTTCAGGGGCAAAGGCGATCTTGCCGCCTTCCCGATGCAGGTAGCTGAAGAATTCCGTATCCTCGCCACCGGTCTTGCCGAGCGCGAGATTGAAGCGGCGGCCCTCGACGTGGCGGGAGGCGAGGCGCAGCAGCACGTTGCAGGTATAACCGGTGCGGATTTCGCCATCGACCCAGACGGGCAGGGTGGAATGAAAATCGCCCTCGCGCATCCAGGCGGGTGCTGTCTGCGCATAGACGCTGCGGACCGGGCCGAGCACGGCGTCGGCCCTGGTCTTTTCAGCGGTATGCAGCAGCTCGACCAGCCAGTTTTCCGAGGCATCCTCGTCGTCGTCGATGAAGGCCAGATAATCACCGGTGGCGTTTTCGAGGCAGGCGTTGCGGGCGATCGAGATGTTCGAGGCCGGGCAATGCACATAGGCGATCGGGTGCGGAATGGTCGAGCGCAGGGCTTCGACCCGGCCTTCGGCGCTGCGCGTCTGGTCATTGTCGGCAACGATGATGCGCAGTTTCACATTCTCGGGCACGGCGAGCATGGCCAGCGAAAGCAGGGCCTCGTCCAGCGACGCGCGCCGGTATGTGCAAACACCAATGTCGATCTGCATGGTCTGATCCTTCATCAGGAGACCTTCCGGTTGCGGAAGCTCAGAAGCTCCATCCAGAAACCGGCCGACCAGGCGAAATGCATCACCATGGCCGAGAGGGCCGCGAGCGGCCCATAAGGATTGCGCTGGCCGACGGCCATCCAGAAGCCGTAGCCGACGCAGGCGATTGCCCAGAGGCTGAAGGGGATCACGGCGATCCAATTCAGCACGGCAAGAAATGCACCGATGAAGACCGGCACGACTGCAAGCGGCAGCATCTGGCGAAGCTTCGGCATATTGCCATGCTTCAGGATGTTCTTGGCGCGTCCCCGGCCGTAGCCGAGATATTGCCGGAAGAGCGTTTTCACGCTCGAACGCGGATAATAGATCATCCGCGTCTTGTCGGTCATCCAGATGCCGAACCCCGCCTTTTTCAGACGGTAGTCCAATTCCGCGTCCTCATTATGGCTGAATGTCTCGTCGTAGCCGCCGACGGTCTCGAAGGCGTTGACGCGCATCAGCGCGTGATGGCCGTGATCGGTCCAATGGCCCTCGGCACCCTCACGATGCTTGGAGCCGCCATTGCCGAGCTTGGAGTTCTGGGCAAAGGCAGTCGCCTTCTGGAAGATACCGAAACCGACCGTTTCCATGGCGACGACGACCGAATCGGCTTCCGTCTCCTGCGCTTCCTCGACGAGGCGCTGGCAGTAATCGTCCGGATAATCGCCATGGGCGTCGATGCGGATGAAATATTCGTAGTCCCGGCCGAAGGTGCTGACGGCGAGGTTGATCGCGGCACTTTGCAGCCGGCGCGGATTGTCGAGCAGGATGACGCGGTGATCCGCCTCGCTGATGCGGGCGACGATCTCGCGCGTGCCGTCTGTGCTGCCGCCATCGGCAACGACGATCCGGGCATTGAGGTCGTCGAGCGCCGGATCGAGCTTCTCGATCAGCGGCTCGATATGCTTGGCTTCATTCAGGCAGGGAATGATGATGAGGCTGGAGACGCTGGTACGGACATCAGTCTTCATGGCAGTCAACCCTTCTTGAGCTGCGGGAGCTTTGGGAACGGAACCGGCGGCGAGCCCCTCAGCGGCAGCCGGAACGAGATTGGCAAGTGTTTCGATAAGCGCGCGGCAATCGCCGCGATCGGCCATCCAGGTGTGCCTGCCGGTATCGGCGACTTCCGATGACAGCGCGCCGTAGCGCTCAGCCGTCAAGCCTTCGAACATCGCCTGCAGCGCATTGGCTGTCGGTTCGTTCAGCGACAGGCCGAGCTGCTTGGCGGAGAGAAAGCGGTTCGTTTCCGTGCCGGCGATGCTGAGCGGCACGCTGCCATAGAGGCAGCCTTCATAGAGCCGGTTCGGCAGCAGCCAGCTGGAATTCAGGCCTTCCTCGAAGAAGTCGATCGCCCAGGAGAAATGCACCTCGCCGTATATGCTGGCGAGATCCTCCGGGTTCCTGTAGGGGCCGCGGAAGCTCAGATAGGGCTCGTTGGCAATGAAGCCATCGAAATCCTCGAATTCGGAATAGGCGGGGCGGCCGCGCAGGATGACCTCGACCCGGCCTTCCATGCGGCGGGTGAAATCGGCGAGCAGTTCCAGAGACTTGCGGCAGCGGAGCGCGCCGAACCAGCCGATCTTCCAAGGCTCGCCATCGGCGGGCGGCAGGCGCAGCGAGGCTGCCTGCGGCATGCCGTCCAGCGCCAGAACCTTGTTTTCCAGCAGCATGACCGGCGCCTTGATGGCCGACCTAGTGGCAAAATAATTGGCGATGAAGGCCGGTGAGCTGGTGATCAGCAGCTTGGCCTTGCGGCCGAAATGAGCCTCGGCCCGGCGCAGCATCTTGCCTGGCGTGCCGTCGTTCGACAGAAGCCGGTGGATATCGAGGCATTCATAGACAACCGGGACGCCGCCGAAGAGCGCGCTGGCGCGATCGGCAACGGCAAGCGCTTCCAGATTGCGGCCGATGATGACATCCGGACGCTCGATGCCTTTCAACAGTCCGCGCAGACGGATTGATGCATTGAAGACCGCGCCGATGCGTTGACCGAACCTGCGGTCGGCTGTTTTGCCCAGCTCGATCGGTGTCACGCCGCTGACCTCGGCCAGTGCATTGTCGCCGCGGCGAAAGCCCGCGAGGGTCACGGCAGCGCCGCCCTCGGTCAGCATCAGCACGCGGCGGCGCACGGCCGGATCGGCCAGATCATGCACCAGATAAAGGACTTTCAGCATCAAGGCTCCTGTGCGTAGACCGGCATTGGCCGGAGTCCGTTTCGGGGGTGAGGCAGGCAAGTCTCAGGCAGTCAGCCTGCCTGCTCAGTTGAGCGTGCAGGCGATCGATTCCGGGAACTGGCATTTGTCGCCGGGCGCCGTGTAGGCGATCCGGTCGATCTGCATCGTGGTCGGCTGGGTGTAGGCGAATTTGCCCATCCAGCCGGCAAGCGTGTCCGTGCCCCAGAGGCTGAAGAAAATCTTCTGCGGGCTTTGCGGGATCTTGCTGGGGTCGGTGACGTCCTGCACCAGCTTGCCATTGAGGTAATAGCGCAGCCGGTTCGGCTCCCAGACGAAGGCGTAATCGTTAAAGTCCTGATCGGCGGACTTACCGACCGGCACCAGCTTCTCGTTGCCGCCCTTGGCCTTGATGTACTGGTTTACCTGAACGGTCGAGCTGTCCTTGCCGAGCACTTCGAAATCGATCTCGTCATGCTGCTGCTTGTCGGCCGGGCCGATATAGGTGAAAAAGGCCGAGTTCAGGCCGGAGCCGGTCGCGGTCTTGATGCGGGCCTCGTAGGTGCCGTAGCTGAAGCGCTTCTTGGTCTGGATCTCGCCGCACTGGTAGTTGCGGTCCTTCGACTTGCCCTGGGCGAAGCCGAGTTCGAGCTTGCCGTCATCGATCTTTACCTGATCCTTCGACCAGGTGCAGTTCTGATGCGGACCGTTGTTCCAGCCGTCGGAAATGTACCAGACGCTGCGGTCGATCTTGTCGAACTCATCGACGAAGGATGTGCCTGCAGCCTGCTGGGCAGACGCGGGAAGGGCGCCGGCGAGGCCGGCACCGATGATCGTAAAACTCAGGCAAAGCCGTCGAGCATGGGCGATTTTCGTCGTCATGTGTCACCTTCGCTGTGGAATGAAATCAGCCGGGATATCCCGGCGGGATGGGGTTTGCGGACCCTTCTTGGTCCGGCCACCGGTCAGGACGGCGTAGGATTTCGGGGCGTTGCTGCGCACGAAGCCGTTCGTGAAAACGAGCAGCGGGAAAAGCACCAGCAGGCAGCCGCCGAAGAACAATGGGTAGAAATCGACGCCGGTCTTGCCCCAGACCATGAAGAGGAAGACCAGCAGCGGATAATGGGCGCAGAAGATCCAGAAGCTGAGGCTGCCGGTTTTCGACAACCGCTGGCCGAGCGGGGTCTTGATGAGCAGGGCCGAAAGCATCCAGAAGCCGGCGGCGCCGCCGATTGCCAGCGCATTGCGCGACAGTTCCACCCAGTCGGGCATCGATGGGCCGGTCGCGTAGATCGCCGTCGCCAGCAGCGCCGAGGCGCCGAGCAGCAGCGCCACACCCAGCGGCGCGAAGCGGTCGAGCGCCTTGATATCGAGCTTGTAGAGGCTGGCATAAATGCCGAAGGTGAAGCTGAACAAGATCGAACGCTTGATGACGATGTAGAGCGGTAGCTCCGGTATCAGCGCCAGCAGCAGCAGCGACGACAGCGTGATCAGCGGGATGCGGCGCACCAGCCAGGCAAGGATCGGCGAGATCAGGATGCAGACGAAGAGATCGCGCAGGAAGTAGAGCGGGATATTCGCCGGAAAGGTTTCGGCGGCAAACAGCTGGCTCAGCAGTTCGCGGAAGGTCGATTCATAGGGGCTGATGACATAGCCGTCGCCGATGCCGATCGCCAGGATCGCCAGGACGGCAATGAAAAACAGCGTGTTCCAGATCAGGAACGGCAGGAACACGGTCTGCGCCTTGGTGCGCACCGTCTTGGTGTAGTTGAAGCCTTCCATCCCGCCGCGAAACAGCAGGTAGCCGGAAATGGCGCTGAGGCACGGGACCCCGACACGGAAGAGCGCTTCGCTCAGGAACACCCGCAGCCAGTCGAAGAAACCGTAGGTTCCGTTGAACGGCGTATTCGCAGGGTCGAATGGTATGTGGACGAACACAATGCCCGAAATGAGCACGATGCGCATCAGATTGATCCGCGAGGATACGTTGGCGTCTACGTTCACTTTATCTGTCACCCCTGTTGGAGCTGCACCTCCCCTTGCAGCCGTTTCAAAGAGCAGACTCTGGCCCGCAGACGAAAAGCTAGAGCGTTTTGGCGGAAGAAAATATGGCACTGCAGCAAAAGTGATCGCCGGTCCCGTTTTGTAACGGTGCGAAATTGCGGCTACCATGGCGTGTCGCGGACCGGGAAATCAGTTGCAGAAACGCTTGAGCGCCCTTTGCGCCAATGTATTTCCGAAAATGATCATAAAACGTTTGTGCCTGTTGCGAAGCGTGATCCGCATGGAAAAGTTTTTCTCATTTGGTGAAGGACATTCTGTGGTTTGTTACAGAACGCGGCGTCTGATTGCGGCCGAAATGTGTCTTCGTCACCCCCAAATGGGTCTATTCGGCACAGCCAGCGCTGGTGGTCCGATATTCCGTCTTTGACAAATTTCGGCCGGAATGCGCTTCATCATGCTGCGGCGCAACAACTTGCCGTGCGGGTGACGGGCTCTAGATTCGCACTCACCACTTCGGCCTGTCAGGAGAAAGAATGGCGACCTTCACGATCATCATCCCGTTTTACCAGCGCGAGGACGGCATCCTGCGCCGGGCGCTGGCCTCTGTCTTCGCGCAGAGCTACCGGGATTTCGATATCCTTGTCGTCGATGACCATTCGCCCTATCCGGCCGAGGACGAGCTTAAGCCGCTGGGGGCGGACGAGCGGGCGAAAATCACCGTGATCCGCCAAGAGAATGCCGGGCCGGGCGGCGCGCGCAATACCGGGCTCGACAATGTGCCTTCGGCCAGCCGCTATGCCGCCTTTCTGGATTCGGACGATATCTGGACGCCGGATCATCTGCAGAACGCCTATGCGGCGATGCAGCGTTTCGACGGCGACTGCTATTGGGCCTCGATCCATGGCGGCGAGGAATTCGATTATCACTTCGGCATTGCCGATCTGGAGGTCAGGGAGGGCGCGCACCGGCTTTCTGACGCCCCGCTGATTATCGAACTGCCCGATATTGCCGGCGTGATGCTGAAGAACTGGGCCTTCCTGCACATGTCCTGCATGGTGATCGGCCGGCCGTTGATCGAGACCGTGCGCTTCGATGCGGCACTCAGGCTTGCCGCCGAGGACGTGCTGTTCTTCTGCGACTGCATGCTGGCCGCCCGTCAGGTGCTGCTCTGCGGCGAAGCCGGTGCGTTGCGCGGCGAGGGGATCAACATCTTCCACGGCGTCGACAACGACTCGCCGCAGTTTCTGAAGCAGCAGTTCATCACCTGGATGGCGCTCGACCGACTGGAAGCGCGCTTTGCGGCGCGGCCGAAGGAAATCCAGACGATCAAGGATTACAAGACGCGGGCGCGCAAGCAGGCGCTGTGGAGTCAGGCGAAGCGGGTGCGCAAGGCGCGCATGCCGGACTTTCGCCTGCTGCTGCACTGGGCACGGCGCGACCCGGCGCTGCTTGCCAGCGCCTTCCAGCTCGCGGGCGGAAAATTCTCGAAATAGCCGTCAGTCGGCGGGCGAGGGGAGCAGGTAGCGCAGGCCGCCGGCACCCTTCGTGGCGATCTCTGCGCCACCGGGGCTGCGGAAGCGCTCGGTCTTGTCCATGAAGATGCCGCAGGCGATCGCCGGAATGGCTGCAGGGTTTGCCAGCGCATAGCCGAGTGCGGCACCGGGGCCAGCTTGCTTCTTGACGTCGAGGAAGTGGCGGAGCTCGTATTTGCCGCGCACGTGGCTTTCGTGGCGGCGCACCGCTGCTTCGCCCTCTGATGTCAGCTTGCAACTCGCAAGGATCGCGCGATCGGCTTCGTAGAGCTTGCGGATGTCGTCGGTGCGGTGGCTGCCGCTCAGCGAATTGCCGCGCACGACCGCACCGTAACCACAGGAATGGATCACCTTGTAGCGGGCGCCATTGGCGAGTGCGCGGACATAGAGCTCGTAATCCTCGCCGAGCCGCATCTCCTCGCGGTAGCGCAGCTTGTGGGCATCGAGGAAAGACCGGCGCATCACCGGCTTCAGAAAGCCGATCTCGCCGCGGCGGACGCCGCGCTTGGAGATGTTGCCGTCGATGAAGGCGACGAGATCGAGAAAGAGCGGGCGATCAGGGAAGCTGTCCAGCCGCTCCGGCGCCAGCATCACCGTTTCCGAATCGACGAAGGCGATGTTGTCGGCCACGAAGTCCCAGTCGTCTTCCGCCAGCATGCGGCTGAAGCGGCCCTCGAAGAAGAAGTCGTCGGCATCGAGGATGGCGATCAGCGGTGCCGTGGAGATTTCGATCGCATGATTGCGGGCGGCAGAAGGCCCGCGATTCTTTTCGAAGGAGACGACATTCAGCCGTCCGCTCGCATCACCGGCGGCGCGCGCCGCATCGGCCGTACCGTCGCTGGAGCCGTCGTCGATGACGACCACTTCGGCCACTTCCTTTTCGCGCAAGGCCGAGCTGACGGCCATTCCGATCGTATCGGCCGCGTTCTTCGCGGCGATGATCACGCATACGCTTGCAACCACGTCGTGCCCTCCGTTGTTGGCGCAACAGTTAGGACGCCGCGGCGGCGGGGGCAATGCAGGAGGTCTTCAAAAGATGTTACGCGCGGTCCGGCAGCACAGGCCGGCCTGTCCGTTCAGCGGTTGAACGGCTCGGAATTGTTGAAGGGGCTGACGGGTAGCTTGTCCTTGTCGTCACGCGCCGGCGCCATGGACGGTGCAATGCCTGCAGAAGAGGCGTTGCGGGCCTTGGCTTCCTTCCAGACCATGAAGATCACGCCACCGAAGTAGCCGAGCTGCAGGAGAACCGCACAGATCGCCGTTTGTATGAGCGTCGTCGTCAGAGAACCGTTCAACACATAGGTTGCCACGGCAAAGACGGCGAGCGCGCCGATCATGCTAACGAAAACGCGAGGTGCATACATGACGTTTGCCTCCCTTTAGGAGGGTTGGTCCAATGAACAGTCATTGAACTCGGGCGCCTCCTAAGGTCCCTTTACTCGATATATTTTAGCAGGCTCTGAGTTTCAACAGAACGAAAGCATTAGTACCGCTAATCTTTTGTCCGGCGTTGCAGGTTTTCTACAGTATGCGGCTTAAGGTTTCCTCCTCGCTTTGCCTAAAAACGCCGATTGGGCGGTAACCATGTGATTTGCAGTCCGGGCGGCACGGGCGGGGTGAAAATTTACTCAAGGTTGCCTTGAATGAGACATTGCACGCCCCAACTCGCGCCACATTTGCATCTCCGGAACAACGCCTGAGGCGCTTATGCGTTCAACTTTTATTACAAAGATTTCATCTAAAACGATTTGAGTGTGCGGTGCGAAACTAATGGTGCGCTGCAATAAATTGGGCTGCGCGCAAATAACAATACGGTACTCGCGATAGTGGCCGCACCCTTTTCGCTAATGCTGCCTGCATTCCCGAAAAGGACTTGTTCTTCAATCTTGTTGCAATGCAAAGCAAACTCTTCCCTCTTTAGTGCAGTGCATCCGAGTTAGTCGGAAACATTGCATGCTTTGCATATCCATTTGAGCTAATCCTAACGGACGGAAAAAGTGAACACGGTTTCCAAAAGGGCCCTGTTACAGACCCGTCTTCAAATTGTGGCTTAAAAAAACAAAATCCACCCATACACTCCGAACCTGTCAGCGCTACCTCAGCGGCTGAGACTACCGACCAAACGGCAAACATAAGTGGAGTTAACTCTATGAAGTCTGCGACGAGATCGGACAGTACGCCATTCTTTGGCGTGGTTCATGCAAACGTGTTTCCGCCGACCGGCGGGATCATGAAGCGCGCATTCGATGTCACCGCTGCATCACTGGGGCTCGTGTTTCTGAGCCCGATCTTCTTGATGGTGATGCTGCTCGTCAAACTAACCGACAAGGGCCCGGCCTTCTATGGTCATCGCCGCATCGGTCATAATGGACAGGAATTCCGTTGCCTGAAGTTCCGCACCATGGCGGTCGATGGCGACCGGTTGCTGCAGGAACACCTGCGTAACAATCCGAAGGCAATGGAAGAGTGGCGTGCGACCCGCAAGCTGCAGGACGATCCGCGTGTTACCGCGGTCGGCAGCGTGCTTCGCAAGCTCAGCCTCGATGAGCTGCCGCAGCTCATCAATATCATTCGCGGCGAAATGAGCGTCGTCGGGCCGCGTCCCGTCGTGCGTGACGAACTGGAGCTCTATGAATCTTCGGCCGTCTTCTATCTTCAGGCACGTCCCGGCCTCACCGGCCTGTGGCAGATCAGCGGACGCAACGACGTCTCCTATGCTACGCGTGTCGCCTTCGACACCCACTATGTCGAAAACTGGTCTCTGACGCGTGACGTCATGATCATCGCCCGGACGATTCCTGCCGTCTGCATGCAGCGCGGCAGCTACTAACGCCGCTCCCACAACTCGACACGTTCGCACGGTGCTGCCCCTATGGCTTGCCGTGCAAATTCACGAGGAAGACTGAATGAAAGAATTCCTTTTTCACCGCCTCACGGCGCGCCGGTCCATTGCTTCAGGTCTCGCAATCGTTGCGGGCCTTGGTGTTTTGATCGGCTCATCGGGGCTTGCCAGCGCCGCCGATTATCAACTCGGCACGATGGACAAGCTGCGCATCCGCGTTGCCGAATGGCAGACGGCGGAAGGCGCGATCCGCGATTGGTCCGTGGTCAGCGGTGATTACTCGATCGGTCCATCGGGCAGCCTGTCGCTGCCGTTCATTGGCGACCTCCCAGCCTCTGGAAAGACGACGGACGCAATCGCGCAGGAAATCGGGCTGGCGCTGCAGAAGCAGTTCGGCCTCAAGGACCGGCCCTCGGCATCCGTCGAGCTCGCCGAGTTCCGCCCTGTCTTTCTCACCGGCGATGTCGAAAAGCCCGGCGAATATCCGTTCGCGCCCAATCTCACGGTTGTCAAAGCCGTGAGCCTTGCGGGCGGACTTCGCCGTGCCGACGCCGGCCAGCGCTTTGCGCGTGATTTCATCAATGCCAAGGGTGACGCCGTCGTCTACACCTCGGAAAAGAACCGCCTCATCGCGCGGCGCGCCCGGCTGCAGGCCGAGACGCAGAACAGCGATGCCATCGACACGCCGCCGGAACTCAAGGATCTGCCGGACGGCAAGGCGTTGATGGCCAGCGAAGTGGCCTTGAAGGACACGCGCAAGAAGCGGCTGACGCTGCAGCTCCAGGCGCTCGACGACCTGAAGGCGCTGCTGCAGGCCGAAATCGAATCCCTGGCGAAGAAGACCGAGACGCAGACGCGTCAGCTCGAACTCGCCAAGGAAGATCGCGACAAGATCGAAAACCTGGCCGAGAAGGGGCTGGCTCTCAGCGCCCGCAAGCTGACCGCCGAACAGCGCGCCGCCGATATCGAAGCGACGCTTCTCGATATCGACACCAATTCGCTGAAGGCCAAGCAGGATATCAGCAAGGCCAATCAGGACGAGATCACGCTGCGCAACGACTGGGACGCCAAGCTGGCCCAGGAGCTGCAGGATACCGAATCCGAGCTGGATACGCTGAACCTCAAGCTTTCCACCAGCGATGCGCTGATGTCGGAGGCGCTGTCGCAGTCGAGCGACGCCGCGCGCTTCGACCCTGAAAACGCCGCGAACATCAACTATTCGATCGTCCGCGATGTCGGCGGGCAGTCGAAGGAAATTCCGGTGCAGGAGAACATGGCCCTCGAGCCGGGCGACCTGATCAAGGTCACGGCCGGGGTTGCGATGCGATAGAAGCGGAGACCGCAATGCGGATCGCCAAATCGGCACTGATCATTCCAGGCGTGAACGCGGCCTATGCCATCCCGGCGGTCGCGCTCTCGATGTTCTGCTTTGCCTATTCGATCCGTTTCGGGCAGGCGGCGATCCTGCTTTACTATGCGCTCTGGCTGCCGCTGATCGCCGTCGACTACAAGAAGGTGCTCGGCAGTCACAGCAAGTTCGTCTGGCTCTATGCCTTCGCCGTCTTTGCCTTTCTCTCGGTGTTCTGGTCGCAGGTGCCGAGCGTCTCGATGCGCGCCAGCATCCAGTATCTGACGCAGGTGCTCTGCGCGCTGATTGCGGTGCGCACCATCGATGTCAGGACGCTGACGCTGGGCGGTGTCGCCGGTGCGGCTGTCGTGCTGCTCTATTCGATCCTGTTCGGCTATTACGAATATGATCCGCTCGACGGCACCTACAGCTTCGTTGGCGCCTTCGCCTCCAAGAACCAGCTCGGCTTCTATGCTTCGCTCGGCATCATCTTCGCCTTTGCCGCCGTCTTTATCTATGGCGAGCGGCGGATCTGGGCGATGGTCTCTGCCGCTGCCGGTCTGATGGCCGCTTACTGCCTGCTTGCCTCGCAATCCGCCACCTCGGTGCTGACGACGGCCGTCATCGTCGCGTTGCTCGTCGGCATCCGCATCGTGCTGATGCTGTCGCCGCAGCAGCGCAAGCTGCTGGTGATCGGCGGTGGCGTGGCGGCGATCATCCTCGCCGTCGCCAGCGTCTATCTCGGCGTCGTCGATCTGGTCCTCGGCCTGTTCGGCAAGGATTCGACGCTGACGGGGCGTACCTATCTCTGGCAGCAGGGGATCGAAGCCTGGACGCAGCACCCAGCCTTCGGCATCGGCTATCAGGCCTATTGGGTGCAGGGCTTCTCAGAACCGGAACGTCTCTGGGAAGAGTTCTTCATCGGCTCGCGCAGCGGCTTCCATTTCCACAACACCTATATCGAGACGGCCGTCGAACTCGGGCTGACCGGGGTGCTCATACTGGCGGCGACGATGCTCGCGATGCTGTGGGGGCACCTGCGGCGGCTGATCGAGGACGTGCGCAACGACGAGTCCTATTTGCTGCTCGGGCTTGCGGTGCTGCTGACGGTGCGCTCCTTCGTCGAGATCGATGTGCTTACACCTTATAATGTCGGCACCTTCCTTCTTTATTTCTGTGCCGGAAAACTTGTCGGCGCGCGGCAGCGCTCGGCGATGGCCGAACTGCGGCGCTACGAAACCATGCCTGCCGCACATTCCTGATTCATTTCATTGCCCGCCGCTTCTCGCGGCATCTTGAGGAAACTGCATGAAGACCCTCTACGGGATCCAGTATTTGCGTGCCTTTGCAGCGCTTGCCGTCGTGGTGTTCCACGCGGCGGAACGGACCGGCGGCCATTTCGCCATCGGTGCGGCTGGGGTCGATGTGTTCTTCGTCATTTCGGGCTTCATCATGTGGGTGATCAGCGACCGGCGGCCGGTGACGCCGCAGCGCTTCCTGCTCGATCGCATCAAGCGCATCGCGCCGTCCTACTGGCTGGTCACCGGGATCATGGTGGCGGGAGCGCTCGCCGGGCTGTTTCCGAACCTGCAGCTCAGCGCCGGGCATCTCATCGGCTCCTTGTTCTTCATTCCGGTGCGTTCGCCGAGCAATGGTGAAATCTGGCCGGTGCTGGTGCAGGGCTGGACGCTGAATTTCGAGATGTTCTTCTATGTGCTGTTTGCCGGCGCGCTGTTCGTGCCGCGTCAATGGCGGCTGGTCTTCCTCACCGCCGTCTTCGGTCTGTTCTTCGTTGCCGGGCTGCTGACCGACCCGTCCTCGGCAGCACTTGCGACCTACACGCGCCCGATCATCCTCGAATTCCTCGGCGGCGTCTTCATCGCCGAATTGTGGATTCGCCGGAAAGTGGCGGGAACGAGCCTCGGGCTTGCCTGCATCGGCGCAGCACTTTGCGGCTTTGCGGCGATCTATCTGATGGGTGCGGAGTTCGACGAATCCATCTGCGGGCCACTGGCCATGGCTCTGGTCTTCGGCATGGTATCGCTGGAAACCGGCGGCAGCATCGGCCGCGTGCCCGTGCTGACCTATCTCGGAGATGCGTCTTATTCGATCTATCTCTGGCACACGCTGGCAATCTCGGTCGCCGTCAAGGCTGCCGAGATCCTCGGCATCGGCGGCGGGCTGACGCTGCTCGGCGCCATCGCTGGCGGTACGATCGTCGGTGTCGGAGCTTACGAGCTGGTCGAGAAACCGCTTCGCAGGATCTTTTCCGGCGAGGGGCTGAAGCGCCGCGGATTGCAGCGGCGCCCCTCCTGATCCCTTACTGTGCGGCTTCTTCTGCCTGCGCCGGTGGCGGCGCGGTGACTGCCGGCTTGCGCCGGTAGCGGGCGCGCAGCACCACATAGAAGACCGGCGTCAGGAACAGGCCGAAGATCGTGACGCCGAGCATCCCGGAGAACACCGCCGTGCCGAGCGACTGGCGCATTTCCGCGCCAGGGCCGGTGGCGATCATCAGCGGCACGACGCCGAAGATGAAGGCGAATGCGGTCATCAGGATCGGGCGCAGACGCAGGTGGCTGGCCTCGATGGCAGCCTCGATCGCGGTCTTGCCTTCTTCTTCCGCCTGCCTCGCGAACTCGACGATCAGGATCGCGTTCTTGGCTGCAAGGCCGATCAGCACGATCAGGCCGATCTGCGTCAGGATATTGTTGTCCATCCCGCGCAGATGCACGCCGATCAGGGCGGCAAGGATCGCTAAGGGCACGATCAGGATGATCGCCAGCGGCAGGACCCAGCTTTCATACTGGGCCGACAGCGCCAGGAAGACGAAGATTACCGAGAGCGCGAAGATATAGATCGCCGTGTTGCCGGTGTTCTTTTCCTGATAGGCGATTTCCGTCCATTCGAAGGTCGTGCCGGCCGGCAGGATGCTTGCGGCAACGCCCTCCATCGTGTTCAGCGCGCTGCCGGTCGAAATGCCGGGGGCGGCGTTCCCCTGCAGGGGAACGGAGACATACATATTATAATGCTGGACGAGCGAGGGACCCGCCGTGTCCTTGATCTCGACCAGCGTGCCCAATGGTACCAGCGCGCCGGTTGCCGAGCGGACCTTGAGCGCCAGGATATCGTCACGTTCGACGCGGTATTGCTGGTCGGCCTGCGCGCGCACCTGGTAGACGCGGCCGAAGGCGTTGAAGTCGTTGACATAGGACGTGCCGAGATTGATCGACAGCGTATCGAAGATATTGGGGATCGGCACGTTCAGCGCACGTGCCTTGTCGCGGTCGATCTCCAGGAAAAACTGCGGGCTGGACGCCGAGAAGGTGGTGAAGACGCCAGTGAGGCCGGGTGTCTGGTTGGCCTTGCCCATGATCTGATAGGCGGCCCCCAGCACGCGGCGCATGTCGGAGCTTTCGCGGTCCATGACCTGCATCTTGAAGCCGCCGGCATTGCCGATGCCGGAGATCGGCGGCGGCGGGATGGCGATGATGAAGGCTTCCTGGATACTCTGCAGGCTGCCGTAGAGCTGGCCGATGATCTGCCCGGCATTCTGGTGGTGCTCCAGCCGGTTCTCGAACGTATCGAAGGCGGCGAAGACGACGCCGGCATTCGAGGCATTGGTGAAGGTCGCTCCGCTGAAGCCGGAGAAGGCAACGGCATTCTTGACGCCCGGCGTGTTGCGGATGATCTCCGAGGCGCGCTGGACGACCGCATCGGTTCTCGCCAGCGAGGCGCCATCCGGCAATTGCACGACGACGATCGCATAGCCCTGGTCCATCACGGGCACGAAGCCGCGCGGCACGATGCTGGTCATATAATAAGTAAGGCCGAGCAGGCCCACGAAGACGAGCAGTGCGACGCCGAGCGCCGCCCAGGTCTGCACCGCATGGCGCACGATCCAGGAGTAGCCCGAACTGAGCCGGTCGAAGCCGTTATTAAAGCCGTTTGCCAGGGCATTGCCGAAACGCGAGATCGGGTTTTTCGGCTTGTGATGCGCATCATGCGGTTTCAGAACGATCGCAGCGAGCGCCGGTGACAGCGTCAGCGAATTCAGCGCAGAGATCGCCGTGGCGACCGAGATGGTGACGGCGAACTGGCGGTAGAACTGGCCTGATATGCCGGGGATGAAGGCCGTCGGCACGAAGACGGCGATCAGCACCAGCGAGATGGCGAGAACGGCGGTGCCGACCTCGTTCATCGTCACATGCGCCGCCTCGCGCGGTGTCATGCCCTTCGCCAGATTTCGCTCGACATTCTCGACGACGACGATCGCGTCGTCGACGACGATGCCGATCGCCAGCACCAGACCGAACAATGTCAGCATGTTTAGCGAGAATCCAAAGGCGAGCAGGAAGGCGAAGGTGCCGATCAGCGACACCGGGATCGCAACGATCGGGATGATCGCCGTTCGCCAGGACTGCAGGAAGACCAGAACGACGAGCGCCACGAGGATCGCCGCTTCGGCGATGGTCTTGTAGACCTCGTCGATCGACTCCGAGATGAACTCGGTCGGGTTGTAGACGATGTCGTAAGAAAGGCCGTCGGGGAAATCCTGCTGCGCGGTCTGCATCGCCTGCTTGATCGAGGCGGCGGCTGCCAGCGCGTTGGTGCCCGGGCGGGAGAAGATGCCGAGCGCGACTGCCGGCTTGCCGTTCAGATAGCTGTTGGTGACATAGTCCTTGGCGCCGAGTTCGATGCGGGCGATGTCCTGCAGCTGCACCAGACGGCCGCTCGCGGTCGCCTTGACGATGACATAGCGGAACTGGCGGGCATCCGAGAAGCGGCCTTCCGTCGTTACAGTGTACTGGAAGGCGTTGGTGCCGGAGGTCGGCGGACCGCCGATCGAACCGCCTGAGACCTGAACGTTCTGATCGCGCAGCGATTGGACGACGTCGCTCGATGTCATCCCGTATGCCGAGAGCTTTTCGGGATCCAGCCAGATGCGCAGCGAATATTCGCGTTCGCCGAAGATGATGACGTCGCCGACGCCATCGAGACGGACGAGCGTGTCGCGGATGCGGCTGCGCGCATAGTTGGATACGTAGAGCTGGTCATAGCGCGAGTTCGGCGACAGGAGATGCACGACCATCATCAGGTCGGGCGAACTCTTGGCGGTGGTGATGCCGATGCGGCGGACCTCTTCGGGAAGCCGCGGCTCGGCGATGCCGACGCGGTTCTGGACGAGGACCTGCGCCTTGTCGAGATCGGTGCCGAGCTTGAAGGTGATAGTCAGCGCCATGGAGCCGTCGGCTGTCGAATAGGAGGACATATAGAGCATGTCCTCGACGCCGTTGATTTCCTGCTCGATCGGCGTTGCCACCGTATTGGCGATGGTTTCGGCGTCGGCGCCCGGATAGGCGGTGCGCACGACGATGGTCGGCGGGGCGATTTCCGGATACTGCGCCACCGGCAGCTGGAAATAGGCGAGCCCGCCGACGATCAGCAGAACGATTGAGAGCACCGACGCAAAGATCGGCCGGTCGACAAAGAAATGAGCGAACCTCATTGGGCGAGCTCCATGCCTGCAGCTTCCGGCGGGATGTCATCACGGCTCTGGGGCAGTTCGATCAGCTGCGGCGTGATCTTCGAGCCGGGGCGGGCGCGCATCAGGCCGTTGACGACGATGGTTTCGGTGCCGTCCATGCCTTCGCGGATGGCCCTGTAGCCATAGAGCCGCGGTCCCGGCCGGACCGGCTTGGTCGAAACGGTGCCGTCAGCGCCGACGATATAGACGACGCGCTGGTTCTGGTCGGAGCCGACGGCTTCGTCGGGAACCAGGATCGCCTTGTAGGTATTCGAGGCTTCCACCTGCACGCGGCCGAAAAGGCCGGGCTGGAGCACGAGATTGGGATTATCGAAGCGGGCGCGGATGCGCATCGTGCCGGACTCGTTGTCCACCCGGTTTTCGGCGAAATCCAGCTTGCCGCTGAACGGTTTCTGGGTGGAATCGGAGATCCGCACCTGGACCGGCACGCCACCACCGCCCTGCTGCAGATCGCTGCCGCGGGTGCGGGCGGTATCGGCGAAGTTCAGCAGGCGGCGCTCGTCGACGTCGAAATAGAAGTCGATCGGATCGAGCGAGACGATGGTCGTCAGCACCGACTGGTCGGCTTGCACGAGGTTGCCGGCGGAGATCAGGCGGCGGTCGATACGGCCGCTGATCGGCGCGGTGATCTTGGTGTATTCGAGATCGAGTGCGGCGCGGTCGGCGGTTGCCTGGGCGCCGCGGACATTGGCCTGGGCGGAGACCCAGTCGCGGCGGCGGTCGTCGAGTGTCGAGACCGACTGGCTGCCGCTATTGGCGAGCGATTCCGCCCGCTTGAACTGCGTCTCGGCATATTCCTGCGTCGACTTGGCGACTTCGAGCGCGGCGTTCGCCTCGTTGACGGCGGTGATGAAGGGGCGCTGGTCGATGACGAACAACAGGTCGCCCTTCTTGACGAGCGCGCCGTCGGTGAAATGCACTTCCTGCAGATATCCGCCGACGCGGGCGCGGATCGAAACCTGGTCGACGGCTTCGAAGCGGCCGATGAATTCGTCGTTGTCGACGACCTCGCGGACGACGGGCTTGGCGACGGTGACGGGCGGGGGAGGCGGTGCGGCGGCCTGTTGGGCCTCAGCGGCGAGCGGCAGAAGAGCCGAGACAAAGCCGAATGCAATAGCGGCACGAAGAGAGTAAGGCATAGCGATCCCCCATTCTGGGCGGCCGTTATGCCGCCAATCTCATGCTGAAATGATGCGTATCATATCCACTGCTTCAAACGCGGGCGGCCGCGTCTGCAACTTCCAATTCGAGCGCCCGAGGGCGCATTGCCAATCGTCCGGGCTGCGTGGTTTTGCCGCGCTAACCGTATGAAACGGCACTATAAGCGTCACTCTGCGGAAATAGCAAACGACAATAGGTTGCAGTGCTCAGTCATGTGGTGACTACCCTTCGACGATCTGTTCCTGCCCGGGAGACGATGCCGCAAGCTCGGCCCAGTCGAGCTCCTGCTCAAGAATATGGAAGATGTCGTCATCGATCTCGTCGGTTCGCCGCATCTCCGCGAGCTTCTGGCGCTTCGCGGTGATGATACTGCGGCGCAGTTCGTCCATTTCGCTGACTTCGCGCGGATGTTCACCCTTGCGGACGATTTCGCGTTCGGAGGTATAGACATGCCGCAGGATCGCTGCCGCCTTGCTTTCCTTGCCCTCGAGCTCCGCGAGAGCGGATTCCAGCAGATCGGCACGGGCATCCGACAATCCCTTCTCCCATGAGGTGTCAGGCGCGAAGCGCAGGAAACGGATCAGCGGACCGAGCGTCAATCCCTGGATGATCAGGGTGCCGAGGACGACGCCAAGGGCGCTCAGCAGGATCACGTCCCGCTCTGGAAAGTCGAAGGGCAGGGCAAGTGCGGCGGCGAGCGTTACGAGGCCGCGCATGCCGCACCAGCCAGCGACGATACTCATCGCCAATGTCGGCGGCTCCTGCTTTGTCGTCTGTCTCATCCGCCGCCTGGTCATCACCACATTGTAGCCGAGCACCCAGAGCATGCGGACGCAGACGACGGTGATGAAGACGGCGAGAGCGACCGTCAGGGCGTAGGTGCGCCGGCCCGGCTCCATGTCGAGGAAGATCTGCCGCGCCTGCAGTCCCATCAGCAGGAAGGCGACGACATTGAGCAGGAAGACTGCCGCTTCCCATACGGAATAGGAATGGATGCGATGGCGGGCGCTTTGCCGCTCGGGCATGTAGCGGGCGATCACCATGGCATAGACGACGATCGCCAGGATGGCGGAAAGATGCAGACGCTCGGCAATGATCCAGGTGCCGAAGGTGGCGACGAATTCCAGCAGCGTGCCGCCGAGCGTGCCTGCCAGTCTGGTGCCGATGATCATGTAGAGCCGCCCGGCGGCATAGCCGATGATCATGCCACCCGGTATCGCCAGCGCCAGTTCGGGCAGCGTTCTGGCGAAGAAGGCCGGGCTGGTGGCGGCGGCGACCGCGGCGGTGAAAATCAGCAGCGAGACGGCGTCGTTGAGGAGGCTTTCGCCTTTCAGCACCACATAGGTTTGCCGGGGGAGATCGAAGCGGTCGAGCATGGCAGTAGCCGCAACCGCATCGGGCGGCGCGACGATGGCGCCCAGCGCGATCGCCGCCGCGATCGGAAGCCCTGCCATCCAGATGCCGACCGTGGCGACGGCTGCGGTCGTCAGGATGACGGCGATGGCCGCGAGCGAGATCAGCGGCAGCCAGTTCTGGCGCAGTGTCCGCGGCGGCAGGTCGTATGCGGCGTCGAAGAGGGCGGGCGCGATGAACAGTGCCAGCGCCAGCTGCGGATCGATGCCGATCTCCGGTGCCCAGGGGACGGACGCGACGGCGAGACCGGCGATCGCCAGCATCGTCGGGTAGGGGATCAGGAATTTCCGCGACACCTGGAGAAAGACGATGGCAACGAGCAGCAGCGTCAGCATGCTTTCGAAAAATGCCATGGGTCCCCCTATCCGCCTGCAGGGTATGATCTAGCGCGCTGTCGGCGCTTGGCCATGCCTGTGACGGGAGCGCGGGAGAGGCCGCGGCATCAATCTTCGCTTGACGGTGCACTGCGGCATTTTAGCCGCAGCTGCTGAATCTGAGGTGGCTGATCTTGTGTGTCAGCCATGCTCAATATATCTACCAACATTATAAGCACACTTATTAATAGCTGGCACAGATTTCATGAACTCTAACCCGACCCTTGGCTTCCTTCTCCACGACGTCGCCCGGCTGCTGCGCAAGCGGTTCGAGCAGCGCGCGAAGTGCCTTGGCCTGACGCGTTCGCAGTGGCAGACGCTTGCCTACCTGTCGAACAACGAAGGCATTCATCAGGGCGGGCTGGCTGAAATTCTTGAAATCGAGCCGATCACGCTGGTGCGCATTCTCGACAAGCTCGCCGAACGCGGGCTGATCGAGCGGCGCCAGCACCCGACCGACCGGCGTATCTGGCTTCTCTACATGCGCGAAGCCGCGCATCCGATCCTCGCGGAAATGCGCGAGCTCGGCGATGTGACGCGGGCCGAAGCGCTTGCCGGCGTCACAGCGGAGCAGCGTGAAGCGCTGTTTGCAATCCTATCCGAAATGAAGACGAACCTTGTAGTGGCGTGCCGGACACCGGTCGCTGAAAAAGAGCAGAACCATGGTTAAGAAAATCCCCCTCCGCGTTGTGTCCGATGCCAACGCAAAGACTGCCGAAGAAATCGAAGCTCCCAAGACGCAAGAAACGGTAGCGGAAGCGCCTTCATCCAATTCAGCGCCCGCTACTGCTGTCGCTGCGCCTGGCGGCACCACGGTCCGCCGCCGGCGCAGCCTCACGCGCCCGATCCTGTTCGCGTTGCTGCCCCTGGCCCTCATCGTCGGCGGCTATTATTATGTGAACGGCGGCCAGGTGATGTCGACCGACAACGCCTATATTCAGGCCGACATGGTGGGCATCACCACCGACGTCTCTGGTATCGTCGACAAGATCAACGTCCATGAGAACGAAACGGTGAAAGCCGGGCAGGTGCTCTTCAGCCTGCAGTCCGACGCCTTCAAGATCGCGCTCGATGGCGCCAAGGCGCAGCTCGGCGTGCAGCGTAACCAGATCGCCAACCTGAAGGCCAGCTACCAGCAGTCGCAGGCCGAGATCACCCAGGCCGAGGCCGATCTGCCCTATTATCAGGATCAGTTCGACCGCCAGCAGAACCTCGTCAACAACGGCAGCGCCACGCAATCTGCCTATGACGAAGCCAAGCACAATCTTGAGGTCGCCCAACAGAAGGTATCCGTTGCCAAGGCGGAGGCCGCAACGACGCTTGCCCAGCTCGGCGGCAATGCCGATCAGCCGGTGGAGCAGAACCCGCTCTTCCTGCAGGCCAAGTCGAATGTCGACAATGCCCAGCGCGAGCTCGACCACAGCACTGTCAAGGCGCCGTTCGATGGTGTCGTCACCAATGTGAACGCGCTGCAGGTCGGCTCCTATCTGCAGGCGTCCGCGCAGGCCTTCTCGCTGGTTTCGACCAACAATCTCTGGATCGCCGCCAGCCCGAAGGAAACCGAGCTCACCTATGTGAAGCCCGGCCAGGAAGCGACCGTCTATGTCGATACCTATCCGGGCGTTTCCTGGAAAGGAAAGGTCGAGAGCATCAGCCCGGCTTCGGGTTCCAGCTTCTCGCTGCTTCCTGCGCAGAACACCACGGGCAACTGGGTGAAGGTCGTGCAGCGTATCCCGATGCGCGTCAGCATCGAGGATGCTGCAGGCAAGCCGCCGCTCCGCGTCGGCATGAGCACGGTCGTCGATGTCGAAACCGGCCATGCCCGCGGCCTGCCTGATTTCGTCAACAAGCTTCTTGGGCGGCCTGTGAGCCACCAGTAAAGAGTTATTGCCATGAGCAACGCTCCCGCATCCCCGGCAACCCCGGTTGCCAATCGCGGCGCGATCACGGCCTGCGTCATCCTGGCCGTCATCATGCAGGCGCTGGATACGACGATCGCCAACGTTGCGCTGCCCTACATCCAGGGCAGCGTCTCGGCCTCCGCCGACCAGATCAACTGGGTTCTGACCTCCTATATCGTCGCCGCCGCGATCATGACGCCGCCATCGGGCTTTCTTGCGGCCAAGTTTGGCCGCAAGAACGTGCTTTTGACGGCGATCGTCGGCTTCGTCGTCGCCTCCGTCCTTTGCGGTCTGGCGCAGTCGCTGAACCAGATCGTTGCCTTCCGCCTTTTGCAGGGCCTGTTCGGCGCCTCGCTGGTGCCGCTGTCGCAGGGTATCCTGCTCGATATCTACACAGCTGAGGAACGCGGTTCGGCCATGGCGCTGTTCGGCGTCTCAGTCATGGTCGGCCCGGTTCTCGGGCCCGTCATCGGCGGCTGGCTGACCGACAATATCAGCTGGCGCTGGGTCTTCTATATCAACGTGCCGATCGGTGCCCTGGCCTTTGCCGGGATCGTCATCTTCGTGACGGAAACCAAGAGGGATGCGCTGGCGAAGCTCGACTGGTTCGGCTTCGGGATGATGAGCCTGTTCATCGCTGCCCTGCAGCTCTTCCTCGATCGCGGCGAGCAGCTCGACTGGTTCTCGTCGGGCGAGATCATGATCGAGGCGATCGTCTGCGCCGCAGCCTTCTATCTGCTCGTCGTGCATACGCTGACGGCGGAGAAATCCTTCGTCAATCCGCGGCTGTTCCTCGATCAGAACTTCTCCGTCAGCATGATCTTCATCTTCGTGGTCGGTATCACCTATCTGGCCTCGCTGGCGCTGATGACGCCCTATCTGCAGACGCTGATGGGCTATCCCGTCATCACCGCCGGTATCGTCATGGGTCCCCGCGGTCTTGGGACGATGCTCTGCATGTTCATCGTCGGGCGGCTGATCGGCAAGGTGGATTCCCGCTGGCTGCTGGCGCTCGGCCTCGCGCTGACCGCCTGGGCGATGTACGACATGACCGGCTGGACGCCTGATGTCTCGCAATGGACGATCGTCTCCACCGGCTTCATCCAGGGTGCCGGCCTCGGCTTCCTGTTCGTGCCGCTGACGACGATGGCGTTTTCGACCTTGCCGGCGCAGATGCGCGGCGATGGTACGGGCCTCTACAATCTCTCGCGCAATATCGGATCGTCGGTCGGTATCTCGATCGTGTCGGCGCTGATCGTCGAGAATACGCAGAGCAACCATGAATCGATCGCCGCCTATGTGACGCCGTTCAACCATGCCTTCAACGCGGCGGCGGCTCAGGGCCTGAGCCCGCTGACGGCCGCCGGGCGGGCGTCGCTGAACGAGGTCATCACGCTGCAATCGACGATCATTGCCTATATGGACGATTTCAAGTTGCTGATGCTGATGTCGCTCGCCGTCATGCCGCTGGTCTTCCTGCTGCGCAAGCCGAAGGCGGCCGCGCCGCCGATGGATCATGCAGCCGTGATGGAATAGCTCCTGCGCGCAGCAACTACCGGAACGGCTTGCTGAGATAACGCGATCCCTGAATGCCGAAGCGCCATGGTGCTTCGGCATTTTTCGTGATGCCGATCCGCTTGCCCGAAACGATGGGAACCGGGGAGGAAGGGAAGAGCGCATAGGGCTCCCGGTCGAGCGGCCGGTCGTTGATGGCGATGCCGATGTCCATGGCCTGACAGAGCTTGCCCGGGCCGCTGCACAGGCTTGTCAGCTGATCCGTGCCGCGGCGCTCGGCCATCTCGGCGATGCCGCTTTCCGGCTCGATGGCACGGATGAGAACGGCCGAGCCCGGGGTGCAGACGAAGTTCAGGCACCAGTACATGCCGTAGATGCGGTAGATATAGACATTGCCCGGCGGGCCATACATCGCGCCGTTCCGCTTGGTCGGGCCGCGAAAACTGTGTGAGGCCTCGTCATCGCGAAAATAGGCTTCGGTCTCGGTGATCCGCCCGCCCATGCCGTTGACCAGAAGGTGACAGCCGAGAAGATCCCGGGCCACGGCGATCGCATCGCGCTCGAAGAAATCGCGAAGCGTCCCGCCTTCCAGAGGTGCTGCGCCGATCGGTCCCTGCATATTCAACTGATGCCCTCGCTATCGGCCGTCCGCCGGTGCTCTGCAAAGATCTTCACCAGCCAGTCGATGAAGACGCGCACGCGCGGCGAAAGCTGGCGGTTGCGCGGATAAAGAAGTGAGACCGGCGTTTCCGTCAAGGGATAGTCTTTCAGGATCTGCATCAGTTCACCCGAGGCAAGGTGGCGCTCGGCGTGATAGCGCGGCACCTGGATGATGCCGAGGCCACAGCGGGCGGCGGCATGCAGGCTCTCGGCGGCATTCACCGAGATCGTCGCGGGTATGGTGATCTCGCGGACCTTGCCGTCGACGATGAATTCCAGCGGCATCAGCGTGCCTGTCGCCGAAGAGCGGAAGCCGACCATGCGGTGGCCGTCCAGCCGGTCGGGATGTTCGGGCATGCCGTGGCGGGCGAGATATTCGGGCGAGGCGAGCGTCATCTCCTCAAGCATGGCGACGCGGCGGGCGATCATGTCACTGTCTTGGGGGATGCCGACGCGCAGCACGCAATCGATGCCTTCGCGCACCAGATCCACCAGCCGGTCGCCCTCGCTCATGTAGAACTCAATATCGGGATAGGTCTTCAGAAACGACGGCAGGCTCGGTAGCACGAAATGCCGGGCCAGCGTGCCGTGCACATCGACGCGCAGCATGCCCTTCGGCTTGGCACCGGCAAAAGCACCTTCGGCATCCTCGATATCGGCCAGGATCGACAGACAGCGCTGGTAATAGGCCTCGCCATCGAGCGTCGGGCTGACATGCCGGGTGGTGCGTTGCAGGAGCTGGACGCCGAGCCGGGCTTCCAGCTGCTTGACCGCATCCGTCACCGTCGAGCGCGGCAGGCCGGTATCCTCGGCGGCAGCGGTGAAGCTGCGGCGCTCCACAACGCGGGAATAGACCCGCATGGCATCGAATCTGTCCATTTTGTTCGGCTTATCCGGATAGTGATGCCGAACAATGCCCGATTATCCGAAAGAGGGAAAGGGCCATCTTCTTCTCATCGAAACGCGCTGAAGCGCAGATCACTGAAGGAGAAAGAAGATGGCTACTCAGGACAACAAGGTCGCTCTCGTTACCGGCGCCTCGCGCGGCATCGGCGCGGCAATTGCCGAACGCCTCGCCAAGGACGGCTTCACCGTCGTCATCAACTATTCGGGCAATGCGGCGCTCGCCGAGGAGCTTGCCGCCAAGATCGAGAAGAACGGCGGCAAGGCGCTGACGGCGAAGGCCGATGTCAGCGATGCAGGGGCGGTGCGCCGGATGTTCGATGCAGCGGAAGCTGCCTTCGGCGGCGTCGATGTCCTCGTCAACAATGCCGGCATCATGATGCTCTCGACGCTGGCTGATGCCGATGACGAGAACTTCGACAGGCAGATCGCCGTCAACCTGAAGGGCACGTTCAACACGCTGCGCGAAGCCGCGAAGCGCCTGCGCAATGGCGGCCGGATCGTCAACTTCTCGACCAGCGTCGTCGGCCTGAAGCTCGAAAGCTACGCCGTCTATGCCGGTACCAAGGCTGCCGTCGAAACGATGACCGGCATCATGGCCAAGGAAATGCGCGGCCGCGGCATCACCGTCAACGCCGTCGCACCGGGACCGACTGCCACCGATCTCTTCCTTAACGGCAAGTCGGACGAGCTCGTCGCCCGCATGGCGAAGATGAACCCGCTGGAGCGTCTCGGCACGCCGGAGGATATCGCCGCGGCCGTGTCGTTCCTCGCCGGTCCCGATGGCGCCTGGATCAACGGCCAGGTGCTGCGCGCCAATGGCGGCCTGATCTGATCGATCCCCGGGGGCGGCATCGCTGCCTCCCTTCACCCCAAGAGCACAAGGAGCAGGACAATGAGCAAGCAAGTTATCGTCGTCACAGGCGCGTCGAGCGGCTTCGGCGCGATGAGCGCCCGTGCGCTCGCCAAAGCCGGCCACACCGTCTATGCCGGCATCCGCGCCACCACCACCCGCAATGCCAAGGCCGTTACCGATGCGGCGGCTTTCGCCAGGGACAATAATGCGGACCTGCGCAGCATCGAGCTCGACGTTACCGACGATGCATCGATCGAGCAGGCGGTCGCAAAGATCGTTGCCGAAAACGGTCGGCTCGATGTGATCGTCCACAATGCCGGACATATGTCCTTCGGCCCGGCCGAAGCCTTCACGCCGGAGCAATATGCCGAGCTGTTCGACATCAATGTTCTCTCGACGCAGCGGCTGAATCGTGCCGCGCTGCCGCAGCTTCGCAAGCAGGGCAGGGGTCTGATCGTTTGGGTTTCCTCGTCGAGCACCCGCGGCGGCACTCCGCCGTTCCTGGCGCCCTATTTCGCCGCCAAGGCGGCGATGGATTCGCTGGCGGTTTCCTATGCCAGTGAGCTGACCCGCTGGGGCATCGAGACTTCGATCATCGTTCCCGGCGCCTTCACCAAGGGCACGAACCATTTCGCCCATTCCGGCTCGCCGGCGGATATGGCGCGGACTGCCGAATATCTTGATGGTCCCTACAAGGGTGTTTCTGACAAGGCGCTGCAGGGCCTGGCGTCGCTGGAACCTGAAGATGCCGATCCGGAAGAGGTTGCCCGCGCGATCGTTAATGTCGTCGGCAAGCAGTTCGGCGAGCGCCCGTTCCGCGTCCATATCGATCCGTCGCAGGATGGAGCGGAGATCGTCAACGGCGTTGCCGATCGGGTCAGGGCCGAACTTTTCTATCGCGTCGGTCTCGAAGACCTGCTGAAGCCTTCGGTGATCGGCTGATCGGCGCTTGATTGTTGCAATTTTGCGAACACTGCTATGCGAATCAAACGCCTTACAAACTCCGCAATAGGGCATATATCTATTGGGTAAGGGGCGACGGAAAGTCTCCGTTCCGAAGCCCGCCTCCCGGGTCCGCCGAGCCATTTCCCCTGGTGACGCGGTGGACCACCAAATTCAAAGTCGATGATTGACGGCCCGTTGAAGGTATCCCTCCCTTCCGGGCCGTTTTCATTTTCAGGGGTCGTTCAGCTTGGCATCGGCCAGCAGCTTCACCATCCAGTCGACGAAGACGCGCACCTTGTTGCTGAGGTGACGGTTCGGCGGATAGACGATATAGAGTGGCAGCGGATCGCGCGTCCATTGCGGCAAAACCTCCACCAGCTCCCCTCTCTTAATCGCGTCGCGGGCCATGAACCGTACCGTCTGGCCGATTCCCAGCCCCGTCGTCAGCGCCGTCATGAAGGTGCGGGCGTCGTTCACGGCTAGCATATAGCGCGGTGTGATCTCCAGATGATCCTCGTCGCGATCGAATTCGAAGGGCATTGTCCGGCCCGTCTGGGCGCGGAAATAGTTGATCGTATAGTGGTCGTTCTCGAGGTCCTGCGGCCGCTGCGGCTCGCCGAATTTCTGGATGTAGAGCGGTGCGGCGCAGGTGACAATTTCGAGTTCGGATACACGCCTGGCGATCAATGACTGATCAGCAGGGGTGCCGGCGCGCAGCGCGCAATCGACATTCTCTGCAAGGTAATCGACGGTGCGGTCGCCGACACCCAGATCGATGCGGATATCGGGGTATTTCTGATAGAAATCGCAGAGTGCCGGGACCACGATGGAATCGGCGAAAGCGCCAGCCATTTCAACGCGCAAGCGGCCGGTCGGCAGGCTTTGCGAATTGGAAAGGCTGCCATCCAGTTCTTCCAGTTCCGAGACGATCTGCGAGGCGCGTTCGTAGTAGAGCGCGCCATCGGTCGTGACCATGACGCGTCTCGTCGTACGGTTGAGAAGCTTGGTGCGCAGATGGGCCTCGAGGCCCTGGATCAAATTGGTCACGGTGGCCTTTGGCATCGACAGAGTGTCGGCGGCCCGTGTAAAGTTACCCGTCTCCACTACGCGGATGAAGGCGCGCATTGCCGAGAGCTGGTCCATGATGGGATCTCCACAGTTTGCACTGCGATATTATTCGAAATACGGAACAGTGTAATCAGAATGGCGGTTCTTATTCCGTGGCCTGAATAACAATATGTTTTTTACAAGTTTGGCAAGCCGTGGCGTTTCGTCATGTGTTATGCGGCTAACAGGATTACAAGACTGATGACGGTGCAGGTGAAAGACATGGTGTTCGAGAAGGTGGCCATCGGCCCCGTCTCTACGCGCGTCTATCAGGGCGCCGAATACGGCAAGGGTTCGCCGATCGTCTTGTTCTTTCACGGCGGCGCTTTTCAGGGCTCTGGTCTTCAGGACAGTGCCGTGGCCGAAAGCATTGCCAGCGCCGGTGCTATCGTCGTCGTTGCCGATTACAACGCGCCGCTCGGCGGTGTTTTTCCGAAGCCGCTCGAAGTTGGCTATTCGCTCTTCTCCTACATGGCCAACAAGCGGGCCTCCGGTCTTGGCGACCGCAACTCGCTGCTCCTGGTGGCCGGTGAAGAGGCGGGCGGCAACATCGCTGCCGGCGTGGCGCTGAAGGCGCGTGACCATTACGCCAATGCGCTGAATGGCCAGATCCTGATTTCGCCGCTGCTCGATCCTTTCATGGGAACCTCGTCGATCCGAAAGGCCGATGTCGCAGGCATGCGGCAGCGCTGGACGGAAGGCTGGAGCCATTATCTCAGCGGCGGCGGCTGCCACCCTTATGCGGCACCAAGCCTCTGCTCGCGAATTTCGGGTGTCGCGCCGGCACTGGTCATGACAGCAGAAGACGATCCCCTTCGCGACGAGACGCTTGGCTATGCCGCGCGTCTCAAGAAGGCGGAAGTTTCGGTTCGCCAGCACGTTCTCCCCGCCGGGAAGGGCTGGCCGTCAATCTACGGCGGGAAAACGGAAGGAGTGTCCGACTGGCAGGCGACTATCAGCCGTGAGTTCGGAAGTTTCATCCGCGAGTTAAGCGTCCAACCCCAATTGCATTGAAGTCTTGTTGTGAATGAGCGGCCGTTGAGGCCGCAAGGAGAGATACCGATGACGTCCAGAAAGAAGCGCTGGGCCCTCGTGGGCGCCGGCTTGGGCCTTGCTGCGTCTGTTTCAGCCGCTGCCATCTTTTTCGAACTGCCGATGAGCACGGTCGCGACCGCCGCTTCGGAACCCGCGCAGGCTCCCGCTGTGCCGGTTACCGTCGCCCTGGTCCAGAACCGTGACGTCACCGCCTGGGAGAATTTCTCGGGCCGTCTCGAAGCAGTCGATCGCGTTCAGGTCCGTCCCCGCGTTGCGGGTGCCATCCAGTCCGTGCATTTCCGGGAAGGCGCGTTGGTGAAGACCGGCGATCTGCTCTTCACCATCGATCCGGCACCTTACCAGGCAGCCGTGGCGCAGGCGCAGGGCCAGGTGGCCTCGGCCGATGCCAAGGTCAGTCTGGCGCAGACCGAGCTCGATCGCGGCCATCGGCTTTCCGACAACCGCACGATCTCGCAAAGCGATCTCGACCAGCGTCAGAGCACGCTGGCCGAAGCGCAGGCGGGTCTCCGGTCGGCTCAGGCAGCCCTGCAGTCGGCCCAGCTCGACCTCGACTATACGCAGGTGCGGGCTCCTGTTTCCGGCCGCATCGGCAAGTTTGAAGTCACCGTCGGCAATCTCGTCGCCGCCGGTTCGGCGTCGCCCGAACTGACGACGCTGGTTTCCGTCGATCCGATCTATGCGAGCTTCAATGCCAGCGAAGAGATGGTCACCAAGGCCCTCTCCGAGCTTCCGGCAACGGATGGCGCCTTGCCTGCCGTCGAGCAGATCCCGGTCGAAGTCGGCACGCTTGCCGATGATGGCACGCCGATCAAGGGCAAGCTGCAGCTCGTTGACAACGTCGTCGATGCCGCAAGCGGCACGATCGCCGTTCGCGCCGTCTTCGACAATCCGGGCGGCAAGCTGATCCCCGGCCAGTTCGTGCGGGTCCGCATGGGCCAGCCGAAGGCCGAGAACAAGATCGTCATCAGTGACCGCGCCGTTGGCACCGACCAGGACAAGAAGTTCGTCTTCGTCGTCGATGGCGACAACAAGGTCGGCTACCGCCAGGTCAAGCTCGGCGCCATCTATGACGGCCAGCGCGTCGTCGAAGACGGTCTGAAGGCCGGCGAGAAGATCGTCGTCAACGGCCTGCAGCGCATCCGTCCGGGCGCCGTCGTCGCGCCGCAGATGGAAGAGAAGGTCGCGACCAACTGATCGCGGCTTAAGGCCCCTCCCCAACCCCTCCCCACAAGGGGGAGGGGCTAGCCAGAGGAACCGTCGAACCGCCATTGCGCAAGACGGTGCAGCGGGTCTTCTCCCCCCTTGTGGGGGAGATGGCCGGCAGGCCAGAAGGGGTCTTTCTACACATTCATACCACCCGCCGGCGGCCTCCCAAGCCGCCGGAATGGGACGTTGCATTCCACGTTCATCCCGGAGAGGGCTTTGATATGAACATCTCCAGATTCTTTATCGACCGGCCGGTCTTTGCCGGCGTGCTGTCGGTCCTGATCGTCGTCGCAGGTTTGATCGGCCTGCGCTCGCTGCCGATCTCGGAATATCCCGAGGTCGTGCCGCCGTCGATCGTCGTGCGCGCCACCTATCCCGGCGCCAACCCCTCGGTCATCGCCGAGACGGTGGCAACGCCGCTCGAAGAGCAGATCAACGGCGTCGAAGGCATGCTTTACATGGCAAGCCAGGCGACGTCGGACGGCGTTCTCAACGTCACCGTCACCTTCAAGCTCGGCACCGATCCCGACAAGGCGCAGCAGCTGGTGCAGAACCGCGTGTCGCAGGCCGAGCCGCGTCTGCCGGCCGAAGTTCGCGCGCTCGGTCTGACGACCGTCAAGAGCTCGCCGAACTTCATCATGGTCGTCAATATCGTCTCGACCGGCGGTGATCACGACATCACCTATCTGCGTAACTACGCGACCCTGAACATCAAGGACCGCCTTGCCCGTATCGAGGGCGTCGGCCAGGTGCAGGTGTTCGGCGCCGGCGACTATTCGATGCGTGTATGGATCGACCCGCAGAAGGCTGCCGAGCATAATCTCGCCGCCAGCGACATCAGCAACGCGATCAGCTCGCAGAACGTTCAGGCCGCTGCCGGTATCATCGGCGCGTCGCCGAGCCCGCAGGGTGTCGACCTTCAGCTGAACGTCAATGCCCAGGGCCGTCTGCGCACGCCTGAGGAATTCGGCAACATCATCGTCAAGACGGGGGCCAACGGCCAGATCACCCGCCTTCGCGACGTTGCCCGCATCGAGCTCGGTGCGGCCGACTATACGCTGCGTTCGCTGCTCGACGGCGAGCCTGCCGTTGCCGTCGCGGTGCTTCAGGCCCCTGGTTCGAACGCCATCCAGATCGCCGATAACGTCAATGCGACGATGCAGGAACTGCAGAAGGCGATGCCGACAGGCGTCAAATACGAGATCGTCTATGACACGACGAAGTTCGTTCGCGCCTCGATCGAGAAGGTCATCGACACGCTGCTCGAAGCCATCGCGCTCGTCGTGCTCGTCGTCATCATCTTCCTGCAGACGTGGCGTGCATCGATCATTCCGCTGATCGCCGTCCCCGTGTCGATCATCGGTACGTTCGCCGTCATGTATGCCTTCGGCTTCTCGATCAACGCGCTCAGCCTGTTCGGGCTGGTGCTGGCGATCGGTATCGTCGTCGACGATGCGATCGTCGTCGTCGAAAACGTCGAACGAAACATCGAGGCGGGTCTCAGCCCGCGCGCCGCCACCTACAAGGCGATGAAGGAAGTGTCCGGTCCGATCATTGCGATCGCCTTGGTGCTGGTCGCGGTCTTCGTGCCGCTCGCCTTCATCTCCGGTCTGTCCGGTCAGTTCTATCGCCAGTTCGCGCTGACGATTGCCATTTCGACCGTCATCTCGGCCTTCAACTCGCTGACGCTTTCTCCGGCACTCGCAGCCCTTCTCTTGAAGGGGCATGGTGCGAAGAAGGACTGGCTGACGCGGTTCATGGATGCGATCTTCGGCTGGTTCTTCCGCGGCTTCAACCGTGCCTTCGGCTCGGGCTCGAATGCCTATGGCAAGGGCGTCGGCGGTCTCCTGTCGCGCAAGAGCATCGTCATGGTCATCTATCTGGCACTGGTGGGGGCAACCTATAGCCTGTTCACCGCAGTGCCTGGCGGCTTCGTGCCGTCGCAGGACAAGCAGTATCTGATCGGCTTTGCCCAGCTGCCGGATGCCGCCAGCCTTGACCGCACCGAAGACGTCATCAAGCGGATGACCGATATCGCGTTGAAGCAGCCGGGTGTCGCCAATGCGATCGCCTTCCCGGGCCTGTCGATCAACGGCTTCACCAACTCGTCCAACGCCGGCATCGTCTTCGTGACGCTGAAGGATTTCGACGAGCGCAAGACGCCTGATCTTTCGGGCGGGGCAATCGCCATGGCGCTGAACCAGAAGTTCGGTGTCATCCAGGACGCCTTCATCGCCATGTTCCCGCCGCCGCCGGTCAACGGTCTCGGCACCACGGGTGGCTTCAAGCTGCAGATCGAGGACCGTGCCGGTCTCGGCAACCAGGCTCTCGACGAGGCGACCAAGGCCGTGCTCGCCAAGGCCTACCAGACGCCGGAACTCGCAGGCATCTTCTCGAGCTTCCAGATCAACGTGCCGCAGCTCTACGCCGATCTCGACCGCGCCAAGGCCGAGCAGCTTGGGGTTTCCGTCACCGACGTCTTCCAGACGCTGCAGATCTATCTCGGCTCGCTCTACGTCAACGACTTCAACGCCTTCGGCCGCACCTACAGCGTCCGTGTACAGGCCGATGCCAAGTTCCGGGCCCAGCCGGAAGATATCGGTCAGTTGAAGGTTCGGTCGGCATCCGGCCAGATGATCCCGCTTTCGGCCTTGCTGAAGGTCGATGCCACGACCGGTCCGGAGCGCACGAACCGCTATAACGGCTTCCTCGCTGCCGACATCAACGGTGGTCCGGCCCCGGGCTTCTCGTCTGGACAGGCACAGGCTGCGATCGAGAAGATCCTGAAGGAGACGCTGCCATCCGGCATCGACTTCGAATGGACGGATCTGACCTATCAACAGATCCTTGCCGGCAACTCGAGTGTCGTCGTCTTCCCGCTGGCCCTGCTGCTGGTCTTCCTCGTGCTGGCTGCCCAGTATGAGAGCCTGACACTGCCGCTGGCGATCATCATGATCGTGCCGATGGGTGTGCTTGCCGCCTTGACGGGTGTCTGGCTCACCGGTGGAGACAACAACATCTTCACGCAGATCGGCCTCGTGGTCCTTGTGGGTCTCTCGGCGAAGAACGCGATCCTGATCGTGGAATTCGCCCGAGAACTGGAGTTCGAAGGACGCACGCCGGTGCAGGCGGCGGTCGAAGCGAGCCGCATGCGTCTTCGCCCGATCCTGATGACCTCCATGGCCTTCATCATGGGCGTCGTGCCGCTCGTTACGTCGACTGGTGCGGGCGCCGAAATGCGCGCCGCCATGGGTATCGCGGTGTTCTCCGGCATGATCGGCGTGACCTTCTTCGGCATCTTCATGACGCCGGTGTTCTACGTGCTGCTGCGCAAGCTGGCTGGCAATCGCCCGCTGATCCAGCACAACGACAACCATCCGGTGGATGAAGAAGACCATATGAAGGTCGCAGCTGAGTAAGCGGCAACCCCAGAGTGAAACAGGAAGGCGGGACATTTAGTCCCGCCTTTTTCATTTGCATCGACCCGTCAGCCGGTTAGTCTTTGATGAACGTACATCGGCCGGTGGAGTTAGGCCGATGAAGCGCATAGCGGAGGAATGCATGCATATCGCGATTATCGGTGCGGCCGGCATGGTCGGCCGCAAGCTGACGGCGCGTTTCGTCGAGGACAAGGTTCTCGGCAGCGCGGAAATCTCGGCCCTTTCGTTGATCGACGTCATCGAACCGGAAAAGCCGGCGGGGTTTGCCGGTACGGTGAATGCCTGGGCATCCGACATTTCAGCGCACGGTGAAGCAGCGAAGATCGTTGCCGGCCGGCCCGACCTGATCTTCCATCTGGCAGCGATCGTTTCGGGCGAAGCGGAGCTCGATTTCGAGAAGGGCTACCGGATCAATCTCGACGGCACGCGCGAGCTTCTCGAAGCAATCCGGCTCGCGCATATCGAGGATGGCTACAAGCCGCGCGTGGTCTTCACCTCGTCGCTCGCAGTCTTCGGTTCACCCTTCCCGAAGGTCATTCCCGATGATTTCCACCAGACGCCGCTGACCAGCTACGGCGCGCAGAAGGCGATGAGCGAGCTGCTGCTGTCCGACTACAGCCGCCGCGGTTTCCTCGACGGTATCGGTATCCGGCTGCCGACCATCTGCATTCGTCCGGGTAAGCCCAACAAGGCGGCTTCGGGCTTCTTCTCCGGTATCCTGCGCGAACCGCTCGCCGGACAGGAAGCCATCCTGCCGGTGCCGGATACCGTGCGGCACTGGCATGCATCGCCACGCTCGGCCGTCGGCTTTCTGCTGCAGGCGTCGCGGATCGATCTCGCGCCGCTCGGCGCGGCGCGAAGCCTGACCATGCCCGGCGTCAGCGCCACTGTTGGAGAGCAGATCGAGGCGCTGCGCCGCGTGGCTGGGGACAAGGCGGTGAAGCTCATCCGCCGCCAGCCCGACGAACTGATCATGCGCATCGTCTCGGGCTGGCCGGAAGCTTTTGAAGCGAAGCGCTCGCGCGCGCTCGGTTTCAGCGCCGACAGCTCCTTCGATGAGATCATCCGCATTCATATAGACGACGAGCTTGGAGGCAAGATCGGATGAGCAGCACACGGAACATCGCCTTCCTCGGCACCGGCCTGATGGGCGGGCCGATGGCACGCCGGTTGCTGGGCGCGGGCTTTGGGCTCACGGCCTGGAACCGGGATGCCAGCAAGGCTGCGCCACTTTCGGCTGACGGCGCGCGCATTGCAGGTAATGCAAGTGAAGCGGCAAAGGGCGCGAGTATCGTCTTCACCATGCTGTCGGATGGCAATGCCGTTGAGGACGTCCTCTTCAACCAGGGTGTTGCGGCAGCGCTTGCCGCAGGTGCGGTTGTTATTGACTGCAGCTCCATCGCGCCCAAGGCGGCGCGGGATCATGCCCAGCGCCTTGCCGAACGTGGCATCCGGCATATCGACGCGCCGGTTTCCGGCGGTGTCGTCGGTGCAGCAGCCGGAACGCTGGCGATCATGGCGGGCGGGGACGGGGCTGTCATCGCCGAACTAGCAGATGTCTTTTCGCCTCTCGGCCGCGTCACCCATGTGGGCCCCACCGGAACCGGGCAGCTTGCCAAGCTCGGCAACCAGCAGATCGTTGCTGTGACCATCGGTGCCGTTGCCGAAGCGATGATGCTGGTGGAAGCCGGTGGCGGTTCACGCGAGGCGTTTCGCAATGCGATCCGCGGCGGTTTCGCCGAGAGCCGTATCCTCGATCTGCATGGCCAGCGCATGGTCGATCATAATTTCGGCACCGGCGGCCCTTCGAAGCTGCAGCTCAAGGATCTGAACAATATCCTGGCTGTGGCAGAGAGCCTGTCGCTGGCATTGCCACTGACAGAAACCGTGCGCGCCGAGTTCGCCGAATTCGTCGCGGGCGGCGGCGGCGACGTCGACCACAGCGGCATTCTCCAGCATTTCGAGGACAAGCATTCGCGCGCCAAGCGGTGATACAGGGTGCTTGATTCTCAAGTGAAAATACGATCCCGGCACAACCCATGAGCGTTTTTGTGACTGTTGTAAGGAACAGTTCACCTAGTAACTAGTTCGATAATACGGAGAAGCCTTCGTTAATCCGGCTTTGAGAAGGTGGTAATATCGGCAAAGGCCGCTGCTAGGTTGAGACTGCATTGCCCCATAACAAACCGACCCGGTCAGAACGTGAATTCCAGGATTTGCTGAGACGCCTCGAGCTTGCCCTTGATGCGTCGCAGATCGGTGTGTGGGAACATGATGTCCGCAAGAGCGGGATCGTCTGGGATGCGCAGATGCACCGCCTATACCAGACCGGCGAGACCAGCCGGCTGGTGCCGACAGCGATCTGGGAAAACGCCATCCATCCCGATGACCGGGACCGTGCCTTCGCAGAGTTCGACGATGCGATTGCGCGGCGCGGCGCCTATAATTCTGAATTTCGCATCATCTGGCCGAACGGCGAGATTCGTCATATGCGTTCGCGGGCGCATTTCTTCGTCAGCGAGGATGGCGCGCCGTCGTTCATCGGCGCCGAATGGGATGTGACCGCCGATGTCGAGCTTGCCGCCGAACTGCAGCGCCAGCGCCTCGTCGCCGAAGCGCGGGCGAAAGCGCTGGAGGAAAGCAATGCGCGGATCGAGCACGCCGCCGAGCACGATTATCTGACGGGTCTGCCGAACCGCAGGCTTCTCGACAAGCGGCTTGCCGAGCTGCATGGCAACAAGTCGGTATCGTCGCTCGCGGTTCTGCATCTCGATCTTGACCAGTTCAAGCAGATCAACGACAGCCATGGCCATTCGGCCGGCGATACCGTTCTGCGTGCTGCTGCCCTGCGGATCACCGCAGGCATTCCCGCTGACGGCATGGTGGCCCGTGTCGGCGGCGATGAGTTCGTCATCATTCTATGGAATTTCGCAGGCCGCGAGGAACTGGATCGCATTGCCAGCGACCTGCAGCGCCGGCTCGGCAAGAAGATCCGGTTCGGACAGGAACTCCTGCAATCAGGAACGTCGATTGGCGTTGCCTGGAACAACGGGCGCAACGCGCGCAATCTCCTGACCGAGTCCGATCTGGCGCTGTTCCAGGCCAAGAAGCTCGGCCGCAACCGCATCGAATTCTTCACCCGGCAGCTGCAGGACGACATTCAGAGCAAGCGGCGGCTGGCCGAGGAACTGAGGCTCGGATTGGAGCGCCGCGAGATCGTTCCCTATTACCAGATCCAGCTTGACGCGAAGACCCGTGAAATTGCCGGCCTGGAGGCGCTGGCCCGCTGGATCCATCCTGAAAAAGGCGTGTTGTCTCCAGCTGTTTTCCTCAAGGTGGCTGACGAGAACGGCCTTGCCGCAGAGATCGACGCGGCCATTCTCAGCAGGGTTCTGGAAGACCGGCTCGACTGGCAGGCGCAGGGTGCTGTAGTCCCCCGTGTCGCCGTCAATATATCCGGCCCGCGGCTCTTCGATCCCGGGCTGCTTGCAAATCTGGAAGCCCTGAAGATCCCGTCGGGCGCCTTGGCCTTCGAACTGGTCGAAACCATCTTCCTCGACGATTCCGACGACCGTCTGGTCGCCAGCATCGAGCGCATCAAGCAGATGGGCATCGATATCGAGATCGACGATTTCGGCTCCGGGCATGCCTCGCTGATCGGGCTTGCCCGCCTGCGACCGAAGCGGCTGAAGATCGACCGGCAGCTGGTGACCGATATCGTCGGCTCGAAAGAACAACACCGCGTCGTCGGCTCGATCGTCGAGATCGCCAAGGCATTGAATGTCGAAGTGATTGCCGAGGGCGTCGAGACTGAGGGCCATGCCGAGGTGCTGACGGCAATCGGCTGCGACACGCTGCAGGGCTATGCGCTCGGCTATCCGGCGCCCGCGGCCGATATCGCCAGACTGATCGCGCCGCGTGCCCTGAACCACGCGACGCCAGGCGTCGGCGGACGATAGCTAAGCAGGGATTTCCATGTCGGCTCGCGCTTCGAGATACCACTCGATAAATGCCTTCACGCCCTGATCCAGCGTTGTCTCCGGCTTGTAGCCTGTCAGCGCCAGAAGCAGGTCGGGGCTGGCGAAGGTGCGGGGCACATCACCCTTCTGCATCGGCAGCATGGTGCGCTTGGCGGACTGCCCGAGCGCGTGTTCGACGGTCTCGACGAAATCCATCAGGCTGACGGGTTGGCCGCCGCCGATATTGACGACGCGGAACGGCGCCTGGTGCGAGAGCGTCTCGACCTTGTCGCCGGCGACACGATTTTCCTCGGAGGGAATGACGGCGGAGAGGCGGACGATCGATTCCACCAAATCGTCGATATAGGTGAAATCGCGGCTCATCTTGCCTTCGCCATAGATCTCGATCGGCTGGTCTTCGAGCATGTTTTTGACGAACTTGAAGAGCGCCATATCCGGCCGGCCCCACGGGCCGTAGACGGTGAAGAAGCGGAAGGCGGTGACGGGCAGCTTGTAGAGATGCGAATAGCTGTGCGCCATCAGCTCCATCGACTTCTTGGTCGCGGCATAGATGGTCAGCGGCTCGTCGGCGCGATCGGTCTCGCGGAAGGGGACGTCTGGGTTGGAGCCGTAGATCGACGAGGTCGAGGCGAGCATCAAGTGCTTCACCTTGTAACGTTCGGCAAATTCCAGAATGTTCCAGGAGCCGTCGACGTTCGAACTGATGTAGGAACGCGGGTTCTCGATGCTGTATCGAACGCCCGCCTGCGCGGCGAGATGGATCAGCACGTCAGGCTGTGCCTCAGCGATGGCCGCCTCCAGCTTCTCGCGGTCTTCGAGCATGGCAATAGCAGGCGTGAAGGACGGAAACTGCGCCAGCGCTGCGTGGCGCATATGCTTGAGCTTGACGTTGTAATAGGGCGTCAGGCCGTCAAAGCCGGTCACCCGGTGACCATCCTGCAACAGGCGCCGCGCCAGGTGGAATCCGATGAAACCGGCCGTGCCTGTTATGAAATAATGCATCCTCTTACTGCTTCTCGCTTTTCTTGCCGACGGCGAAGTAGCTGAAACCATGTCTACTGACTTCGGCGGCGGGATAGATGTTGCGCAGGTCGACGATCGTCGGCGTCTTGACCGTGGTCTTCAGGCGCTTGAAATCGAGGGCGCGGAACTCATCCCATTCGGTGACGATGACGATCGCGTCGGCATCTTGGGCGATCTCGTAGGGATCCTTGCCGTAGGTGACAGGTCCGAGCATGCCCTTGGCGTCTTCCATACCTTCCGGGTCATAGGCATGGACTTCGGCGCCGCCATCGAGCAACGCCTGGATGATGGTGATCGACGGGGCGTCGCGCATGTCGTCGGTATTCGGCTTGAAGGTCAGGCCGAGGACGGCGATCTTCTTGCCGCGCACTGTGCCGTCACACGCGGCGATCACCTTGCGGCCCATGGCGCGCTTGCGGTTGTCGTTGATGGCGACCGTCGTCTCGATCAGCCGCATCGGGCTGTCATAGTCCTGCGCGGTCTTGACGAGAGCCAGCGTATCCTTCGGGAAGCACGAGCCACCATAGCCGGGGCCGGCATGCAGGAACTTGTCGCCGATGCGCTTGTCCATGCCGATGCCCTTGGCGACTTTCTGCACGTCGGCGCCGATCTGCTCGCAGAGGTCGGCGATCTCGTTTATGAAGGTGATCTTCATCGCCAGGAAGGCGTTGGCGGCGTATTTGATCAGCTCGGAGGTGCGGCGTTCGCAGAAATAGAGCGGTGCTTCGTTGAGATAGAGCGGGCGGTAGACCTCGCGCATGACTTCCACGGCGCGCGGCTCTTCGGTGCCGATGACGATGCGGTCAGGGCGCTTGAAGTCGGTGATCGCGGCACCTTCGCGCAGGAATTCCGGATTAGAGACGACGGCGATGTCCTTGCCGGGGAATTCTTCGCGGAAGATGCGCTCGATCTCATCGCCGGTGCCGACGGGCACGGTGGACTTGGTGACGATGACGGTGAAGCCAGTGACGGCAGCGGCGATCTCGCGGGCTGCGGCATAGACGTAGCTCAGGTCGGCATGACCGTCGCCACGGCGCGATGGGGTGCCGACAGCGATGAAGACGACGTCGGCAGCAGCGACGGGCGCCGCCAGATCTTTGGAAAAATCAAGGCGGCCGGCCGCCCGGTTATGCTCGATGATCGCGTCGAGGCCTGGCTCGAAGATCGGCACTTCGCCGCGCTCCAGGGCATCGATCTTGGCTTCGGACTTGTCCACGCAGGTGATGTGGTGGCCGAAATCCGCAAGGCAGGCGCCGGACACCAGGCCGACATAACCAGAACCGATCATAACAATACGCATGGGATGACTTCCATCATGAAAAACGATCGCGTCCGCCACTGGCAGAACGCGACCGTGTTACAGAGCGAAAGTCATAAGTTCAAGACAAGTGCTGTTGTCAGTTGCGGCCGAACTCGTCGACGAGGCGAATGATGTCGTCTTCGCCGAGATAGGAACCGGTCTGCACCTCGATGAGTTCCAGCATGATCTTGCCCGGATTGGCGAGGCGATGGACTTCGCCGAGCGGGATATASACCGAYTCGTTTTCRCGCAGCATCTGCACATTCTCGCCGATCGTCACTTCGGCAGTGCCCTTGACGACGATCCAGTGCTCGGAGCGGTGATGGTGCTTCTGCAGCGACAGCTTCTTGCCCGGGGTGACGAAGATGCGCTTCACCTGGAAGCGGTCGCCATTGAAGATCGAGGTGTAACCACCCCACGGACGGTAGGAAGTCGGGTGCGTTTCGGTGAGCTTCACGGTCTTCGGCCGTGCGGCCAGCGTCTTGACGATATCGCCGACGCTCTGGCTGTCCTGCAGGCGGCCGACATAGACGGCGTCTTCGCTGGCGATCACAGCGATGTCGTCCATGCCCTGGACCGCGAGGTGGACACCGTGGGTCATGACCAGTGAGTTCCGGCTGTTCATTAGCGTCGTGTTGGCGGTGGCGACATTGCCATGCTCGTCACGCTTGCCTGACTTCCACACGCTGTCCCAGCTGCCGAGATCCGACCACTTGAAGGGCGAGGGGACGACGGCGGCGTTGGCCGTTTTTTCCATGATCGCATAGTCGATGGAGATGTTCGGCGCCTTGGCGAAGGACGCAGCGTCGAGACGGATGAAGTCAAGATCACGGACGGAGTTCAGAACCGCTTCCTCTGTAGCCTGAGCCACTTCAGGGGCACGACTGCGCATTTCGGAGAGCAGAGCGGACACCTGAAACATGAACATGCCGGAGTTCCAGTAGAAGCCGCCCGCAGCCAGCATCTCCTCAGCCTTGGCCAGCGGCGGCTTTTCGATGAAGCGCTTGACGGTCAGTGCGCCGGTCGGGAGCGTCTCACCACCTTCGATATAGCCGTAGCCGGTCGCGGCCTCGGACGGTTCGATGCCGAAGGTGACGAGCTTGCCCTTAGCGGCGGTCGCTTCAGCGGCGCGGACGCTATCGAAATAGCTCTGGTCGGCGACGATCTCGTAGTCGGAGCCGAGGACATGCATCAGCGTGTCCTTGCCGAAGAGATCGGCGATCAGCACGGCGGCGGCGGCAACGGCGGGTGCGGTGTTGCGGGCCGACGGCTCGAGCAGGATCGCCTTTAGTTCGTGGCCGAGTTCGCGGGCCTGCTCAGCAACGAGGAAGCGGAACTCCTCGTTGGTAAGGACAACTGGCGCCTCATAGAGAGCGGGATCGGAGACGCGGGCAAGCGTCTCCTGGAACAGCGTCCGGTCGCCAATGAACTGGATAAATTGCTTTGGCGCCGATGCGCGCGACAGCGGCCAGAGGCGGGTGCCCTTGCCGCCGGCCATGATCACGGGAACGATCTTCTGCGTCATTTCTATATTTCCTCGCGGTCGTAAGTCTTGGTTCAGTTGGCGTTCGCCCATTGCCGGATCCGGTTCAGGCCGGCATCCAGCAGCGCAGCTGCCGCAGCTTCATCTTTCGCTTCTACATAACAGCGCATTTCCGGTGCGTTACCGGAAGGCCGAAAGTGGATGACGGCTTCATTCTTAAGCGTTACCCGCAGGCCATCGATATCGCTCACCTTCGCCGGTTCGCCGATCGGCGTCAGGAATTCGGCGAGCTTGTCAGGCGATTGGCGAAGATAAGCCATCAGCCTGGCGCTGGTCTCGACCGGAAAATTCTCCAGCCTGTCGGCAGCAGCGACGGGAAGGGCAAAGGACGAGGCAATCTTGGACAGCGGTTTGCCGTCCGTTGCAGAAAGCGAAAGCACGGCCAGCATCGGCAGGAAGCAATCGCGTGTCGGCAGCGGCGCCAGCACCGTCCCGTTGATCACAAATTCCGACGCCGTCAGCGTGCCGCCATTGGCTTCGAAGCCGATGACGCGCGCCTTGCCCGCCGAAACCGCCTCCTGCATGCCAGAGATGACGAAGGGCGAGCCGACCTTGGTGCGGGTGACGGCAAAATCGCCCGCCGTCTCGATGCCGGAATTCGAGGTCACCGGAGTGACGACCACGGCGGCTTTCAGGATCTTGGCGGCGATGAGGCCGAGGAGATCACCGCGCAGCGGCGTACCGGTTTCGTCGGTCACCAGCGGTCGGTCGCCATCGCCATCAGCGGAGACGATTGCGTCCAGCCGGTGCTCGGCAGCCCAACCCTTCAACAGCTCGATCGTCTCAGGCGAGACGGCTTCGGTATCTACCGGGATAAAGGTTTGCGAACGGCCGAGTGCTATCGTCTCGGCGCCATAGAGCGCCAGCAGATCGACCAGCATGTCGCGCGCGACGGTGCTGTGCTGGTAGACGCCGATGCGCAGGCCGGAGAGCGCTTTTGCCGGAAGGATGGCGGCGTTGCGCTTGAAGAAGCCTTCGGCGCAGACGGCGGCATGATCCGATGCCGTGCCTGTTTTCGCGGGCATCACAAACGTGGCGTCGAGCTTGGCTGCGGCAGCGGAGATTGCCGTCTCGTCGGCCTTGTCGATTTCGCCATCTGGCCTGTAGAACTTGATGCCGTTGCGATCGGCGGGGATATGCGAGCCCGTGATCATCAGGCTGGCGGCGCCAAGTTTGAGGCCGTAGAGCGCCAGCGCCGGGGTGGGCACGGTGCCGCAATCGGCGACCGCGAATCCGAGCGAGGCCAGCGCTGCGGTGCAGTTATCAGCAATTTCCGGGCTGGAATCGCGAAAGTCGCGGCCGAGCAGAATGAGGTCACCCCGCTTTGCCTGTCCACTTTCCAGGAGATGCTGGCCGAAGGCGGCCGCATAGAGCGCGGAAGCCCTGCCTTTTAGATCGGCGGAGAGCCCGCGCAGTCCACTAGTCCCAAATTTCATTCTGAATAAGCCCTGCCAGCGCTTGAATCCGTCGGCCATTATCAACACACTACTGTCACTTCGTAAATTTTGATCCGCAGCGATCACTAAATTACTTCGCAATTCCCTTTTCGAGCCACATCAGGTGCTCGTTCTCAGAGAACGGGAGCGCAAATGACCGAACAGACAATCGCCTTGGAAGACAGCTGGAAGGCCGCGCTTGCCCCGGAGTTTTCAAGCCCATACATGGCGCAGCTGAAGGCGTTTCTACAGGCGCAGAAGCAGGCGGGAAAGCATATTTTTCCCAAGGGATCGGAATATTTTCGCGCCCTCGATCTGACGCCGCTGTCCGATGTGAAGGTCGTCATCCTCGGCCAGGATCCGTATCACGGTCACGGTCAGGCGCACGGGCTGTGCTTCAGCGTGCGTCCCGGCGTGCGTATCCCGCCGTCGCTGGTCAATATCTACAAGGAGATGGAGACCGATCTCGGTATCGAGCGCGCCCGGCATGGCTTCCTGGAGCATTGGGCGAAGCAGGGCGTGCTGCTCCTAAACAGTGTCCTGACCGTCGAGGAGGCGCAGGCTGCCTCGCATCAGGGGCAGGGCTGGGAGAAATTCACCGATGCCGTGATCCGCAAGGTCAACGAGGAATGCGAGCATGTGGTCTTCATCCTCTGGGGATCCTATGCGCAGCGCAAGGCGGCGTTCGTCGATAGCGCGCGCCATCTGGTACTGAAGGCGCCGCATCCTTCGCCGCTCTCGGCGCACAATGGCTTCTTCGGCAGCAAGCCGTTTTCCAAGGCGAATGCCTATCTGCAGTCTCATGGCCGTGCGGCGATCGATTGGCAGCTGCCTGCGAACCCACAGGTTAACTAGCGCTTTCTGAACGACATTCTCTCATCGTTCAATAAAAAGAGACAATGCGTGTCAGCTTGCGGGGCTATTCCAAAAGCCGCCGAGGGATCATCTATCACCCATCGAAAGCCCGCCGATGCGGGCAAGAAAGGGGTTTTCCATGTTGAACCAGATCAAGGGGCTGCACCACGTCACATCGATGGCTGAGGATGCCCGGACCAACAATCAGTTCTTCACCCACGCGCTCGGCCTGCGCCGGGTCAAGAAGACCGTGAACTTCGACGCTCCCGACGTCTATCACCTCTATTATGGTGACGAGACCGGTGCGCCGGGCACGATCATGACCTACTTCCCGTTCCCGAAGATGGCGCAGGGCCGTCCGGGCACCGGCGAAGTCGGCACCACCGTCTACTCGGTTCCCGAAGGCTCGATCGGCTTCTGGAGCGACCGGTTGTCGAAGCTCGATGCCGGCGGCCTGAAGACCGAGGAAAGCTTCGGCGAGAAGCGTCTGAACTTTGCCGGTCCCGACGGTGACGGCTTCGCGCTCGTCGAGGTCAAGGACGATGCGCGCAAGCCGTGGACGAACGGCGGTATCTCCGAGGATCATGCGATCCGCGGTTTCCACTCGGTTGCCATGCGGCTGCGCGATGACGGCGCGACGTCCGAACTTCTGAAGTTCATGGGCTATCAGGTCCAGGACGAGAAGGACGGCGTCAAGCGTCTGATCCTGCCCGGCGGCAATGGCGCGCATCTGATCGATCTCGAAACGATGCCGAGCATCAACCGTGCGCTTCCGGGTGCCGGTTCCGTCCACCACGTCGCCTTCGCCGTCGAAAACCGCGAGACGCAGCTCGAAGTGCGCAAGGCGCTGATGGATACCGGTTACCAGGTGACGCCGGTCATCGACCGCGATTACTTCTGGGCAATCTATTTCCGCACGCCGGGTGGCGTGCTGTTCGAGATCGCCACCAACGAACCGGGCTTCGACCGTGACGAAGATACGGCTCATCTGGGCGAGGCGCTGAAGCTGCCGCAGCAGCATGCGCATATGCGCCAGTTGATCGAGCAGCATCTGCCGCCGCTCGAAGCCTAAGGAGAACAGCCATGGCTGATCATTCATATGTGCACCGGCTGCATGCCGGTGCACCCGGCAAGCCTATTCTCTTCGTGCTGCACGGCACGGGGGGCGACGAGACGCAGTTCTTCGAGTTCGGCCGCCGCCTGCTGCCGGAAGCGACGATCGTTTCGCCGCGGGGCGATGTTTCCGAACACGGTGCGGCGCGTTTCTTCAAGCGCACCGGCGAGGGCGTCTACGATATGGACGACCTCGCCCGGGCGACCGAAAAGATGGCCGCCTATGTCAGGGATCTCGCGGCCGGTCACGGCGCGTCACACATTCTCGGACTGGGCTTTTCAAATGGTGCGAACATTCTCGCCAATGTGCTGATCGAGAAAGGCATCTTCGATGCTGCCGCACTGCTGCATCCGCTCATCCCGTTTCAGCCGAAGTCCAATCCGGAACTTGCCGGGCGCAGGGTTCTGATCACCGCCGGCCAGCGCGATCCGATCTGCCCGGTGCCGCTGACCGAGGCGCTTGCTGCCTATTTCGAACAGGAAAAGGCAAAGGTCACGACCGAATGGCACACGGGCGGGCATGACATTCGTCCGAACGAGATCGATGCCATCAGGACGTTCTTCGAGCCTTACTTCTAAGGCTCTAACGAAAATAGGGCGGCCGCTTTTCCGAAGGCGGCTGCTCGGGCAACTCAAGCCAGCGTTCGCCGGAGAAATAGGCTCTGGTGCGGATCTGCGGTCCGGGCGTCGCCTTCATTGCGATGATGAAGTTGAAGCTATTGTCGCTGGTGGTCTCGCGGGTGAAGCTGACGCTGGTCCCGAAGCTTTCTTCCTTCACGTCTTTCAATTCGCGGATCGCTGCCAGCGTGGCGGAGAAGTCCTGCCAGTGCGGCTGGGCGAGCATGGTCTCGAAAATTCGCATCGCCGCCGGATCGAGCTTTCCGGCGCTGTCGGTTTCCGGACCGACGAGCTTGGCGCGCATGTTGAAGATCGCTCCATCGCGGTCGCCGCGGATAATCACGAAGACCGAGCTCAGCGGGCGTTCGGCATCCTGCTTGTAGACCTGCTGGAAGGTGCATTCGAATGTGGTGCTGCTCATGCCCGCAGCTCGCCACGGCGTCGTGCCGATGCCGGCCTTCCGCAGGGCGTCGCAGATCGCCGGGCCCGTCGTCCACCATGTCCTGAAGAAGGCGGCCGCGAGTTCGGCAAGCGGTGGATCCATCAACCGCGGATCACGCTCGATGCTGACGAGGACAGGATTGGGTGCCGGTCTTGGCCTGGGTGGCGGAGGCGAGCTTTTCGGGAGGACTGCCACGGTCTTTTGTGGCGTGAACGGGTAGCCCAGCCGCCCGGCAAGATCGCGCAGATGCCGCATGTCGTTCGACAGCAGAACGGTGCCGCCGATCAGCGACAGCGAAACGGCCAGCATAGACCATAGCACCAGGCCGCGCCTCCGGCGCAGCGGCGGGCTCTTCATGTCCTGATTTAAGGTCTCGGTTGCCAAATCGATCACTCTGGTGTGGCGTTTCCCCAGCGCTTCCCGCCCGCCACGTCTCAGTAAAGATAAAGCGGAATACTCAATAAAATACCGCAAATTCTGCCGATGTGCAGTAAATGCCCGCAGCACGGCATTCGGACCATTGCGGTTGGCCGATGGTGATCTACATCTGTCCCTCTCCGTACAAGCGGATATCATCCAGAAAAGGTTGCCGCCTTGAGTTCAGACGTAACATCGCTCTCCCGGGAGCAGCTCGAAGAAGAAGTACGACGTCTGAGATCGCAGCAGCCAGACAGACCCCTCGGAGCAGGCAATCACAGCGGCGTCGAGCCGGGACGCGGTGACGTGCCGCAATCGGCCGACGAGATGCAGATGCGCAGTGAGGCGCGCTACCGGGCGCTGTTCGAGGCGATCGACGACGGTTTCTGCATCATCGAATTCATCGACGGTCCGCATGGCCCCTTGAGCGACTATGTGCATATCGAGGCCAATTCCGGCTATGGGCGGCATACCGGGATCTCCGACATCATCGGCAAGAGGCTGCGCGAGATCGAACCGAATGCGCCGGACCAGTGGCTGACGCTCTATGGCGGCGTGCTGGAAAGTGGCCGGGCGATCCGCTTCGAGCAGCATTTCGTTGCCGTCGACCGCTATATCGAAGTCTCGGCCTCGCGCGTCGAGCCGGCAAGCCTGCGCCAGGTCTCGGTGCTGTTTCGCGATATCTCCGCGCGCAGGCAGGCGGAAAATGCATTGCGTGACAGCGAGGCGACCGCGCGTGAGAATGTGCAGCGCGTTCAGCTGGCGCTGGCGGCCGGCGCCATCATCGGCACGTGGTTCTGGGACGTGCCGTCAAACCGGTTCACGGTGGATGAGGCCTTTGCGCGGGCATTCGGTCTCGATCCGGCGCTCGGCCGGATCGGACTCAGCCTCGATCAGGTGATCGAAACCGTTCACCCCGACGACAAGGCCTCGCTTTCGCAGGCCATGGGCGAAGCCCTGAGACGCGGCGGTCCCTACGCGCATCAATACCGGACGCGCCGCGCCGACGGGCAATATTACTGGCTGGAAGCCAATGGACGGGTCGAGCTTGCTGCCGATGGCACGCCGCTCAGTTTTCCGGGCGTGCTTCTCGACATCGAAACGCGCCGTGCCGTCGAGGCTGAGCGCGACCGCGCCACGTCGGCACTTCGCTCGCTCAACGATACGCTGGAGCAGCGTGTCGCCGAGCGGACGGCGGAACTGATGCATGCCGAGGAGCAGCTGCGCCATTCGCAGAAGATGGAAGCGGTCGGCCAGCTGACCGGCGGCCTGGCACATGATTTCAATAACCTGCTGGCCGGTATCTCGGGTTCCATGGAGCTGATGCAGACGCGCCTGGCGCAGGGCCGCATCAGCGAACTCGACCGGTACGTCACCGGCGCACAGGGCGCGGTCAAGCGCGCGGCGGGATTGACTCAGCGGCTACTCGCCTTCTCGCGCCGGCAGACGCTCGATCCGAAACCGGCAACGCTCAATCGCCTGGTGTCTGGCATGCAGGATCTGGTGACCCGCAGCGTCGGGCCGACCATCGAGGTGGAGACGGCGCTGGCGGGCGGTCTGTGGACCACGTTCGTCGATATCGGGCAGCTCGAAAACGCCCTGCTGAACCTCTGCCTCAACGCCCGGGATGCGATGCCCGACGGCGGCAAGCTGACGATCGAGACCGGCAACCGCTGGTTCGACGAGCGGGCTTCGCGGCAGCGAGGGCTGTCGTCCGGGCAGTATGTGTCGCTCTGCGTCAGCGATACCGGCACCGGCATGACGCCGGATGTCGTGGAGCGGGCGTTCGATCCGTTCTTCACCACCAAGCCGACCGGACAGGGCACCGGTCTCGGCCTATCGATGGTGCATGGCTTTGCCGGCCAGTCCGGCGGGACGGCGCGCATCTATTCGGAGCTCGGCAAGGGCACGATGATCTGCATCTATCTGCCGCGCCATCTCGGCGACGCGGAAACGGCTGACGACATGTCGAGCCCGACGGTGACGCCGCGCGCTTCGGGCCACGAGACGATCCTCGTCGTCGATGACGAGCCACTGGTACGCATGGTCGCAGTCGAGATTCTCGAGGAGCTTGGCTATCACGTGCTGGAGGCCGATGACGGCATGAGCGCGATGCGGATCATGAATTCCGGCCAACCGATCGATCTCCTGGTGACCGATGTCGGACTGCCCGGCGGCATGAACGGGCGGCAACTGGCCGATGCGATCAGGGCGACACGGCCTGATCTCCGTGTCCTGTTCGTTACCGGCTATGCCGAGAATGCGGTTCTGAACCACGGCCATCTCGATCACGGCATGCATGTGATGACCAAGCCGTTTCTCGGCGATGCTTTCGCCCGCCGGGTGAAAGATCTGCTGATCAAGTAACGGACCGTCGAAGACTGCCGCCCGCATTCTTCCAGCACTGCCGCAACAGCGAGAATAGCACGCCTGGAGCCGCCGGAATCTTCTTTCACGGCTTCGCGATGCTGGCGATTTGTTAAGTAATTTTCTTGAGATTGTAGCTTTGTTGTTTCATGATCATTGCGGCACGAAGTTTCTCGCGCCGGGCCTTACGGCGATCGATGTTTGATCGTTTCAGTCATGAACATGTTTCTTCGTATGGGCGGGGATGCTTGGAAAGCTATTCTTTAGCTTTTCTTCATATGCGCTTTGCGGGCTTGCGGCAGAGTTGGTTAGGGAAGTTGCATGAATTCGGAGTTTACGGTTCGTCCCATGCGGCCGGGCGAGTTGGAGCTTGTACTCGAGTGGGCCCGGCAGGAAGGCTGGAATCCCGGCCTCGACGATTCCCTTGCATTTCATGACGCCGATCCGTCCGGCTTTTTCGTCGGCGCCATAGGCGAAGTGCCTGTCGGCTCGATCTCGGTCGTCAAATACGGCGACAGTTTCGCCTTTCTCGGCCTCTATATCGTTCACCCGGATTTCCGCGGCAAAGGCTATGGCAAGGCGATCTGGAATGCCGGCATGGCGTCTGCCGAAGGCCGTACCATCGGCCTCGATGGCGTCGAGGCGCAGCAGCCGAGCTACCGCAAGGCGGGTTTCGAGCCCGCCTACAAGACGATCCGCTTCGGCGGCATAGCCAAGCCTGCACCGCAATCGCCGCAGCTCGCACAAGCGGTCTCCGACAAGACAGATGGCATCGCCCGCTACGACTCCTCGATCTTCCCCGCATCGCGTCCCGAGTTCATCAGCGCCTGGTGCACCAGCCGCAAGGGCCGCAAGAGTGCCGTCGTGCGCAAGAGCGGCAAGATCCGTGGCTATGGCACGATCCGCCGCTGTTACGAAGGCTACAAGATCGGCCCGCTATTTGCCGCCGATGCCGATACGGCGGCGGCGCTCGTTGCGCAGCTCGTCACCGAGGCGAACGGCGCCCGGATCTTCATCGACGTGCCGGCCGATAACGTGGAAGCTATCGCGCTCGCCGAGGCGATCGGGCTTGAGCCGGTATTGGAGACGATGCGGATGTATCGCGGCCAGGCGCCGGTGATCCCGCTGAAGAACGTTTACGGCGTGACGACGCTCGAGCTCGGTTAATCGACCGGCGAGGCTGGCGTCGTGGGAGCGGATGCCTTTGGGCGTCCCTTCTCGGCGATGGCGATCCCGCCGAGCGTCAGCGCCAGCGCGATCATGTGGAAGACTTGCAGCTCCTCTCCGAGAAGCAGGACTGACAGCAGAGTGCCGAAGACCGGCACGAGGTTGATGAACAGCCCGGCGCGATTGGCGCCAATTGTCTCGACACCCTTGATGTAGAGAATCTGCGCCAGCAGCGAGGCGAAGATTGCCGTGTAGAAGGCGATGACCCAGCCATTGGCATCGGGCACCTGGATATTGCCTTTCGAGCCTTCCCAGATCAGCAACGGCACCGAGCTCAGTGCGGCAGCAAGTGCCGGGATCGCCATCAGCGTGCGCCAGTCGACGGGCGGTTTCCAGCGCAGAAAGATCGTATAGACGGAATAGGCGACGACGGCGATCAGCATCAGCGCGTCCCCGCGGTTGAGGCTGAGATGCAGCAGCGTGGCGAAATCGCCGTGGGCCGCCGTCAGGGCCACGCCCACCAGCGTCATGCCGAAGCCCGCGAATTGCGCCAGCGAGACGCTAGTACGGAAGAAGACGAAGTTCAGCATGAAGATCAGCATCGGGATGCCTGCCTGCTCGATCGCCACGTTGATCGCCGTCGTATACTGCACGGCCGAATAGAGCATGGCGTTGAAGGTCGTGTAGCCGATGATGCCGTAGAAGAAGAGCAGCGGCAGGTTCTTGCGCACCAGCGGCCAGTCGCGCTTGAGGTAGGGCAGGGAGATCGCGGCGATCAATGCCGTTGCCAGCGTCCAGCGCAGCAGGGTCAGCATCATCGGGCTGATATGGCCGAGTGCCAGCTTGCCGGCCACCGCATTGCCGCCCCAGCACAGCGTTGCGATGACGAGGCAAATATAGGCCGTGATCTGCACGATGATTCTTTCCGTATCGGTGACTGGCCGGACAGGAGGCGGGGCGTGGTTCCGGCAATAGCCCGCGGCGGGCTGTTTTGTCACGCAAAAAGCCCATTTCACCGCGATAACAGGGTCGCTTTCCAAAAAACAAACCTTTATAGATGCGCGGGTTTGAGCAGGGCGCGGATAATCCGCCGGTAACAGGAAGAGTTGGATGACGAACGTAGTCGTGGTCGGTTCCCAATGGGGTGACGAAGGCAAGGGCAAGATTGTCGATTGGCTTTCGGAACGTGCGGACGTCATCGTTCGCTATCAGGGCGGCCATAATGCAGGTCATACGCTGGTCATCGACGGTGTCAGCTACAAGCTGGCGCTGCTGCCGTCCGGCCTCGTTCGCGGCAAGCTCAGCGTCATCGGCAACGGTGTCGTCGTCGATCCGCATCACTTCGTTGCCGAAGTCGAGAAGCTGCGCGCCCAGGGCGTCAATGTCACCCCTGAAGTGCTGCGCATCGCCGACAACGCGCCGCTGATCCTGTCGCTGCACCGCGACCTCGATGGTTTCCGTGAAGACGCTGCTTCCAACAGCGGCACCAAGATCGGCACCACCCGCCGGGGCATCGGCCCGGCCTATGAAGACAAGGTCGGCCGCCGCGCCATCCGCGCCATCGATCTTGCAGATCCGGAAACGCTGCCGGCCAAGATCGACCGCCTGCTGACCCATCACAACGCCCTGCGCCGTGGCCTCGGCCTGCCGGAGATTTCGGTGGAATCGCTGGAGAAGGAACTGAACGACGTTGCCGCTCAGGTTCTGCCCTATGTCGATCAGGTCTGGCGCATTCTCGACGACCAGCGCAAGGCCGGTGCCCGCATCCTGTTCGAAGGCGCCCAGGGTGCGCTGCTCGACAACGACCACGGCACGTATCCGTTCGTGACCTCGTCGAACACCGTTGCCGGTCAGGCGGCTGCAGGCTCCGGCCTCGGCCCGACGGCGATCGGCTATGTCCTCGGCATCACCAAGGCCTATACGACCCGCGTCGGCGAAGGTCCGTTCCCGTGCGAGCTCAACGATGAGATCGGCAAGCACCTGTCGACCGTCGGCCGCGAAGTCGGCGTCAACACCGGCCGTCCGCGCCGCTGCGGCTGGTTCGATTCGGTTCTGGTCCGCCAGACGGTGAAGACCTCCGGCATCACCGGCATCGCGCTGACCAAGCTCGACGTCCTCGATGGCCTGGACGAGCTGAAGATCTGCGTCGCCTACAAGCTCGACGGTAAGGAGATCGATTACCTGCCGGCAAGCCAGGCCGCTCAGGCCCGTGTCGAGCCCGTCTACATCACGCTCGAGGGATGGAAGGAATCGACCGTCGGTGCCCGCAGCTGGGCCGATCTTCCGGCGCAGGCGATCAAGTATGTACGCCAGGTCGAGGAGCTGATCGGCGCACCGGTCGCCTTGTTGTCCACAAGCCCTGAGCGAGATGACACCATACTTGTGACCGATCCCTTTGAGGATTAATGTCGCGGGTCATTGCGATTTGGCCCGTGCGTTAAGCCGGGCCTTTTGAGAAAGTACGAATGGCGGATTTTATTGCAGTCATCCGGCGGGCCGTTGACGGTCTGACCGAAAATACGCCCGAGATGCGGGTGAAGGTTTACGAGCGGGCCCGCGGCGCAGTGCAGCGGCAGCTCGAAAACATGAAACCGCGTCCGCCGGAGGCGATGTTGCAACGGCAGCTTGAAAAGCTGGATGCCGCCATTCGTGAAGTCGAGGCCGAGCATGCCGAGGCGCTGCCGGACGACAACGCCGTAGCGCTTGAGCCTGTAGCCGCTGCCGAGGCCATATCCGAGCCCGTCTATGAAGAACCGGCAGCAGAAGCGCCGGTCGAAGAGCTAGTGCACGCTGCGGCCGAGCCGGTTGAAGAAGCCGCTCCGGAAGAGCATCCCGCCTACGAGGAGCCTGTCGCCGACCAAGAGCCTGCCGCCGCCGAGCCTGCCTACGAAGAGCCGCAGCCCGTCTATCATGAAGAAGCGGCACCGGCTGCCGAACCTGAAGTGCATGCCGAAGAGCCTGCGCCGTGGCAGCAGCCTGCCGAGGACGCGCCTGCTGAAACCTGGCACGCCCCGCAGCACGAAGAGCCGGTCGAGCAGGAACACCACGTTGCCGCCGAAACCGCAGTCTTCGAAGAACATCACGCCGAACCGGAACCGGTGGAAGCCGTCGAGCCGCTTCGCGCCAGCGAATATAATCCAGCCAACCGCCTGGTCGAGCCTTTCGCCTCGTTCGAAAAGCCGCAGGAATTTGTCGAGCAGACGCAGGACGAGCCGCTGCAGAGCGATGCCGCCGGGCGTTTCGAACCTGTGTGGAGCGAGCCTGTTGCCGAGGCGCCCGCCGAGCCGCCGAAGGATGCGGAAACGGTCTGGGCCGATCAGGAACTGCACAACTTCTCCAGCCTTGCGCCTGCCGCTAACGCCGATTCCGGCGCCCGCGCCTTCGAAGAGGCGCTGTCGGGTCTGAGCTCTGTGCCGGAACCCGCCAAGATGCCTCCGGCGCACGAAGGCTTCTCATGGGAAGCGGCAGCCTTCGACGACCTGCCGCCGATCGATGCGCCCAAGAAGGCCGCAGCAGCACCGCATGGCGACGATTCCGATCTGTTTTCCGAAGTGCATGGCAACAAGGCGGCGCCCGCGCAGCCGGCGCCGGATGTGCCTGGCAGCGAGTGGAAGGAAGCCGAATCGCTTCGCGGCTACGGCCGACGCGGCAGCGTTGCCAATGACGACGACGATACGGCGCCGGTTGCCGATATCGACCAGATCGTCGCTGCCAAGCTGCAGAACAAGAATTTCCGCATGGAGCCGAAGCGCCGCCGCTTCGGCCTCGGCAGGATCATCGGTACGCTCGTTGCTCTCGCCGTGCTTGGCGGTGGCGGTTACGCGGCGTGGATGAGGCGCGACGAGCTGAACGCCATGGTCAATGGCCTGATCAGCTCGGCGCCGAAGACCGCCGAAACGACGAAGCCCGCAGCGACAACGCCGCCGCCCGCCACCGCGCCGGCATCGGGCACCGCTCCTGCGGCAAACGACAGCTCCGCAGCCCCGGCTGAAAGCAACAAGCAGGTTGCCGCCGTGGATGACGGCGCGTCGGTCAGCAACAAGTTCAACCAGCGCCTGATGGCCGACGGCAGCGAGACGGATCCGGGTCCCGCCACGGTCGCCACGACACCGACAGCCGAAGGCAAGTCGGTTGCGCAGCAGAGCGTCGCTTCTGCCGCCCCGGCCGTACAGGCACAGGCCACGCCTGCGGCGCAGTCGGGCGCTGCCAATGCACAGCAGCCACCTGCAACGGATGCGCCGGCCCCGCCTGCCGCGCAGACGCAGACACCGGTCGGCGCGTCGGAAAAGATGTTCCTCTATGAGGAGCGTATTGGCCAGAGCTCGCCGACGGCGATCCAGGGTTCGGTCGTCTGGAGCGTCCAGCACGAGAAGGGCGCCAACGGCAAGGATGAGGCGACGGTGCAGGGCAACGTCACCGTTCCCGAGCGCAATCTCTCGGCTCTCGTGACCTTCAAGCGCAATTCCGACCCGTCGCTGCCGGCCAGCCATCTGGTCGAGATCGTCTTCTCGGTACCGCCGAATTTTGAAGGTGGTAAGATCGACAGCGTTCAGCGCATCTCGATGAAGCGGACCGAGCAGGACCGCGGCGACGCGCTGATCGCCGTTCCGGCCAAGATCACCGACGATTTCCACATGATCGCCCTGAACGACTATCCGGACGCCCGCAAGTCGAACCTCGACCTGCTCGCCACCCGCGACTGGATCGACATCCCGATCACCTACCGCAACGGCCGCCGTGCCCTGATCACCATGCAGAAGGGTTCGACCGGCGGCGCCGCGTTCAACACCGCGATCAGCAGCTGGACCGCCCTCGGCGACGTCAGCACCAGCCAGTAAAATCTGGCTGGTAGCCGCAAAACGAGGCGGTTCCTGCGGGGACCGCCTGCCCTTCACGCGCCGGAAACATCTCCAGTTCTATCCACGAACCGCGGTTGGCGGGACGATTACGAGTGTCGAATTTTCGAACTCGATCGAATCCGCGCGCTGGAAAGGGACATAGCGAATAGTCGGAATGGCAGGGAACGCTTGCGCTTCTCGTCTAAGCAGATTACAACACTGAACTATATGGTTCAGTATATAGCTCCTCCTCTTGATCTCTCGTTCGCGGCGCTTTCGGATGCGACACGCCGTGGGATCATCGATCTGCTCGGCCATGGGGACGCATCTATTACCAGTCTCGCTGATGCTTTTCAGATGACGCTGACCGGCATGAAGAAGCACGTCCAGGTTCTTGAGAGGGCCGGGCTTGTCGTCACGCAGAAGGTTGGAAGGGTGAGAACCTGCAGGCTTGGAAAACGCGGCCTCAAGGCGGAGGCGGAGTGGATAGAGGCGCACCGCAAGCTCTTCGAGGCCCGTTTCGACGCGTTGGATGAAATCATCAACAAAATACAACAGGGAGGAAGCGATGAAGGAGCAGTTTGAGAGTACAGGCGCGCAGAACCCTACGTCAGTCCAGCGCAAGGGGGATCGCGAGCTCGTCATTACGCGAACATTCAATGCGCCGCCGAGCACGGTCTACAGGGCGTGGAGCCAGCCGGAGCTGTTTCAGCGCTGGTGGGTGCCGGAATCGGCGCCGGGCGGCGTTTCGCTCGTATCGTGCGACATGGACGTTCGGACCGGCGGCAAATATCGGCTTGAATTCGGCACTGGCGGTTCGGATACCATGGCCTTCTACGGTAAGTATCTCGAGGTCGTGCCCAACGAGCGTATCGTCTGGACCAATGACGAGGGCGAAGAGGGCGCGATCACGACCGTGACCTTCGAGGATCAGGACGGGAAAACCCTGTTGACCTTCCACGAAGTCTATCCGTCCAGGGAGGCCCTTGAACAAGCACTTCAGGAAGGCGCGGCCGCATTGCCGGAACAACTGGAACAACTCCGCAAATTTCTTTCCAGCATCGGCGATCATTGCTGACATGGTATCGTGAAGCCCAACGCTTCCACATTGCAAAAAAGGCGGGCCATTGGCCCGCCTTTTTCAATTGTTGTTCTACCGCAGGCGCTTACGCGCTGGCTTCCACCACGCGGACGGCCTTGGCCATGTCGAGCGCTTCCTTGCGGACGGCGTCCTGGACCTTTTCGAAGGCGCGGACCTCGATCTGGCGGACGCGTTCGCGGCTGATGTCGAATTCCGACGACAGGTCTTCCAGCGTGACCGGATCTTCGGCGAGGCGGCGGGCCTCGAAGATGCGGCGTTCGCGTTCGTTGAGCACGGACATCGCCTTGGACAGCATCCGGCGGCGGGTGTCGAGCTCGTCCTGCTCGATCAGCACTTCTTCCTGGCTGTCGTGATCGTCGACCAGCCAATCCTGCCACTGGCCGCTATCGCCTTCGGACGCCTTGATCGAGGCGTTCAGCGATGCGTCGCCGGACAGGCGGCGGTTCATGGACACGACTTCCTCTTCCGAGACCTTCAGCTTGGTGGCGATTTCGGAGACGTGTTCCGGCTTCAGATCACCCTCGTCGATCGCCTGCAGGCGGCCCTTGAGGCGGCGCAGGTTGAAGAACAGGCGCTTCTGATTGGCGGTCGTGCCCATTTTCACGAGCGACCACGAACGCAGGATATATTCCTGGATCGAGGCCTTGATCCACCACATGGCATAGGTTGCCAGGCGGAAGCCGCGTTCCGGGTCGAATTTCTTCACGGCCTGCATGAGGCCGACGTTACCTTCGGACACGACTTCGCCGATCGGCAGTCCATAGCCGCGGTAGCCCATCGCGATCTTGGCGACGAGACGCAGGTGGCTGGTGACGAGCTTGTGTGCGGCATCGCGGTCGCCATGTTCGGCATAGCGCTTGGCGAGCATATATTCCTGCTGGGGTTCCAGCATCGGGAACTTGCGGATTTCGTCGAGGTAACGGTTAAGACCGGCTTCGCCGGCCGTAATGGATGGCAGGTTATTACGGGCCATGATTGCACCCTCCTATATAGATTCCGGTTCCCGATGGAACGCGTCCCCGCGTCGTTAAAGGCAAACCGGGACGTGCGGCCCAAAGCTGAGCCCGCACTAAGTCCATATACAGATAAGTATGGCCGAACAGGGGTTCAAGGCCACTGGGGCATTCACGAAGGCGTTATGGTGCTGCCGCCCGCAGCGCCTCGACGAGCTCGATCATATCATCCGGCAGCGGCACTTCGAAGCGCATGACTTCGCCGGTGCGCGGGTGCTCGAACTGCAGCATGTAAGCGTGAAGCGCCTGCCGCGTGAAGCCGTTCACCACCTTGCGGACGGCATCGGGAAGCTTGTTTGCCTTGGTCTTGAAGCCAGCGCCATAGACCGTGTCGCCGAGCAGCGGATGGCCGATATGGGCCATGTGAACGCGGATCTGGTGGGTGCGGCCGGTTTCCAGGTGGCACTCGACCAGCGAAGCCAGCGACAAGGCGTCCGGCGTCTCCTGGAAGCGTTCGAGCACTTCGTAATGGGTGATCGCCTCGTCGGCTTCCTGATTGCCGGGGCGCTTCACTTCGCGGCGGGTGCGGTCGTTGGTGCCACGGCCGAGCGGCGCGTCGATGGTGCCTGCCAGCGAGCGTGGACGGCCCCAGACGATCGCCTGATAGGCGCGTTCCAGCGGCATGGTGCGGCCGTGGTCGGCAAACTGCGCTGACAGATGGCGGTGGGCGATATCGTTCTTGGCAACGATCATCACGCCGGTCGTATCCTTGTCGAGCCGGTGGACGATGCCCGGGCGCTTGACGCCGCCGATACCGGAAAGGCTGTCACCGCAATGATAGATCAGTGCGTTGACCAGCGTGCCGGTCCAGTTGCCGGCGGCCGGATGAACGACGAGGCCCGATGGCTTGGAGATGACGATGACGTCATCGTCCTCGTAAAGAATATCGAGCGGGATGTTCTCGCCCTTGGGTTCCGGATCCTCCGGCTCGGGCAGCAGCATCTCGTAGGTATCGCCGGGGCGGACCTTCTTTTGCGGATCGGTCGCCAGCGCGCCGTTGACGAGAAGCTGGCCTTCCTTGATCAGCACCTTCACCCGGCTGCGCGAAAACTCAGGCCCAAGCTGGGCTGTCAGCCATGCGTCGAGGCGGCCCGTTGCGCTCTCATCTGCCGTCAGGACTTTCCTAATGCCGGATGCTTGTTTAAAGGGGTCGCTCAAGTCGCTTCTTCTCCGAAGTTTTCATAGGACACCGTAATGACGCAAATCGAACCAGACGATCAGGAAGACAAGCCCCTTGACCCGGCAATGGAAAGCGTCCGGCGCAAGATGGTTCGCCTGCAGATCGTTTCCGGCGCCATCATGTTCGTGAGCCTTATGGCGGTCTTCGGCGCGGTTGTCTACAAGGTGACGCGGCCTGCACCGGCAGGCGCGCCTGCTGTTGCTTCGAACGGCGTTCCGACGGATTCGCCGGTCAGCGGCACGGTTTCGCTGCCGGCTGGCTTCGCGGTTCAGTCGACCTCGCTTTCGGGCAGCCAGATCCTGTTCTACGGTCAGGGTAGCGATGGCAAGCACCACGCGATCGTCGTCGATACCAGGACGGGCCATACCGTCGCCGATATCGCCATCGCCGGCAATTGAGCCATGGCGGCTGCTCCGGTCACGATCGATGATCCCGCCGATCTGAGGATCGCGGAGTTTCGCGAGATCCGCGAGCGTGACCTGACGGGGCGCCAGGGCCGTTTCATCGCCGAGGGAACAGTGGTGCTGCGCATGCTGGCGCAGGCCCACCGGCGCGGCACGTTCGCGGCCGAGAAGATCCTGTTGCTCGCAAACCGGGCGGCGGGCGTGGACGATATCCTGGCCGAGTTTCCCAGCGACGTGCCCGTCTACATCGCCGATGCCGCCACGCTTGATGGCATCGTCGGCTTTCATCTGCATCGCGGCGTGCTGGCGCTCGGCAGGAAGCTCGCGCCGGCGACAAGTCTGATCGACCGGCTACCGGAACAGGCGCTGGTTATTGCCGGATGCGGCATCTCCAATCACGACAATGCCGGCTCGATGTTCCGCAATGCGGCAGCGTTCAAGGCGGACGCGATCTTCCTCGACGAAATCTCTTGTGATCCGCTCTATCGCAAGGCGTTGCGCGTCTCGGTCGGCTCTGTGCTCAGCGTTCCCTATGAACGCAGCGGGTCCGCACTCGATCTGCTTGGCGGCCTTGCTGGGCGCGGCTTCGATATCTGGACGCTGTCGCCGCGTGGCGACGTCGATATCCGCGATATCCCGGCTTCGCCGCGCATGGCGCTGGTGGCGGGAACCGAGGGGGAGGGGTTGCCGGCGGCGATCCTTTCGCGGTTCCGCAGCGCCCGAATCCCGCAATCCGAAGGGTTGGACAGCCTGAACGTCGCGACGGCAACGGGCATCGCCCTGTTTTCCATGGCGTCGGCCGCCCGCAGGCTCTGAGCCTATTTTTGTTCGGACAGAATGGTTGCCGTGCGGGCCGCGAGGTTCAACCGCTCGGCCTGTAGGCTGCCGCCATTTTCGGGTAAGAGCTTGCGAACCGGCGATGTCTCGCCCTCGTTGAGCGCTGTCAGCGCCACGACCTTGGCAGCGATCGAGGCGATTTCCTCACGCAGCGCACTGTCCTTGCCGGTGGCGGTCCTGGCTTTCAGGACGCGATCCGAGAGATCGCTGCTGCGGGCGCGCGCATCCTCGGCGAGCTGCGCTGCGGCGACTGCCGGATCCATGCCTTCGTCTTCCTCCGTTGCCGGTGCGGTGTCGGGAAGCGCGTTCAGCAGCGAACCCGATATGCCGGCCTCGCGGATGACGCGGCCTGCCTTACGCAGCTCGGAATTGGTGCCTTTCAGCTGCTCCTTGAGCTTGGCGAGCTCCTGCTGGCGGCGGGTAAGCAGCGTGTCCTTGTCGGCCGCAGCAGCAGTTTCGCGCGCCACCTTGTCTTCCAGGCGGATCACCATGTGTTCCTGCTGGGTCAGCTTCTGCTCGGCATCCTTGGCGCGCTTCTGCAGGAGGTTGACGTCCTGGCGCAGCGTGTCGCGCTCGTCGCGCAGTGCATTGGCGCGGAATTTGACGCTTTCGATCTCGGTTTCGCGTGCCGCCATGTCGATCTTCAGGTTGTCTGTCTGTTCAGCAAGCTTGTTCAGCCGGATGCGCAGCGCATCCAGCTCGCCTTCCTTCTGGGCGCTCGATTGCTCGGCGATATGCAGGCTGGTCTTCAGCTGGCTGATATAGTTCTCGTCCTTGCGCAGATGCGAGCGCAGCTCGGCGGCTTCGACGTTGAGATCGCTGATCTGGCCCTGGAGGGTGCTGATCTCGGCGGCCAACCGGCCGCCGTCGAGCGCCAAAGAGTCATGCCGCAATTGCAGGGAGAGGGATTTTTCACGCTCGCGGGTAAGATCCTGCGTCGTGCGCGCATTATCGGCAGCGTAGAGGGCGCGGACCATATCCTTCTGCGCCCGCACTTCCTGGGGGCTGAGCGGCATCGTCGCCCGCATCCGGTTTTCCGTGTACCAGACGACGCGCCGGTGGATGGCAGGGGACACCAGGAAAACCAGGAAGGCCGCAGTCAGGAAACCCAGCCCGAACAGAAGAGCATATTCGATCACGGCGCTGTCAATGCTTCCAGAAAGTGATTTGCGTCGCAGCAATGATTACGCACGCAATGCGCGCGGGGCAAGTGGCGGATGGGTGACGGCGGGGAAGAATCCCGCCGTCCATTCCATATCAGAAGGGGTTCCAAGTCGGGCCGGGGGTAATCTTGAGGTAGCCGACATTGACGCCGAGACGGGCGCCGACGCCGGTGCGGATCGGCACGACGAGAACGTTGTTGTTCTTCAGAAGCGTCATGCCGAACCCGGCGATGACGTAGGCCTGGCCGCTGACGCCGCCGAAGCGGGCATAGATGCTGTCGATAGACGGCAGGTCGTACACCAGCATCATGACGCGCGAGCCCTGGCCGCCGTAGTCGATGCCGAGCGACGGACCCTGCCAGTAGAGCGGATGCTCGCCTGCGTTCTTGGTGTTCAGCTGTCCTTCGCCATAGGTGAGGCCGGCGATGAAGGCGCCGGAGCCTTCCTGTCCGAGAATGTAGCCGTTCGGCAGGCCGTATTTCTGGAAGGCCGCTTCGATCACCTTGGCAAGGCCGCCGCTGGTGGAGCCGAAGAAGGAGTGTCCGGCGTCGACGATTTCCTGGACCGTGTACTGGCTGCTATTGGCCTGCTGGGCCGCAGCCTGTTGCGAAGAGAGCATAAATGCAGAGATGGTCAACGCGACAAGCAGCCGGCAGAAGCCCATAAATCTTCCTGGGGATTGAAGGTGCATGGTGTCATCCGTTCATCATGGTCGGTTCAATGAGCCGTTTCCGGCAATTGATACATTTTGCTCCGATCGCCTTAACAATCGGTTTACCAAATATGGTGTCATTATGGCGCCGAGTACGGGCGCAAACTTCGTGCAATTTTGATCAGGCAAGATATGGCGGAATGAATTGACCGCCATTAGGAGACGATGATGTCCAAGAACCCCAATCTGACTTTGACCGGCCCGGATCTTGCCGCGCTGCTCTGCAGCCGCGTCTGCCATGACGTCATCTCGCCTGTCGGCGCAATCAATAACGGTCTGGAGCTGCTCGACGAGGGCGGTGCCGATGCCGACGCCATGGATCTGATCCGCACCAGTGCGCTGAATGCCTCTGTTCGTCTCAAGTTCGCTCGTCTTGCCTTTGGTGCTTCGGGCTCCGTCGGCGCCTCGATCGACACCGGTGAGGCAGAACGCGCCGCCAAGGATTTCGCGGCGGCTGAAAAGAAAACCGAGATCACCTGGATCGGTCCGCGCGCCATCGTCGCCAAGAACCGCGTCAAGCTGCTGCTCAATCTGCTTTTGGTCGCCTATTCCTCGATCCCGCGCGGCGGCTCGCTGGAAGTGACGCTCGAAAATCCGGAATTCGATGCGAAATTCAAGATCGTCGCCAAGGGCAAGCTGATGCGCCTGCCGCCGAAATTCGTCGAGATTGCCTCGGGCAATATCGAGGAAGCGGTCGATGCCCATTCGATCCAGCCTTATTACACCGTTCTGCTGGCCGACGAATGCGGCATGGAGCTGGGCCACAGCGCAACCGGCGAAGAGATTATTTTTACAGCCGAAACCGTTGCGGCCTAAGCTTATGGTTGCATGACTGCGCATTGTCTCTTGCCGGGTAACACTTCCTTAGCCTAATCGACCTATCCTTTCGGGCTGAGGAAGCGCCACCGGGACAGAAGTGGGGCGAAGGAGCAGTGATGCAGCGTTTCATGATCACCGACAGTTCGGACGTCGTTCGCAAGGTCGGCAAGCGTATCCTTTCCGAGCTCGATTTCCTGGTGGGCGAGGCGGCAAATGCCGCCGAAGCCCTGTCTGCCTGCCAGACCGAACTTCCCGATTACCTGATCGTCGATTCCGGGATGGAAGGCGCGCTTGAGCTGATCACCACCATCCGCGCCATGGATGGTGGCAAAGAGGTCAAGATCTATTACTGCGTCATCGAAGCCGACCTGAAGAAGCTGATGGCCGGCAAGCGGGCAGGGGCGACCGACTTCCTGCTGAAGCCGTTCGACCGCAAGATCCTGACCGCCGTTTTCGGCAACCGCGCGATCGCCGCGTAAAGATCCCATCCATTTGAAGTTCCAGATGCAATGCCCGGGGCCTGTCCCGGGCATTTTCGTGCGTCTAATAAGCTACCACTCTCCGGCACTTGGCCGGAATGATGCAGGGCGACTGGCGATCGGGAGAACAGCAGGCCGCAAACGAAAAAATCCCGCCTTGAAGGCGGGATTTTGAATTTGGCAAAAGGGGAAATGCGGTATCAGGCGCTTTCGGCGTATTCGGCACCATCCGGCTCGCGCAGCACGTAGCCGCGGCCCCAGACGGTTTCGATATAGTTGGCGCCGCCGGCAGCATTGGCGAGCTTCTTGCGCAGCTTGCAGATGAAGACGTCGATGATCTTCAATTCCGGTTCGTCCATGCCGCCGTAAAGGTGGTTCAGGAACATTTCCTTGGTGAGCGTCGTGCCCTTGCGGAGCGAAAGCAGCTCCAGCATCTGGTATTCCTTGCCCGTCAGGTGAACGCGCTGGCCGCCGACTTCGACGGTCTTGGCGTCGAGGTTGACGATCAGTTCGCCCGTCATGATGACCGACTGGGCATGGCCCTTCGAACGGCGGACGATGGCGTGGATGCGTGCGACGAGCTCGTCCTTGTGGAACGGCTTGGTCATGTAGTCGTCGGCGCCGAAGCCGAGACCACGGACCTTGTCTTCGATGCCGGCCATACCCGAGAGGATGAGGATCGGTGTCTTGACCTTGGACAGGCGGAGAGTGCGCAGCACTTCATATCCGGACATATCGGGAAGGTTCAAATCGAGAAGGATGATGTCGTAATCATACAGTTTGCCGAGGTCGACGCCTTCTTCACCGAGATCGGTGGTGTAGACGTTAAAACTTTCGGACTTGAGCATCAGTTCGATGCTCTGCGCGGTCGCGCTGTCGTCTTCAATCAGTAGTACCCGCATTATTATCCCCTTTACCGCCGCCGAAAGGTGGTCTGGCCCCCTACGCGATACCGAAATATGTCACTGCGTGATTTGGAAGCTGCCACGAAATGGTTAACAAATTCTATTCCACTCTGGCAAGAGGTAACGAATTTATTAAATATTTTGTCCATTCCGCTGTTTTCCAACGAGAATTCGCAAGACCGATTCCTTAACTTTTACATTAAGAACGGCCGCTAAGCGATTCATTCGACTCAGCAATGAAAAGGTTTCGGAAATCGCGTAGTGATGTTTACCGAGCCTTAAATCATCGGACCTATCATTAACGATGCCCGTAAACGAAAGGTTACCAGCGGTAGGTTTTTGTTAATACCGACGGAAATTTTTTGGGCAGACCGTCTCAAAGCGGTGCGCAAGGGGCAGTTTTAGTAAAGCCGGGATCTCGCATCACTGGAGTAATGCGTATGAAGTCGCGTGAGAGCCTAGTTCGCCTGAAGGAATTTCAGGTGAACGAAAAACGACGTCAGCTGCAGCAATTGCAGATGATGATGTCTGAATTCGAACGGATGACGAAGGATCTGGAGAGCCAGATCGTCGTCGAAGAGAAGAAGTCCGGCATTTCCGACCCGAATCATTTCGCCTACCCGACCTTCGCCAAGGCCGCACGTCAGCGTGCCGACAATCTTCAGGTCTCCATCAAGGAGTTGAAGATGCAGGAAGAGGCTCTGGAACAGGCGCTCGAGGAGATGCAGGCAGAATATGCCCGTGCAGCCGCCCTCGAGGAGCGCGACGGCGCGATTCGCGCCCGGGCGTAACGGTCTGGCGATGGACGCCGCCTGGCGTCCTGGGGAATCGCCGAAGAAAAAGCCACGTATGACGGGCAAGGTCCGTCATACGTGGCTTTTCGTGTTTTTTATTTCTCAGTTCACCACATCGCGCCATTCGTCGTGGCGCTGCGACTGTGCCTTGAAGAACGGGCAAAGCGCGAAGATCTTCCAACCGCCCTTGCGGGCTTCCTCTACGGCGTGCAGCGCCAGCGCCTGGCCGACGCCCTTGCCGCGCAATGCGTCCGGCACGCCGGTGTGATCGATGATGATGAGCTTTGGCGAGGTGCGGGAATAGGTCATCTCGGCCTCATGCCCCTCGACATCAACGACATAACGGCCGCCCGAGGCATTTTCTTCGTTGCGGATATCCATTCTATTGTCCTCCGAAAGAGATGCGTTGCCCGAACGTGGCATGGCGGGCAGGGGCCTACAAGCCGGAACGGGGGCGACGCAGTGTTCAACGGAGAAGGCTTGATGGTGAAATTGGCGCTGCTGAAGCCCGTGCTGCTGGTCGCGGCGCCGTTCTTTCTGGCGCTCGGGCTGGTCCTGCCGCTGATCCGCTTCGAGAAACTCTATTTTTTCGATGAGACGCCGTCGCTGATCGGGATCGTGGGATCACTCTGGAGCGGCGGCGACATGCTGCTTGCGGCGATCGTGGCCCTGGTCTCGATCGTTCTGCCGGTTTGCAAGATGATCGGCCTGGCGGTGGAGGCGACAGCGGCCGGTGGCGGAACCGGCAGCTGGTTTTATCGTCACGCCGTGCCTTACCTGTCCAAGTGGTCAATGATGGACGTGCTTCTGGTGGCGATCGTCATTGCTGCGGCGAAGACCACAGGGCTGGCGGATGCTTTTACGCAGCCGGGCCTCTGGTGCTATGCGGCCTCAACAATAATTTCGGGCCTTCTGCATTCCTTGAAGGGGAATGCGTCCGGCCCGAAATGAATTTGGCGCCAAAAGGCGATTAGTGACGGTACTGCTGGATACGCGTCGTGCGCAGGCCGGCCAGGCCGTGACTGCTGATCGACGACTGCCAGGACAGGAACTCTTCTACGGTAAGCGTGTAACGCTCACACGCTTCTTCCAAGCTCAACAGGCCACCGCGCACAGCCGCGACAACCTCAGCCTTGCGGCGGATAACCCAGCGCCTTGTATTCGGCGGCGGTAGATCCGCAATCGTAAGCGGGCTGCCATCGGGGCCGATGACATATTTTACTCGGGGTCGTATCATTTCGGTCATTGGGACTCTCTACACAACTCAAGACCACAAACGTCACTCTAGCCCGTCACATTTAAAAATTGCCTAAACCGGTCGTAAGAATTTGATAACAACTTTAAGTGCCGGAGCTACCCACCTCCGGCCGAACTTCCCTTACGTAAATTTGAGCCCGGTGCATGGCTCCCATGCGTAATAAATAATATCTATATTTCGCGGGAAGATTTATAAGCGCTGCAACATTACGAATGAGCGCTAGACCTCGTCTCCGTTCTTCTCGCAGCATTCAGTCATAGAATCACGCCGAAAGCTTCCGTCCACTGCGACGCGGAGCCTCGCTGTGCTCTTGCTGTTGTCCGGCGCCTTCAACGGCCTGCTGGAGCGGGAACGGACCGCAGGTCGCGATTGAGGAAAAAATCGATGACGAGACGGGAACGCGCAGTGCGTAACTGCGTAGACGATAACGCTTTTTCGCTTTCCACCACCACGCGCCAGGGCGATCTGAAGATCGAGTTCAAGCGCAGCCTTGAGCGCATGACCAAGGACGCGGGCTTCGATTTTTTCTTGCTCGCCTCGTTTCCGCGCGGAGATGCGACGGGCTTCGTTGAAAACCGGGTCGCAAGCAACTGGCCGCAGACCCTCGTCAATCTATACGAGGGCGCGGACATGTTTTACTGCAGCGAACTCGTCAATGCTCTGAAGCAGACGATCGTGCCAGTATATTGCAATGCGGGAACCTTTGGCGGGGCTGCCGCCAATCTAGAAAACCGCCGGTTGAACGCCGCCTTCCAGATGCATGGATTGCAGGCAACTTTCGGCTTTTCGCTACATGACGCTGATCTAAAACAATACATTTTTGCATTTTCCGGTTCGCGTCCTGCGCTGCAGCAGGAAGAGCAGATGGCACTTTTTTTCTCGGCGATGCAGGCGCTCGACCGCTTCAGCAGCGCCAATCGCGATGAAGTGGGCCCGGCGGAAAGCCTGACGCGGCGCGAAATCGAATGTCTGCGCTGGTCTGCGGCCGGCAAGAGCAGCGACGAGATCGCCATCATTCTCGACCTCTCCTCGCATACCGTCGTCGGCTACCTGAAGAGCGCCATGCGCAAGCTCGATTCGGTCAATCGCATGCAGGCCGTTGCCCGGGCACTGCGTTACCGGTTGCTCTGACCTTCAGAGCAGGATGGCGCTGATCTCCGTCTTTCCGGCGCCGAATTCATATTGCGCCGTTCCTGTATGCACGATCGACAGCCAGTCTCCGGCCGTAAGCTGGGCGAGGCCGAACGCCGTCTGGCGTGCCGCCGCGGTTGTGGTGACTCCGGCAACGGCTGCAAGTGCGGTGCTGCCGTTCGCTTCCAGCCGTGCGCCATAGGCCGATGAGGTCAGCGTGCTGACGGAGAGAAACAGCAGGTAGAGGCCGGAAGCCGGGACGATCAATCTGTTGCCGGTGCCGGACGGCACCGCGGCGCCCAAGGCGAACCCACCCTGCTGCGCATGCATGGCATTGAAGCCGGTGCGGGCGTTGTTGGCCGGGGTCGAAGTCCCCGCCGCAAGCGAAGCGCGCACAACCGGGCGCGCCGGTGTCCTGACGATGCCGCCGGCGGCAATCGCCAACGCTGTCTCCCATGCCGCGCCATCGCCGCTCACCTTGATCGAGAACTCGTCATTGCCGGCAAGCCCCATTTCCGCACGACCCGACCAGTTGGACTGGAAGAGAAGCGACGCGGTGTCGCCGGCCGACGCCTTGTTGACCTTCACCTGATGACCATGGCCTTCGTGATTGAAAAGGCTGGCAGGGGAGGAGATGGCGAGGCGGTTTTGCAGATCGGCTGTCGCGTTCAATCCGAGAAGCGGCAGGCTGGAGGGCGGTGGGGCAATATCGCTCCACGTGCCATCGACCAAAATCCGGAATTTTCCGGTGGCGGCAAAATGCGCCCGCCATCCCTCGCGCGGCACGATATAGAGCCAGGCGCCGTCCTGGCGGAACGCAAGCCGCCCCTGGTTCCCGGCCCAGATCCCTGCCGCGTCTGCTGCGATCAGAAAGCAGGTGCCTTCTTCCGGCGCTTCCGGCGGTGTCGAGGCTTCGCTTGTGATCGTCAGCTGGATGACCGCATCGATCAGCTGCAGCGCCTCGTTATGCGTCACATGCTTCTGTGCCTGGGAGGGCAGAATGTACGGGAGGGCAAGATTGGCGGTAATCTCGGACATGCAGCAATCTCCATTGCGCCGGGGCGTCGGGTGCTGCTGATCTTAGATCTACTGCAGCGGCCGGGGACGAAGGCCCGCTGCCGCAGTTGATGTTCAAGCTGATTCTTGCCCTGTTATGCGCGGCGAAGCGCGCGCTTTCGGCTTCCCCAGGAAATGAAATCCGGATTGACGAAGTCAGGCTCACCCTTTCGGCCGATCTTGCCGTAAGTCAGCGGCAGCCCGTCGAGCGTCAGGGTCGTGCCGCCAGCGGCGCGCAAAACGGCATCGCCCGCCGCCGTGTCCCATTCCATCGTCCGGGTGAAGCGCGGATAGACATCCGCCTTACCCTCGGCCAGCAGGCAGAATTTCAGCGACGAACCGATATTGGTGCATTCTGAAATGTCGTGCTTGGCCAGAAAACTGTCGGTCGCCGGGCTGTTGTGGCAACGGCTTGCCAGCGCCAGCCGGTGTTCCGGCTCGTCACGGACGGTCACGGTTTCGCGCCTGCCGACCGTGAAGTCTTCGCCGACATGCAGTTTCTCGGCGCTGCCCGATTCGCCGGCAAAGGCGACGCCCAGCGCCGGGGCATAGACGATGCCCGCGACCGGGATGCCGTTCTCGATATAGGCGATGTTGACCGTGAATTCCTTGCGCTTGTCGACGAACTCACGCGTGCCATCCAGCGGATCGACGAGGAAAAACGGCTTCTCGCCGATATCAGGGATATGGCCTGCAGCCACCGATTCTTCGGCAATGACGGGAATGTCAGGATATTCCCTGGTGAGATGCGCGAGAATGATCTTTTCGGCTTCGTGGTCGGCCAGCGTTACCGGCGTCTCATCGGCCTTCGTCGAGACGTGATAGCCCGCACGGAAAATCTCGATGATCTTCCGCCCTGCTTCGAGAGCTGCATTTTCGAATGTCGGCAACATCACGTTTCAGAATCTGTCGGACCGGGAAGGCCCCGGCGAAGCGTCGAATATAACTTTAAATATAAGATTGAGGCCAGCCTTTTGCACGCCGCGGAAAACCGCTATGAAAGCAGACAGGCGGCGGAATGGTTTTCACCCAATCGTCAGCCACATGGTCGGAATTTGCTTCGAATTCCATTTTTGTGGAATAGCTTTCGTTGGCCGGAACCGGTGCCGGATCACAAAAGCGCCGCAATGGTTAATCCACAGGTCGTTTCTGGCTAAATTTTTGTCATATAATGCCTTTTTAGTGTGGAAATTGATCCGTAACGCGCCATTTGCGTCCGTTTGAGCAAGAATCTGATTCAGCGCAGCCTTTTTGTCTTCACATTTTCCCTGAAAGCGCTATGCATGCGGCTACGAGGTTTCGATTTAAAAGCGGAGCCCTAACCAAAAAGAGATGCAGCCATGTTGGTTCGCATCCAGGGGAAATGACATATGGAGTACTTTATCCAGCAGCTCTTCAATGGGCTGACTCTTGGATCCATCTATGGTCTGGTCGCTATTGGCTATACGATGGTTTACGGCATTGTCGGCATGATCAATTTCGCCCATGGCGATGTCTTCATGCTTGGTGGTTTCGCTGCTCTTATCGTCTTTCTCGTTCTCACATCCATTTTCGCAGGTCTTCCGGTAGCAGTTCTTCTGCTGGCGATGCTTGTTGTTGCGATGCTGATGACGAGTTTGTGGAATTGGACGATCGAGCGAGTTGCATACCGTCCGCTGCGCGGTTCGTTCCGCCTGGCGCCGCTGATCACCGCGATCGGCATGTCGATCACGCTTTCGAACTTCATCCAGGTGACGCAGGGCCCGCGCAACAAGCCGATCCCGCCGCTGGTCACTTCGGTCTATGATATCGGYGGCATCTCGGTTTCGCTGAAGCAGATCATCATCATCGTCATCACGGTCGTGCTGCTCGCGGGCTTCTGGTACCTCGTCAACCGCACGGCGCTCGGACGTGCCCAGCGCGCGACTGAGCAGGACCGCAAGATGGCCGCTCTGCTCGGCGTCAATGTCGACCAGACGATTTCCATCACCTTCATCATGGGCGCCGCACTCGCTGCCGTCGCCGGTACGATGTACCTGATGTATTACGGTGTCGCCTCGTTCACCGATGGCTTCACCCCAGGCGTCAAGGCGTTCACGGCTGCCGTTCTCGGCGGTATCGGTTCGCTGCCGGGCGCAGTGTTCGGCGGTCTGCTGATCGGTCTCATCGAGTCGCTCTGGTCCGCCTACTTCACCATCGCCTACAAGGACGTCGCGACCTTCGCGATCCTGGCTTTCGTCCTGATCTTCAAGCCGACCGGTATTCTCGGACGGCCGGAAGTCGAGAAGGTATAATCGTCATGGCAAACATTGAAACTTCCGCAGGCAAGCCCGAGGCCGGGCTTGTCCAGAAGGGTATCCGTGAAGCTTTCTTCACCGGTCTCGTCTCGCTCGGCCTGTTCGTTCTCTATGTCGGTCTCGGCACGCAGCAGAACATCAACAACGAACTGATCATCGTCCAGCGCTGGGGCCTGCTTGCGATCTTCGTCGCAATCGCCGCCATCGGCCGCTTCGTCATGGTCGTCTTCATCCAGCCGAACATCAATCGCCGCAAGCTTGCCAAGGCAAAGCAGGGCGACCTCGATATCTCGACGGAAAAGAGCTTCTTCCACACGCACTTCCTGAAGATCGCGCTGGTTGCCCTGCTGCTTTACCCTGTTGTGATCTACGCGCTCGTCGGTGCGCAGGGCTCGCTGAAGTGGGTCGACAACTTCGGTATCCAGATCCTCATCTACGTGATGCTCGCCTGGGGTCTGAACATCGTCGTCGGCCTCGCCGGTCTTCTCGACCTCGGCTATGTCGCCTTCTATGCTGTCGGCGCCTATTCCTACGCGCTGCTCTCCAGCTATTTCGGCCTGTCCTTCTGGGTGCTGCTGCCGCTGTCGGGCATCTTCGCCGCGCTCTGGGGCATCATCCTCGGCTTCCCGGTCCTGCGTCTGCGCGGCGACTACCTCGCCATCGTGACGCTGGCCTTCGGTGAAATCATCCGTCTGGTGCTGATCAACTGGACCGATGTCACCAAGGGAACGTTCGGCATCTCCGGCATTCCGAAAGCAACGCTGTTCGGTATTCCGTTCGATGCGTCCGCCGGCGGCTTTGCTAAGCTGCTCGGCCTGCCGATGTCGTCTGCCTATTACAAGATCTTCCTGTTCTATCTGATCCTGGCGCTCTGCCTGGTCACGGCCTACGTCACCATCCGGCTTCGCCGCATGCCGATCGGCCGCGCCTGGGAAGCTCTGCGTGAAGACGAAATTGCCTGCCGCTCGCTCGGCATCAACACGGTGACGACCAAGCTCACCGCCTTTGCGACGGGCGCCATGTTCGGCGGCTTCGCCGGCTCGTTCTTCGCAGCGCGCCAAGGCTTCGTCTCGCCTGAATCCTTCGTCTTCCTGGAATCGGCCGTCATCCTTGCCATCGTCGTCCTCGGCGGCATGGGCTCGCTGACGGGTATCGCGATCGCCGCGGTTGTCATGGTCGGCGGCACGGAAGTGCTGCGCGAAATGGACTTCCTAAAGGTCGTGTTCGGTCCCGATTTCACGCCGGAACTCTACCGCATGCTGCTCTTCGGCCTCGCCATGGTCGTGGTCATGCTCTTCAAGCCGCGCGGTTTCGTCGGCTCGCGTGAACCGACCGCCTTCCTCAAGGAGCGCAAGGCGGTATCCGGAAGCTTCACCAAGGAGGGCCACGGCTGATGAGCCCTGTAGAAACGATGTCCAACGATACCCTGCTCAAGGTCGAGCACCTGTCGATGAAGTTCGGCGGCCTGATGGCCATCAACGATCTGTCCTTCGAAGCCAAGCGCGGCGATATCACCGCCCTGATCGGCCCGAACGGCGCAGGCAAGACGACCGTGTTCAACTGCATCACCGGCTTCTACAAGCCGACGATGGGCATGATCACCATGAACCAGAAGAGCGGAAAGCAGTATCTGCTTGAGCGCCTTCCGGATTTCCGCATCACCAAGGAAGCCAAGGTCGCCCGTACCTTCCAGAACATTCGCCTGTTCTCGGGTCTGACGGTCCTGGAAAACCTGCTCGTCGCCCAGCACAACAAGCTGATGAAGGCCTCGGGTTACACGATCCTCGGCCTGCTCGGCATCGGCAGCTACAAGAAGGAAGCTGCCGCCTCGATCGAGCTTGCACGCTACTGGCTGGACAAGGCCGATCTGACCGATCGCGCCGACGATCCGGCTGGCGATCTGCCCTACGGCGCCCAGCGCCGCCTGGAAATCGCCCGCGCCATGTGCACCGGTCCGGAACTGCTCTGCCTCGACGAACCGGCGGCGGGTCTCAACCCGCGTGAATCGCTGGCACTCAACGAGCTGCTGCGCAGCATCCGCGCCGATACCGGAACCTCGATCCTGCTCATCGAGCACGACATGTCGGTGGTCATGGAAATTTCCGACCACGTCGTCGTTCTCGAATACGGCCAGAAGATCTCCGACGGTACGCCCGATCATGTGAAGAACGACCCGAAGGTCATCGCGGCCTATCTCGGTGTCGAAGACGAAGAAGTTGAAGAGGTCATCGCGACCGTAGAAGGGGGCGCATTCTGATGGCTGGGGAACAGCTTCTTAGTGTTCAGGGTGTCGAGACCTATTACGGCAATATCCGCGCTCTCGCCGGCATCGATGTCGAAGTCAAGAAGGGTGAAATCGTCAGCCTGATCGGTGCCAACGGCGCTGGCAAGTCGACGCTGATGATGACGATCTGCGGCAGCCCGCAGGCGCGTACCGGCTCGATCATTTTCGAGGGCCGCGACATCACCAAGATGCCGACCCACGAGATCGCACGTCTGCGCATCGCCCAGTCGCCCGAGGGACGCCGGATTTTCCCGCGCATGACCGTTCTGGAAAACCTCCAGATGGGCGCGGGTCTGGATAACCTGAAATATTTCCATGAGGACCTCGAGAAGATCTTCGTGATGTTCCCGCGCCTCAAGGAGCGCCAGACGCAGCGCGGCGGCACGCTTTCGGGCGGTGAGCAGCAGATGCTGTCGATCGGCCGCGCGCTGATGGCCCGTCCGAAGCTTCTGCTTCTCGACGAACCGTCGCTCGGCCTGGCGCCGCTGATCGTCAAGGGGATTTTCGAGGCGATCAAGAAGCTCAACGAAACCGAAGGCTTGACCGTCTTCCTCGTCGAGCAGAACGCATTTGCTGCCCTCAAGCTTTCGCATCGCGCCTACGTGATGGTGAACGGCAAGGTGACGATGAGCGGTTCCGGCAAGGAACTGCTCGCCAATCCCGAAGTCCGTGCCGCCTATCTCGAAGGCGGGCGGCATTGATCCGGGCAGAAGGGAGACTTTGACATGCAGGGACTTTTCTTCGAACCGGATATGGGCGTCAGGACGGTTATCCGCGCGCTCGTCATGCTCATCGGTTTCTGGACCGCATGGCGCGCCGGAAAGGCCGCGGCCGAAGGCTGGAGCGATTACCCGCTGGTGATCGCCTATACCTTCCTGCTCGCCTGGGTGATGCAGTTCCTGCATCACGCGCTGTTCAACGGCCCGATGCTGAGCGCCTTCTTCTACATCATCGATTTCGTGCTGCTGCTCGTCTTCTCGACGGCCGGCTTCCGCTTCCGCCGCACCAATCAGATGGTCAACAACTATTACTGGCTGTACGAAAAAACTTCCGCCTTCTCGTGGAAGAACAAACATTGACAGCCCGTTGAAACTAGGCATGAATTGCCTCAGCGGCGGTACCCGGAAGTCTTGGACTTAAAACGGAAATCCGCCACTGATAAGAAATCGAAGGGCATGGCTCATGGCCGGCAAGGCACAACGCCACCGGTTCATGCCCCCAGAGAGGAACAGCTTTCCCGGCGCAAACGATGGTGGGTAATGCGCTGGGTCTAGGACCGGAACCCGCCCAAAAATTGGGAGTAAAAACATGAAGAAGTATCTTCTGTCAGCAGTAGCTCTTTCCGCGATGGTTGCTTTCAGCGGCGCTGCGCGGGCTGACCTGCTTGTTGGTGTTGGTGGTCCGCTGACGGGCCCGAACGCTGCGTTCGGTGCACAGCTTCAGAAGGGTGCCGAACAGGCAGCCGCTGATATCAACGCTGCTGGCGGCATCAACGGCGAGCAGATCAAGGTCGAGCTCGGCGACGACGTCTCCGACCCGAAGCAGGGCATCTCGGTAGCGAACAAGTTCGTTGCTGACGGCGTCAAATTCGTTGTCGGTCACTTCAACTCGGGCGTTTCCATCCCGGCTTCTGAAGTTTACGCTGAAAACGGCATCCTCGAAATCACCCCGGCTGCTACGAACCCGCAGTTCACCGAGCGTGGTCTCTGGAACACGTTCCGTACTTGCGGCCGTGACGACCAGCAGGGCGCGATTGCCGGCAAGTATCTTGCCGACCACTTCAAGGACGCCAAGATCGCTGTCGTTCACGACAAGACGCCTTACGGCCAGGGTCTCGCTGACGAAACCAAGAAGGCTATGAACGCCGCTGGTATCACCGAAGCCATCTATGAAGGCATCAACGTCGGCGACAAGGACTTCTCGGCCCTCATCGCCAAGATGAAGGAAGCCGGCGTTTCGATCATCTATTGGGGTGGTCTCCACACCGAAGCTGGTCTCATCATCCGCCAGGCAAAGGACCAGGGCCTGAAGGCAACGCTCGTATCGGGTGACGGTATCGTTTCGAACGAACTGGCCTCGATCGCTGGCGACGCTGTCGAAGGCACGCTGAACACCTTCGGCCCGGATCCGACGCTGAACCCGGCCAACAAGGACCTCGTCGAGAAGTTCAAGGCTGCCGGCTTCAACCCGGAAGCGTACACCCTCTACTCCTACGCTGCGATGCAGTCGATCGCAGGCGCTGCAAAGGCCGCTGGTTCTAACGATCCGGAAGCTGTTGCAAAGGCCATGAAGGAAAAGGGTCCGTTCCCGACCGTTCTCGGCGACATGTCCTTCGATGAAAAGGGCGACCCGAAGCTTCCGGGCTACATCATGTACGAATGGAAGAAGGGCCCGGACGGCAAGTACAGCTACTTCCCGCAGGCTGCGAAGTAAGCATCGCTTGCACGGTTCCGACCGTTTAGAGGAAGCCCGGTTTCGACCGGGCTTCTTTGTTTTTGGCGACGGTTTCGCGGCGGAGTGACGTTTTCAATCCAGGTGTGATGGGCTAGGTCTTGAGCCTCGCCTGGATCTAGAACGGAAGCTCATCATGTCCCGACCGCGCATTCTCGTCACCCGCCGCTGGCCCGCTGCCGCCGAGGCGGCACTCGCCGAACGTTTCGAGGTTACCCTCAACGAAGCTGACGTGCCGATGACCGCCGATCAGCTGCGCCAGGCGCTGGCCGACTACGACGCGGTGCTGCCGACCGTCTCCGACAAGCTGCCGGCATCCGTCTTCGAGGGCGAGATCCGTACGAAAATCCTCGGCAATTTCGGCGTCGGCTACAATCACATCGATATCACGTCGGCCAAAGCCAAGGGCATTGCCGTCACCAATACGCCCGGCGTTCTGACCGATTGCACCGCCGATATCGCCATGCTGCTGCTGCTCGATGTTGCCCGCCGCGGCGGGGAGGGTGACCGGCAGGTCCGCGCCAATAAATGGAAGGGCTGGTGCCCAACCCACATGATCGGCACCAAGGTCTCCGGCAAGACCGTCGGCATCATCGGCTTCGGCCGCATCGGCAAGGCGTTTGCCCAGCGCTGCCATTTCGGCTTCGGCATGGATGTGGTGTTCTACAATCGCTCCAAGGTCGATGAGGCCGAAGCGGCCCGTTATGGTGCGCGCCAGCTCGCCACCGTCGAGGACGTGCTTGCGGCCGCCGATTTCGTCTCGCTGCATTGCCCGGGCGGGGCCGAGAACCGGCATCTGATGAATTCGGCGCGATTTGCGGCGATGAAGAAGGGCGCTTTTCTGATCAACACGGCGCGCGGCGACGTGGTGGACGAGGCGGCGCTGATTGCGGCCTTGCGCGACGGGACGATCCGCGGGGCAGGGCTCGATGTCTACGAGGCGGAGCCGCAGGTGCCGGAGGCGCTGAAGGCGATGGAGAATGTGGTGCTGCTGCCGCATCTCGGCAGTGCGACGGAGGAGACGCGCACGGCGATGGGGATGAAGGTGGTGGAGAATGTCACGGCGTTCTTCGAGGGGCGGGAGCCTGCGGATAGGGTGGTTTGAGGGTTATCGGCTGAGGGTTGAGCGAGTCTGCTTTCGGGCTTCGAGCAAGAACGCCCCCCTCTGCCCTGCCGGGCATCTCCCCCACAGGTGGGGAGATGACTCGTAGCGGGCTCCCCGCTTTAAATGAAGGCTGCGGTTTTCAGGGCGGTATTTGTGAGGCGAGCGGTTGCGCCCAGCCAATCTCCCCACCTGTGGGGGAGATGCCCGGCAGGGCAGAGGGGGGCGTTCTTGCTCGAAGTCTCAAGACGAAAGCGACCCCCAACATCACCCCTCGTGCAGCACATGCGCCGCCTTCACCGCCGCCGACGCCCGGTTCTCCACCCCGAGCTTCACATAGATCTGCTCGAGATGCTTGTTCACCGTCCGCGCCGACAGCCCGAGAATTTCGCCGATATCCCGGTTTGCCTTGCCCTTGGCGATCCAGAGCAGCACTTCCGACTCCCGCTGGGTCAGCGAAAAATGCTGGCGCAGCACCGCGTCGTCGCTGCGCTGGCTGACGGCGGTGAGGCGGAAGAGGTATTCGTCGGGACCGATGGTGCCGAGGAAGGCGAGTTGCAGCACGGGTTGGCCCGCGTGGGTGACCGAGAAGGCGGTGTCGCGGCCGCTCCCCATGCGGTCCTTCATCCAGGCGGCGATATGCGCCGTCACCCCCTCCATGCCGTCGTCGCTGCCCATGGCAGCGTTGACGAGGCGGGTGGCCTGTGGTGTCGACCAGTGGATGCTGCCATTGCCCTTGACCGCCAGCAGATGGCGTCCAGCGGCGTCGAGGGCGACGCGGGCGCTCTGGGCGGAGCGGGCGTTGCGCAGATGGACGCGGATGCGGGCGCGCAGCTCGTCGATATTGATCGGCTTGGTCAGATAGTCGACGCCGCCCGATTCCAGCGCGTGGACGACATGTTCGGTCTCCGTCAGCCCGGTCATGAAGATGACCGGCACCTGGCCGACTGCGGCATTCGCCTTCAATTTGCGGCAGGTCTCGAAGCCATCCATGACGGGCATGACCGCATCGAGCAGGATGAGATCAGGGGTGATGCGCTCGACGATGTTGAGCGCCGCCGTGCCTGACGTGGCGATCAGCACGGAAAAACCCGACTGTTCCAGCGCGTCGGTCAGGAAGCCCAGCGCTTCCGGGGAATCATCGACAAGCAGGACGATATCGCGGGGATGGGCCGTGTCAGCCAATGGTCTCTACCTTTTCGTCGAAGCCGTGCAGGAAGGTCATGAAGCCGTCGAGATCGAAGGCGCCGACATAGGCTCTCAGTTCATCGGTGAATGGCTGATTTGCTTCGTCCTTGGCAAGGTCATTAAGCTTGGCTTCGATCCCCCTGATGTAGCCGATTTCGCAAAGGCGCATCAGTTCCTCGATATGCGCCGCACCCGGGCTGACGAGCGGCGGCCTGGCTGGCGCTGCAGGCGGCGGGGCGCTGTCAGCATAGGTCCATTTGAGGCCGAGATGCAGCGCGAGCTTGTCGCGCAGCTGCTTGATATCGACGGGCTTGCCGATCGCGTCATTGTGGCTGTCGTCGCTCTCGGCGGTCGCTGCGGCATCGCCGATGTTGGCCGAAAGCATCAAGATCGGTGACGTCTGGCCGCTTTCGCGCAGGCGCGATGCAAGCTGCCAGCCGCTCATACCGGGCATGGAGATATCGACGAGGAAGAGGTCCGGCTTGATGCCTTCGATCAACGTCAGGCAATCCGGTCCGCTGGCTGCCGTCAGCACCACGAAATCGAGCGGCGCCAGGATTTCCCGCATCATCTCGCGGTGATCCTCGTTGTCGTCGACGACGACGATGGTGCGGCGCGGGCCGTCATAGCTGACGATCTTCTTTTCCTGCGGCGGGGCGACGATTTCGCGGGTGACGGCGGAGAGCATCAGACGGACGCGGAAGGTCGAGCCCTTGTCCTTCTCGCTCTCGACCGAGATTTCGCCGCCGAGCGTGTTGGTCAGGAGCCGGGTGATGGTAAGGCCGAGGCCGAGCCCCGGCATCGGCCGGATGCTTTCGGCTTCGCCGCGCTGGAAGGGTTCGTAGATGCGGCTGATATCCTTCTCCGCGATGCCGCGGCCAGTATCGGAAACCGTGAAGGTCGCGACCTGGCTGCGATAGCCGATGTCGAAGGTCACCGTGCCCTCGTCGGTGAACTTGATGGCGTTCGACAGCAGGTTGACGAGAATCTGGCGCAGCCGCTTCTCGTCGGTGCGCACGAATTGCGGCAGTGAGGGCGAGCGATAGTGATGGAAGGTGAGGCCTTTCGCCTGTGCCTGCGGCCGGAACATGTCGACGATCTGGTCGAGGAAATCCTGGATGTTGATCTCGTTGGAATAGACCTGCAGGCGCCCGGCCTCGATCTTGGAGATATCCAGTAGCCCGTCGATCAGGCCGGAGAGGTGCTCGGCCGAGCGGCGGATCACCTTGATCGAGGATTGGCGCGGCGCCGGGATGGTTTCGTCGCGCTCGAGGATCTGGGCATAGCCGAGAACGGCATTCAGCGGCGTGCGCAATTCGTGGCTAAGGCCCACGACATAGCGGCTCTTGGCGCGGTTTGCGGCTTCTGCGGTTTCCTTGGCATTCTGCAGTGCTGCATCGGTCTTCTTGTGGGCGGCGATTTCCTTGAGCAGCAGCGTGTTCTGGCGTGAGGATTCTTCTTCCGCGACGACGCGGCTGTCGTGGGCGAGCACATAGAACCAGCAGACGACGCCGGCGATGACGGCGAAGACGAAGAAGACGATCAGGATCGTGCGGTTGACGACCTCGGCGGTCTCGGGGGACGCGGAGGCAACCTGATGGGCGATCATCGCCAGGATCGCACCGACGGCGGTCAGCGCCAGCACGACGGCGATGCCGTAGCGTCCCAGGCGGGTGGTGAGTTTCTCGATGACCGTTTCGGGCAGCAGCGCCTTGGCGACGGTGCCGATCTGCGCATTCAGCCGGGCGTTCGGCTTGCACATGTCGTGGCAGCGGCTGTCGAGCGAACAGCAGAGCGAGCAGATCGGCGCGGCATAGGCCGGGCACCAGGCCATGTCCTCGGGCTCGAAGGGATGTTCGCAGACAGAGCAGGTGATGCTGGTCAGGTTCTTCCAGCTGTGGCGCGGCTTGCGGGCCAGATAGTATTTGCCCCTGGTGCCCCAGGCGATCAGCGGCGAGGCGATGAGCGAGATGACAAGCGTGATATAGGGCGCCAGCGAGGCCGCGATCTCCCCGAAAGCGCCGAAATGGGCGATGAGTGCCACGGTCGCCGACAGCGTCATGGCGCCGAGGCCGACAGGGTTGATGTCGTAGAGATGGGCACGCTTGAACTCGATGCCGGGAGGGGCAAGGCCGAGCGGCTTGTTGATGAAGAGATCGGCCGAGATGGTGCATAGCCAGGCCATGGCGATGATCGAGAAGATGCCGAGCGTTTCTTCCAGCAGCTTGTAGATGCCGAGTTCCATCAGCAGCAGTGCGATGGCGACGTTGAAGATCAGCCAGATGACGCGGCCCGGATGGCTATGCGTCAGGCGCGAGAAGAAGTTCGACCAGGCGAGCGAGCCGGCATAGGCGTTCATCACGTTGATCTTCAGCTGCGAGACGACGACGAAGGCGGCCATCAGCAGAAGAGCGGCATTGTGCCAGGGGATCATATAGCCGAAGGCGGTCAGATACATCTGCGCCGGATCGGCGGCTCGATCTACCGGGACGCCAGCCGTGAAGGTCAGGACGACGAGGAAGGAACCGGCCAGCAGCTTCGGCGCGCCGATGATCACCCAGCCGGGACCGGCGAGGAAGACCGCAAGGCGATGGCGCCACTTGCGTTGACCATCTGGTGGCAGGAAGCGCAGGAAGTCGGCCTGTTCGCCGATCTGCGACATCAGCGCCAGGATGACCGCCGAGGCGGCGCCGAACTCGACGAGGTTGAAATCGGCGATAGTGCCCGGCGGTCCCGAGGCATGGCGGATGCCGGCGAAGGCCCGCCAGACATCGAATTTCTCCCAGTCGAGAAAGGCGATGAAGATGAAGGGCAGGATGTTCAGCACAATCCAGAAGGGCTGGGTCATCAGCTGGAAGCGGCTGATCAGCTTGACGCCGTGGGTGACCAGCGGGATCACCATCACGGCGCTGATGATGTAGCCGATCCACAGCGGTATGCCGAGCGTCAGCTCCAGCGCCCCGGACATGATCGACGCCTCGATGGCGAAGAGCATGAAGGTGAAGCTCGCATAGATCAGCGAGGTGATCGTCGAGCCGATATAGCCGAAGCTGGCGCCGCGGGTCAGCAGGTCGATATCGACGCCATGGCGGATGGCATAGCGGCTGATCGGCAGGCCGATGGCGAGCATGGCGATCGAGGCGACGATGATGGCGTAGAAGGCGTTGGTGGTGCCGTAGGACAGCGTGATGGCGCCACCGATCGCCTCCAGCGCCAGGAAGGAGATGGCGCCGATCGCCGTCTGCGAGATGCGTTGCGAAGAGAACTGCCGGGCGCTCTTTGCGGTGAAGCGCAGCGCGTAGTCTTCCAGCGTCTGGTTGGCGACCCAGCGGTTATATTCGCGCCTGACCGGAATGATGCGTTGCCGCGCTGCCATGCGTGTGCGCCGGTCCCTTCGTTCCGTTTGTCATTCTTCCGTAACATGGATGGGCGCGACGCTTAAGGGTGCGGCGCAGCATAAGCGTGCAGATTTAGCCCCGGTGCCTACGTCATATTACGTATGTGTTTTCGCAGTGCAGCACCGGATAGTCCCTTAAGCAACAGTTAACCGCCGGTTTCGGCCTGTTGTCGAACAAGAAGAGGGGATCACAAGATGAATCTGCGATCATATGTTTCAGGTGCCGTGCTCGGCGCCGTCATGTCGGCCACGGCCGCATTCCATGGGGCAGTCGCTGCCGACGACACGATCAAGGTCGGCGTTCTGCACTCGCTCTCCGGCACCATGGCCATCTCCGAGACGACGCTCAAGGACGCCATGCTGATGCTCATCGACGAGCAGAACAAGAAGGGCGGCCTTCTCGGCAAGAAGCTCGAAGCCGTCGTCGTCGACCCGGCGTCCGACTGGCCGCTGTTTGCCGAAAAGGCACGCGAGCTGATCGAAAAGGACAAGGTCGCGGCCGTATTCGGCTGCTGGACGTCCTCGTCGCGCAAGTCGGTTCTGCCGGTTTTCGAAGAGCTGAACTCGATCCTCTTCTACCCGGTCCAGTACGAGGGTGAAGAATCTTCGCGCAACATCTTCTACACCGGTGCTGCTCCGAACCAGCAGGCGATCCCGGCCGTCGACTACCTGATGGAGAAGGAAGGCGTGAAGCGCTTCGTTCTCGAAGGTACCGACTACGTCTATCCGCGCACGACCAACAAGATCCTGGAAGCCTATCTCGAATCCAAGGGCATTCCGAAGGAAGACATCATCATCAACTACACGCCGTTCGGCTTCTCCGACTGGCAGACCGAAGTCTCCAAGATCAAGGAATTCGGTTCGGCCGGCAAGAAGACCGCCGTCGTCTCGACGATCAACGGTGACGCCAACGTTCCGTTCTACAAGGAACTCGGCAACCAGGGCATCAAGGCAACCGACATTCCTGTCGTCGCCTTCTCGGTCGGCGAAGAAGAGCTTGCCGGCCTCGACACCAAGCCGCTCGTCGGCCACCTGGCTGCCTGGAACTACTTCGAGTCGGTCGAAAGCCCGGCCAACAAGAAGTTCATCAAGGAATGGCACGCCTACACCAAGAACGACAAGCGCGTGACCAACGACCCGATGGAAGCCGCCTATATCGGCTTCAACGCGTGGGTTAAGGCTGTCGAGGCTGCCGGCACCACCGATACCGACAAGGTTCTCGACACCATCATCGGTGTTTCCGTTCCCAACCTCTCGGGCGGCTATGCGACCGTGATGCCGAACCACCACATCACGAAGCCTGTTCTCATCGGCGAAATCCAGGGCGACGGCCAGTTCGAAATCGTCAAGCAGACACCTGCCGTCGTCGGTGACGAATGGTCCGATTACCTGCCTGACTCCAAGGACCTGATCTCCGATTGGCGCAAGCCGATGAACTGCGGCAACTTCAACGTTGCGACCGGCAAGTGCGGCGGCAAGGGGTCTTGAGTTAGCCGATCCGATACCTGCCTGATGCCTTCCGTCCGGACTTCCATGTTCCGGGCGGAAGCTCCGTCCCAAACGGTTGGTGCCCCAGAGGCCAACGATAATCCAGGCGAGAAAGCCGATGTATCGCGCCATCAAGATCGTTCTTTTCGCGCTCCTCCTCGCCCTGCCGGTCTTCTCCTCGGCACTGAAGGCGCAGGAAGACATTCACGTCCTCGTCAATGCGCTCGGCGTCGGTGATTTCGATGCCCGCGAGGCGGCCATCAAGGCGCTCGTCGCTTCCAAGGATCCGCATGTGGGCCAGATCCTGCAGCAGCTCAGCGACGGCCAGCTTTATGTGAATTCCGATGAGGGCGGCCCGGTTCTGCTGCAGGGCGGCACGGATGACGAACCGACATTCTCCGATCCGATCAGCGGCGAAGCCGTCGCCGATATCGACCCGGACTACATGTCCAAGGTCAAGATCAACAACGCGCTGCGCGGCATCATCGCCACCAGCATGAGCACGCTGACGCTGCTGAGCCCGGATCGTTCCGCGCGGCTCGCCGCCGCTCAGGGCCTGCTCAAGGATGCCGACCCCTCCAATCTCGATCTGTTGAATTCGGCGCTTGCTGCTGAGAAGGACGGCGAGGTCAAGAACACGATGGAAGCCGCCCGCGCGGTGATGATGCTGAAGAGCGATGTCAGCGCCGAGGACAAGAAAGCCGCCATCGACACGATCGCCGCCCGTGGCGACCGCAACGCCATGACGATCCTGACGACGGCGATGGAAACCGCGCCTGACGACCTGAAGCCGGCGATCCAGTCGGATATTGATGGCATCAAGCGCAGCCTGGCCGTCTGGGATGTGGTGCAGAACGTCTGGTACGGCCTGTCACTCGGCTCGGTGCTGCTGCTCGCCGCCATCGGCCTTGCCATCACCTTCGGCGTTATGGGCGTCATCAACATGGCGCATGGCGAGATGGTGATGATCGGCGCCTACACGACCTATGTGGTGCAGGAGTACATTACTTCGAATTTCCCGGGCATGGAGACCTATTCGCTGGCCTTCTCCGTACCCGCGGCCTTCCTCTTCACCGGCTTCGTCGGTCTGGTCATCGAGCGTCTCGTCATCCGCTATCTCTATGGCCGCCCGCTGGAAACGCTGCTCGCCACCTGGGGCGTGTCGCTGATCCTGCAGCAGGCGGTGCGCTCGATCTTCGGCCCGACCAACCGCGAGGTTCGCAATCCGAGCTGGATGTCCGGTGCCTTCGAATTCGGCGGCCTGTCGATCACCTGGAACCGCATGTGGATCATCGTCTTCTCAATGGCGGTGTTCGTGACGCTGCTGATGCTCCTGAAGCGTTCGGCCTTCGGCCTGCAGATGCGCGCCGTCACCCAGAACCGCCGCATGGCGTCCTCGATGGGCATCCGCACCGGCTGGGTCGATGCCTTCACCTTCGGCCTCGGGTCCGGCATTGCCGGGATCGCCGGGGTGGCGCTCAGCCAGATCGACAACGTCTCGCCGAACCTCGGACAGAGCTACATCATCGACAGTTTCATGGTCGTGGTCTTCGGCGGCGTCGGCAATCTCTGGGGCACGCTGGTCGGCGCCTTGTCGCTCGGCGTCGTCAACAAATTCCTGGAACCCTTCGCCGGCGCGGTGCTCGGCAAGATCCTGGTGCTCGTCCTCATCATTCTCTTCATCCAGAAGCGTCCCCGCGGGCTCTTCGCACTCAAAGGAAGGGCGGTGGAAGCATGATTACGGCTTTCCTTTTCCGGTCTCTCGATCGCAAGATCTCGATAGCCATCGCCGTCCTGCTTCTGGTTGCGATCCTCGTTCCGGTGCTCAATCTCCTGACCGGCCCCGAGAATCCGCTGCATATCCCGACCTACATCATGGCGCTGTTCGGCAAGTATCTGACCTATGCGCTGCTAGCGCTCGCGCTCGATCTCGTCTGGGGTTTCTGTGGCATCCTCTCGCTCGGCCACGGCGCCTTCTTCGCGCTCGGCGGCTATGCGATGGGCATGTATCTGATGCGCCAGATCGGCTCGCGCGGCGTCTATGGCGATCCGATCCTGCCTGACTTCATGGTGTTCCTGAACTGGAAGAAACTGCCCTGGTTTTGGTACGGCTTCGATCACTTCTGGTTCGCGGCGATCATGGTCGTCGCCGTGCCCGGGCTGCTGGCCTTCATCTTCGGCTGGTTCGCCTTCCGCTCGCGCGTCAACGGCGTTTATCTCTCGATCATCACCCAGGCGATGACCTACGCCCTGCTGCTTGCCTTCTTCCGCAACGACATGGGCTTCGGCGGCAATAACGGCATGACCGATTTCAAGGAAATCATCGGCTACAACGTCCAGGCCGACGGCACCCGCGCCTCGCTCTTTGCTGCCACGGCGATCTTCCTGGCGCTGTCGTTGATGATTGCCTCCGCGATCGTCCGTTCGAAATTCGGCAAGGTTCTGGTCGGCGTTCGCGATGCCGAAAGCCGCACGCGCTTCCTCGGCTACCGTGTCGAGCATTTCAAGCTCTTCACCTTCGTCGTCTCGGCGATGATGGCGGGCGTTGCGGGCGCTCTTTACGTGCCGCAGGTCGGCATCATCAATCCGGGCGAATTCGCGCCTGCCAATTCGATCGAAGTGGTCATCTGGACGGCTGTCGGCGGCCGCGCGACGCTGATCGGGCCGATTATCGGCGCGATCCTCGTCAATGGCGGCAAGACCATCTTCACCGGCCTGTTCCCTGAATTCTGGCTGTTTGCGCTCGGCGGCCTCTTCGTTGCCGTCACGCTGTTCCTGCCGAAGGGAATCGTCGGCACGGCCGCGCAGTATATCGGCAAGCGCAAGCCGCGGACGGAAGCCACGCCTCCCTCGCTCGAGGACGGCGTCGATGCAAAAATCCAGGCAGCGGAGTAGGCGCGGATGATCCCCGATATCAAACCCAACAGCGTGCTCTATCTGAACGGCGTCTCCGTTTCCTTCGACGGCTTCAAGGCGCTGAATTCGCTGTCGATCGTCATCGAGCCCGGTGAACTGCGCGCCATCATCGGCCCGAACGGCGCCGGCAAGACGACGATGATGGACATCATCACCGGCAAGACCCGGCCCGACGAAGGCGAGGTGTTTTTCAACGGCCAGACGGACCTGACGAAACTCGACGAAGCCGATATCGCCCAGCTCGGCATCGGCCGCAAGTTCCAGAAGCCGACGGTGTTCGAAAGCCATACGGTCTGGGACAATCTGGAGCTGGCGCTCAACCGCAAGCGCGGGGTGTTCCCGACGCTGTTCTACCGTCTCTCCGGCGACGACAAGGCGCGCATCGATGAAATCCTCGAGACGGTGCGGCTGACACATCGCCGCGACGAACTGGCGGCCAATCTCAGTCACGGCCAGAAGCAGTGGCTGGAGATCGGCATGCTGCTCGCCCAGGAGCCGAAACTGCTGCTCGTCGATGAGCCGGTGGCCGGGATGACCGATGCCGAGACGGCGGAGACGGCGATCCTTCTGAAGGAGATCGCCAAGACCCGCTCTGTCGTCGTCGTCGAGCATGACATGGGCTTTATCCGCGATCTCGGGGTCAAGGTGACGTGTCTGGCCGAGGGCTCGGTGCTGGCCGAGGGGTCGATCGATTTTGTCAGTTCCGATCCGAAGGTGATCGAGAATTATCTGGGGCGGTAAGGATGGTCGTCGTGAACGTCGTGGGCGTGATACCCCCCTCTGCCCTGCAACTCCGGTGCCTGGATCCTCGGGTCAAGCCCGAGGATGACGCGAGGGATGTGGGCAAGGACTACGAGAGGGAAGTGGGCGTCGCAGACGAAAGCGACCATCGCACGCGCGCGGTGTTTCCGTCGGATTACCCTGGCAAAACCCTTCCTCCGTCATCCTCGGGCTTGACCCGAGGATCCACCGTCTCAGCCAAATTCTTCATAGAGGTCGCGCCAGCCGGGATTGAGCTGCTCTATGAGGGTGATTTTCCAGGCGCGATACCATCGCTTCAGCGACTTCTCCCGTTGGATCGCCGTGCTGATGGAGAGGTGTTCTTCGTACCAGACCAGACGAGTGCATCCATATTGGCTGGTAAAGCCTTTGGTCAGGCCTTCCCGATGTTCGTACACGCGCCGTTCGAGATCGGACGTCACGCCGATATAGAGTGTGCCGTTCTTCCTGCTGGCCATGATGTAGACGTAGCCGCTCATGACAATCGCCGAATAATGGATCCTCGGGTCAAGCCCGAGGATGACCGAAGGGGTTGTTACATGGGCAGCTTCACAGCACGCATCGAGCGAGTAAAGCCCTACAAATCTATGGAAGTGGCATCATGCTGACAGTCGAAAACGCAAACCTCCACTACGGCGCCGCCCAGGCGCTGCGCGGCATCTCGATCAAGGCCGAGATGGGCAAGATCACCTGCGTGCTCGGCCGCAACGGCGTCGGCAAGAGCTCTCTGCTGCGCGCCGTTACCGGCCAGCATCCGCTCTCTGCCGGAAGCGTCACCTTCAACGACACCGCGCTCAACGGCCTGCCGCCCTTTGCCCGCGCCAAGCAGGGCATCGGCTATGTGCCGCAGGGGCGTGAAATCTTTCCGCTGCTGACGGTGAAGGAAAACCTCGAGACCGGCTTTGCTCCGCTTGGCCGCCGCGACCGCAACATCCCTGACGATATCTTCAGCCTCTTCCCGGTGCTGAAGTCGATGTTGTCACGTCGCGGCGGCGATCTTTCCGGCGGGCAGCAGCAGCAGCTGGCGATCGGCCGGGCCATGGTGACGCGGCCGAAGATCCTGGTGCTCGACGAGCCGACCGAAGGCATCCAGCCGTCGATCATCAAGGATATCGGCCGGGCGATCCGCTACCTCCGGGATTCGACCGGAATGGCGATCCTGCTGGTCGAGCAATATCTGGATTTCTGCCGCGAGCTTGCCGATTACGTCTACATCATGGACCGCGGCGAGATCGTGCATGAAGGGCTGGCGGAAACGCTGGATACGCCGGAGGCCCGCCGCCACCTGACCGTCTGAGCGGCAATTGCCGCTTTCTTCGGCAATCTCGGTTCCGGGGCGAGCCGTCCGGCTTTGCGGCGAAGGCGATTGCGGGCGGCACGGGAATTGCTTGCTTTCACTTGTTTAGCGCATTGAATGAGAACAGCCGGATGAACGGCGGATGTTCAAGGGGATGGAATGACGATCGCTGCGGCAAGCACCAGACCGCAAAGAGCCGAGGGACGCGGGCATCTGGCCGCCAAGGCGCTGGATGGGCGCACGCGGCTTCGCGAGCTCTATCAGGAAGGTGCGGCGAAGATCCGGCTGCCTGACACCTTCGATGCCTCGATGGAAGCCGTTATCATCAACACCGCCGGTGGTTTGACCGGTGGCGACCGGATGAACTGGAGCGTCGTCGCCGGTCCCGGCACGCGCATCGACGTCACCACCCAGGCCTGCGAGAAGATCTACAAGGCATCGGCAGGCACTGCCGAGGTCAATACCGTGATCAGCGCCGGTGCCGGATCGCGTGTCGACTGGCTGCCGCAGGAAACCATTCTTTTCGACCGCGCCTCGTTGTTTCGCCGCCTCGACGTCGATCTCGACGAGACCGCCGAGTTTCTGGCCGTCGAAGCCATCCTGCTCGGCCGCAAGGCGATGGGCGAGGCGATGGTCACAGGTCTCTTCCGCGACCGCTGGCGCATCCGCCGTGCCGGGAACCTCATTCATTCCGAGGAGCTCCGGCTCGATGGCGCAGTCGGCGCGCTGACGGCGCTGCAGCCGGTTCTCGGCGGGCGGGTGGCGTTTGTGACGATGCTCTATGCCGGTCCGCTGGCCGACAGCTATCTCGCCAAGGTGCGCCCGCTGCTCGAAGGGCATATGGCCGGCGCCAGCGCGTGGAATGGCAAGCTTGTCGTGCGTGCTGCGGCAGCGGATGGTTTCGCGCTCAGAAAAATCCTGATTCCGGTCATATCCGCCTTGCGCAACGGCGCGCCGGTGCCGAAAGTCTGGAACCTGTAATTCAGCTGGAATGGATGAACGATGAACCTCACTCCGAGAGAAAAAGACAAGCTGTTGATCTCCATGGCGGCAATGGTGGCGCGCCGCAGGCTGGAGCGCGGCGTCAAGCTTAACCATCCGGAAGCGATCGCGTTGATCACCGATTTCGTGGTCGAAGGCGCGCGTGACGGGCGGTCCGTCGCCGATCTGATGGAGGCTGGCGCCCACGTCGTCGGCCGCGACCAGGTGATGGAAGGTGTCGCCGAGATGATCCACGACGTGCAGGTCGAGGCGACATTTCCTGACGGTACCAAACTCGTCACCGTCCACGAACCGATCCGCTGAGGAGGCCGCGATGCTGGAACTGCGCCCGAACTGCGAATGCTGCGACAAGGACCTGCCGCCCGAAAGCCTGGAAGCGATGATCTGCAGCTTCGAATGCACCTTCTGTGCTGCTTGCGCCGAAGATGTGCTCGGCGGCAAGTGCCCGAACTGTGGCGGCGAATTTACGCGCCGCCCGGTCCGCCCGGCCGGGAAGCTCGCCAACAATCCGGCGTCGACCAAACGTGTATTGAAGGCCGAAGGCTGCGCGCCCCAGAAGGCTGCGTGAGGAGAAAGACATGATCCCAGGCGAAATCATTGCCGCAAGCGGCGACATCGAACTCAATGCCGGCGCACCGACCCTGACGATCGTGGTGTCGAACACCGGTGATCGCCCGGTGCAGGTTGGCAGCCATTATCATTTTGCCGAAACCAATGCGGGGCTCTCCTTCGAACGCGAGAAGGCGCATGGCATGCGGCTGGACATTCCCGCCGGCACCGCCGTCCGTTTCGAGCCGGGCCAGACGCGCGAGGTGACGCTGATCCCGCTGTCGGGCAAGCGCGAGGTCTATGGCTTCCGCCAGCTCGTCATGGGCAAGCTTTGAAGCACAAAAAATAGCAGAAGACGGGAGGAAATGATGCGTTTGGTGATCGGTCTGCTTGCATTGGCGGGCGGCGTAATAATGGCTTCGGGCGCATTCGCGCAGGAGGAGACCGACTGCAAGAACCCTGAGACGCAGGCGGAGATGACGAGCTGCGAACAGGATCGCTATGGCGAGGCAGACAAGGCGCTGAACGCCCAGTGGAAGGAAACGCGCACCGCGGCGGCTGCGACCGACGAGGATCTGGACGAGAACGATCGCGGTGCCGAGAAGGCGCTGCTCACAGCGCAGCGCGCCTGGATCTCCTATCGCGACGCGCAATGCGAGGCCGAAGGCTTTCAGGCCCGCGGCGGGACGATGGAGTCGATGCTGGTGGCCGGGTGCCTCGCCAATCTCAGCGATACCAGAACCAAGGAACTGAAGGCGCTTGCCGACGCATTGGGCGGCAACTGACGTGGGACAGAAGATCATGATCGTCGGCAACGGTGAGGTGGGAGACGAGGGGCGCGCGGCGATCGCTGCGGCCGATTTCGTCGTCCGCTTCAACGAGTGCCGATCCTATGCCGCGAGCCCCGGCCGCACCGATGCCGTTGCCGTTTGCAATACCGGCCGCCCGGGCAAGGCGATGACCGGCGACACCGGCTGGCGGACACTAGCCGGCGTGATCGAAGCGTCCGAGATCTGGTGCGTGCGCGACCCGGAAAAGTTTGCGGAGATGCGGGCGCCGCTCGCCCTCTCGCATCCGGAACTCGACGATTTCTGCGACGATTACACGAGTCAGTTCAAGGCCTTCTGCAAGGAAGCTGGCAAACGGCATGTGGTCGTTGAGAAAGTGATTCATGAGGCGGTGGACGACGCGCTCGCCGCCTTTCACCCCGAGCCTTACGTCGTGCCAAGCACCGGACTGATCGCGATAGCCGAAGCCTTCCGCCGGTTCCCCGGCGCCGATATCGGGCTTGCGGGGTTCGGTCATGCAGGCTGGGACGGCCACCCATTTGCTGCCGAGCGGCAGCTTGTCGATGGATATATCGCTGCCGGGCGGCTGAAACGATACGCCGCCGAACCACCTCATTCTTCCTCCCAAGGAGCCTGACATATGCCCCACAAGATCTCCCGCGCCGCCTATGCCAGCATGTTCGGACCGACCGTCGGCGATAAGGTCCGACTGGCCGATACCGAGCTGTTCATCGAGATTGAAAAGGACTTCACGACCTATGGCGAGGAAGTGAAGTTCGGCGGCGGCAAGGTAATCCGCGACGGCATGGGGCAGAGCCAGGCGACACGCGCGCAGGGCGCGGTCGATACCGTGATTACCAATGCGGTGATCATCGATCACACGGGGATCGTGAAAGCCGATATCGGGCTGAAGGACGGGCGCATCGTGGCGATCGGCAAGGCGGGCAATCCCGACACGCAGCCGGGCGTCAACATCATCGTCGGCCCATCGACGGAAGCGATCGCGGGCGAGGGCAAGATCGTCACGGCCGGCGGCATGGATGCGCATATCCATTACATCTGCCCGCAGCAGATCGAGGAGGCGTTGATGTCCGGCATCACCTGCATGCTGGGCGGCGGCTCCGGCCCGGCGCATGGCACGCTTGCAACGACCTGCACCGGTGCCTGGCATATCGAGCGGATGATCGAGAGCTTCGACGGCTTTCCGATGAACCTGGCGCTGGCGGGGAAGGGCAACGCGTCTCTTCCCGCGGCACTCGAAGAAATGGTGCTGGCCGGGGCCTCGTCGCTGAAGCTGCATGAGGATTGGGGTACGACGCCGGCGGCGATCGACTGCTGCCTTTCGGTGGCCGACGAGTACGACATCCAGGTGATGATCCACACCGATACGCTGAACGAGAGCGGCTTCGTGGAAGACACGATCGGGGCGCTCAAGGGTCGCACCATCCATGCCTTCCATACCGAGGGTGCCGGCGGCGGGCACGCGCCCGATATTATCAAGATCTGCGGCCAGTCGAACGTCATCCCGTCGTCCACCAACCCGACGCGGCCCTACACGGTCAACACGATCTCCGAGCATCTCGATATGCTGATGGTCTGCCATCATCTGTCGCCGTCGATCCCCGAAGATATCGCCTTCGCCGAAAGCCGGATCCGCAAGGAGACGATCGCCGCCGAAGATATCCTCCATGATATCGGCGCCTTCTCGATCATCTCCTCCGACAGCCAGGCCATGGGCCGGGTCGGCGAAGTGGCGATCCGCACCTGGCAGACGGCCGACAAGATGAAGCGTCAGCGTGGCCGCCTGCCGGAAGAAAAGGGCGAGAACGACAATTTTCGCGTCCGCCGCTATATCGCCAAGTACACGATCAATCCGGCAATCGCTCAGGGCCTCAGCCACGAGATCGGCTCGGTGGAGGTCGGCAAGCGCGCCGACCTGGTTCTGTGGAACCCCGCCTTCTTCGGTGTCAAGCCGGAGATGGTGCTGCTCGGCGGCTCGATCGCGGCGGCGCCGATGGGGGATCCGAACGCCTCGATCCCGACCCCGCAGCCGATGCACTACCGGCCGATGTTTGCCGCCTATGGCAAGCTGCGCACCACCTCGTCGGTCACCTTCGTGTCGCAGGCATCGCTGGATGCAGGCCTCAAGGGACGGCTCGGCGTTGCCAAGAATCTCGTCGCCGTGAAGAACACGCGCGGCGGAATTTCCAAGGCGTCGATGATCCACAACAGCCTGACACCGCATATCGAGGTCGATCCAGAGACCTATGAAGTCAGGGCCGATGGCGAGTTGCTGACCTGCGAACCGGCGACCGTTCTCCCGATGGCACAGCGCTACTTCCTGTTCTGAGACACGGTGTGCTGCCGAAAGCGTTTCGTTAACGGCATTCTCTGCCCGGTTGCAGAAATTCCGGGAAATCTTCGTGCTCGAAACGTGGCTTTCATCAGCGCATCGGTGTGGACTGAAATGCGCGCGATATCAGCGGTTTAATCAGGCGTTCAGCAGTTCTGATTCAGGTTGAGGGCGGGTGCGGCCTGCCCGTGAAAATGCAACTTCATTAATTCGACCGAACTCGTTCAAATCTTAACGATAGGCTTAAGAACCCGGCAGCAAATGCATTCTAATCAAATGCCATGGGGTGCCGGGGCTGGAGGTCGATTCGCATGAAAAACTGGATGATGCTCCAGATGGGGCTCGGCAATTTTCAGCACCGCGGCACCATTTTCAGCTTCGCGCTGAAGATGAGCTTTTCCGCCATCATCCTCTCCGCCGTCATCATGCTGATCGTGTTGCCGCCGCTTTCCTTCTTCGATTTGCTGCCGCTGTCGCTTGCCCATTCGCTGAGCCTCGGGATCGTGTTTTCATGGCTGTTCGGCGGGGCGGCCTGTGGTCTCCTGTCGTTGATCGCCGGCTTTGCGCTGCACCACCTGACGATCTCGCGGGCGGAATTCGAAAAGCTCAGCCGCACCGACATGCTCTCAGGCCTGCTGAACCGCCGCGCCTTTACCGAAGCGCTGGCAACGGTTGAAGCCGATGCGTCGCTGGTCATCTTCGACGTCGATCGCTTCAAGGCGATCAACGACCGCTTCGGCCATGCCTGCGGCGATGCCGTGATCATCGCCATCTCGGCGATCCTGGCGACGGCCTTCAACGACAGTTCGGTGGTCGCGCGCCTCGGCGGAGAGGAATTCGGCGTCATCGTCACCGGCTTTCCGCTGGCGGCGCGGCTTGAGCGCGTCGAGCAGGTGAAAACCCAGATCGCCTGCCAGCCGATCACCGCGGACGGCTGCACCGTGCCGATCACCATCTCGGCCGGGATCGCCGATCTCGAACCGGGACGGAACAAGGAGGCGGTCTATGCTTCGGCTGACAAGGCGCTCTATCTCGCCAAGGCGCTCGGGCGAAACCGCGTCGTCCACGAGAGCGAAGGTCTGCACCACGCCTGGCATAGCCGCCTGGTGGAGAACGGTCTTGCCGTTCAGGGCGACGACGATACCGGCTATGAAGGCGCGCAGCGCGCCTACGGCATTTAGCCACTCCCTGGGCGGGATTGGCGCTTGCGCCGCCGCCCGCTATTTTGCAAGGTCACGGTCTCTGCAAAATGGATAAATCCCATGCAACGCGTCACATCCTATCTTCCCGCCGGTACGCCGTCCTCCCATCCGATCGAGCAGGTGAAGCTGCCGCATGATCTGCGCCACCTGCGCCGCAAGCTGCTGCACCTGGAGAGCGGCGGCATGGTGATGCTCGACCTCAAGGATCCCGTGCTGTTTGCCAATGGCGACCTTCTAGTGCGCGACGACGGCGAGCTGATCGAGATCCTGGCGGCCGACGAAAAGCTGTTCGAAATCCGCGGCAAGAACGGCGTCCACCTGATCGAGCTTGCCTGGCATCTCGGCAACCGGCATCTGGCGGCGCAGATCGAGGACGATCGCATCCTGATCCTCCGCGACCACGTGATCCGCACCATGCTGCAGGGTCTCGGCGCGCTGGTTCTCGAAGTCACCGAGCCCTTCCAGCCTGCCCGCGGCGCCTATCACAGCCATGGCCACGATCACCACGCGCATGATCATCACGATCATCATGGTCACGACCATGACCATAAGCATGGCCACGACCACGATCATGGCCATCATGATCACGACCACAAGCATGGTGACGGACACCATCACTCTCACGACTGAGCGGCGATGACGCAAGCGGATGATCTCCAGGCGCTGCTGCGCCTGATGGCGTGGCTGTCGCCGACCTTCCCGGTCGGCTCATTCGCCTATTCCGGCGGGTTGGAACGCGCGGTTCATGACGGCCTCGTCACCGATGCCGCAGGACTCGAGACGTGGATTTCGACGTTGCTGACGCATGGCAATGTCTGGAACGACGCGGTGATCTTTGCCGCGGCGTGGCGCGGGCAGGGCGATGCGACTGCGATCGGCGATCTCGCCGCACTTGCCGAAGCGCTCGCCGGCTCTCGGGAACGGCATCAGGAAACGATGCTGCTAGGCGATGCCTTCCTCACCGCAGCGCGGGCTTGGCCGGACCCTGTTTTTGAGCGGCTGCCGCAGCAGGTGGCCTATCCCGTTGCCGTCGGCGCCATCGCGGGCGCCCATGATGTTGCGCTCGACAAGGCGCTGGCCGCTTTCCTGCATGCCTATGTCTCGCAGGCCGTCTCGGCCGGTATCCGCCTCGGTGTCGGCGGTCAGAAGGATGGTGTCGGCATACTGGCCAAGCTCGAACCTGTTATTGCCGAGATCGCCAGAAACGCCTCGGCTGCTACGACCGACGATCTCGGTGCAGCGGCCGTTCAGGCCGATATCTCGACGCTGCGGCACGAGACCCAGAGCAGCAGACTTTTCCGCTCGTAAGGCAGGCATCTGCGTCATTTGCCGGTGGCAGGCGTGATGGCCGGGCGCTATCATCGGGTGAATTGGAGTGACATCTATGAAATCGAGAAACGGACCTCTCCGCGTCGGCATCGGCGGGCCTGTCGGCTCCGGCAAGACGGCGCTGACGGAGAAGCTCTGCAAGGCGATGCGCGACGACTATTCCGTCGCCGTCGTCACCAACGACATCTACACGACCGAGGATGCCGAAGCGCTGATGCGCATGCAGGCGCTGCCGTCGGACCGCATCGTCGGCGTCGAGACCGGCGGCTGCCCGCACACGGCCATCCGCGAGGATGCGACAATCAATCTGCAGGCGATTGCCGGGCTGAACCAGCGCATCCCCGATCTCGACGTGGTCTTCATCGAGTCCGGCGGCGACAATCTGGCGGCGACCTTTTCTCCTGACCTCGCCGATATCACCATCTATGTGATCTCCGTTTGCCAGGGCGAGGAAATCCCCCGCAAGGGCGGGCCGGGGATCACCAAGTCGGACCTTTTGGTCATCAACAAGAAGGATCTGGCACCCTATGTCGGCGCCGATCTGGAGGTGATGGACCGGGACGCGACACGCATGCGGGCAACCCGTCCCTACGTCTTCTCCGACATGAAGCGCGGCGATGGTATCGGCTCGATCGTCAGCTTCCTCAAGGAGCATGGCGGGCTCTGACGCGGAAGCGTTCAGGGGCCGTGCTCGCCGAGGCTTCCGGTGAAGCGTTCTGCCCAGTTTTTCCGCCGCGAGGCTTCGAGAACGAAATCGATGAAGACGCGGGTCTTCAGCGGCAGAAGTTTCCTGCCCGAATAGTAGATCGAGACCGGTCCGGCATCGACATACCATTGCGGGACAACACGGATGAGGTCACCACGTTCCAGATGCGGCAGCGCGTCCGGCTTGGCGATCATCGCCACGCCGATGCCCATCAGCGCGGCCTCGCGCATGGCTGCCGGATCATCGACCACGACCCGCTCTCTGGGCACCGCCGTCTGCTCGTCGCCGGCGACATTGCGCATCTGCCACAAGCGGATCTTGCCGGTGCGGTTGGCACGCATGACGATGCCGTCGAGACTGGCCATGTCCGACGGTTCCTCCGGTGGCGATTTCCCACGCATATAGGCGGGGGAAGCGACGGCGATGATGTGGGCAGGGGCAAGGGTGCGGGCGATCACGCCCGGCGCCAGCTCGAAGCCGCCGCCGATCGCCGCATCATAGCCCTCGGCGATCAGGTCGACCTGCCTGTTCTCGAACATCCATTCCGGCCTGATCAGCGGATAGCGCGCCAGGAAATCCGGCAGCAACGGCAGGATATAACCGATGCCGAGCGTCGGGCTCATGCTCACTCTCAACGTGCCCGAAGGCGCCGCTTCGTCTGATGCCGCCGAGGCGATGGCGTTCTGCAGGCCGGAGAGATTGTCGCCAATCGCCTGCAGAAAGCGCTCGCCGGCTTCGGTCAGCGTCAGGCTGCGGGTGCTGCGCTGGAAGAGCCGGATGCCGAGATTGGCCTCGAGCACGGCGACGTTGCGGCTGACGGCAGCGGGCGTCATCGCCAGCCGTCGCGCCGCGGCGGAGAAGCTGCCGAGCTCCGCCGTCCTGACGAAGGATTCCAGATTGATCAGAGATTCCATCTCGTCACTTTCAACGATTGTTTGAAATTTCTTAAATCCATTACCAGCTAATCGCAATGGAATAGACTGGCCATATTCCGCTCCATTGAAACGAAACCTGGAGCTCAGGAAATGACCGATCTATCGAAACCCCTGTCAGGCAAGGCAGCACTCGTCACCGGCGGCTCGCGCTCGATCGGCGCTGCCATCGCCAGGCGGCTGGCGGCGGATGGGGCGGCGGTTGCCATCACATACCATGCGTCGCCCGACCGCGCCGCGCTTGTCGTCAAGGATATCGAGGCTGGTGGCGGACGAGCCATCGCAATCCAGGCCGATGCCGGCGATCCCGCTGCCGTGCGGGCCGCGGTGGCAAAGACCGGGGAAGCCTTCGGCGCAATCGACATTCTCGTCAACAATGCCGGCATCGCGCTCGGTGGCGCCATCGAGGAGACGACATTTTCGGATTACGAACGGATGATTGCCGTCAACGTCACCGGCATGTTCGTGGCGACGCAGGAGGCCGTGCGCCGGATGAAGCCCGGCGGCCGCATCATTCACATCGGCTCGTCGATGGTGCGTTACGCGGCCTTTCCGACTGCTTCGCTCTATACGCTGACCAAGGGCGCCGTCGCCGGGTTCAATCGCAGTCTGGTTCGCGATCTCGGGCCGAAGGGGATCACCGTCAACACCGTCCATCCCGGCCCGACCGATACCGACATGAACCCTGATGGCGGACCGATTTCGCAGATCGTCGGTCCCGGCATCGCCGTTGGCCGCTACGGCAAGGATCACGAGATCGCCAGCGTCGTTGCCTATCTCGCAAGCCCCGGCGCCGCCTTCGTCACCGGCGCCGAGATTGTCGCCGATGGCGGCTTTTCGGCCTGATACGTTCCGGCAGGTGATATGGACGCTGTGGCCAGACGCGGCCACAGCGATGCAAAGTGACGCAGCCTGAGCCTGTTGCATCTCCGGCCTCCGGCGATTAGCCTGTTCGCGATGGGGATGGAGTGCCCCCGATAACCGCCGTGATGGCTGATGACTCCTACCGCGATTTCAATCGACGGTGGGAGTGTGTCTACTGCCCGCCGATACAATGAGGCGTGCATGTCACTCTATACCTGCTTGATCATCATGGCCGGAGGCGCTCTCGGCACCCTGGCGCGATACCTGATTTCGGTTCTGGCGGCGCCGATAAGCGGCAACCTGCCCTGGGGCACGATCATCATCAACATCACCGGCTCCTTCATCATCGGCCTGTTCGGCACGCTGACGCTGGCGCATGGCCGTTTTCCGGTGTCGGAGAACGTGCGGCTCTTCGTGATGATCGGTCTCTGCGGCGGTTACACCACCTTCTCGTCCTTCAGCCTGCAGACGCTCGATCTGATCCGCTCGGGCGCGATGATGCGGGCAGGGGTGAATATCGCCGCCTCGGTGGTGCTTTGCGTCGCTGCCGTTTCGTCGGGGCATTTGATTGCGTCCTACTTCAGCGGCGGGGAGAGGGAGGTGGCGCAGTTGCGGATTGAGGAAGAGGTGTGAGGGGCGGCAACCAAAATGCCCTCATTCCTGTGCTTGTCACAGGAATCCAGTCGCCGCGCGTCTGCGTGGCGGGAAAGTCTTTTTCGGCCCAAGGACTTGGGCCGGCTGGATCCCTGTGACGAGCACAGGGATGAGGGAAACGCGGTGGTCTGTGCGCCATCCCGCAAACAAGAAGGCCGAGCATTGAGCCCGGCCTTTTTGTAAGAGACGTCCGCGTTACTCCGCCGCAAAAGGCGGCAGCCTCAGCACGTTTTTGCCGTTGCTGTTGGCGTTCTTCTGCTTGGCTTCCGGGTTTTCGATCGCGCTCACCCGGTCCTTGAGCGAGCCGACGGCTTCGGTCAGTTCCTCGCGGGACAAGGTGGGCTCTTCCTCATCCTTCTTGCCGACGAGGCGGCCGAACATCCAGCCGAGCAGGCGGGAGAGATCGTCCATGATCAGGAAGAAGGAGGGGACGACGACGAGCGACAGCACCGTCGAGACGATGATGCCGCCGATCACGGCAATCGCCATCGGCGCGCGGAACGAGCCGCCTTCGCCGACACCCATGGCCGAGGGCAGCATGCCGGCCGACATGGCGATCGAGGTCATGATGATCGGGCGGGCACGCTTGCGGCCGGCCTCCACCATGGCTTCGACGCGTGACAGGCCGTGACGGCGCATCTCGATGGCGAAATCGACGAGCAGGATGGCGTTCTTGGTGACGATGCCCATCAGCATCAGGATGCCGATCAAAACCGGCATCGACAGCGGATTGTTGGTGACGAGCAGGCCGACTGCCACGCCGCCGATTGCCAGCGGCAGCGAGAACAGGATGGTGAAGGGCTGGATCACGTTCTTGAAGAGCAGGATCAGCACCGCAAGCACCAGCATCAGGCCCATCAACATGGCGTTGACGAAGCTCTGCTGCATTTCCTTCTGCACTTTGGTGTCGCCGCTTTCGACCAGCTGCACCGTGGACGGGATCTTGGTATCCTTGACGATCTCAAGGAAGCGGGCCGAGGCCGTATCCAGCGCCACACCCTGCGGCAGGTCGGAACCGATCGCCACGACGCGGTAGCGGTTGTTGCGCTTGATCGAGCTGACACCTTCCGAATAGTCGATGTCGGCGACCGTAGAGAGCGGCACGCTGCCGCCGCTGGCGGTCTGGATCTTCAGGGCGCGGATGGCCTGGAGATCGCGGCGCATGTCGAGCGAGGCCTGGACGCGGATCGGGATCTGCCGGTCGTCGAGCGAGATCTTGGCGAGTGCGGCATCGACATCACCGATGGTGGCGACGCGGATGGTCTCGGAGATCTGCTGCGGCGTGATACCGAGGCGGGCGGCCTGATCCTTGCGCGGGCGGACCTGCAGTTCCGGACGGGGCAGGGCGCCGTCGGCGCTGACATTGGCGAGCAGCGGATCGGCGCGCAGCTTCGATTCCAGAAGACCGACGGCCTCGTTGAGGTCCTGATCGTTCTTGGAGAGGAAGTTGAACGACAGGTCGCGTTCGCCGCGGTCGTTGAGCTTCAGGATGCGGACGTCAGGAATATCCTTCACCTTGGCGAAGACTTCCTTTTCGATATCCCACTGCGGACGCACGCGGCCATGAACCTCGACCTTCGGCAGATGCGGGCCGATGACCGGGATGGAGCCGAGCACGTCGTTGACGAGCTTCTTGACCAACGACTGGTCGAGCTTATGGAGCGAAAGGGTGATCGTCGCGCGGCGCAGCTCGAGGTCGCCCTTTGGCGAAGCGCCGCCGAGCACGAAGACGCTTTCGACGCCGTCGATATCCTTGACGCGCTCATAGATGGCGTTGCTGGTCTTGTCGGTGTCATCGAGTGTCGCGTTGGGCGGCAGCTCGACCGAGAGCACGATGCGTGAGGCGTCTTCCGGCGGCAGGAAGCTGCCCGGAACCTGCGACAGCAGGAATACCGATCCGATGAGGAAGCCGATGGCGGCGATCAGCGTCGCATAACGGCTCCACCAGTGACCGGTGGTGGCGCGGATCAGCCGGGTATAGCCCCGGAAGAAGGCGCCATCGTTATCGTGATGATCCTCCTGGCCGTCTTCGGCGCGCATCAGATAGGCGGCCATCATCGGCGTGATCAGACGCGCGACGACAAGGGAGAAGAACACCGAGAAGGCGACGGTCAGGCCGAACTGGATGAAATACTGGCCCGGAATACCCGGCATGAACGACACCGGCACGAAGACCGCGATGATCGTAAACGTCGTGGCGATGACGGCGAGGCCGATTTCGTCGGCTGCCTCGATGGCCGCCCTATACGGCGTCTTGCCCATCTTGATATGGCGGGCGATGTTTTCGATTTCGACGATCGCATCGTCGACGAGAATACCCGTCGCCAGCGTCAAGGCCAGGAAGCTGACGAGGTTCAGCGAGAAGCCCATCAGGTCCATGATCCAGAAGGTCGGGATCGCCGACAGCGGCAGCGCGATCGCCGAGATCAGCGTTGCGCGCCAGTTCCGCAGGAACAGGAAGACGACGATGACGGCGAGCAGCGCGCCTTCGAGCAGGGTATGGATAGCGGCTTCGTAGTTGCCATAGGTGAAATAGACGGAATCGTTGATCAGTTCGATGCCGACATTCGGGTTCTCGGCCCGCACCTTGTCGAGGCTCTGCGCCACCGTTTCGGCAACGCTGACTTCGCTGGCGCCCTTGGAGCGGAACACGCCGAAGGTCACGACAGGCGTATCGTCGAAGCGCGAGAAGGATTTCGGCTCCTGATAGGTGTCCTTGATGGCGCCGAGATCGGTCAGCTTGACGAAGCGGCCGTTCGGCAGCGCGATCGTGGTGTTGGCAAGTTCGGCGACATTGCGGGCGTCGCCGAGGACGCGGATCGCCTGCTCGCTGCCTGCCACCTGGCCGCGGCCGGAGCCGAGGTCGACATTGGTGCCGCGCAGCTGCTGGTTCACGCTGGCCGCGGTAATGCCATAGGCGTTCAGCTTGTCGGGGTTGAGCTCGATGCGCACTTCGCGCTCGGCGCCGCCGTAACGGTCGACGCGGCCGATGCCGCTCTGGCCCTGCAGCGAGCGCTTGATCGTGTCGTCGACGAACCAGGAGAGTTCCTCGAGCGTCATGTCGGGCGAGGAGACGGCGAAGGTCTGGATCGCCTGTCCCTCGACATCGACCTTGGAGACGATCGGCTCTTCGACATTGGCCGGAAGATCGCTGCGGATGCGGTCGATCGCGTCCTTGGTGTCCTGCACGGCCTGTTCGGTCGGCACTTCCATGCGGAACATCACGACGGTCTGCGACTGGCCGTCCGTCACCGTCGACTGGATTTCATCGATGCCGGTGATCGAGGCGACCGCGTCTTCGATCTCCTTGGTCACCTGCATTTCGAGTTCGGCGGGCGAAGCGCCGCTCTGGGTCACGACGATCGAGACCAGCGGCACGTCGATATTCGGGAAACGGGTGATCGGCAGCTTGTTGAAGGACTGGATGCCGACAAAAAGCAGCAGGCCGAACAGCAGCAGCGGCGCTACGGGGTTTCGGATGGACCAGGCTGAAAAGTTCATCGGGCCGTCTCTCAGTTGGAAGCAGCAGGCTGTTCGCGGACAGGGGTGATGTGATCACCGTCGCGAACATAGGCACCGGCCTTGGCAACGACTTCCTCGCCGTCCTTCAGGCCCTTCGTGATTTCGACAAAGGCACCGTCCTGGATGCCGGTCTCGACGGCGGCGAATTTCACCACGCCGTTCTCGACCTTGCGGGCAGACGAGCCCTCGTTCGTCGTCAGCACGGCAGACAGCGGCAGCGCCACGTTCTCAGCCGTGTTGACGATGATTTCGGCGCTGCCATACATGCCGGAGCGCGCCTTGTTGTCGTCGTCGATCAGGATATGTACCAGGCCGAGCCGGGTGGTCGGATCGACCGTGGGCGAGACCAGGCGCACGGAGCCTGCGAGCTTCTCGCGGCTGCCGGCAAGCGAGATCGTCGCCTTCTGGCCGTGCTGGATCTTCATGATGTCGTTTTCGCCGACTTCGGCGACGAGTTCGATATCGTTGTCACGGATGATGGTGAACATCGGATCGCCGGTGCCGGATGCGATGGCGCCGACATTGGCGTTCTTGGCCGCCACCGTGCCTGCAACGGGCGTCTTCACGTCGGTGCGAGCGAGCTTCAGGTCGGCATCGGCTATCTGGCTGTCGGTGACCTTCAGATCGGCCTGGGCGACCTCGATTGCCTGCTCCGCGGAGCTGACACGGGCATTGGCGGAGGCGGCAGCCGCATCGGCCTGTTCGACCGTTGCAGTCGAGACGGTGCCTTTCTTGACCATTTCCTGGGCGCGGTCCTGCTGCTGACGGGCCTGGGAGGCATTGGCCTGGGCTTCGACCAGCTGGGCGCGAAGCTGAGCAAGCGATGCCTCGCCCTTGGCCTTGGTCGCCTGCATCTGGCTCTTCTGCAACAGCAGGGAATCGGTGTTCAGCGTGGCGATCGTGCTGTCGGCAGCGACCTTGTCGCCGACATCGACATTCAGCGAGCTGATCGACAGGCCCTCGACCTGCGGCTGGATATAGACTTCCTCGACGGCCTTGACGGTGCCCGTCGCGACGACGCGATCGACGAGCGCGCGGGTCTTCGCCGTGGTGACGACGATCGCCGGAAGGTTCTGCTTCGGCTTTGTCGTGGCCGTTTCGGCCTCCTGGGCAAAGACCGGCGATACCGCCATGATGGCGATCAAAAGGGTGGAGGCGCGTAGTATTTCAAGCGTGCGTGCCATGCGTCGTCATCCAATTATGTCAAAATGTCCGGCCAAAATCGGCGCAGCGATGCTGCAGCTTGCGAACAGGCCATTCCCGTCTCTGTCTAACTACTCAGAGGTATTCCCGCATTTGCCGTCTCTCATACAGAGAAGTCCCCGGTCCGGCAAATCTGGTTTTGTACGTGGTATCGGTTTGCGCGACGTACAAGACCGCTAGAAAACAATTCCCGATGAGTGGCACATTAATTACCGTTTACGTATAGATCAATCACCGTCAGGTTATGTTTGCATTCCGATGATTGATCGCAGCGTATAATCTGAAGACGATCGAGACATGGTAGATGCGACACGCGCACGCCAAATAATTTCAATCGGCGTTAAAAAAGCAGAAAACGCGCGGATCTCTCCGCGCGTTCGCCGTGTTTTGCCCGGTCGCTTACTTGGAAGCGGCGTCGGTGATGTCGTGCGTCCAGGCGCCGGATGGCTCCTTGGTGATGATCTTCTGGTCGAGAAGAGCCTTGGCGGTACGGTCGTAGAGCGTCGTGTCGAGCTTGCCGCTGCCGTCGCCGATCAGCTTGGCGACTTCGCCCATCATCCGCTTCTGGTGGTTTTCGTCCTGGCCGCCGGCATCGACGACGATGCCTGCTGCTTCATCCGGATTTTCGGTCGCGTATTTCCAGCCCTTCATCGAGGCCTTGACGAACTTGACCATCTTTTCCTTGAAAGCCGGGTCCTTCAGCTTGTCCTCATTGGCGTAGAGGCCGTCTTCCAGGAGATCGTTGCCCATGGCGCTGTAGTTGAAGACGATCAGATCTTCCGGCTTCAGGCCGGCATCGATTGCCTGCCAGTATTCATTGTAGGTCATGACGGAAATGCAGTCGGCCTGCTTCTGCAGAAGCGGCTGGACGTCGAAGCTTTGCTTCAGCACGGTCACGCCATCGGCGCCGCCTTCCGTCTTCAGGCCGAGCTTGTTCATCCAGGCGAAGAACGGATATTCGTTGCCGAAGAACCAGACGCCGAGCGTATGGCCCTTGAAATCGGCTTCGGTCTTGATCGGGCCGTCCTTGCGGCAGATCATTTCCATACCCGACTTCTGGTAGGGCTGGGCAATGTTGACGAGCGGAACGCCCTTTTCGCGGGCCACCAGCGCGCCGCCCATCCAGTCGACGATGACATCGGCGCCACCGCCGGCGATCACCTGTTCCGGGGCGATGTCAGGACCGCCCGGCTTGATATCGACGTCGAGGCCTTCTTCTTCGTAATAGCCCTTGTCCTTGGCGACGTAATAGCCGGCGAACTGGCTCTGCGCGACCCACTTCAGCTGCAGCGTCACCTTGTCGGCCGCCATCGCGTTAGCGGCGGCGAGCGACATGGCGCTCGCCATCATTGCAACCATCAACTTCTTCATTTTGTTTTTTCCCTCTGAAGTTATGCTCCAATCCCATTTGCGGGAACAAAGCGACGCCTAGCCACCACGGATAGACGGATGCCAGAAAGTCACCGCCCGTTCGGCAAGGGCGACGACGCCGTAGAAAACCGAGCCAGCCACCGCCGCAACGGTGATCTCGGCCCAGACCATGTCGACATTCATGCGGCCGATCTCGGTGGAGATGCGGAAGCCCATGCCGACGATAGGGGTTCCGAAGAACTCCGCAACGATGGCACCGATCAGCGCCAGCGTCGAGTTGATCTTCAGGGCGTTGAAAATGAACGGCATGGCTGCGGGAAGCCGGAGCTTCAGCAGCGTCTGCCAGTAGTCGGATGCGTAGGTGCGCATCAGGTCCCGCTCCATGGCGCCGGAGGCGGAAAGGCCCGCCACCGTGTTCACCAGCATCGGGAAGAAGGTCATGATGATGACGACAGCGGCCTTCGACGGCCAGTCGAAGCCGAACCACATGACCATGATCGGCGCCACGCCGATGATCGGCAGGGCCGAGACCATGTTGCCGATCGGCAGCAGCCCGCGGCGCAGGAAGGCGACGCGGTCGGCGAGGATCGCGACGATGAAGCCGGAGGCGCAGCCGACCACATACCCGAACAGCACGGCCTTGAAGATCGTCTGGCGCACATCTTCGCCGAGGATCGGCAGAGAATTGGCGATCCGCACACCGATGGTGCTCGGCGGCGGCAGGATGACGAAGGGGATGCCGCCGCCGCGCGTTGCCGCCTCCCAGAGGATCAGGATCCAGGCGCCGAAGATTGCCGGGATCAACAGCCGCAGAAAGGATTTGCCGGTATTCGACAGCGGCTGCAGGTCCGACAGCAGCGTGACGCAGCGCCAGGCGAGCAGCCAGGCGGCAGCGATCAGCAGGAAGAAAGCTTTCGTCGCCATGCCCTCGTTGCCGGTGATGCCCGACAGGAGCAGCCAGGCGGCATCGAAGGAGGCCAGCAGCAGCACGGTTGCCGAATAAAGCGGCGGCAGCGCCGTCAGCGAAATCAGCGCCGCGGCGGCTATGATGATGACGACAAGCGTCGTGGTCTGGCTGCTGAACGGGGCGGGGGCGCCGTCCGCCAGCAGCGGCAGCGAGGCCAGCGCACCGAGACAGAAGAGCAGCGCCAGAGCGCTTTGCCAGGAAAGCGTCAGATATTTCATGCCGGCCTCCCGCCCATGGCGCGATCGACGATCTTGGCGGCCAATCCGACGATGGCGACCAGCAGTGCCGCCAGCACCGAACCGGCAACGAGGGCGGCCCAGATGTCAATCGTCTGGCTGTAATAGGAGCCGGCGAGCAGCTTCGAACCGATGCCGGCGACCGCGCCGGTCGGCAGCTCGCCGACGATGGCGCCGACGAGGCTGGCGGCAATCGCTACCTTCATCGAGGTGAACAGGAAGGGAACCGAGGCCGGCACCCGCAGCTTCCAGAAGGTTTGCGCGGCGCTGGCATTATAGGTGCGCATCAGGTCGAGATACATGACTTCGGGCGAGCGCAGCCCCTTCACCATGCCGACGGCGACAGGAAAGAAGGAGAGATAAGTCGAGATCAGCGCTTTCGGGATCAGTCCGGTGATGTTGATCGATCCGAGCACGACGATGACCATCGGCGCGATCGCCAGGATCGGCACCGTCTGCGAGGCGATGATCCACGGCATTAGGCTGCGGTCCAGCGCCCTGATATGGACGATGCCGACGGCAATCAGGATGCCGAGCATGGTGCCGAGCGCGAAACCGAGTGCGGTCGAGGAGAGCGTCACGCCGGCATGATAGACGAGGCTGCGGTTGCTGGAGAGCTTTCTGAGGAAGGTGTTCTCGAAGACATTCTGCGCCACCTGATGCGGGGCCGGCAGGATCGGCTTCGGCTGGGAGAGCGTGGCGGAGATGAATTCGGATGTCGTCGGCGTGATGTTGTTTCGCTGGTCCATGTCGCGCTGGAACGGCGCGTTCATGAAGACGGCGGCGATGTACCAGATGACGACGAGGGCGGCGAGGATGGTCAGAACCGGAACGATCTTGTCCTTGAGGGTGTCGGGTTTCATGCGGACATCCTCTTGGCTCTGAGGGTGGGGTTACCCCCCTCTGTCCTGCCGGACATCTCCCCCTCAAGGGGGGAGATGAGCTGGGCGCACCCGCTCGCTCCAACGGTGATGCTTGGCGCGAAGTCCGCCACGAGTCGATCTCCCCACCTGTGGGGGAGATGCCCGGCAGGGCAGAGGGGGGTAACCACGGCCTCAAACATCAGCTCACTCATAACTATGCCCCGCTCTCAAACCCTCGCGCACCCGATGCGCAATCTCCAGGAACTCCGGCGTCTCGCGGATGCCGAGCGGGCGTTCCTTCGGCAGTGTCGAGTCGATGATATCGGTGACGCGGCCGGGGCGGGGGGACATGACGACGATCTTGGTGGAGAGGTAGACCGCTTCCGGAATGGAGTGGGTGACGAAGCAGATCGTCTTGTTGGTGCGGGCCCAGAGCTTCAACAGAGCGGCGTTCAGATGGTCGCGGACGATTTCGTCAAGGGCGCCGAAGGGTTCGTCCATCAGCAGCAGGTCGGCGTCGAAGGCGAGTGCGCGGGCTATCGAGGCGCGCTGTTGCATGCCGCCGGAGAGCTGCCAGGGGAATTTCTTGTCGAAGCCGGCGAGTTCGACGAGCTCGAGAGCCTCCGAGATACGCTTCTTCTGATCTGCCTTCGAGTAGCCCATGATCTCAAGGGGAAGGGCGATGTTCTTCTCGATCGTCCGCCAGGGATAAAGTGCCGCGGCCTGGAAGACGTAGCCGTAGGCGCGTGCCTTGCGGGCTTCTTCCGGCGTCATGCCGTTGACGCTGATCTCGCCTGATGTCGTCTTCTCCAGATCGGCGATGACGCGCAGGAATGTCGTCTTGCCACAGCCGGATGGGCCGATGAAGGAGACGAAGTCGCCCTTGTTGACGTCGAGATTGACATTGCTCAGCGCATGCACCGGCCCGTCATTCGTCTGGAAGGTGAGACAGAGATCCTTGGCGGATACGACGGAGGCTGCTTGCATCGAGATGTTACCAGTCCTGTTTTCCCCGCGCCTGCGCGGTTTGCATGTTATGCTGCCGCCCGGTTTCACACGCCGCGGCAAAGTCCATGGAGGATGAGAATGGACGCTAAGTCAAAGCCCACCTGCCACATTGTTCGCCCCAGCCACGCCTATGACGGCAAGCAGGGGCTCAGCTATTTCGAAGGCATTGCCGCGGAGACCGTCGGCGCCAAGGGCATCTGCATGCATCTCCTGACGATCCCGCCCGGCGTGCGCGCTAAGGCGCATCTGCACGAGGCGCACGAGACGGCGATCTACATGCTCTCCGGCGAGGCGCATACCTGGTATGGCGACAATCTCGAGAACCACGTCATCGTCCATGCCGGCGAGCTCTTCTATATCCCGGCGGGCGTTCCGCATCTGCCCGCCAATCTGAGCAGCACGCCCTGCACGGCGATCATCGCGCGGACAGATCCCAACGAGCAGGAGAGCGTCGTGCTCTTGCCCGCGCTCGACAGTATCGTGCCGGATTGAGGCTACTTGCATTGCGGCAGCGGCCCCCACTTGATGGCGGCGTCCGAGGTGAAGCCGATCGTGTAGCCCTTGGGGCCGGAGATGATCTTCGCCGTGTCCTCGCTCTCGCCTTCCTCGCCCTCGGCCTGGCAGGAGACCGTGGCCGTAAAATTCTTGCCCTCGGTCTTCACGAGCTTCTTGATCTCACAATAGGAGGCGGCCGTGGTGATCGCTTCCGAGGTCAGCAGGAAGAAGTTGTCGGAGCCGGTGCTTTCGCCCGATTTGGCGTAGGCGCAGCCGTCCTTGTTGCCGTAGCTGCCCTTGATCGGCAGCGTATCGGCGAAAGCCGCGGTGGAGAGCGCGGCCAATGAAACAATCGTCAGAATGACTTGGCCGCGCATATGGATCACACCCCGCTTGCCGGGATGCCGGTGCGTTCGACCTTGCGGGGAGCGGTGAGCTCCTTCCAGGTGGACAGCGCCTTGTTGACCGCCTGGAAGGGTTCGCGCTTGACGAACTGGCCGTGGCCTTCCTGCGTCTTGATGGTCGACTCCTCGATGGCGACGACACCGCGGGTCAGCGTGTAGCGCGGCAGGCCGGTGACTTCCTTGCCTTCGAAGACGTTGTAATCGATCGCCGACTGCTGGCTCTTGGCCGAGATCGTCTTGGAGCGCTTCGGATCCCAGACGACGATATCGGCATCGGCGCCGACGAGGATTGCACCCTTCTTCGGGTAGACGTTGAGGATCTTGGCGATATTGGTCGAGGTCACCGCCACGAACTCGTTCATGGTGATACGGCCGGTGGCGACACCATAGGTCCAGAGCATCGGCATGCGATCTTCGAGGCCGCCGGTGCCGTTCGGGATCTTGCGGAAGTCGCCGAGGCCGGTGCGCTTCTGGTCTGTGGTGAAGGCGCAGTGGTCGGTCGCGACGACTTGCAGCGAACCGGCGGAAAGGCCGGCCCAGAGACTGTCCTGATGCTGCTTGTTGCGGAACGGCGGGGACATGACGCGGCGGGCCGAGTGATCCCAGTCGCGGTTGAAATATTCGGTCTCGTCGAGCGTCAGGTGCTGGATCAGCGGCTCGCCATAGACGCGCATGCCGTTCTGGCGGGCGCGGCGGATCGCTTCGTGGGCCTGTTCGCAGGAGGTGTGGACGACATAGAGCGGCACGCCCGCCATATCGGCGATGATGATGGCGCGGTTGGTGGCTTCGCCCTCGACCGAGGCCGGGCGTGAGTAGGCGTGACCCTCGGGGCCATTGTTGCCTTCGTCCATCAGCTTCTGCTGCATGGCGGCGACGACATCGCCGTTTTCGGCATGGACGAGGGGGAGGGCGCCAAGCTCGGCGCAGCGCGAGAACGAGGCGAACATCTCGTCATCGTTGACCATCAGCGCGCCCTTGTAGGCCATGAAGTGCTTGAAGGTGTTGATGCCCTTTTCCTGCACGATGGTCTTCATGTCGTTGAAGACCTGCTCGCCCCACCAGGTCACCGACATGTGGAATGAATAGTCGCAATTGGCGCGGGTCGATTTGTTGTCCCAGCGCTTCAGAGCGTCGAGCAGCGACTGGCCGGGATCGGGCAGGCAGAAATCGACGACCATCGTCGTGCCGCCGGCAAGAGCAGCGCGCGTGCCGCTCTCGAAATCGTCGGAGGAATAGGTGCCCATGAAGGGCATCTCGAGATGCACATGCGGATCGATGCCGCCAGGCATGACGTAACAGCCCGTGGCGTCCAGCACCTCTTTGCCCGAAAGATTCGGCCCGATCTCGACGATCTTGCCACCTTCGATCTTCACGTCGGCCTTGTAGGTCAGGTCGGCGGTGACGATGGTTCCATTCTTGATGACTGTGGTCATGGCTGTTCCCTGTTCTTATTGAGTCAGGTGACCGATCGCATCCCCTAGTGGAGAGGTTGCGTGCGAAGCAGTCTGGTGATGTTCGGCAAATGCTCGAGGGCGCTATGCCTCGACGAGATCAAGCCGCTTTTCGATCCGCAAGACGCGTTCATCGATGCGGTCGAGCCGTGTCGAAATGGTCGCATACTGATGTTCGAGAATGCCGAGACGCTGCTTGACGACCTGCATGTCGTCGGCGAGCCGTTCGACGGTGCCCCGGATGGCACGCAGGTGCTCAAGTATGAGGTTGTCGGTCGACATTCACCGGCCTCCGTTGGCGGCAATTTTCCTTCGGAATATAGGCGCAATTGTTTCACACCACAATCTCCGCCGTCTCGACCACCGCATGGAACAGCACGTCGGCGCCTGCGGTTGCCCATTCCTTGGAAATCTCTTCCGCCTCGTTGTGRCTGAGGCCGCCGACGCAGGGGCACATGACCATGGTGGAGGGCGCCACTTTGGCGGCCCAGCAGGCGTCGTGGCCGGCGCCGGAGATGACGTTCATGTGGGAGTAGCCGAGCTTTTCGGCGGCATCGCGGACGCGGCCGACGAGGATGGGGTCGAAGGTGACGGGGTCGAAATGGCCGACGGCTTCGATCGAACAGCCGACGCCGAGTGCTTCGCAGATCTTGGCGGCTTCGGCCTCGATCCTGGCGCGCATGCGGTCGAGCTTTGCCTGATCGGGCGTGCGGATATCGACGGTGAAGACCACCTTGCCGGGCAGCACGTTGCGCGAGTTCGGCGAGAAGAATACCTGGCCGACACCGCCGACGGCGCCGGGCTGTTCGCCCATTGCCACGCCCTGAACCATCTCGATGATCCGCGACATGGCGAGACCGGCGTTGACACGCATGTTCATCGGCGTCGAGCCGGTATGAGCTTCACGGCCGGTGAGCGTGAATTCCAGCCACCACAGACCCTGACAGTGCGTCACGACACCGATCTGCTTGTTCTCGGCTTCAAGGATCGGGCCCTGTTCGATGTGATACTCGAAATAGGCGTGCATCTTGCGGGCGCCGACTTCCTCGTCGCCGAGCCAGCCGATTCGCTTCAGCTCGTCGCCATAGGTCTTGCCCTCGGGGTCTTTGCGGCCATAGGCGTATTCCATGCTGTGCACGCCGGCGAAGACGCCGGAAGCGAGCATGGCGGGCGCGAAACGCGCGCCTTCCTCATTGGCCCAGTTGGTGACGACGATAGGGTGCTTCGTCCTGATGCCGAGGTCGTTCATGGTGCGCACGACTTCAAGCGCGGCGAGCACGCCGAGGACGCCGTCATATTTGCCGCCGGTCGGCTGGGTGTCCAGGTGAGAGCCGACGTAAACCGGCAGGGCGTCAGGATCGGTGCCGGGGCGGGTTGCGAACATCGTGCCCATCTTGTCGACGCCCATGGCCATGCCGGCGGCATCGCACCAGGTCTTGAAGAGGCTGCGGCCCTCGCCATCGGCATCGGTCAGCGTCTGGCGATTGTTGCCGCCGGCGATACCGGGGCCGATCTTTGCCATGTCCATGAGACTGTCCCACAGACGGTCGCCGTTGACGCGCATGTTTTCGCCTGGTGCTGCCACCATATCTGAAGTCCTCGCCTGTTTTCATCAGTCATGCCGTGAGCATGTCCGGTCTGTTCCCTTGGTCAATTCCCGGCGCGATTGTTTGTTTTCTTTGCGCTGGAAAATCCGCCGTTGCCTTTATTTTGCATCTGACGGATAATTTGACCGATTGGTAAACATTACAGCTTCCGGCGCCGGGCTCAAGACGTAAAACAGCAAAAATACTGACAAATTTGCGAGCCGGAAACTGCTTCTGAAAACTTGAGTGAAGCAGTTGAATTTGTGAGGGAAACGAGAGCCATATGGCCATTCCGAGAGCAGCGAGGACCCAGCGGCGGACCCGCATCCAGGAGGAGAAGGAAGAGCAGATCCTCGAAGCGGCGCTGGATGTGTTTTCGGTCAGCGGCTTCCGCGGCTCGACCATCGACCAGATCGCTGCCGCCGCGGGCATGTCGAAGCCCAATCTGCTCTATTATTTCCGCACCAAGGAAGCGATGCACCGGGCGCTGATCGACAGGGTACTCTTCACCTGGCTGGAGCCGCTCAGGGCCTTTAATGCCGAAGGCAATCCGGAATCCGAAATCCGCAGCTATATCCGGCGCAAGCTGGAGATGGCGCGCGATTTCCCGCGCGAGAGCCGGCTGTTCGCAAACGAGGTTCTGCAGGGCGCGCCGCATATCGAGGACGAGCTGAAAGGGCCGCTGAAGAGCCTGGTCGACGAGAAGGCGGAGGTCATCCGCGTCTGGGCCAAGGCCGGCAAGATCGCCAAATGCGATCCCTATCACCTGATCTTCTCGATCTGGTCGACGACCCAGCACTATGCCGACTTCGACGTGCAGGTCAGAGCCGTCCTCGGCCAAGAGCATTCCGGTGCCGGGCGCTTTGAAGACGCCGCGCGGTTTCTCGAACAGCTCTTCGTCGGCGGGCTGATGGTGCAGCCGGTCTGAGTGTCAGACCTTCTTCAATGGCATCATCTTGTCGAGCGCCGCCGCCACGCTTTCGATCGTATAGGGCTTCTGCAAGATATTGGCGCCGCTGAAATTCTTGGCGACCGCTTCGCCGTAACCCGTTGCAAAGACAAGCGGCGTGCCTGCCTGCACCAGCTTTTCGGCGACCGGGAAGCTGGTCTCGTCGCCGAGATTGACGTCGAGCACGGCGAGATCGAAATGCTTCTCCGCCACATATTCGAGAGCCTGATAGACGCTCGGCGCCAGCGTCACATCCTTGGCGCCAAGCTGCAGGAAGATATCCTCGCCGTCCATGGCGATGATCAGGTTGTCCTCGACCAGCAGGATGCCGCAGCCCTGCAGCGGTTTTTCGGAAATGATCGTCGCGGTCTTGGCGGCCGGTTGCTGGCGCACTTCCGGGACGATCGAGACCGGCCCATCGGCGAAGGTGACATATTTCGCCGGGATGGTGAAATCCGCCTGTAGCCCCTTGGGCTCATAGCGCACCTCGGCCTTGCCGCCGAGATCGTACGGTATCGAGTGGCGGATGATGGTGGTTCCGAAGCCCTGCCGTTTCGGCGCCTTTACCGGCGGACCGTCGCTCTCGCGCCATTCGACCAGCAGATTGCCCGTGTCGTCCTCGGTCCAGGCGACGCTGACCGTTCCGCTGTCGCAGAGGCTGCCGTATTTGGCACTGTTGGTAACGAGTTCGTGGAAGACAAGGGCCGCCGTCGAGAAGGCCTGCGGGCCGAGCAGCACTTCTTCGCCGCGCATGACCACACGCGCAGCATTCTTGCCGAGATAGGCGGCGGCTTCTGCCTGCAGCAGCGAGCGCAGCGAAGCCGGGGCCCAATGATCCCGCGTGATCTGGTCGTGAGCGCGTGAAAGCGCCTGAACGCGCCCTTCCAGCTGGCCGACATATTCACCGATATCGCCATCGCTGGTGCGCGACTGGCGGATCAGGCCGCTGATCAGGCTGAGGATATTGCGGACGCGGTGGTTCAGCTCGGCGATCAGGATTTCCTGGCGCTCGTTGGCCTGCTGGCGCACGGCGCTCGCCTCGTCGGCAAGGCGCAGGATGACCTCGATCAGCGTCACGCGGATCGTATCGGCCACGCGCTTTTCAGCTGGGGTGAAGGGGTGCGAACGTCCCCGGACGAGTTCCGACCAGCTTTCGAAGCTCTTGCGCGGTGTCAGGCGCGGGCCGTTTGGGCCGTATTCGACCGGTTTGTGCGGGTCGCCGGCCCAGCGGACGGTGCGGACGATCTCCTGGCGGAACAGAATCACGTAGTCACGCGGCGAGCGCGAGATCGGGATGGCCATCAATCCGGCGACGGTGCCGTCGATATCGCTGTCCGGCCAGAATTCCTGCAGATGGTCGGTGGTGAAGACACGGCCCGACGAGGTACGGTTCAGCACCTTCACCAGGCTGGAGAACTGCTCCTGCGTCGGCGAAAGCCCGGTCAGCGCCGAGCGGCCGTTGATCCAGACGCCGATGCCATCGGTGGGAATGGCGTCCGAGAGCGCGTCGATCAGCCAGGTAGGGTCGTCGAGCAGGCTGGCATTGTCGGCGACCGAGGTCAGCAGCCTGTCGGCGATCTGCCGGGCCTTGGTTTCGAATTCCAGCGCCAGCCGTCGCTCGCGGCTTTCGAGGCGAGAGGCGAACATCTGACCGAAAAGCTCGGAGGTCGAGCGGCGCTCGAAAGAGGGCAGGCGGGCGGAATAATGGTGGCAGGCAAACAGGCCCCAGAGCTTGCCGTCGACGATGATCGAGATCGACAACGAGGCGCCGACGCCCATGTTCTTCAAGTATTCGATGTGGATCGGCGAGACCGAGCGCAGGATCGACATCGACAGATCCAGCGGGCGGCTGTGCTCGTCGAACTCCGGATGGATGGCGACAGGCGTCGCATCGATATCGGCAATGACGCGGAAGAGGTTGCGGACATAGAGCGCGCGGGCCTGAACCGGGATGTCGGAGGCCGGATAGTGCAGGCCGAGGAACGAGCCGATGCCGGGGCGGGCCGCTTCGGCGACGACTTCGCCCGATCCCTTTTCGTCGAAACGATAGACCATGACGCGGTCGAAACCGGTCAGCGCTCGGGCCTGGCGGGCGCCTTCGCGGTAGAAGGCTTCCAGCGTCTGCGCCTGGTCGAGACGGGCCATCATGCTGCGGATCGACATGGTCGCGCCGCCCTGGGCACCGTCCTGCGAGGGCTCGGCCTCGATGATGACCTGACCGTCGCTGATGTGGAGCGCCACGTCGAAGGCAGGACCGTTCTCGGAAAACTGCACGCCGAAAAGCCGCTCGACGATATCTGGGCCCCTGATGACGGCGAGACGGTTTCGCAGCGTATGCAGCGTCTGCGGCATGATCACTTCGGAGAGCGGTCGGCCGAGTACGTCCTTATAGCTGACGCCGATGAACTGTTCGAGATTTTCGGAAGCGCGGGCAACCAGCCAATCGGCCGAGGAGACGAGCAGGAAGCCGAACGGCTGGATGGCACCGAGGCGGTGGATCGGTTCGCGGTCGCAATTCGTCAGGTCGACGCGGTCGAAGGTTTCGCTCACGAGGCGGCCATCTCCAGTTCCATCTCAGCAGCCTTGCGGAACAGGACGAAGACGGCGCGGGCGGCCTCAACGGCACCCGCTTCATCGGCGCCTGCATTATCGAGCATATCCATGAAGGCCTTCATGCCGCCCTTGGGGCCGAAGGGGCTGAGATAGGCGGATGGCAGCCCTTTGCCGACGGCCTTGGCCAGCATCGCGCCGCCGAGCTTCGAGCCTTCAAGCACATAAACGGCGCCGAGAAGCGCTGCATCGTCTTGCATCGGAGGCGCATCGAGGGCGGGCGGCAGCGGAACATTCATGGCCGCGAGGTCGTCGAGCAACAGATCGCGGCGGCGGCGCTCCGCCCAGTCGGGGATCAGCCGCTCGATGCCGGCTTCTTCCAGCGCTATCTCGACGGCTGGAACGGCGCGGGCGTGGGCGGAGAGGAAGGCCCTGTAATCTGCTTCACGTCCGAGATCGAACCGGCCGAAGATTTGATCGACATCAGCGTGGCAATCGCTGGTGCCGGCGCGCAGCGCAGTTCGAAGTGGCATGGTTATTGCTATTCCAGTTGATGGTGGCCGATGCACCGCCCCGTACGACGCATCATCATGGCGATATACGGCAGCATTTCATGATTTCCAGTGAATACAATAAAAAATTCAGCCACTTCAGCGGCTTGGTAAATTCAAAACGTCACTCCATCAGGCCGGGCAATCTCGCAACCAGCGCATCGATGGCGAGGCGGACTTTCGGCAGCATGACGGGCGAGCGCGGCCATATCGCGTGCGATTGGAAAATGACGGGACGCACGTCTTTCAGCACCCGCACCAGGCGCACGGCGGCAACGTGCTCGCGCACCATCCAGCAGGGCAGCCAGACTAGGCCGGCACCTTCGATCGCCACGTCGCAGATGGTGGCGAGATCGTCCAGCCGCATCCGCGATTTCGGCAGAACCTGCCGCCAGGGTTCGTCGTCGGTCGGGAACACCCAGGTGCGGTGCTTGTCCTGCCGGCCATAGATGATGCCGACGTGTTTGGGGATATCTTCCAGCGACTGCGGCGTGCCGTGTTTGGCGAGGTAATCGGGCGAGGCGCAGACGGTCAGCCGCTGGTGGGCGACGAGCCGCGCCATCATGTCCTGATCGTCCTTGAGCGGCCCGTTGCGGATCGCCAGATCGTAGCCGTCTTCAAGAAGATCGATGATCCGGTCGTTGAAGGACAGGTCGAGCTCCAGTTCGGGATGGTCGTCGAGCAGTGAAATCAGGATCGGCGCAATGCATTGCCGACCGAAGATAACTGGCATGGACACCCGCAGCTTGCCGCGCACGGTCTGCTTGCCGGCCTCCAGAAGCGCTTCGCCGATCTTGATCTCTTCCAGAGCCTTCAGGCAGCGCTCGTAAAAGAAGCGGCCTTCCTCCGTCAGGCTCTGCGAGCGGGTGGTGCGGTGGAAGAGGCGGACGCCGAGGCGCTCTTCGAGCCTGGCGATCGTCTTGCCGACAGCGGATCGCGTCAGGTTCAGGCCGCTTGCGGCGGCTGAAAATCCGCCTGCTTCCACGACCTCGACGAAGACGGAGATACCACCAAGCTTTTCCATGAATTGTATCCTTAGCGGAACCCATCTTGGGAATTTATATCGCAACTGCCGCCATCTTTTCAACGATAGCATGGCTCTCTTCGCTGAATATGCAAAGGAGCACATGCGATGACCAAGATAAGGCAGTGGACGATCGACGGCATCGGTCCGCAGAACCTGACGATATCGGAAGGACGGATGGACGATCCCTCGGGGCGCGATATTCTGGTGCGGACCGAGGCCGTCTCGCTGAATTATCGCGACAAGCTGATGCTCGAAACCGGCATGGGGTTGCCGCTGCAATTTCCCTTCGTGCCGGCCTCCGATATGGCGGGTGTCGTCGAAGCAGTCGGCCCCGGTGTGACGCGCTTCAAGCCGGGAGACCGGGTGATCTCGACCTTCTCTCCCGGCTGGATCGATGGCGCAAATGCCGGGAATGCGCGCAACCCGCCCTACCGCACGCTCGGCGGCTTCTATCCCGGCGTGCTTTCCGACTATCTGACCTTCTCCGAAGACTGGTTCGCCAGGGCGCCGGACAGCCTCGATGCGGCCGAGGCCAGCACCTTGCCCTGCGCCGGCCTGACGGCCTGGTTCGCGCTGATCGAGCGCGGCCATCTCAAGGCCGGACAGAAGGTGCTGATCCAGGGAACCGGCGGCGTTGCGCTGTTCGGCCTGCAGATCGCCAAGGCCCATGGCGCCGAGGTCTTCATCACGTCAGGCAGCAAGGACAAGCTCGAGCGTGCCCGGGCGATCGGCGCCGATCACGGCTTCGGACGTGAGAACTGGGTAGAGACGCTTTATGGGCTGACAGGCGACTACGGTGCGGATCACATTCTGGAAATTGCCGGTGGCGCCAATTTTGGCGAGGCGCTTAAGGCGGTTGCCGTCGGCGGGCATATCCATGTCATCGGCGTACTCGACGGTTTCGAGGTGTCCGGTCCCGTCGGGCCGCTGCTTCTGAAATCACCGACGGTGCAGGGCATCAGCGTCGGCCATCGCCGGGCGCTCGAGGATCTCATCCGCGCCGTAGATGTTTCGGGCATCAAGCCGGTCATCGATCATCGCTACGCTTTCGAGGAACTGCCGGAGGCGCTGGCGCATCTCGATCGCGGCCCGTTCGGCAAGCTCGTCATCGAATTCTGAGAAGCCGGCTCCCGCAATCGCGCGGGAGCCTTCCATCATCACGCCGCAGCCGCTTCGTTCTCGAAGCCGAAGCCTTCGTCGGCCCAGCCGGTCATGCCGCCGATCATCACCTTCACCTGCTTGCCGAGACGGGCGAGGCGGAGCGCTGCCTTGTCGGTGCCGTTGCAATGCGGCCCGGCGCAATAGACGACGAAGAGTGTATCCTCCGCCCATTCCGACATGCGGTGCGCCGTCATCTTGCCATGCGGCAGGTTGATGGCGCCCGGCACATGCGAGGCGGCAAACATTGAGGGCGAGCGGACGTCGAGCAGCACGAAATCGGCATTGCCTGCAGCCAGCGAGGCGTGGACATCCCAGCAATCCGTCTCGAAGGCGAGCTTGCGGGCATAATAGGTGGCGGTGGCTTCCGGGGAGGCGGCAGGGGTTTCGCTGACGTGGCTTGGCATGGGCGGTTCCTTTCGTTCGGGTTGCCGCCCGTTATCGCCGATGCTATGGCTTGGCGAAATTGGCCAGGATGACGATGAACGTAAAGATCATGCCAAAAGGGCCCCATGTCGCGGTGCTTGCCTATGACGGCCTCTGCACCTTCGAATTCGGCATCGCCTACGAGGTCTTCGGCCTGCCGCGTCCGGAGATGGGCGATGGCTGGTACCGCTATTCGGTCTGCGGCATCGAGCCGGGGCCGCTGCGGGCTGCCGGAGGCCTGACGGTCTCTGCCGATCACAGCCTCGACGTGCTCGAACATGCAAACCTGATCGTCGTGCCCGGCTGGCGGGCGATCGATGCGCCGGTTCCTGCCGGTCTCGTTGCGGCACTGCGCGCTGCCCATCAACGCGGCGCCCGCATCATGTCGCTCTGCTCAGGCGTCGCCGTGCTGGCGGCATCAGGGCTGCTTTCCGGCCGCCGGGCGACGACGCATTGGCGCTATGTCGCCGCGATTGCGGCGCGTTACCCCGATATAACCTTCGACGCCGGCGTTCTCTACATGGACGAGGGCAGCATCCTGACTGCGGCGGGAAGTGCGGCTGGGATCGATCTCTGCCTGCATGTGGTGCGGGGCGATTTCGGTGCGGAGGCGGCCAACAGTGTCGCCCGCCGCCTCGTCCTGCCGCCGCATCGCGAGGGCGGACAGGCGCAGTTCATCCATGCGCCGGTGCCGCAGGAGCGCGAAGGCATCCGGCTCGGGCCGCTGATCGAATGGATGCGCGAGAGGCTCGATACCGAACAGCCGATCACCTTGCTCGCCGAAAAAGCCGGCATGAGCCAGCGCACCTTCCAGCGGCGTTTCGAGAAGACGACGGGCCTCAGCGTTGGCGAATGGCTGCTGAAGGAGCGCCTACGTCACGCCCGGGAGCTGCTCGAAAAACCGGCCGCCACCTCGCTCGACGACATCGCCGCCGCCAGCGGGTTTGGGACGCTGGCGACGATGCGGCATCATTTTCGCAGGCGGCTAGGAACGAGCCCTGGGGCGTACCGGAAGACGTTTGCGGGGTGAGCCTAGGCGTTCGGTCCTGGGCGATAGGGCAGGACGTCTATCTCCTGTTCGCGCAGCCGCGTCTGCGCAATATCGAAACTGTTTTGCATCCGCATCAGCGTGTCCATCGACAGGCCGAATGCCTTTTCGAATCGCAAAGCCATTTCGGGAGACAGGGACGACCGCTCATTCAGTAGTGCCGAGAGCGCGGGGCGGGTCACGCCAAGAACGCGGGCCGCGTCGGTGACCGAGAGTTCCAACTCCTCCAAGACCTCATGCTTCAAGAAATCCCCGGGATGCGCGGGGCTTTTCATGCGAATTCCAAGTCCTTCCATCGTCGGGGTGCTCCTAATGATAGTCTTCATAGTCGAGATCGATGATCTCGATAGCGTTGTTGTCTATCCGGAATGTCAGCCGCCAGTTCTTCGTCACGAATAAGCTCCAGCTGCCTTTGCGGTCACCGGTCAACTGGTGGACCTTCCAACTCGGAATAGTGCGTAACTCGTCTTCCGTTTGCATGTCCTGCAGAAAGGAAACCATACGGCGCAGCTTAGGCACGACAGCGGGCTGCAAGCCCGATGCGTCGTCATCGAGGACAAAGCGGCGAAGTCCTTTGTGGATGATGTTCCGGATCTTCATCAGCACATATAAGCACAAAACCGTCTTCCGTAAAGTGTCGCTTTACGGAAGACGGTTTTGTCTTAACTTGAGTCTGGTCTATTCCGCGGCCTGTCTCGCCATCGGGTTGTTTGGATGCGTCGTCCAGTTGGCATAGTTCGGATCGACGGTCTTGCCGGTGCGTTCGTCCAGCGCGCCTGCGGGCAGGGCTTCCATGGTGATGCAGTTCTCGACCGGACAGACGTTGACGCAGAGATTGCAGCCGACGCATTCGTCTTCCATGACCTCGAAGTGGCGGACGCCGTCGACGAACTGGGTGATCGCCTGGTGCGAAGTGTCCTCGCAGGCGATGTGGCAGCGGCCGCATTTGATGCAGGCGTCCTGGTCGATCTTCGCCTTGGCGATGTAATTGAGGTTCAGGTACTGCCAGTCCGAGACATTCGGAACGGCGCGGCCGGTGATGTCGTCGAGGTTGCGGTGGCCCTTGGCGTCCATCCAGTCGGAGAGGCCGGAGATCATCTCCTGGACGATCTTGAAGCCGTAGGTCATCGCTGCCGTGCAGACCTGCACGTTGCCGGCGCCGAGAACCAGGAACTCGGCGGCATCGCGCCATGTCGTGATACCGCCGATGCCGGAGATCGGCAGGCCATAGGTCTCGGGATCGCGGGCGATCTCGGCGACCATGTTGAGCGCGATCGGCTTGACGGCCGGGCCGCAATAGCCGCCATGGCTGCCGCGTCCGTCGATCGAGGGTTCCGGCGAGAAGGTGTCTAGATTAACAGCGGTGATCGAGTTGATCGTATTAATCAGCGACACGGCGTCGGTACCGCCTTGCTTTGCAGCGCGGGCCGGCTTGCGGATGTCGGTGATATTCGGCGTCAGCTTGGTGATGACGGGCATGCGGGTATATTGCTTGCACCAGCGCACCACCATCTCGATATACTCAGGCACCTGACCGACCGCAGCACCCATGCCGCGCTCGGACATGCCGTGCGGACAGCCGAAGTTGAGTTCGATGCCGTCGGCGCCGGTTTCTTCCACCAGTGGCAGGATCGCCTTCCAGCTCTCCTCCTCGCAGGGCACCATGATCGAGGCGATCAGGGCGCGATCCGGCCAGTTCATCTTCACCTGCTTCATTTCTCGCAGGTTGGTATAGAGGTCGCGGTCGGTGATCAGCTCGATATTGTTCAAGCCGAGCAGGCGGCGGTCGGCGCCCCAGATCGCGCCGTAGCGCGGGCCGTTGACGTTGACGACGGGCGGGCCTTCCTCGCCGAGCGTCTTCCAGACCACGCCGCCCCAGCCCGCCTTGAAGGCGCGCTCGACATTATAAGCCTTGTCCGTCGGCGGAGCGGACGCGAGCCAGAACGGGTTCGGGGATTTGATGCCGACGAAATTATTGCGGAGATCAGCCATGGTTCATTCTCCCCTTCACGCGACGGCAACGGCCGGCTGCAAACCTGCAGTCAGCATGCGGTTGATCGATTCGGCGGCATCGCGGCCCTGCGCCACGGCCGAGACGGTGAGGTCGTCACCGCCGAGCACGCAGTCGCCCCCGGCCCAGACGCCTTCGATCGAGGTCTGCCCCTCGGCATCGATGGCGATACGGCCGTTTTCCATGCGCAGCGCTCCAAGGCCCGAGGCTTCGAAGGTCTGGCCGATCGCCTTGAAGATCTGATCGGCGGCGATGACGCCGGTTTCGCCCGTCGTCACCAGACGTCCCTCGGCGACCGCGGTATATTCGACCTCGATGCCGGCGACCTTGCCGTTGTTGGCGACGATCGATTTCGGCGCCAGCCAGTGGCGGATGATGACGCCCTTGGAGGCGGCCAAATCCTGCTCGAATTCCGAGGCGTTCATGTGTTCCTTGCCGCGGCGGTAGCAGATCGTCACCTCTTCGGCGCCGAGCAGCTTTGCCTGGACGGCCGCGTCGATCGCCGTCATGCCGCCGCCGAGAACGACGACGCGGCGGCCGATGGCGATCGCACCCTTGTCTGCAGACTGGCGCAGACCGGCGATGAAATCGACAGCGTCTTCGACACCCGGCAGGCTCTCGCCATCGACCTTCAGGGCGTTTACGCCGGCAAGACCGAGACCGAGGAAGACGGCGTCATATTGCTGCTGCAGATCGGAGATCGAGAAGTCGCGGCCGAGCTGTTCGCCGTTCCTGACCTCGATACCGCCGATCGAAAGGACGTAATCGACTTCCTTCTGGGCGAAGTCGTCCACCGACTTGTAGGTGGCGATGCCATATTCGTTGAGGCCGCCGGATTTCGGCTTGGCGTCGTAGATGACGACGTCGTGGCCCTTGACGGCGAGGCGATGGGCGGCGGCAAGACCGGCGGGGCCTGCGCCGACGACGGCGATCTTCTTGCCGGTTGCGGCGGCGCGATAGTAGAACTGGCGGCCGGCGTTCATCGCCGCATCGGTGGCGTAGCGCTGCAGGCGGCCGATTTCCACGGGCTTTTCTTCTGCCGTGTTGCGCACGCAGGCCTGTTCGCAGAGCTCTTCGGTGGGACAGACGCGGGCGCACATGCCGCCGAGGATATTCTGATCGAAGATCGTCTTCGCCGAACCCAGCGGGTTGCCTGTCGATATCTGCCGGATGAACAGCGGGATATCGATGGAGGTGGGACAGGCCGTCATGCACGGCGCGTCGTAGCAGAAATAACAGCGGTCGGAAGCGACCAGCGCCTCATGCTTGTCGAGGCGCGGATGAAGATCGGAAAAGTTCGCGTCATACTCGGCGGGCGAAAGCCGGCCAGCATGAATCCCAGTTTCCAGACGTTCCATTGAAGTTCCCTCATTATTGGTAAACGGCCTGTGAGGGAAAGCGTAACTCAGGTCTAAAAATTTATCAAATGGTAAAATTTTGGAATATTTTGCAGGCTATTAGGCTGATTTCATGTTGTTTTTTGTTTTGGTATCGTGAGCGGAAATGCTGCTTGGGGCGGGGCGCCTAGGGCCAGGCAAAAAAAGATTCACAAAAGTCCACTTTTTTTCCGCAGCGTTGGAACCAAAGGTTAACGGCGCCGTTATTGGGATATCCAGATGATGACCGCATCGACCCAACATGCGCGCCCCCAACCCATCATCCGGATCTTACTCACGGTCCCCTCCCGGTGAGTAAAAACAGCCAGTGCGCCGCCCTCGCACTGGCTGTTTTACTTTGTCCGGTTTGCGGTCACGGGAGACGGGGGCTATCTCACGCCCGCTTGAGGATTTCGAATTCGGTCTCGGGGACGAGCAGCGAGTATTCGATGCGCCCGGGGATTAGCTTCAGTTCCGCCTTGCCATTCATAGAGGAAGGCACCACGCGTTCTAGAACTGTCTTGCCGAAGCTGTTTTCGCTAAATTCATGGATCTCGGTCTTATCAGGCAGCGCTTCCGCCCAAGTGACTTCGATCGCCCGCCTGCCGTTCAGTTCCGCCTCGCGGCAGTTCAGCGTGATCGACGCCGCGCCGCCGGCGATTGCGCCGAAGGAGGCGGAGTTGACGATGAGCTCGTGCAGCGCCAGTCCGAGATGGACGGCGGCGTTCGGCGTCATATGGGCGTTGATCCCATAGATCGGCAGCGAGCCAGCAGTCTCCGGCCAGTAGGGCGCGAACTGCTTTTGGGCGAGTTCGAACAGATAGGCGCCGCGCCAGCTGGAATCGGTGATCAGGTCCTGCGAATTTGAGAGAGACTGCAGGCGGCCGCGGAATTTTACCAGGAAGCCATCGAGCGAGAGCGTGTTTCTTGCCGTCTGCGTGGCTATGCCCTGGATGATCGCCAAGAGATTCTTGGAGCGGTGCGAGAGTTCCCGCAACAGCGACTTCAGGACCTTTTCTCGGTGGCGGGTTTCGGTCACTTCGGAAAGCACCGTCAGCACGCCATGGCTGACGCGTTCGCTGGCGCGCTCGACCTTCAGCTCGTAGCTGCGCATCTCGCCGCCGACATTGACTTCGATCTCAGCGGTCGTGGCGAGCCCGGTGTCGAGCACCTTCATTTTCAATGCATGGAGATAGTCGCCATAGGCGCTGCCGAACAGATCGGCGTCCGTCATGCCGGGTCTGAATAAATCCTGGAAATGAGCGGGGAGATTCTCGGCATAGGCCATCTCAAGCCTTGAGTCCTGGAAGACAATCGAGATTCCGGCGCTGCGCAGCGCCCGCTCCATCATTGCGGCCTTGCCATCCGTGCGGAACGGCTTGCCGGTCAATGGTTCTGTCGTATTCACCAAGCCGCCTTTCCTTCGATCCGTCTGGTGCAGCTGGATAGAAGTTGGCCCATCAGCCAACCCGCCGGTCAGTTTATAACCAAGCGTTGCAGAAACAGTTAAAGCCGCCGGAGCGCACCAGTCATGCTGGAACGCCCCGGCTATTGCTTTGTTCCGTCATCCGGAAACCCGGGTTTCAGGCTGCAACCTTGGTGGATTCATTGAAGAACAGCGCCTGGCTGATCAACGCCTTGACCATGTCGGGGTTGAAGGGTTTCGTGACAAGGAATGTCGGCTCCGGACGCTCGCCGGTGAGCAGGCGTTCGGGGAAGGCGGTGATGAAGATCACCGGCACGTTCGAGGTCTTCAGGATGTCGTTCACCGCATCGATGCCGGAACTGCCGTCGGCAAGCTGGATATCGGCGAGAACCATGCTCGGCTTGGTCTTGTTGTAAAGCGCAACCGCCTCGGTATGCGTCCGGGCAATGCCGGTAACGCGGTGGCCGAGGCTTTCGACCATCTGCTCGATATCCATGGCGATCAGCGGTTCGTCTTCGATGATCATTATGTCGGTCGCCACCTGGCGGGAAATTTCCTGCGAGGCGGTGTCCAGAAGGCCCATCACGTCCTGTTCGGCGATCTCGAGGATCTCGGCGATTTCGCCGACGCGGAAGTTCTCGACCGATGCGAGAATGAAGGCTTGGCGGGCGCGGGGGGAAACCTTGGCAAGATTGACGGTCGCGCGCTGTTCCCAGGCGTAGGGAGACGCCGGTTCCGGAATCTGGACGGCTGTGGAACCAAACAGTTTCGTGAACAGTTTGTAGAGTGCAACGCGGTCGTTCGCGGTATCCGGGAAAATGGACAGGTCGGCGATGATTGCCTCAAGCACGGCAGCTACATAGGCGTCGCCAGAGGTCTGAGTGCCGGTAAGAGCCCGGGAATAGCGACGCAGATAAGGAAGGTGCGGCGCAATTCGAGTAGAAAGTGTCATTAAAAACTCCCGTCTGTAGGCCGGTAACTGGCGCTAATGAGGCAGAAACGTGAGACGGGTAAAAAAGTTCCGGAGCTTGCGGAACTTTTTTCAGACAGCCGCATTATCCTGCCGACGAATAAAGGGCGCACCAGCTTGAAGCAGGACTTAGGCAGCGTATCGGCATCAACTGCCCAACAGGCAGCTGGTGCTATCGGTGTCGATAGCCGCTTTCGACGGAAAGGCCGCCCGGTTTTACAGACAACAGGCGAGAAGTGACGATTTGATGGCTACACAGCAGAATGAAGAAAGAGATCAGCAGCGGCTGGATGTAAGGGCGAGCGACATTCTCGACCCCAACAACCAGATCGGTGTGAAGCTTCGCTCGCTTTACGCGGCGGCGCAGGATGAGGCCATTCCAGACCGGTTCCTTGATTTGCTCGAAAAGCTCGATCAGGCCGAAATGGCCTCGGCGAAGCTGGCAGAATAGGGTGAGCTGATGGAAAAAGAGCAACCGAGCTTCAAGCGCGAGATGCTGGCAGCCCTGCCAAGCCTGCGCGCATTCGCCATCTCGCTGACCGGCCGCCACGACCGCGCCGACGATCTCGTTCAAGATACCATCATGAAGGCCTGGGCCAAGCAGGACCATTTCGAGATGGGCACCAACATGAAGGCCTGGCTGTTCACCATCCTGCGCAACGAGCTTTATAGCCAGATGCGCAAGAGCGGCCGCGAAATCCAGGACAGCGACGGCCTGTTTACCGAGTCGATGGCGATGCATCCGTCGCAATATGGCGCGCTCGATCTGCAGGACTTCAAGAAGGCGCTCGATCAGCTGCCGCCGGACCAGCGTGAAGCGATCATTCTCGTCGGCGCTTCGGGCTTTTCCTACGAAGAGGCCGCGGAAATCTGCGAATGCGCCGTCGGCACGATCAAGAGCCGCGTCAACCGCGCCCGCCAGCGGCTGCAGGAACTGCTGCAGATCACCGGCGAAGCAGACTTCGGCCCGGATGCGACATCGGCGCCACTGACATCGAAGGCCTTTGCCTTCTAACCAAGGGATACTTGGGAGGAAAAAGCCGGTCGCCTGAAAAGGCGCCGGCTTTTTTTGTTTTGCGTCGATTGGAAAGGTTTGCGGCCGGGGCCTCCTCATCCAGCTGCCGCAACCTTTCCCCGAGGGGAGAAGGTGGCCCGGTAGGGTCGGATGAGGGGGCTCCCGGGTGAGACGGCAACTAAAAGGATCAATCGTCCTTCTTGGACCCAACCAAATTCGATGCCACAAGCGCCATCAAGATCCCAGCCGTCAGCAGCGGCTGCGAGCGGATCAGGCCGATGCCGGCGGCGGCTGCGGATTCGAGCGCCAGGCGGCGATCCTTGGCCTGGCGCTTTTCCTGCGCATTCATGATCACCACGGCGATCAGCGCCACTACGGCGATGAAGACGGCGCAGGCGGCCAGGAACAGGGCTGCCCCGACTGGGCCATAAATCCCCGCAAGCCAGATCGCTCCTGCGGTGACCGCAAGCGCATAGGCCGTCAGCAGGAACAGGGCTGCAATGGCAATGAAAATACCGTTGCGCTTGGTCCGCGCAACGGTACGGTGAACGCCGTTTCCTACCAGCATACTGAGTAGAGGAAAGAGCATCGAGCCTCCTAGCGGCGGGCGAGGAGAGCAAGGACGAGGCCGAATGCGGCCGCAGCCCCAATGGTCGCAACCGGATGCTTGCGCACCGTGTCGCGCACTTCGGATGCGCCGCGCAGGTAGCCGTCCTGCAGATCGCGTAGCAGGTCTTCACCGCGGCCGACGATCTCGTCATAACCTGCAGAGGCCTGATAGCGCAGCTTGTCGGACTGGCGGCGCGAGCTCTTGGCGGCCAGCTTGGTCAGGGCGTCGATCTCGTCGCGGAGGTGCTCGATCTGATCTTCGATCGTGCTTTCGATGCTGTGAAGCGTGCCATTGCCCTTGCGGCTGCCGCGAACGGATTGGAGGATGGATGAAGCCATGATTTTCTCCATGTTTTTGGGCGTGCACATGCGCCGCCTGTTTGAAATCACAGGCCGTCACCGTTGCTGTCTTGAAGAAGCGCCCGGCAATGACCCAAATCATCGACACGGAGAACGCGAAAGACTGGGAAAGGTTCCCGGAAAAGCCTCAGAGCGCGCTGTGGGCAAGCACGAAGGGCGTGCCGTCTGATGGCACCTGATTGATGCGCAGCGGGCAGCCGAAGACCGATTGCATGTTTTGATCCGTCAGCACCTCGCGAACGCTGCCAGCTGCTGCCAGCCGGCCCGACTTCATCAATACGATCTGATCGGCGAAGAGTGCTGTCAGGTTGAGGTCGTGCATGACGGCGATGACGCCGCCGCCGGCTTCGCAGAACTGGCGGGCGAGCCGCATGATCGTCAGCTGGTGGCTGATGTCGAGGCTTGAGACGGGTTCGTCGAGCAACAGCCAGCAGGGCTTTCCGTGGGCCACCGGTTCGGCGATCTGGCAGAGAACGCGGGCAAGCTGGACGCGCTGCTGCTCGCCGCCCGACAGTTCCTGATAGTAGCGGCCCTCGAAACCGTGGAGATCGACGGCACCGAGCGCGCGGGCGGCGGTTTCCTCGGCGCGTTCCGGGTGAAGGTTGACGCCTGTCGTCAGGCCCATGCGGACGATTTCGCGGACGGTGAAGGGAAAGGAGATGGCGCTTGCCTGTGGAAGCACGCCGCGGATGGCCGCGAGCTTCCAGGGGGCGAGGTCACGAACTTCGGTGCCGTTGATCCTGACCGATCCCTGGGCGGGCAATTCGCCGGAGGCCGCCTTCATCGTCGTCGTCTTGCCGGAGCCGTTGGGACCGGCGATCGCGGTCAGCTCGCCGGCGCGGGCGGTGAAGCTGACGCCGTGGACGATGGTCTTGCCCGACAGATCGACGGAGACGTTGGAAAGCTCGATCATGGAAATGCTCTCAGAGGGCGAGCCGCGAGCGTTGGCGCAGCAGTATCCAGAGGAAGAACGGGCCGCCGACAGCAGCCGTGATGATGCCGATCGGCAGTTCGGCCGGGGCGACGATGGTGCGCGCTAGCACGTCGGCGAAGATCAGCAGCGAACCGCCGAGCAGGGCGGAGGCGGGCAGTAGATAGCGGTGGTCGGGGCCGATCACCATGCGCAGCACATGCGGCACGACGATGCCGACGAAGCCGATGCCGCCGCTGACGGCGACCGAGGCGCCGGTGGCGGCTGCGACGGTGACGATAGCGATATTTTTCAGACGCTGAACCGGCACGCCCATGTGGAATGCCGCCGCCTCGCCAAGCGTGATGGCGTTCAGGCCGCGGGCCATGAAGGGAAGCACGATGTAGGAGGCGAGGATGATCGGCGCGGCTGCGGCGATCTTCATCCAGGTGGCGCCCGCCAACGAGCCCATGCCCCAGAATGTCAGGTCGCGGAGTTGCTGGTCGTTGGCCATGTAGGTCAGAAGGCCGGTCAGGGCGCCGGTGAGAGCGCCGAGCGCGATGCCGGCGAGCAGCATGGTGCCGATCGAGGTCTGGCCGTTGCTAGTGGCGACCCTGTAGAGCAGCAACGTGGTGACGAGACCGCCGCCGAAGGCTGCGAGCGGCAGGGCATAGATGCCGAGCAGATTGAACACCGGCATGGCAATCGAGCCGCCGAGCACGATCATGATCACGGCACCGAAACCGGCGCCCGAGGAGACGCCGACAAGGCCGGGGTCAGCCAGCGGATTGCGGAACAGACCCTGCATGACCGCTCCTGATACGGCGAGCGAGCCGCCGACCAGGAAACCGAGGATGGCACGCGGCATGCGAATATCGAAGATGATGATCCGGTCGCGCGTGGTCAGCGCATCGGCCTGGCCGCCGAGATTGGCCATCACGTCGAACATCGAAGCATCAGACGCGCCTGTGGTGACCGAGAACAGCAGCGAAAAGACCGAGCCGATGACGAGCAGGGCGATGACGAGGGCAGCGATCCGGGTACGATCGCCAACCCGGTGGCTTTCGCGCAATGCGGCGATCGAAAACATGGAACGCTTGCCGTCCGTCATCACATCCTGCACTGCCATATCAGCCGCCGTAGATCGCCGTGTTGAGTTCGCGGACGGCGCTTGCCGTGCGCGGGCCGAAGCCGAGCAGATGCAGGCCGTCCATGCGAATGACAGCCTTGTTCTGGGCGGCAGGCGTCAGCGCGATCGCCGGCTGCTTGAAGAGATCGTCATTGGCCGCCGCATGGCCGCCTTCGCGGTCCATCATCAGGATGACGTCGGGCTTGGCCTCGATGATCGACTCGTCGGTCAGCGGCTTGTAGCCCGGGAAGGTGCCGACAGCATTGACGGCGCCGGCGAGCTTGATGATGCCATCGGCAGCCGTACCAGTGCCCGAAGCCATGATCTTGCCGCCCTGCATGCTGAGGATGAAGAGCACGCGTTTGCGCTCGCCCTCCGGACGCTTTTCGGCATCGGTGATCGCGGCATCGAGATCGGCGCCGACCTTGGCTTCCAGCGCCTTGGCCTTGTCCTCGACGCCGAGCAGGGAGCCGACGCGATCGATCTTCTTCAGGATGCCTTCGCGGTCGTAGGTGTTCGGCACCGTCTCGAAAGGAACACTGGCATTCTTCAGAACCGTCAGCGCTTCCGGCGGACCGGCGCCTTCGACGGCGATGATCGCCGACGGATTGACGGCGAGAATGCCTTCAGGCGACAGCGCCCGCATGTAGCCGACATCCGGCAGTTTCATTGCCGCTTCCGGATACATGCTGGTGGAATCGCGGGCGATGATGCGGCCTTCCTCACCAAGCGCGTAGATGATCTCGGTGACGTCGCCGCCGACCGAGACGACGCGCGAGGTGTCGAGCTTCTTCGGTTCAGCCGCATGAGCAGCGCGGACGAAGGAATAGCCGGGCGTGGCGACCGGCGAGGGGATGAGCGGCAGGGCCATGACAGCAGCCGTCAGCGCCAGTTCCCAGAGGCGGATGCGGCGCAGGCTTGAAGGCATTCTCATGATCGGCTCCTTATGCGGCGACGCTTGCCACGCGCGGCAGGTTTTCCATGATCTCGCGCCAGTCGCCGCGCTCATCCGTGCCTTCCTTCCGCTTGCCGAAGAACTGGATGATCATCTCGCCATTGGCGTCATAGGCCTCGAGCGACGTGACATGGCCATCCTTGGTCGGCTTGCGCACGGCCCATGTCTCGGCGATGTGGTCCTGACGCAGATGCAGGTGGAAGGTCTCGTCGAGAACGTTGATCCACGGACCCATCGGCTGGACGTTGTGGATCGGGCCGGAATGGATCTGGACGATGCCGTTATTGGCGACGAAGCACATGATAGGCAGGCCTGATTTGACGGAGGCGTGCATCATGTCTGCGGTGGCGGTGTTGTCGAGCTTCCAGGCATAATCGTCGCCGACGGTGCGCACAGCGGCCTGGCGGCCGATCTTCAGGCGCTTCAGCATGCCGAAGAATTCGTGCGTGTCGGTCAACTTGCTCCAGCTGTCGCGCAGTTCGTTCTGGTTGACCTCACCAGCTTCATCGGTGCTGAAGCTCGCTTCCTGCTCGACGAATTCCTGCGACTGGTCTTCGAGCGTCAGCTCGGCGACGATGGCGTGATAGGCTTCGACATTGGAGGCCGGGCGCAGGTGGATCTTGTGGACGGCACTGCCGGTCTTGTCGAAATACTGAAGGCTGAGGCGCTCGGTGTCGCCGTCCTTCTTGGTGACGGCAAAGGCGTGGGCCCAGCGGCTCGGGAAGACGCGCAGGTCGATGCTTTCGCCGAGAACGATGGCATTGTGCTGGCCGACGCTGATGTTCTCGTAAACGCCGATCTTCTCGTGCACGGCGCTTTCATTGCGCGACAGGGCCATGACCTCGCCGAGTGTCGCCACGCGCTCAAGAAGCTTGGCGGCGCTGGCATCGATGCGGGTGGCGGAAATGCCGACTTCGGCGGCAACGAGGGCTGCTTCCGAAATCTTCAGCTGAGCGGCGATATCGCGCTCGCGCATCTTCGGATTTTCGGCGCGGAACGCACGAATTTCGGCCGGTGCCGGTCTGGTGTTCTCGGTCATGGTCTACCCTTACTTATTGAGAATGAGCTTGCCCTGGCGGGTAATTTTCATGCGATAGACCACGCCGTCATGCCGGATCATGATCTCGTTCGCGCCGCGGAAGATGTCTCCGCTTTCGATCGTGCGCACTTCCGCCGCGTCTTTGACGAACGGCGCATGCTTAAAGGTGTCAGGCTTTTCAACCATCATTTCGGCTGGCAATTTCCGCTTTTGCCGCGGCTTGTTTTCCGGCGGCCTAGATACATTTATCTTGACTTTCATAGTCACCATTTTTTAAAGACGCAATAGAAGAGTTATCAACTCAAGTTTTCGAAATCGCATGGAGAAGTGGTGATGGCGGCACGCAGTTTTGCATCGTTTGTGGCGGGCGGATTGATGGTCGTTGGAAGCGTTCTTCCTGCCTATGCACAGGATGCCGCCGCTGCTGCTCCAGCCGCTCCGGCCAACGCTCTCGAAGTCGAACTGAACGCGCTGGCGCCATCGCAGAAGGGCTGCATGATGACCTTCGTGGCGCTGAACAAGCTGGCTGCGCCCGTCAACAAGATCTCCTTCGAGCTGGCCTTCTTCAACGACAAGAACGCGGTCGACAAGATCACCGTTCTCGATTTCCGCGATCTGCCCGAGGGCAAGAAGCGCGTGCGCCAGTTCGACATGCCCAACATGAAATGCGAGGCGGTGACCCGCATCATCATCAACGATACGCCGGTTTGTGATGGTCCGTCTGCCGGTGCATGCATGAAGGGTCTCGTCACCCGCTCGCAGATTTCTGTGCCCTTCGAAGGGTAAGACAGACCGCCGGAGATGATTTCCGGCAGGCTTCAGTTTCAAACTAGCCGAGGCAAGGCAGATGGTAGTTTCAGCGAAATCCACATCGCGGCACGCGTTCCTTGCCGAGCAGGATGCCGGCACGTCGAACGACAATCTGCCGGGGCTGCATCCCGGACACGAGATGCCGGAACTGCGCAACGCGCCGCGCCAGCCGGCCGCCGAAACCGTCGTTCACTATACTCGCTTTGCCCATATCGGCTCCTTCCCGGAACATGCGCAGGGACCGAAGGCCGGTGCCGCCGACGCTCCGGCGATGGACGCTTCAGCGATCGAAAAGCAGGAGGCTGGCGTCAAACCTGCCAAGCGCAACGTCGTCGTCGCCTGCCTGACGTCCTTTGCCTTCCACGCCATTCTTTTCACCGCGCTGGCCATCGGCTTCGTCGTGGCACCGCATGAGTCGGAAGAGGAAGCCGGCGAGGCGGTCAGCGTCATCATTCTTGGTGATTCCGAAGCCGACCAGGCTTCTGCCGGTGATCCCGATCTGCAGGTCGAGCCGCAGCCGGAGGAGGTGGTCGCCGAAAGCGTCCAGCCGGAAACCGTGCAGCCGACAGAGGTTCAGCCGACCGAAGTGCAGCCCGAGATGGCGCAGCCGGTTGAAGCGCAGGCCGTTCAGCCAACCCAGGAAGTGACGCGGGTTTCGCCTGAAACGGTGACGGCCGCTGAGCCCGAGATTCTGACCTCCAACGTTCCGGCCGAAACTTCCGTCGTCCAGCCAATGGCAACCGAGGTTCCCGAAGAGGTGAAGCCGGTCGAGCCCGTCGCGACGGCCGAGGCGCTGCCGGATCCGGTGCAGCCCGAGGAAGCGCCGACGCCGATCGCCAAGCCGAAGGCGGTGCAGCCGGTCGAGAAGCCGAAGGCCGAGAAGAAAGAGCCACCGAAGAAGGTGGTGAAAAAGGCTGCGGGATCGCAGGGCGAGAACAAGCAGGATTCGCGCCGCGGGGCCAGCGACGGCGAGGAAGTCGCCAATGCCGACCGGAATTCGCGCTCGGCAGGAAGCTCTGGCGGGGCAGGCAGTGCGGCTGTCGCCAATTATCCGGGCAAGGTGCAATCGCGCATCCGCCGCGCCGTGAAGGTGCCGTCCGAATACAAGCGGATGAGCGCGTCGATGAGTGTCAGGGTTCGCCTGACGATCGGCGGCGACGGCTCGCTGAGCGGTCTGTCTGTTGCCCGCAGTTCCGGAATTCCCGAGCTCGATCAGGCGGTTGTCTCCGGCGTGCAGCGCGCCTCACCATTCCCGCCGCTGCCGTCCGAATGGGGCAAGCCGAACTGGACCTTCACTCAGGAAGTCCAGGTCACCGGTCGCTGAAATAAATATGATCAAAATAGTCAACTTTATACTTTACTCTAAAAATCAAGTTTAATAAGGTCCCGCTTGCACACTGGAATCGTGTGACGATCAACGAGCGAACGGGTGGTAAATGGCTCGGAAGGCGAAGAAGGGATCTAACCGGGACATCCGCGTCAGCGCGGATGCGGCAGCGCAGACGCAGCAGCCGTCCGGACGATCCAAATTGGATGGCCGCAGTTTTCTCTATGTCGGCGGCCGGGATTGCCAGGTGGCACATCTTCGCGAAATCGCCAGCAGCTTCGGCGCCGAGCTGATCCACCACGACGGAGGCTTGCGCGAAGCGGTCTCGCGCATCGACACCGTTCTGCCCTCCGTCGACTGCGTGTTCTGCCCGATCGACTGTATCAGCCACGATGCCTGCGTGCGCGTGAAGACCGGCTGCAAGAAATTCGGCAAGGCATTCATCCCGCTGCGCAGCGGCAGCAAGTCCAGCCTCGAGCGGGCCTTGAACACCATGAACGAACGAGACACCGCCCGATGAAAGACCAGCGCCCCGAGGGCTTCATGATGATCGGCCTGCACAAGCTGGCCGCACAGAACGGCGACGGCCTTGTGCCCGAACTCTACGAGCTCCTGATGAAGAATGCGGAACGGCAGGCCGATTATCCCAATGTCACGGAGTTCCCCTACTGGGAAACGCGGATGCCCGGCGTGGAGCCGGAAAAGCCGCTTGGCCGCGAAGCCGCCAACGGCAATAATGTCGTCGCTTTCCCAAGCGGCAAGCGTGCCAAGGGCTGAGGACGGCGCAATGTATATCGCAATGAACCGCTTCAAGGTGACCGAGGGATCGGAGAGCGAATTCGAGGATGTCTGGCGCAATCGCGATTCCAGCCTCTCCACGGTCCACGGTTTCGTCGAGTTCCGGCTGCTGCGCGGCAAGGCGAATGCTGACGAGGGCTACACGCTGTTTTCCTCGCATACGCTTTGGGCGAGCGAAGACGATTTTCTGAACTGGACGAAGTCCGAGAGTTTTCGCGCTGCGCATCGCAATGCCGGTGACCGCAAGGCGATGTACAAGGGGCCGCCAGTTTTCGAAGGTTTTACCGTCGTCGAGGGTATCTGAGACGTGGACGATCCGCAGCGCATCGAAGTTCTGCCGATCCTGCCGTCGCTGGATATCGCGGAGACGCTGGCCTTCTATTGTGACCAGCTGGGCTTTGCCGCGACCTATGAGACGCCAGACTATCTGATCGTTCGCCGGCAGGAGATGGAGCTGCATTTCCGGCTGACCGGCAATCGCGCATTCTGCGAAAGCAGCGCCGTCTATCTCCGAGGCGGCCGGATCGGTGCGCTGCACCGGGAATATTCCGAAAAAGCCGTGCCGACGCTGACGGCTCTCGAGGTCCGGCCGTGGAACATGGAGGAGTTCTTCATCCATGATCCGCATGGCAACCTGCTACGGTTCGCCCGTATCCCGGGGCGCTGAGGCGCAACCGGCCCTGCGGCATGTTTGTCTGGCGGAGGGGCGCGCTATGGCCGGAGCCACTTGCCGTGCTATCCTGTCACAATGACCAAGCCGACCCTCTCCCTGCAACTTTTCTCGCTGCGTGAACTCGGATCGCTCGATGCCCAGCTTTCGGCAGCCGCCAGAGCGGGTTTCCAATCGGTCGAGCCGCTCGGCCATCATCTGCGGGAGGCCGATGATCTCGGTGAGGCGCTTGCCCGGCACGCGCTGACGGCGCCGACGGCCCATATCGGCTTCGAATTCCTGCGCGACGAGCCTAGCCAGGTCACCGAGGCCTGTCAGGCCTGCGGCATCTCCCAGCTCTTCGTGCCGCAATCATCGAGTTTCCTGCCGCCGGAGACCACCGGCGGCTGGCAGCGGCTCGGCGCCGAACTCGGGCGTCTCGCCGAGCAATACAGGCCGCACGGCATTTTCATCGGCTATCACAACAAGATGGCCGGCTTCTCGTTGCTTTCCACCGCCCGCTACGGCTTCGAGGTGATGTTCGAAGCGGCCCGCGGCAGCCCGCTCGTCTGGCAGGCCGATATCGCCTGGATGTCCCGCGCCGGCGTCGATCCGGCAGAATGGTTGCAGCGCTATGCCAAGGTGCTGGTTTCGGCGCATGTGAAGGACAGGGCGCCTGAAGGGGCAAACCCCGATGAGGACGGCTGGGCCGATGTCGGCGCCGGCACGCTGATGTGGCCTTCGCTCTGGCGGCTGGCGCTGGCGAAGGGCGCGCGGACGCTGGTGGTCGAGCACGACAGCCCGCGCAAGCCGTTCGAATTTGCGCAGACGAGTTTTGCCTATCTCAGCCGGTTCATGGCGCATTCGGGGTGAGGGTTTCGCGCGATTATCGAGAAGTTGCGTTGGCAGTTTTATGTCGATTTTGGATGCCTCTGCTGCGAAACAGCCAGCGATGCAGCGTTGTAAAAAGCAGAACAACAAGTTTTGCCTCTATCGAGAGTGTTGAAGCTCCACCAAAACTATGCACTCTCTGAATGGTCATCAGGATCGGCTGGAGGAGACGGCAATGACTGATCAGCAAGGAAACAATCCCTTTGACGGCCCTCAAATGCAGGGGGTGCGCTACGAGCGGGCAGATATGTCGGGCGCCAATTTCGATGGCGTCTATCTCGCTGACGCACGATTTTATGCTGTTCTGACGAAAGCAAAATTCATCGACACCAATTTAGGCGAAGCTGATTTCGACGACGTCAATCTTGAAGCTGCGCGCTTTAATAACGTCAATCTGTCTGGAGTGGCCGTCACCAATGCAAACCTGTCGCGATTGACCATAAGCGGTGCCACATTGGCGAATTCGGAGATCAGAGACGCCGATTTGACTGGGATGCGGATCAACGGGATTCTGGTAACCGATCTCTTCGACGCCTATGAAAAGGCGAAATGACAAAGGTCCGTCTTCAGGTCTGAAATGCGTGTAACTCGCGGGGGATGAGGGGCGCCGAGTTAAAATCAAATACCCGGAAGCCGCAGCACCATACCCGCACGCCTCTCCGGATCCAAGCCGTTCGCGACCTCGGCATCAAGGATCGCCCGCAGACCCGCAGGCATATTTTCGGCCTCAGGCTCCTCGAAGCCCAACGACCGGTAGAACGGATAATTGAACACCACGAAGCGGTTTGTCGTCAGCACGACGGCGGATAGGCCCCGGCTTCGCGCGGCATTGATCGCAGCCTGCATCAGCAACCGTCCGATGCCTTTGCCTTGCAATCGACGGAGCACATCGATCTCGGCGATGTAAAGCATGCCGCTGATCTCTTCCGCCGCGACGAAACCCACAGGCGTGTCGTCCCCGTCGACGGCCACCATCAGCAGACCATTCGCGCAGTAGGTGGTAAGCTGTTCAGACGACAGCGGATGCGGTTCGCCGGGGAAGGGGACGCCGGCGTCGATGAGCGCCACCACCGCGTCCATTTCGATGGCGCGCAGCGCATTGAGCTCACCGGCACGGGCATTGCGGATGGTGACGCCGTTCACCGGACTGGCCGGCGCAGGAAACCGCCGACAGAAATGGTCAGCCAGCCGAGCATCATGCCCCAGCCGCCTGATGGCGCGGCATAGGGGAAGAGGCCGGATCCGGCAAAGCGCAGCGACACGAGATCGCCGGCGAAGAGCGCGGTGCCAACGATCATCAGCAAACCGGCCAGCCAGGCGGTTTTGAGCTTCTCGCCTGCCAGCGCAAGGCCGAGCAAGGCCGGCGCATGCGCCAGGCACATGGCCGACGCCGAGGCCGCGAGGCTGGCATCGCCGCCGCCATGGGCCGCGACGGCAGCAAGGCCGACGCCTGCGACGCCGAAGAGGCCGGCGAAGAGGAAGAAGAACGGCGCGATGCGTTCGTTGCTGATCATGGCGGCGCTAGTCCTTGTTCTGCATGTGGAAGGCCAGCCTTTCGATCGGCGGCCATATGAGGTCACGGAGTTTGGGATTGGCGATGGTCTCGTCCATCGCCCAGCGGAAGCAGAGCAGCCACTCGTCACGCTCGGCGGGGCCGATTTCGGCGACGAAATGGCGGCTGCGCAGGCGGGGATGGCCGCGCTTGTCGGTATAAAGCGGCGGGCCGCCGAGATAGCCGGTCAGATATTCGTAGAATTTCTCTTCGCTGCCCGCAAGGCTCGGCGGATGGACGGCACGCACGTGCCTGGCCTCCGGCAGCGTATCCATCAGCTGGTAAAAGCGATGCGCCAAAGCCTTGACCGTATCGTCGCCACCGATCGCCTGATAAAGCGTGATCGCCTCTTCCGTCACTGAACCATCCCTCGATACCCCGCAGTCTTCATGCACCGGCACGCATCGGCGCGCAACACGGGAAGACCAAGGCGCGGCATTTCGTCCAAACGCCTGCGATACCAACGCTCCACATCGATTTTAATTGACAAAACCGTCCAGACGGTATTTTTAGAATGCATGGCACTCGCACATCACCGCAAGAAACAACCCGAACTCGTCCGCCGGCAGCTGCTGGATGTCGCCGCACGTCTGGCGACGGAGAGCGGCATGGCGTCGGTGACGCTGGATGCGGTGTCGGGCGCCTCGGGCGTCAGCAAGGGTGGGTTGCTGCATCATTTCCCGACGAAGAATGCGCTGCTCGATGCACTGTTCGAAAGTCTGCTGGAACGCTTCGACGCCGATATCGAGGAGCTGATGCGCCGCGATGCGGTCTCGCACGGCCGCTTCACCCGCGCCTATCTTCTGGCCGTCGCCGATATCCAGAGCGATCGCGACGAATCGCGCCATTGGGCGCAGGTGACGATTGCGATGCTTGCCGAGCCGCGGCTTCGCCAGCGCTGGCGCGAATGGGTGCAGGCGCGCGCCGACGAATATGTCGGCACCGACTCGTCGGTCGATGCGCAGATCGTCCGCTTTGCGGCCGATGGGCTCTGGCTCTCCGATACGACCGAGAGCCACGATCTCGGGCTTGCCGAGCGCCGGGCGCTGATCGCTCGGCTGACCGAACTGACCAAGCGATAATTCCAGGGATAGAAGACCATGAGCCCGGCTGCCGTCTATGCGATGCTTTTTCTCGCGATCGTGCTAGAAGTGATTGGCACGACGGCGCTGCAGATGTCGCAGCAGTTCACCAAGCTGTTGCCGAGCGCGGTGCTGGTAGTCTGCTATGCGACGGCCTTCTACCTGCTGTCGCTGACGCTGAAATCGATCCCCGTCGGCATCGCCTATGCGATTTGGAGCGCTTTGGGAATCGTGCTGATGTCGGCCGTAGGACTGATCTATTTCAAGCAGCGTCTCGACCTGCCGGCGATGATCGGGCTTGGCCTCATCATATCGGGCGTTCTCGTCGTCAATCTGTTCTCCAAATCGGTTTCCCATTGATTTTCATGGGTTTGAGCCGACGTTCCGCGGCGTGCCCCGGCGGCTAATTTTCCCCTTTGTCAAATTGCGGCCAAAGGTCTATGTCTTCTTGTGACTTGGAGGAGGCGAGGCGCAGTTTTGTTCAATTTCCCAAAGCGCTTTGAATTCTTCTCGACCCGCCAGTTTTGACAACCCCCGAAGCCTAGAGGAGCACCGGCAATGGCCATTCGTACCGTCGTCTGGGGAGAGAATATTCACGAGAATACCAACGAGATCGTCAGGGGTATCTACCCGGAGGGCATGCACACGACGATTGCCAAGGCGCTGAACAGCGACCCGGCGATCAACGCCACGACGGCGACGCTGCAGGAGGCCGAGCATGGCTTGCCGCAGTCGCGCCTCGACGAGACCGACGTGCTGCTGTGGTGGGGCCACAAGGATCACGGCGCGGTGTCCGACGAGGTGGTCGAGCGCGTTGCCAAGCGCGTCTGGGAGGGCATGGGTCTGCTCGTTTTGCATTCCGGCCATTTCTCGAAGATTTTCAAGCGGTTGATGGGCACGCCCTGCGCGCTGAAATGGCGCGAGGCGGGCGAGCGCGAACGCCTGTGGGTCATCAATCCGCGCCATCCGATTGCCGCCGGTCTCGACGAGAATTTCGTCCTCGAGAACGAGGAAATGTATGGCGAGCAGTTTTCCGTTCCGGAGCCGCTGGAAACGGTGTTCATCTCCTGGTTCCAGGGTGGTGAAGTGTTTCGCTCCGGCATGACTTGGCGCCGCGGCGCGGGCAATATCTTCTATTTCCGCCCGGGCCACGAGACCTATCCCACCTATCACGACGCCAACGTCAAGAAGGTGCTGATTAACGGCGTGAAGTGGGCACATAACCCGGCCGGCGCGTTGACTGCCATCCACGATGCCCCAAATGTGCCGGTTGAGAAGGCCCTGGAGCCGATCGAAGAGCGCGGCCCGAGACTGCACCAGGCCGGCGAAGCCGGTTACCGCTGAGGAACATCCATGCGACTACTCGTTCTCGGAACGGGCGTGATGGCGAAAAACCAGCTCGACCACTTCACCCGCATTGACGGTGTGACGGTGGTCGGTGCTGTCGATACCGACACCGTCCGCCTTGCGGCATTCGCCGACAAGTTCAACATCGAAAAGCGTTTCCTGACCCTCGACGAAGCGATCGCCTGGGGCGAATTCGACGCGGCGACCAATGTAACGCCTGACAGAATCCACCACCCGACGACCATGGCGCTGATCGCCGCCGGAAAGCACGTCTTCTGCGAAAAGCCGCTGGCGGAGAATTATCCGAAGGCGCTGGAGATGACCGAAGCTGCGGAAGCCGCCGGCGTCATCAACATGGTGAACCTCACCTACCGCAACGTCGCGCCGCTGCAGCGCGCCCGGGAAATGGTGCTGGCCGGCGAGCTCGGCACCATCAAGCATGTCGAGGCGTCCTATCTGCAGAGCTGGCTGGTGTCGCGCGCCTGGGGCGACTGGCGCACGGAATCGACCTGGCTCTGGCGCCTCTCGACCGGTCACGGCTCGAACGGCGTGCTCGGCGATGTCGGCATCCACATTCTCGACTTCGCGGCCTATGGTGCGGCAACCGATATCGACCATGTCTTTGCCCGCCTGAAGACCTTCAACAAGGCGCCGGGCGGCCAGATCGGCGAATATATGCTCGACGCCAATGACAGCTTCACCATGTCGGTCGATTTCGCCAATGGCGCGCTCGGCGTCGTCCATGCCAGCCGCTGGGCGACCGGGCATCTGAATGAGCTGAAGCTGCGCATCTATGGCGAACGCGGCAGCCTCGAGGTCAATCACAACCCGAACGGCTCATCGCTGCGCGGCTGCTTCGGCGATGATGTCGAGACGGCGACCTGGAAGGATATCGAGGTTCCCGCTGTTCCGACCAACTATCAGCGTTTCGCAGAAGCGGTGATGACCGGCGTTCAGCCCGATCCCAACTTCCGCCATGCCGCCAATCTGCAGAAGGTGATCGACCTCTCTGTCGTCACCGAGCGCGAGCGGCGGGAATTGAAGGTCTGATTTCCGCGCCACAAGCAAAAAAAGCCGCCCGGGTTGAGGGCGGCTTTTTTGTTTCCAGCTTAGGTCTTCGCGTTACTGGATCACCTGCACGACGCGGTGCGTCTCGGGCTCGACGATCACACGCTGGTTGTTGACCACCGTATAGGCATATTTCGGGTTCTCCGGCACCGGAACGACCTGGACCTCGGCCGGAAGCGGCTTGCCGACGACGATCGGCTGCTGAACGATGACGGCCTGCGGCGGAGCGGGCTGGGCCTCGACATAAGTCACGACTTCGCGCGGCGGCGGATCTATCACGGCACCGGCGACGGCGCCTGCGACACCACCCACGGCAGCGCCGATCGGGCCGCCGACAATCGCACCTGTCACGGCACCACCGGCAGCGCCGGTGACCGCACCATCAGCCAGCGCATTCGTGGCCAGGGACGACAGCGCCAGTGCGCTGGAGACAAGTAGAACCTTGTACATTGTATTTCTCCTTAGCTCGGTTTGCGGGGGAGAAACGGTGCATCCTATTTGTTGTTCCGCGCCGGGAGTCACGCTTTCCGTGCGGTGGTCATATGGCGTGAGGATCGGGATAGGGGGCCTAGTGCACCCGGTCAGTCTCCGGGGCCGGTACCGGGAAGACGGTGTCGAAGGGGAAGCGGCGGGCTTCGCCGTGGGGGGCGGGCTGCAGGGCGGCGGTCTTGCGGGCGCGCAGTTCCTCCTGGATGATCAGGTCCATGCCGAGCTTAAAATTGCGGGTGCTGAAGCGGGCGGCGTGGGCGCGGATGGCTTGCGGGTCGAACATCGCGGCCTGCGCCTCGAAGCTTTCCACGGCGTCGATGATGGCTTCCGGCGTCTGTTCGTTAAAGAGCATGCCGCTCAGGCCCGGCACCACCGTTTCCAGCGCGCCGCCGCTGCCGAAGGCGATGACCGGCCGGCCACTGGCCATGGCTTCGACGGGAACGATGCCGAAATCCTCTTCGCCGGGGAAGATCAGGGCGCGGCAGCGGGCAAGTTTCTCCTTCATCACCGGGAAGGGCGTGCGGCCGAGGAAAGTGATGGTCGGACCGGCGATCGCCTTCAGTGCCGCAAGCTCCTTGCCTTCGCCGATGACGACGAGGTTGCGGCCCATCTTGGTGAAGGCGCGTACGGCGAGGTCGATGCGCTTGTAGGACACGAGCTGGCCGGCACAGAGGTAGAAGTCGCCGATGTCGTCGGAGACGGCATAGTCGTCGACGGCAACGGGGGGATGGATGACCGTCGCCGAGCGGCCGTAATATTTGCCGATGCGCGCCTTGACGTGATGCGAGTTGGCGACGAAGCGGTCGACGCGCAGGCTGGTGCTGACATCCCAGGACCGGAGCAGCGGCGCCATGACGGGCAGCATCATGCGCGAGGCGAGACCTGCGCGGGCGCGATAGACATGATAGTGGTCCCAGATATAGCGCATCGGCGAATGGCAGTAGCAGACATGAGTCGAGTGCGGCGGGGCGATGATGCCCTTGGCGGGGCCTGACTCGCTGGAGATGATCAGGTCGTAGCCGCTGAGATCGAGGCTTTCGAGCGCAAAGGGCATCAGCGGCAGCAGCGACTGATAGTGCTTCACGGCGCCGGGGATCTTCTGCAGGAAGGAGGAGGTGACCTTGTGGCGCTTGATTGTTTCCGACATCCGGCTTTCATCATAGACAAGCGTGAAGATATCCGCGTCCGGATACATGTCGCAGAGCGCTTCGACGACCTTTTCGCCGCCGCGCATGGACACGAGCCAGTAATGTACGATCGCGACGCGCATAATTATCCCCTCAGGTGAAGCGGTGCCATCATCGTTGAGTTCGGTTGCGGGCCCTAGCGCCTTCATCGGCGCTGACCGGCGTCAATTGGGGGTAGGAGCCTAGCCGAAAGTCTTACGCGGCCGGGAAACTGGCTCCTCGTGCAAGAGGCCGGGTGGCAGGCATGCAAAAGAACCGGAGCGCGTTGGCGCTCCGGCTAGATCTTCGGAGGAATGGGAGATTATTGAGCGAACTCGCGGATCTTGTAGGCAACTTCCGTCCGGTTGGTCGCGTGCAGCTTCTTCATGATATTGCGAATATGCACTTTGACTGTGCTTTCGCAGAGGTTCATCTCGTAAGCGATGATCTTGTTCGACTTGCCGCGGCGAAGTGCATCCGCCACCGACATTTCGCGTGGCGTGAAGGAATGATCGCCGCATTTCGCTGCCGTGGTGCTTGAGGTGATCATCTCCTTGGCGGCGAGCAGGCTGCTTGCCGGAACGAAAACGCCACCGGCACGGGCCAGAGCGATTGCCTCGGCGGCAACGCCGATGCCGATATTGGCGGGGATGTAGCCCTTGGCGCCACATTCCAGTGCCTTCAGCACCTGCTGGATTTCGTCGCCCTCTGCGCCGACGATGACAGGTACGGACGGGAATTTCTGCGCCAGCTTGGCAATCTTGTCGCTGACATCCGGTTCGGAGACATGCTTTCCGCCGATCATGTACAAGATCAGTGCCGGTTCGAACCGCATGCGCTTGCGCTGCCACTCCTCGATCGAGGTCGCGGTGATGACCTTGAGATCCTCGTCGTATTCGGAAAGGCTTCTGGAAAGGCACTCGCTCTGCAGCGAGCGGGGATCCAGCAGCAGGACATAATCCATCAGCTCTTCCTGGGAATCTGCCCGGGAGGAAACCTGATAATGTCTCATGGAATCGGATGTGCGAAGAGAGATAAGGTGAGCTGTATCAGATCTGATCTGCTCACTCGATGTTGTTAGACCTTCCATTTCACGCCCCTACATTGGTTGAACTCAATACTAAACGTGTAAGAGAAGTAAGCCCGAGAATTATTACTTAGCACTAGGTGCTATGTCTGTTTGAATTCCATGGCTCCGGAATTGATCTCTTGTATGTAAATATGGAGGAAGCCAAATGAGGCGGCATTAACATAGGTTAATGTTCTGTTAAAATATCAGCGTCTGAAATAATTAGCCCAGAAATGGGCGACTAATTACTTTGAACTATCACTTTATCTCGGAATTATCTGCGGTTGTGTAGCAAGGTAACTATCGTCGAATTCAACAAGTTCTTCGAGCTTTCTACGATTTAGAAACTCGACGGTCCCGTTTCTAAACGACAGTAGTCCATTGACCCGAAGATCCTTCAGGACACGGTTGATATGCACCGTGGAGAGGCCGACGGCATCGCCGATGTCGGATTGGGTCAGGGGGCAAAGGAAGCCATCGAGGCCCGGCCGCTTGCGGTCCGGTCCGATGCGCGCAGCGAGCTCGAGAAGAAGGTGTCCGGTGCGGGCCAGCGCATCGCGGCGGCCGACATTGGCGAGACGCTCGGACATGCGGGCATGACAGCGCATCATCTCGGAGAGAATGATGTTCTGGCCGGTGTTGCTGTCGAGATAGCGGGCCAGAACATGGCCGCTGAGCTCATAGAATTGGACATGGGAAATGGCTTCGATCGTTTCCCGGGCGGTCGCAACCGAGGGCGTCCAGATGATGTCGCCGGGAAGGATGAATTCGAGCACGACGCGGGTGCCGTTCGGCAGCGATTTGCAGGACACTGCCCAGCCGCTTACAAGAATAAGCAGCGCCGCCTTCCGGGCTTCGGGGTCGAATACAATATCGCCGTCATCATACGCACGGTGAGAACCGCCCGATAACGTGAATCTTTGCCCCTGTATTCTGACCAGCCCAAGATTTTCGTGGTCCGACCCTTCGTATATCGCCACGCCCCGCCTCCAGCAAACTTCGTGGTTTTATTTCCCCTTAGACACCTGTTAACCATTAAATATGAGCACATCGTAACATGAATATTTCATGTTGTCTCGGAATCGGGATTGTTGAAGAGGATAGATTTGCCGGAATGGTTATTTTCAATATTGGTGCAGAATAAATCTCATTTTTATACGTTATGTACCAATTTATTACGTTTTTTGGAGCGGGAAATCGTGTCTGGCCGGTTCAGCCCAAATAAAGTCGAGCACACATTCGTTAGTGCGGACCTGGCCGCAGTCACTTGTTCGTGATGGACCTCGGAAGAGAGCCCTTCCTGATCTGCGCGCATGACCATCGCCGCAATCCCGGCGGGGGTGGTTCCAGCGGCGGCGAAAGCGCCGGAGCGGTTCATCTCACGGAAGAAACCCTCGACCTTGCCATCCCAGGCAAGGCCCACCGCCGGGATACGCATGGCGTGTGCGGCGATGCAGGCATGCAGCCTGTGGGCGGCGATGACGCTGTTTTGCCTGAGGATCGCCAGCAGCTGCTGCGGATCGCGCGGGCGATCGGCCAGGCGCAGCGTCTCGGCGGAGCCGATACCGGCAGCCCTGCAGGACGATAGCACGGTTTCTGCCAGCTTCTGGTCTTCGCCGGCCCCATTCGAAAACAGTGTGACGCGGTAACCGGCGCCGGTCAGATGGCCGATGAGTTCGCGGTAATCGGAGACCGTGGTCAGCGGAATGGAGAGCGCCGGGCGCGAAGCGTGTCGTGCCAGAATCTTCGGCTCGGTGACGCAGAGGCCGACGGATCTATGGACGGCAGGAAGATCCCCGGAAACGAGGCTTGCGGCGAGCAGGCCGGGGTCGGGCTCGATCTGCGGCACCGGGCCTGAGGGAAAATATTCGAGCCAGTTGCGATAGGCGAAGCCGTCACGGACGGAGAGATGTGCGAGCTGGGTGTCCTGCAACCGCCGGAACAGGCGTTTTGACGGTTCTGACCAGTGCGGGCCGACGCCGACGGCATAGATGGCAAGGGGCTTGCCCTGCCGTGCGGCGCAATCGAGCAGCGTGCCGACCTTCAGCGGAAAGTTCAGGTCGTCATCCTGAAACAGATTGCCGCCGCCGAGAATGACGGCGTCGGCGGCCGCAATCTTCGCGTCCCAGATGCGGCTGCTTTCGCGCAACTGTTTGGCCAGTGCYTTCGTGACGACGGCGCGTCGCAGCCGTGCGGGGAGGTGGCGCAGGATATTGAGGATCAGGCTGCGGTTCCTGCTGGTGCCGACGGCGGTGCGGCCGGCCAGATCGAGCGTCTCGACCTCTATGCCTTCGGCGCGCAGCGTGGTTTCGATGCAGTCGGCCAGCAGGCCATCTCCAAGGTTCTCGCTGTATTTGACGTTGAAGACGACGATTTTCATGAGTGAGCCTGTGCTGCGTCCTGGCTGCTTCGGAAGCGGAAGGCCGGTGCGGCCTGTGCCGGGCGGCTGAGCGCGCGCGGCAGCGTCAGGGCCGCGACGCTGCCTGCGAGGATATAGAAGGTGAGGCCGAGATCGTAGACGGTGCCTGAGATGGTGGCCGTCACCAGCACCGCGAAGAAGCCGAGCTTGGCGGCGCGTACGGCGGCGATATCCTCCGGACGTTCGGCATCATGCTGCGGCAGGCGTGCCAGCACGACGGCGAGCGAGAAGATCACGAAGATCGCCGTCCCGGCAACGCCGAGGTTCGACAACAGCACGAGCACGAAGCTCGATGCGCGGGCGCTGCCCAGTCCAGCGCCGAAGCCATAGGTATTGACGAAGCTTTCGTAGGCGACCGAATTCCACATGAACCGCTCGCGGCCCGACTGGCTGTCGGCCTTTGAGAGGACCATCTCGTCGAGGAAGTCGTGCAGGCCGGTGGCGAGATCGGGAAGTGCTACGACAACGATGACCGCCAGAAGCGGCAGCGCCGCAGCACCGAGGGTGATCGCCAGTGCGTGGCGGCCGCGGATCGCCCGGATCAGCAGGAACGGCATGATTGCCGCGACGCCGACGAGGGCGGTTGCCGATGTCGAGAGCAGCAGCGAGGTGAGCAGCGCCAGGGAGAGGATGCCGGTGATCTTCTTGCGCACGCCATCCAGCCAGAGGCTGGAGACGGCGGCAAACAGCACCAGCGTATAGTCGGCAAAGGCGGATGCTTCCGGGAAGGTTCCGGAAATACGCTTCAGTCCGCCTTTTTCCGAGGCGGTCAGCAGCGCGTAGTTGGCGGTGTGCACGAAGCTCATCAGCCATTCGGTATGCGAGTAATAAGTGATGATATCGGCGACGGCGAAGGAGAGGTCGACCACGGTCGTCACGATCAGCGCGGTAACCAGCGAGGTGGCGATGCCCTCGCGGCGGAACCAGGCAAAGGTGCAGGCAAAGCAGAGCAGCCCACCGACGGCATAGACTGACTGGGTGATATTGTTGGACGAGAAGCGCAGCGGCTGCAGCGCGATGAAGCTGCGCGCGCCGACCTGGCGCTCGACGATCATCGTCTCGGCCATGCCCTGGAACAGCCGCGGGAAGAAGACGGCGGTGACCAGCCCGAAGACGGTCAGCGCCAGGAGATAGAAGCCGATCCTGGAGGGTGCGAAGGCTGCTAGGATCCGGCCTTCGCCGCAGCTCATCAGCACGCGGATGAAGAAGAAGACCAGGAAGAGATTGGGAACCAGAACCGATGCGCCGCCGAGACCCGATAGGTTGAAGGCGGCGGCAGAACCGAAAACCGTCGAAACGAAGATCAGCAGGAACGACCAGACCGGCGGCATGTAAAGTGCCGCCGCGCCCAATACCAACGTCAGAAATCCCATGATCTGAAAGTGCATGGAAGTCGTTGCCCAGCCCTATTTTCAGAAACAGTAGCATGCAGGAAAGCACCGCGTATTTACGCCCGCGGCTACTTCTTTCGGGCAGGGGCTCGGCCGAACGTGGTTCTTCACCCGGTTTCAGGGTCTGCCTATCGTTGCGCCATGTTCAATATATTCAAGACATCTCGCAACGAGCATTTGACCGGCGGGCGGCGTCCGTTGCTGCTGGCCATGTGCGCGGCTGCGCTCGCTGCAACCACGGCGGCACCGATCTTTGCAGACGACGCGGCGTCCGGCGATACGGGCGACGCTCTCGACCTCGACAAGATGAAGATCACCTTCGCCGACGAGTTCGACGATCTCAGCGTCTCGGCCTGGGGGCCGGGAACGCGCTGGATTGCGCATACGCCGTGGTCGGGAGATTTTGGCGGGGCGCGCTTTGCCAATCCCAAGGATGGCTTCCCGTTCACCATCGATGATGGTGTGCTGCGCATCGAGTCCTCGAAGGACGGCGAGGGCGAATGGCGATCGGGGCTGCTTGCCTCGGTTGATCCAAAAGGCAACGGCTTTGCGCAGCAATACGGCTATTTCGAAACGCGCGCCCAGCTGCCGACCGGTCCCGGTCTGTGGCCGGCCTTTTGGCTGATCGGCAAGGACCGCTCGAAATCGACGGCCGAGATCGACGTCATGGAATATTACGGCGACAAGCCGGACGGTTATTCGTCGACCGTGCATGTCTGGTACAAGACGGGCGAGCATTATTCGAAATTCTCGCGGATCAACGCCTTCCTGAAGGCCAAGCCCGGCGACTTCCATACATATGGCGTGAAGATCGACCCGAAATACATCCGCATGTATTTCGACCGGAAACTGGTCTGGAAGACCGAGACGCGGCCCGAGCATCAACAGCCGATGTATGTGCTGCTCAACCTCGGTCTCGTCGATAATGTGACGAAGGCCAGTGCACCCGATCCGTCGCATATGTTCGTCGATTACGTGCATGTCTACGGGCTGCCCTGAGCGGCAGCTTGGAAAACAAGTCAACAGCACCAGAAATGGATAGCGGGAGCGGCAGAGATGCCGCTCCCGCTGCGTTTTGCCACCAGCGGAAAACCTAATTCTTTCGGCTAGGTCCGGTGCGGCCGCCTAGCCCTTTGCGGCCACTCCTCTACACCCTCTACCGCCAGATGGCGCCGATTTCATCCCAATGATCATCTGGCGGAATCCCTGTGAAATGGGAAGGTCGGCTCACGGATGCCGCTCAGCAGACACCCGCCAGCGGGGTATGAAGGGGAAAAGGCGATGACGGGCCTTGCTTACACAGAAACGGCCGAGACGCAGGACATCGGCCACTACGACAGGGATCGCGGACTGCCGGCGATCGTCCGCGGTCATGCGCTCAGAAATCCGGCCGCTACTGCCCTAGTTTTCGGCAACAGCCAGCTGAGCTATGGCGAGCTCGATACCATTTCGGATGCGCTCGCCGTCATGCTCCAGGAGCGCGGCGTGGTGCGCGGCGATGTCGTCGGGCTGCTGCTTCCCCGCAGCCTCGAAACCGTGGTCTGCATGCTGGCCATTCTCAAGGCGGGTGCCGCCTATCTGCCGCTCGATCCGGCCTATCCGGCCGAACACCTCGATTATGTGATTGCCGAATGCGCGCCGAAGATCATCTTCGCCGAGACGTCCTCTGTTCCGAAGCTGGCGCTGATCCCGGGTCTCGAGACCAAGACGCTGGATGCCCGCGCGGCGATTGCCGACGCTTCGGCCGCGCGCCCGGCTGTTCAGCCGGCCGGCCAACCCTGTGGCTGCGATGCCGCCTATGTCATGTTTACCTCCGGCTCGACCGGCCGGCCAAAGGGCGTCGTCGTCCCGCATCGTGGCCTCAGCAATCTGATCCTCGACCAGCGCCACAATATCCTCACCACCAAGGATGTGGTGCTGCATGCGCTGACGATCTCCTTCGATGCGTCGATGCTGGAAATCTGGAGCGCGTTACTGAACGGCTGCAAGCTGGTGGGCATGCTGGATGTCAATTTCTCGGTCAGCCGCCTCTGCGAGCTGATCGAAGAGCACGGCGTCACCTTTCACGCCTCGACGCCGGGTCTCTTCAATCTCATGGCCGACTATGGGCAAGAGCGCATGCAGTCGCTGCGCCATGTCATCTATGGCGGCGATGTCGGCTCGGTTACGCATTCGCTGCGCTTCATGCAATCGCATCCGAATTGCCGCGTCTCGAATGTCTATGGACCGACCGAAGCGACTGTTCTCGTTACTGCCTATTCGATCCCTGCCGACTTCAAGGGCTCGGAGCTGCCGATCGGCAAGGCGATCGCCCATACCGAAATCCGCATTCTCGACGACGAGCTCCGCGAAGTCGCCTACGGCACCGAAGGGCAAATCGCCATCGGCGGCGATGGTCTGGCGCTTGGCTATTTCAACCGCCCGGAGCTGACACGCGAGCGTTTCGTCATCGTCGATACGCGCGACGGCCCGGTACGCTGCTATCTGACTGGCGATCTCGGCACGATGGACGCCGATGGGATGGTCTATTTCCGCGGCCGCCGCGACCGGCAGGTCAAGATCAACGGCAAACGCATCGAGCTCGACGAGATCGAGACTGCGCTGCGCAGCGATACCAGGCTCGCCGAGGCGGCCGTCGTCTGCCAGGTGATGGGTCCGGAACTGAAGCAGATGATCGCCTATCTCTGCCCGCGCGAGGATCTGCGGGGCAGGGACCAGGAACTGACGCGGGACGTGATGGCGGCTTTGCGCGGCCGGCTGCCTGCCTTCATGATCCCGAATTCTATTGTCGTCATCGATGAGATGCCGCTCACCCGCTCCGGCAAGATCGACCGCTCGAAGCTGCTCGCACCGCCGCCCGAAGCCGTCGCTGGAAGCCTCGACCTGACCGCCAAGAGCGGCGGCGAGGCAATGCTGACGCGGCTGTGGCGCGAGGCGCTCGGCAACAAGCCGGTCGATGCCGACACCAATTTCTTCGATCTCGGCGGCACCTCGCTGCAGCTGATGCAGGTTCATGCGCGGATCGAGGCCGAACTCGGCCGGGCGATCCCGGTCGTCCTGCTCTTCAAACATTCGACGATCCGGGAACTGTCCCGGTTCCTGGACGGCAAACTCGACAGTTCGGCCCGGGGAACCGCCGCAGCCCAGCGCGCCGAGCAACAGCGCAACAATATGGCTCGCTTCCGGAGGAATACGAAATGATGGGGGATCGCGGGGGCGATGCTGACGAAGCCTTGCAGGATGCCGGGCAGATCGCAATTGTCGGGATGTCGGGACGGTTTCCAGGGGCCAAGAACGTCGATGCGTTGTGGCAGCTGGTAACATCCGGCCGGAATGCCTTTTCCAAATTCACGCCGGAAGAGCTCGAGGATTCGTTTACGGACGAAGAGCGGGCTCTTCCGAATTTCGTTCCGGCACGGCCGAACCTGACCGATGTCGACATGTTCGATGCCGAATTCTTCGGGATGTTTCCGAAGGAAGCCGCCGTCACCGACCCGCAGCACCGCATCTTCCTGGAGATCTGCTGGGAAGCGCTCGAGGACGCGGCCTATGATCCGGCCGCCTATGACGGCCTGATCGGGGTTTTTGCCGGCGCTTCGATGCCGACCTATCTGATCAACAACATTCTCCGCGACCGGGCGACGGCCGAGGAAATGACCTCGAACTACCAGATCGGCTTCTACCAGCAGATCGTCGGTTCGCTGAACGATGCGCTGGCAACGCGCATCGCCTACAAGCTCGACCTGCATGGTCCGGCCTTCTCGCTGCAATCGGCCTGCTCGACCTCGCTGCTCGCCGTATCCCAGGCCTGCCAGAACCTTCTGACCTATAGCTGCGACATGGCGCTGGCCGGTGGCGTGTCAATCACCCTGCCGCAGAAGCGCGGTTACATTTACCAGGAAGGCGGCATGGTGTCCGCCGACGGCGTTTGCCGCCCGTTCGATGCCGATGCCACCGGCACGGTATTCGGTAGCGGCGCGGGCGTCGTGGTGCTGAAGCGTCTGGAAGATGCCCAGCGCGACGGCGACGACATCTATGCCGTTATCCGCGGCTATGCCGTCAATAATGACGGCTCGGAGAAGGTCGGCTTCACCGCACCGAGCATCGCCGGTCAGGCGAATGTCATCTCCTCAGCGATCGCCAATGCCGGTGTTGATCCGGAAACGATCGGCTATATCGAATGCCACGGCACGGCGACGCCGCTCGGCGATCCGATCGAATTTGGCGGCCTCAGCGAAGCCTTTTCCGGCATTGCCGGGCACCGGCGCAATGTCGCGCTCGGATCGGTCAAGGGAACGGTCGGCCATCTCGATGCGGCCGCCGGTGTCTGCGGCCTGATCAAGACGGCTCTGGCGCTGAAGAATGCCAAGATACCGGCAATGCCGAACTTCCGGGCGCCGAACCCGCGCATCGATCTTGCCAACAGCCCGTTCTATATCCTGAGCGAGACGGCCGACTGGCCGGTCTCCGAGACGCCGCGCCGCGCTGGTGTCAGCGCCTTCGGCGTCGGCGGCACCAATGTTCACGTCGTCCTGCAGGAAGCGCCGGTTGCCGAGACAGTGCCGGCGGAGGGACCTTTCATCATCCCGCTGTCGGCCCGTTCGCCGGAGGCGCTTTCGGCGATGCGCGGCAAGCTTCACGCGCATCTTGAAACCCATCCGGCCACTGCGCTCGCCGATGTCGCCCACACGCTGCAGAGCGGCCGCCGCACCTTCAATCACCGCAGCGCCTTTGCTGCCGGCAGCAGCGACGACGCGATCGAGCGGCTGAAGTCGGAGCGCTATACCTCGATGGTGGCCGAAGACGCGGCACCGCCGATCGCCTTCATGTTTCCGGGGCAGGGCGCGCAATATGTCGGCATGGGTGCAGCGCTCTACAGCCGCGAGCCCGAATTCACCCGCTGGATCGACCGCGGCGCCGAGCTGTTGAAGATGTCGCTGAATGCGGATCTGCGCGAATATATCTGCCATTCCGGAGCGGTGACGCAGGCGATGATGGACGAGCAGCGCGAGACGCAGATCGCCCAGCCTTGCCTTTATCTCGTCGAACATGCGCTGGCCCGCCTCTGGATGAGCCGCGGCGTACGCCCCTTCGCGATGATCGGCCACAGCGTCGGCGAGTTCGTCGCTGCGACGCTTGCCAATGTCATCTCCTTCGAGGACGGGCTGCGCCTGGTCGCCACCCGCGGGCGGCTGATGCAGAACCAGCCGCATGGCGCCATGGTTTCGGTCCGCTCCGATGTCGATACGGTCTCGGCCTATCTTCGCGAAGGCGTCGAGATCGCTGCCGTCAACGCGCCGAAGCTCTGCGTCATCTCCGGCACCTTCACAGCCGTCGATGCCGTCTGCGCCTCGCTCGACGGGGCCGGGATCGCCTATAGCCGCCTTCACACCTCGCATGCCTTCCATTCGGCGATGATGGACAATGCCGCCGATGCGCTGCGTGACGAGACGGCGCGGGTGACCTACGGCACGGCGACGCTGCCTTACATCTCCTGCGTCACCGGCGACTGGCAGACCGGCGAGCGCGGCACGTCCCCGGACTATTGGGCACGCCACTGCCGCGAAACCGTTCGCTTCTCGGCCGGCCTCGAAACGCTGTGCCGCGGCGTCAAGCCGGTGCTGATGGAAATCGGCCCCGGCCGGGCGCTCTCGACCTTCGCATCGCAGACGCTGCCCAAGGAAGGCGTTGCGACGATCATCCAGTCGCTGCCGGAACATGACCGTGCCGACGCTGCCGCCGAAACGCTCGGCGAAGCCGTCGGCAAGCTGTGGATGACCGGCTGCAATATCGACTGGCAGGCATGGTCGCATGGCGGCAGCAAAACGCACCTGCCGACCTATCCCTTCCAGCGCAAGCGCCATTGGGTCGATGCGCCTCCTTCCACGCGGCGGGCAGCAACAACTGCCCCCGTACAAGCCCAACCAGCAACCGTATCAGCCCCCGCTGCGGTGACGGCATCCGTCGCCGGAGTTCAAGAACTGCAAACGCAACCTACCGGTGAGAGTAAATCCATGACCGTTTCTTCCGTTGTCGATCGTGTTCCTGTTCTCGAAGCCTCGCTGCTTCGGATTTTGAGCGACATCTCGGGTGAGTCGCTCAGTGCGAACGAGACTGCTGCGACCTTCCTCGAACTTGGCTTCGATTCACTGCTGATCGGCCAGTTCGCTCAGAAGGTGGAGCGCGAATACAAGGTCAAGATCTCGTTCCGCGAGTTGCTGAGCAACATCCCGTCGATCGCCGATCTTGCCCGCCATCTGGACCGCGAAATGCCGGCGCAGGCCGCACCTGTTGCCGCTGTTGCTGCAGCCCCTGCCGCAGTAGCCGCACCGGCACCGGTTCAGGCTGCCGCACAGCCGGTGATGATCAGCGCTCCGCCGCTTGCCAATCCACTCTCTGCCGCACCCGGTACCCTCGAAGCCCTGATGCAGTCCCAGCTGCAGGTCATGCAGTCGCTGTTTGCGCAGCAGATGAGCCTGATGCAGGGCGGCACGGCGCTGGCCGCACCGGCGCCGGTCCAGAGTTTCGCGCCGGCCGCTGCCGCAGCACCACAGCCGGTCGAGGCCGCACCGGCACCTTCAGTGGCACCCGCTGGCGAAAGCGCGCCCGCCGATGCACCGGTGGAATCCCGGCGCATGAAGCTCTACAAGCCGGGCACGAAGAGCACCGTCAACGAGCTCTCGCCCGAGAAGCGCCAGTTCATCACCGATCTGATCGCGGCATACGAGACCAAGACGCGCCGCTCCAAGTCCTCGACCGCCCGCTATCGCCGCCGCCTCGCCGATCCGCGCACCGCCTCCGGCTTCCGTCCTGAATGGAAGGAAATGGTGTTCCCGCTGGTCTGCGACCGGTCCAAGGGTTCGCGCATCTGGGATATCGACGGCAACGAATATATCGATCTGGTCAACGGCTTCGGCCAGACGGCCTTCGGTCACGCTCCCGATTTCGTCGTCCGTGCCGTCAAGGACCAGGCCGACGATGGCTTTGCGATCGGACCGCAGACGCCGCTTGCCGGCGAAGTGGCCGACATGATCGCCACGCTGACCGGCCATGAGCGCGTTACCTTCTGCAACACCGGCTCGGAAGCGGTGATGGCCGCCATGCGCCTTGCCAGAGCCGTGACCGGCCGCGACAAGATCGTCGTGTTCTCGAACGACTATCACGGCCAGTTCGATGAAGTGCTGGTCAAGGGCCGCAACCGCGCCGACAATCCGACGGCAATTCCGGTTGCCTCGGGCATTCCGGCGGCGTCGGTTTCGAACATGATCGTGCTGCGCTACGGCGCTGCCGAGAGCCTCGAATATATCCGCTCCAACGCAGACGATATCGCGGCCGTCATCATCGAGCCGGTGCAGAGCCGCCATCCGGAACTTCGTCCGGTCGAATTCGTCCGCTCGCTTCGCCAGATCGCCACCGATGCCGAATTCGCGCTTGTCTTCGACGAAGTCGTCACCGGCTTCCGTGTCGATCCGGGCGGCATGCAGGCCATCTGGGGCATCAAGGGCGATATGGCGACCTACGGCAAGGTCATCGGCGGCGGCATGCCGATCGGCATTCTGACCGGCAGCAGCCGCTTCATGGACGCGCTCGACGGCGGCAACTGGAATTATGGCGATGACTCGGTCCCGATGACGGCACCGACCTTCTTCGCCGGCACCTTCGTCCGCCATCCTCTGGTTCTGGCTGCCATGCGTGCGGTCATCGACCATATCAAGGGCGACGGTGCCATTCTTTATGATTGGGTTGCTGAACGCACCCAGGCGCTGATCGCCGAAATGAACGCCGACCTTGCCAAGCGCGGCATCGGCATTGTCATCCAGGGCTACAAGAGCTGGTTCATCACCGATTTCGGCAGCGAGGATCCGCTTGGCTCGCTGATCTACGCCCATATGCGCCTCAACGGCATCCATATCCAGGAGGGTTATCCCTGCTTCCTGACCACGGCGCATGTCGAAGAGGACTTCAACGCGATTGCCGCCGCCTTCCGCAAGAGCCTCGATGCCCTGCAGGGTGTCGGCATCCTTGCACCGGCGGAGCGCAAGACCAACGGCGCTTCCAACCCGTTCTACAAGTCGGAGACCGAAAGCCAGCCGAAGCTGCAGTCCGCACCGCTGACGGAAGCACAGAAGGAAGTCTGGCTCGCCGCCCAGGCCGGTGACGAAGCCTCCTGCGCTTTCAACGAATCCTTCCTGCTGACGCTGGAAGGCGAGTTCGACCATGCGATCTTCCAGCAGGCGGTCGATCGCGTCACCGCACGCCATGACGCGCTCAGCATCCGCTTTGCCCGCAGCGGCGAAAGCTTTGAATTCATCCCGAACTTCCGCCTCGAAGTGCCGCTGATCGACATGGCCGGCGACAGCGATCCGGACGCGCGGCTGCAGGAAATTCTCGACGGCGAGGCGCGCACGCCCTTCGATCTGGTCGAGGGCTATCTTGCACGGGCCGCGATCATCAAGCTTGCCAAGGACAAGCATGTCTTCGTCTTCACCGGCCACCACATCATCTGCGACGGCTGGTCGCTGAATATCTTCGTCGGCGAGCTGTCGACCGTCTATTCGGCAATCAAGGAAGGCACGGACGTGGCTCTGCCGAAGGCCATGTCCTTCGCCACCTACGCGACGCAATATGCGCCGACCACGGAAAGCTCGGCTGCGACCGAAGCCTTCTGGCTCGATCAGTTCAAGACCATTCCGGGCCTGCCGGAACTGCCGCTTGACCGTCCGCGCCAGGAACCGCGCACCTTTGCTGGTGGCACCTGCACCGGCTTTATCAACACCAAGCATTACAAGGCGCTGAAGAAGGCCGGGGCGAAGTCGGGGGCGACATTGTTCTCGACGCTGCTTGCCACGCTGCAGGTCATGGTCTCCCGCCTGTCGGGCGAGCAGGATATCGTCATCGCCATTCCATCGGCGGGCCAGACGCTTGCCGGCGACGACGTGCTCTTCGGCCATTGCGTCAATCTTCTGCCGCTTCGCCAGACCGTTGATGCGCATGAAAGCTTCCTGACGCATCTGAAGGCAACCCAGCAGCTGGTGTTCCAGGCTTTCGAAAACCAGGGCTATACCTACGGCACACTGGTCCGGAAGCTCGGCGTCAAGCGTGACGCACGCCGCCTGCCGCTGACTGAAATCCAGTTCAACCTGGAACGTGTTGCCGGCGGCGAGAGCTTCGGCGATCTGAAGGCGCAGATGGCGCCGAATGCCAAGGCCTTCTCCAACTTCGACCTGTTCTTCAACATGATCGAAGGCCGCGACGGTGTCCGCATCGACGTCGACTACAATGCCGATGTCTTCGACCGCGAAACGGTCGAGCGCTGGATCGGTCATTTCGATACGATGGTCAGTGCGCTGGCCGACGATCTCACGCTGTCGATCGAGAACGTGCCGATGCTGACGGCGGTCGAACGCTCCTGGCTGATCGGCGGGCTCAACGACACGGCCGCGCCCTACGACCAGGAAGAGCTTGCTGTCTCGCTGTTTGCCAAGCGCGCTGCCGAGCAGCCCGATGCAACGGCGGTCCAGTATGGCGCCGAGACCATCAGCTACCGCGACCTCGAGGCACGCTCCAACGCCCTTGCGCTGGATATCCAGATGGCAGTTCCGCAGCCCGGCCAGCGGGTAGCGCTGCTCTGCGAACGCTCCATCGGCATGGTCGTGGCCCTGCTTGCCATCATGAAATCGGGACATGCCTATGTACCGATGGATCCCGGGCATCCCGTCGAGCGCCTGCGCCAGACGATCGATGCGGCCCGGATCGGCGGCATGGTCTGCGACAGCGACGAGCTGGCGGCCCTGGCATCCGGTGTCCCGGTTATCCGCCTCGACAAGCCGCAGACTGCGTCTATGACGGAGGCGGTCCTAAAAAACTCCGTTGAGGCCGGCGCGGCCGCCTATGTGATCTTCACATCGGGTTCGACCGGCGTGCCGAAGGGCGTCGAAGTCTCGCATGGCGCTCTGGTCAACTTCCTCCTGTCGATGCAGCGCGAGCCTGGCTTCACGGCCGATGACAGTATCGTCGCCGTTACGACGATCTCCTTCGATATCGCCGCGCTGGAGCTTTACCTGCCGCTGATTTCGGGCGGCAAGGTCATCATTGCCGATCGCCAGACGGTTCAGGACGGCTTTGCGCTGGTCGATCTCGTCAACAAGAGCGGCGCGAATGTTCTGCAGGCGACGCCAACCCTCTGGCAGATGCTTGTCGAGGCCGGGCTGAAGAACAAGCCTGCTCTCAAGATGCTTTGCGGTGGCGAACCGCTGCCGAAGGATCTGGCGAAGTCGCTGCTGTCGATCGGCGGCGAGCTCTGGAACATGTACGGCCCGACCGAAACCACCATCTGGTCGTCCGTCCAGCAGGTCGCCGACGCGACAAAGCCGATCACCATCGGCCATCCGATCGCCAATACGCAGCTCTACATCCTCGACGATACCGACCAGATCGCACCCATCGGAGTTACCGGTGAGCTCTGCATCGGCGGTGACGGCCTGGCGAACGGCTACTTTGACCGTCTCGACCTGACCGAGAAAGCCTTCGTCCCGGTTGCCTTCGATCAGGGCAAGCCACAGCGTCTCTACAAGACGGGGGATGTCGGCAGGCGTCTGGTGGATGGTTCGCTGCAGCTGCTCGGCCGCCGCGACCAGCAGGTCAAGCTACGTGGCTTCCGCATCGAGCTCGGCGACATCGAATCCGTCGTCGGCCAGGTCCCGGGGATCGCGCAATGCGCGGTGGTGGTTGCCGAGAACGACAAGGGCGACAAGTCGCTGGTTGCCTATGTGGTGCCGACAGCAGGTGCGGGCGAGCCATCTCCGGCAGAGCTTGCAGCCCATGCCAAGGCCAAGCTGCCGGGCTACATGGTGCCGTCCTTCTGGGTGCCCGAAGCCCAGCTGCCGCAGACGGCCAACGGCAAGCTCGACCGCAAGACCTTGAAGCTGCGTGGCGTGCCGAAGCGTGAGGCGCAGATCATCACCGTGCAGCCGCGCACCGAGATGGAGCGCAAGCTGCTCGCCATCTGGCAGGATGTTCTCAACCTTCCGGATGTCGGCGTCGAGGACAACCTCTATGCGCTCGGCACCGACTCGCTCGCCATCTTCCGCATTGCGGCCCGCATGCTGGATGCCGGCCTGCCGCTTGAAGCCAAGCACCTGCTGCGCCACCCGTCGATTGCTGAACTTGCGGCCTTCGCCGAGCAGCAGGATGTGATGAGCCAAACGGCGGCGCAGTACCACGTCCCTTCACTGAAGGATTTCCGTAATGGCGCACGCCGCGGCTTGGGGAGAGCATGATGAGCGCATTCGAAAAGACACCTGCGCAGCCTGAGGACGGCCAGCAGATCATCGGCGAGTTTCCGTGCACGCAAACGCAGCTGCGCTGCTGGATCCTGAACCAGCTCAATCCCGGCAATCCGGGGCTGAACGTCGCGGTGCGCTGGGAAATCCGCGGGAACTTCAAGGCGGCAACACTCGAAGCGGCGTTCCGCAAGATCATCCAGCGCCATGAAGTGCTGCGCACCAGGATTGTCGAAAAGGACGGTCGCCCCTATCAGCAGGTCGTCGACAGCGTCGACTTCAAGATGCCTGTGATCGATTTGCGCAACATGCCGCCGGAAACCCGCAAGAGCCGCGTGCCGTCGATTGGCGAGGAAACCGCGAGGGTGCCCTTCGATCTCAGCAAGGCAGGGCTCTTCCGCGTCACCCTGCTGATGATGGAAAACGATGTCGGCGTTCTCCTGATCACCGCGCATCAGAGCTGCTTCGACGGCTGGTCGATCCGCGTGCTCGGCCGCGAACTGGGCGAGATCGCCTCGGCAATCGATGCCGGACGCCAGCCCGACGTGCCGGAGCTTGCCCTGCAATATGGCGACTACGCGCTGTGGCAGACCGAGTATCTGGCGAGTTACGGCTTCGAGACGGAAAGCACCTTCTGGCGTGAAAAGCTGACGGATGCGCCGTATTTCGAAGTCTCCCCCGACCGGCCGCGTGGCTCGGTCAAGACCACCAGCGCCGACCTGATCTCGGTCCTGCAGCCGATGGATTTCGGCGACAAGATCGATGCCGCTGCCCGCAAGGCGCGCGTCTCGCTGTACAGCTACGGCACCGCCGTGATCAGCGCCATGCTGCAGCGGCTGACCGGAGAAAACTGCGTGCTGTTCGGCTCGAACGTCGCGGGACGCGAGGATACCGACCTCGAAAACCTGATCGGCGTCTTCATCAACACGCTGGTCCTGAAATACGACATGGGCGGCGATCCGACCTTCGCCGAGCATATCCGTTCGTCGAACGAGATGCTGGAAGGCGTTCTCAACCATCAGCGCATGCCGTTCAACGAACTGGTCGGGATGATCAATCCGCCGCGCGATCCGTCGCGCAATCCGCTGATTTCGGTCAATTTCAACCTGTCCAAGGCTTTCCTCGAAGACCGCCGCTATGGCGAATTCGAGCTGATCAGCGCGCCGTCGCAATCGCCTGGGGTCATCTACGACCTGAGCTTCATGATGGTCGGCCGTCCGAGCGGCTGGCGCATGTCGATCGAATACAACACCGATCTGTTTGACAAGGAAACCATCGAGCTCTTCCTGCGCTACTGGAAGGAGACCTACGATGCGGTGCTCGCCAATCCCGACATGCCGCTTTCGGCACTGACGGTGCCGCGCCGCGGGGCTGCTCCGGTTGCGGTTCACCGCTTCGATCCACATGATGTCGAGGGCGTGCTGCGCGCGCATCCTTCCGTCGGCGAGGCTGCCGTCGTCTCCGGTGGCGGGCAGATCGGCTCGCAGGCCTTCGTCGTTCCGTCGCCGAGCTGCGAGGATGCGCTGGACCGGCTGCCGGCGATCCTGATGCGCCATCTCGAAGCGCATGTTCCCGGCGACAAGCTGCCGAAGGAAATCAGCGTGCTGATGCGGCTTCCGAAGTCGGCCGATGGATCGATCGACCGTTCTGCGGTGCGTCTGCCGGCATCCGCTCCGGCCAAGGCTGTCCAGGCCGTTGCCACCGGTGGCGCCGCCATGAAGGCTGATCCGGAAAAGATGGCGGCGGTTGCCGCCCTCTGGAAGCAGATCCTCAATGTTCCCGCGGTGACGCCTGAGAGCGATTTCTTCGCACTTGGCGGTCATTCGCTGCTGGCGCTGCGGATGCTTGCTGCCGTGCGCGAAAAGTTCAACGAAAAGCCGAACCTCGAGCTACTGTTCCGCGAACCGACGCTCGAGCGGTTCACGGCATCGGTGTTCGGCGTCTCGACGGCGCCTGTGAAGACAGAGGCTCAAGCTCCTGAAAATCCTTGGGAAATGATCACCTGCAAGCCGGGAACGGGAACGGAAGCGGTCTATACGCTGAATCACCCGTTCCTCTACTACCGACTGGCAAGCGAGCTGCCGGAAACGGTCGCGGTCTACAACGTCAACATGTTCAACGCGCGGCTCGATGATGCGCTGGAAAGCAAGTCGTTCGAGGAGATTGCTGCCCTTGCCATCGACGCGATGCAGATTCCGCCGCAGGTCACCTCGGTTTCCATCGTCGGCCTCTGCGTCAACGGCGTTCTCGCCTTCGAGATCGCCAGGCAGCTGCGTGAAGCGGGCAAGAACGTGCAGTTCACGGCAATGATCGACGCTTGGGCGCCGGGATATTTCCGCTCGCAGCCGAAGTTCCGCCAGAAGCGCTGGACGATAGAGCGGCGCGTCAAGCGGTCGATCTACTTCACGCAGAAGGTGCTCGGTGGCCGCATGCCTGTCATCGATTACCTGAAGGAGTTCAACGTCACGCTCGGCCTGCTGCGTCTCTTCGGCGTCCGCAAGGGCGAATATTCGCCGGAGGAAGTTGCCAACGAGGCGGTGACCGGCCTGCTGGTGCGCGCATCTAGGCAGTACAAGCCGGCGCAGACGCAGGATCCGTCGATCGTCTTCCTGCGTAGCCAGGCACATCACCCGCGCGCCCGCAAACTGCGGTTCGGCTGGGGCGAGGCGGTTGCCAAGGATACGGCATGCGTCGATCTCAGCGGCTGGCATGAGGACTCGCTCAGCAGCGACGGCATCCGCGAACTGGCCTCGGCAATCTCAAGGAAACTGCAGTCAGCAGATCAGAAATGACCCGCAACCCGTTGAAACGGAGCGACATCATGGGACAAGACAGACCGCTGAGGATCGGCGTTCTGGCCGGAAGCAAGGACGGGCTGGAAAGCTGGCAGCTGGCCGTGCTCGACCGGATCAAGGCCGACAGCCGTTTCGTGCTCGAGACCGTCATCGTCCACGATCGTCCCGACGGCACGGCGCGGGCATCGCGCCTGTTCCGGCTGCAATGGCAGATCGAGAACCGGCTTTTTGCCCGCCAGCCCGCCTATCTGCCCGGCAGCTTCCAGGCTGCCGAGCAGCGCTTCGACGTCATGCATGCGATGTCCGACGATACGGCGCGCGGCAATTATGTTGCACGGCTTGCGGTCGAACTGGGGCTGGATCTGATCATCCGGATGACACCGGCATCGCTGCCGGCAACGGTGGCGAACCTTCTCCCGTTCGGCGTCTGGTCGTTCAATTTTTCCGACGAGTGCTCGGCAGACGGCAGCTGGTTCGGATACCGGGATCTGCTGTCGAAGGCACCGGCGACCGAGCTTATCCTGTCAGCCGACCGCGGCGGGGCGGGCAAATCGACGATTGCCGCCTGCAGTTTCAACATCAAGATTTCAGCAGCCCGCAACACCGCCTTCATCAAGGAGCGTTCGGTCACGCTGTTGATGCGCGAGCTGCGCAAGGCGGCTGCCGGCGAGCTCAACATCGAGCCCGCCCGGGTGCGCAAACCTGCGACACCACCGAAGCTTGCGACTGTGCTGCATTATGGCGCGGCTCTCGGCCTGCATCTCCTCGAACGCGCGGCGAGTGCGGCCGGCCGGCGGATGCATCTGCGCGCCGCCGTCTGGACGCTCTATACCGGCCGGGGAAAGATCGACGATTTCGATCCGTCGCAATCGATCGAGGTGCCGCCGACCAAGGACGACATCAAGGCCGACCCCTTTCTCTTCGAGCATGATGGCAACTGCTATTTGTTCTACGAATCCTATTCGACCGGCGGTCACAAGGCGCATATCTCGGTGGGGCGCTTCGAGGGCGACAAGCTCGTTCCTGTCGGCATCGCGCTGAATTGCGAGCACCATCTCTCCTATCCCTACGTCTTCCGGGATGGCGACGACATCTTCATGATGCCGGAGACGCATGCCACCAAGCGCATCGAGATATGGCGCTGCGTCGAGTTTCCGCTGAAATGGGAGCTGCATTCCACGGCGCTCGAAGGGCGGTCTGCCGCGGACAACATGCTGGTCCAGCATGGCGGCAAGTGGTGGCTGTTCAGCAATCTATCCGACTATCACGCCTATGAGGATCACTGCAGCGAGCTCTATATCTACGAGGTCGATGGCCCGGATCTGAAGGGTCTGAAGCCGCACCGGCACAATCCTGTGGTGATCGGCAGCGTCGCGGCTCGCAACGGCGGGCGGATGTTCGAGCGCGGCGGCCATCTCTACCGGCCGTCGCAGCGTAACACCAACGGCGTCTACGGCTATGGTCTGAACATCATGGAGATCGACGAGCTCAGCGAAGATGCCTATCGCGAGCGGTGCGTCCGGGTGATCACGCCCGACTTCAAGGCCGGCCTGCACGGCTGCCATCATTTCGACGAGGCAGGCGGGCGCTACATACTGGATGCGCGGCTGACGGCGTAGAGTTCCTCCAGGCTGCGCCATTGCAGCCGGGGGTTCCTGCCGCCCGTCAACACTGCCAGGGCGCCGGCAAAGCTTGGCGCCGGGGCAAGATTGAAAAGCTTCCATTTCCGGGGGCCTGATGGATCGGAGTCCAGCCTCTTGAGAAGAGGCGTGGCTTCCGTGCCGATAGAGACGTCGAAGGATTGCAGCGGCAGCGACAGGCCTTCGCCATGCGCCTTGACGAAGGCTTCCTTGCGCGTCCAGCAGCGATAGAAGCCGTTCAGGTACTCGTCTTGCGACAAGGCTGCGAGATCGCGCCGTTCGGCATCGGAGAAGCAATAGGCGGCCACGTCTTCCTTTAACGGCGCCTCCTGTTCGATATCGGCGCCAAGAGGATAGCGGTCCGAAACGGCCAGCAGCGCCAGGCTGGCGCTGTGGCTCAGATTGAAATGCAGAACCCCGTGAAGCCCGGTGTCGAGACCGGGCTTTCCGTATTCGTTGTAATTAAAGCTGATGTCCTGCGGCGGCAGGCCGAGATAGTGCGCCAGGATTTCGCGCAGCCGCCCGCGCCCGGCAATGTAACGGTTGCGGTCGGCGTCGAAGACGAAGGCGGCGGCGCGGGTCCGCTCGTCGCCGCTGAGCAGCCGTTCGAAGCCGTGGACGTCAGGCAGCGGCGGTTCGAGATCGAACAGCCAGAGGTCGATGATGCCGTCGCTGCCAGCCGTCTCAGGTCGCATAGGCGAGCTGTCCGCCGGCCGGACGCTGCTGCACCATCCGCTTGGCAAGATGGGCCATCAGCATCAGCGGATAGTTTTCGCCGAGGCTGATGCGGCAGGTGCGCTTCAGGATGTCGAGCGACTGGGTGCAGGTGTCGCCGCCGTAATCGACGCTCTTGTCGGCCCACTTGTAGGGGTTCATGCCCGGATGGGCGGTACGTTTCTGCAGGATCGGCTGCCAGTTGGTGAAGACGTGGCGGCTGGAATCGTAGAGACGGTAAACGCCACGCTTGTGTTCGGCGGCAAAGCGCTTGGCGTCGTCCTCGGTGTCGAACATGACATGCAGACCGGCGGCGTTGTTGACGTCGTTATGGGGGCCGACGCGCAGCACGTCGCTGTGCGACAGGATGTCGGTCATCACATCATAGCGCCGGCGCATCTTGCCGATCATCGGATCGAGCTTCTTCAGCTGGACATTCAGCATCGCGCCCTGGATCTGGTTGGCCTTGAAATTGACGCCGAGGATCGGCGGCTCCTTGATGAATTCGAGATGGCCGCGGAACAGCGCGCCGATATCGTGATACATGCGGGCGCGGGCGAACAGGGTGGCATCGTTGGTAGCGAGAGCGCCGCCTTCGCCGATATTGATGTTCTTGAACTGATTGAAGCTGTAGGCCGCCGCATCACCGAACGAGCCGGTGCGCTTGCCCTTGTAGGTCAGGCCGACCGCCTGGCAGGCATCCTCGATGACCAGAAGATTGTGTTCGCGGGCGATCCGCATGATGGCATCCATGTCGCAGACCATGTTGGCCATGTGAACCGGAATGATCGCCTTGGTCCGCGGCGTGATCTTGCGGACGATATCGGCCGGATCCATGGTCAGCGTCTGGTCGATATCGACAAGCACGGGAACGGCGCCGGCAGCGAGCGGGGCGGCGGCGGTGGCGATCCAGGTATAGGCGGGCACGAGCACCTCGTCGCCGGGGCCGATGCCGGCGGCGGCAATCGCCGAAATCAGCGCTGCGGTGCCGTTGCACATCGTCAGCGCGTGTGACAGGCCGAACTTCTCGCAGAAGTCTGTTTCGAAACGCTTCAGCGGCCCGCCGGTGTCATCGCTGTAACGGGCGAGCTTGCCTGATAGCATTACCGGCGCAAGCGCCAGCCATTCACGAACTCCGACACGGGCCATCTGCTGAAATCTCCTGCGCTCCCAATTCGCGGCGCTCATGGCCGCGCGACACCGAACCTTAAAACGGAGCGCCGGGCCGTTCAGCATATCCTTCCGGCTTAGGAGAGGGTGGCCGGTGGTGGGAGCCTAGCCGAAGTCGGTAGGCGATCTAATCCGCGGGACCTCATTGGACGATTTATGTCGCGGGCGCGGTCTTGCTATCAAAGGGGACGCTATCGAAGGGGAAAAGGCCTTGAGCATTCTCGATCTCAGATCCATGCCCGTGCACACCTTGCTGCAGGTCGATGTCGCCGTCATCGGCGGCGGGCCTGCCGGGCTTACGATCGCGCGCGAGCTGACTGGAAAGGCGGATGTGCTGGTGCTCGACAGTGGCGGCCCGTCCTATGAACCGGGCCCGCAGGCGCTGAATGCGGTCGAGAATACCGGTGAACCATCCGGCGGCCGTCAGGCGCCCGAAGGGCGGGGCTATAACGGCTCTCTTTCCTGGCTGAACGCCATTCCGGCCTTCGAGCTTCGCAACCGCATGCTCGGCGGCAGCACCCATACCTGGATCGGCAAATGCGCCGCCTTCGACGATATGGATTTCGCATTGCGGCCGTGGCTCCGGCTGTCCGGCTGGCCTTTCGAGCGCAATGAATTGATGCCGCATCTCGGCCGTGCCGCCGAACTGCTCAATCTCGGGCCCAACGTCTATGACGAGAAGCTGCACGATCTGCTGCGCACGGCGCCGGAAGAGCTCAGGCTCGACGCCAAGAGCCTGCGCTATTTCTTCTGGCAGTTCAGCCATGAGCGGAAGAAGAGGGGCGAGCCGATGCGCTTTGCCAATGTGGCCCGCGGGCTGGCGCAATCGGGCACGAAGTTCCTGACCAACGCCAATGTCACCGAGATCCGTGCCGAACAGCGCGGTTATCATTCGCTGAGCGTCGCCAGCGCCGAGGGTAATACGGCGACAGTGCGGGCGAAGATGGTGGTGCTCTGCTGCGGCGGCGTCGAGAATGCGCGGCTGCTTCTGGCGTCGAATTCGCTGTCGCCTGCCGGTCTCGGAAACACCCGCGGCACGGTCGGCCGCTATCTCGCCGATCATCCGCGCACGACGCTGATGCGCTTCCGCAAGAGCCGGGATATCGACGCAGTCACGCGTCATTTCAACTTCTACGGGTTGAAGCATGGCGGCGCGCCGCATTTTTATCTTCGCGGCCTGTCTCTGAGCCCAGCGATCCAGGTGCGGGAAGGGTTAACCAACTGTGCCGCCTATCCGGTGCAGATCCACGCTGCCGACGATCCCTGGGCAGCCCTCAAGCGGCTGGCAAAGGGCGGCGGCAAGCGCGCGCTCGGCGATCTGCTAACGGTCGCCGGTTCTGCCGGCATGGTCGTATCGGGCGCCTATCAGCGTCTCGTCAAGATGCGCGGACTTCCGCATCGTTCGGCCGAACTGCGCTTCGACGTGATGGCCGAGCAGCAGCTTGATCCGGAAAGCCGCGTGACGCTGTCCGAGAAGCTCGACCGCTTCGGCAAGCCGATTGCCCGGGTCAACTGGAAGATCGGCGAGACCGAAGTCGAGAGCATCGCGCGGCTGGCGCAGACCATTGCCGGCGAGTTCCAGCGGCTCGGATTGCCGGAGCCGGAGCTTGCCGAATGGATCGCCTCCGGCGACCGGTCGGCGGCGGCCTTCATGGACATGGCCCATCCATCCTGCACGACGCGCATGGGCAGCGATCCGGCGACCAGCGTCGTCGATCGCAACGCGATGGTGCATGGCGTCGATGGTCTTTACGTTGCCGGCAGCTCTGTATTCCCGACAGCAGGTCACGCGAACCCGACGCTGATGCTGGTGGCGCTATCGATGCGGCTTGCCGATCATCTCAGCGAACGCCTTGCCGGCGAGCGGCGGCCGGCCTCAGGCGCACAGCAATCGCGCCAGGTCGTCTGAGGTTCCATTTCGATCCGGAAATGAAGACGCCGCGCAATGCGCGGCGTTTTGGATTCGTGGCGATCCCGTTCAGATCTTGCGGAAGTAGAAGCCGGCACTTTCGCTGGCGCCGAGTTCCGGATGGGTGTCGATCCTGGACGACAGCGAGGGAATCGCCCAGCGGTCCACCAGCTCGTATCCGAGGCCGGTCACATGATGCATGAACTCGGCTTCATTGCGGATCTGGTAGGGCACCTTGGCAGGCCCGATCTGCTCCAGCGTCACGACGGTCGGCCCCTTGCGCAGGGCGACCTTGTTGAGCAGCAGATGTTTCGGGGCTTGCGGCATGTCGCCGATCAGCTTGCCGAGCGGGATGTCGAGATATTGCATCAGCCCGGAACCGAGAAACAGCGGCGCGGGACCGGCGTCGGCCATGCGGTCGACGAAGGAAAGCCGGGTCAGCTTATCCTTTTCGGCAAGGCGCTGCCCGGCGCGGATGATCGACGGCAGGTCGTAGACGACCCAGCGGAAATCCGGACCAAGCGGCAAGTGTGAACGGAAGGCCCGGTATTTGGTGCCCATATGGCCGCCGGCATCGACCAGGCTGCCGGTCTCGCGGACCAGATCGCGCATCCAGAAGAGGACCGGATAGTCCCAGGCGGCGATCTTGCACATCTGCTCGAAGGCCACAGGGGCGATCTCGTCGTGATCGTAGCCGGCAAGCGGACCGGTGCTGGCTGCGGCCAGCGCTTCGGCATAGCTGGAATAGGCGCCGGTAAAGCGGCGCGGGATCGGAAGGAAGTATCGCAAGCGCCCGCTGAGGGCTTGCAATGGCACAATAAGCTTTTCAGCACGCCGCCTTGCTTCGCGCAAAGTCGATGTGCGGCCTTTCAGCGTCACAGTCGTCGTCATCGGCTTTTCCCCGGCCTTGATGGATGGTCACTAAGTCTTGTGTTGATCTTTCACCTCCCAGATCGGAACGACGCCGCCGTGGAACCGATGCATCACCCCCAGTGCTGCAAAATAGGTCACGGCGCCTGACAGCACCTGAAAGGCAATCATCTCGATGCGGGTCATCGCCGTCGCTTCACCGATATAGCCGAAGGCATAGACGATGGCCGACATCGCGAGGATCGCGATGAAGACATAGCCGCAATCGCGGAACACCCGCTTCCAGTCGAGGCCGCCATAGCGGCCCTGTAGATGGGCGGAGATTTTCAGGCTGATCAGCGCGGCGATGCACTGGCCGAAGGCTGCGGCCTCGACCCCGAACGGTGCTGCGGCGACGATCAGGGCGATCGCCACGACGCCGTTCAGCAGCATCAGGCGCGGCATCCGGGCGATGTTGCCGGTGATCGACAGCAGCGGCTCGGTGACATAACCCGGGATCAGCAGAACCTGCTTGATGGCGAGGATGGAGACGAGTGCCGCAGTCGGCGCCCAGCTGTCGCCGAGCGCGATGTCGACGAGCGCGGGAGAGACCAGCGCAAGGCCGATATAGACGGGGGCCGAGACGATCATCAGCGCCGTCATGAAATGCGTTGCGGTGCGGCCGAGCTCCTCGAATTTCTGCGGGTCGGCCGGCTGGCCCTTGATCTTGCGGAAAGCCGTCCAGGCCAGCATGCGGGCCGGCTCGCCGAGCAGCTCGGAGATGGCGCCGACGATCCGTTCGGCAGCGCGGTAGTAACCGGCTTCTGCCAGGCCCAGGAAGCTGCCGAGTGCCAGAGTGCCGGAATAGGAGCGTAGGTAGAAGATGATCCGGTTGGACAGGATGTGCCGCGAGAATTCGAGGATATCGAAGAGGAAAGCGCGGGTGAGATGGAAGCGCGGATACCAGCGCACGACGATGAAGGAGCCGATCAGGCAGGTGGTCTGCATCACCAGCCGGCCGATGATCAGCGAGGCGACGTGGAAGCCGGCATGCAAGCCGGCGATGGTGACGGCGAGCCCGAAGCCCTCGGCGACGATGCGGATGATCGACTGCTGCTTCAACTGCCCGCGATTGACGAGGAGGCCGTCATAGACGACCGATAGCGAGGAAGGCAGGAACCAGCAGCTGTAGAGCGCGATCAGAATACCGAGCCATTGCTCGTTCCAGACATGCAGGGCGCCGGAAATCAGGAAGCCGACCCCGGTGCAGAGAACGCCAGACATCACCGCAATCGTACCGATCTGGTCGAGCTCGCGGCCGGTGCTGTGGGACTTCATCACATACTCGCCCCAGCCGCCCTCGGCACAGAGCACCAGCAGGATGGCGATCGCCGAACTGTAGGCGTAAAAGCCGAATTGCGCCGATTCGAGGATGCGGGCGGCGAGCAGGAATGCCAGCAGCTGGGCGAGCTGCGAGACGATCTTGGCAGAGAGCGTCCAGAGCCCCGCACCGAGGAAGGCGGGCATCTTCATGCGCCTGGCTTTCTGCTGCGGATTCTGGCTGTCCGGTCTTTCCTCCCCCTCGTTCATCTCACCGAACCTCGCGGCGGATTGAACAACAAGGCGGCTGCGGTGTTATTACTGAAGCCCGGATAGATACGGCGCCGCCTTGCCAGCCCGAGAAACAATCGTTGGACAAGGTTTGCGCGGTATGCGATTCCCGGCAGGACGGAGAGCTTGTACTGAGTCGGCTGCCGAATAGGTAGGGAGACAATGTCATGATCACAGAGTCAAAGGCGGCACGTAAATCTGCATATGCGCAGAGCGCGGCCAGCTTCAGTGATCTTTCCAAGGATGCCGGTCCCGGCCAGGCGCCGGATGGCCGTCCGTCTTTCCTGAAATACAAGCTCCGCTGGGGCTTGGCGCTGTTCTGCCTCGCCTGCTGGGTCATTCTCGCCGCCATTTTCATTTGGTGAGCCGCTCTTTCTCGTTGTGAGCGAGAAAAACCACCCCGACCGTTTTCCAGAGAATGCTGATATCCGTCGTGAATGAGCACGAGCGGTAGTAATCCACGTCGTACTGGACGCGTTCCTCGTAGGAAGTGTCCTGGCGGCGGCTGACCTGCCACATGCCGGTAAGACCCGGCGTCATCGCCAGATAGACATGGGCGTTGGCGCCGTAACGCTCGATTTCCTCGGCGATGATCGGGCGCGGGCCGACAAGGCTCATCTCGCCGCGCAGCACGTTGATCAGCTGCGGCAATTCGTCGGCGCTGGTCATTCTCAAGAGCTTGCCGAGCCAGTGGACGCGCGGGTCGTTCATCAGCTTCTGCGTTTCCTGCCATTCGGCCCGGCGCACCGGATCGGTCGCCAGGATTTCGGCCAAGCGCTCGGCGGAATCGGTGCGCATCGAGCGGAATTTCAGGCAGCGGAACGGGCGGCCGTATTTGCCGACACGGGTATGGCTGAAGGAGATGGGGCGGCCATCGACGATCAAAAGGGCGATGACGATCAGGATCAGGGCCGGGGCCAGAAACAGCAGGCCGAGGCTAGCGAAAACGATGTCGAGGGTACGCTTGAGCCGGTAGCCGGCTGCAACGACACGGATCTCCGGCGTGACCTGGTCACCGCGGGCAAAGCCGTCGAAAGCAGATAACATATCAAACCCCATTTACCCTTGAACCCATGATCAGGTTGCCAGCGCGTCTGGCCATTTACAATTCATCCTGAGGGTAGTCGGCTAGTCACATAGAGGTAATCGGGCGCGTCCAATCGTTGCCTTGCGATGCGGGATTACCCAGCAAGTGCAGCTTCTTGGCCAGCGTGTGCCCGTTCGAGGATCTCATCGTAGAGCTCGAACAGGGCCTCAGCCCAGGAGAGGGAGGTATGTGCCATGCCGGAGCGCTGGCGCAGGCAATTTGCACTCATGGTGCGAATGAGGGCGTCGTCATCGGCAAGCCGCCGCATGGCGGCTGCCAGGGTTTCGATATTGCCGTTCTCGAAGGTCAATCCGCAGCCGAGATCGGCGATCTCGCGGGCGAGCAGTGCGGCCTGCGGAATGATCACGGGAATGCCACTGGCGACCGCCTCGACTGCGGCAAGACCGAAGGGTTCCGGCACGCGCGAGGAGATGACGATGCAGCGTGCGTCGGTGACGAGGCCGGCAATCTCCTCCTTGCTCTTCCAGCCGTGCAGGACGGCTTCGGGATAATCGCGTTCCAGCACCGCGCGACCGGCGCCATCGCCGATGACATGCAGCGGGACATTGGCGAGACGCGCTGCGCGCGCCGCATCCTCGAAGCCCTTTTCCGGCTCCAGCCTGCCGATGAAGAAGAATTTCTTCGTCTCCGCCGGACTGGGCGGCAGGTGCAGGAAGGGCTCCACCGGGTTGCGGATTGTGCGGATGAATTCGGCATTGATGCCGGCCCGGGTGAAATATTCATGCATGTGCTGGTGCACGATGACGATATTGGCCGGAACGTAGCGCGTCGGGAAGAAGTGCTGGCGGATGAGATGGCGGGTCGAGCGCCAGACTTTCTCGTGATAGCCGCGTTTGTCGCATTGCGTCGTCAGGCACCGTGCCGACATCGGCGTCAGGTTGCAGACACGGTGGCTCTGATAGTTGGCATAACCGCCGTTCGGGCAAGAGAGGAAATAGTCGTGGGCGTGCAGCACCACCCGCGAGCGGACGCGCCAGAGCGCCCGGAAGATTGACGGCGAGAGGATCTTCGACCAGCCATGAACGTGATAGATCGTGCCGGGTGAATCGGTACGGGCGATGACGCCGCGCAGGCTGTCGTAGGCTGCCTGATTGTAAAGCCCGCCGATCGTTGCCGCCAGCTTGTGCTGGTTGACGAGCGGCATGCCGCCGACGCCGACCATCTCGGCCGAAGCGATACCGTGCTCGACGCCGTCGCCGGCGAAGTAGGTGACCGGAATGCCCCGGTCACGGATCAGTTCGGCGGAGAGGACCGCCAGATTGGACGCGCCGCCGACCCGTTCGGAACGGTCATTGATGATCACGACGCGATCGGGCTGACGGTGCCGCATCCGCTATTCCAGACTTTCGATCCGGCGCGGGGTCAACCGGCCGCGGAAAAGGTCGAGCATCGCAAGCATGTTGCCCTTCAGCCGGCCGCGGCGATCGACCCAGGGTTCCGGGCGCAGGCATTTGGCGAAGTTCGCCGCGACGTTGCGGCCGATCTGGACTGTGCCGTAACGCGTACCCATCGTCTGCTTTCGCATCAGATAGATCGGGTTGGCGATCTGCGAGTATCCGAGCTTCAGACCCGCCGTGCGGGCGACCTTGACGCCGAGATGGACGCCTTCGAGGCTGTCGGCGGAAACGACGCTGCCATATTCGGCGATGCGGCGGCTGAAATCGACGTCCTCGAGCCAGCCGTAGGCCGGCAGGTTTTCGTCGAAGCGGATTTCACCTGCCTTCACCGCCGACATGCGGATTGCCATGTTGCAGCCGTATGCGTTGTAGATCGGGCTGATGGTCATCGGCAGGTTCGACGATTGCCGGGCGCGGTCGCTGACCAGCTTCAACCCGTCATGAACGGAGATGCCGGGACCGATGATGCCATCGGCCAATACCCGGCCGGTGCACATGGCGACATCCGGATGGGTCTGGAAGATGGTTTCCAGCCGTTCGATGTAGTTCGGCACCATGATGAAGTCGTCGTCGAGGAAGAGCACCACACCGGCGTTTCCGGCATTGGCGACGATCTCGTTTCGCTGTCTGCAGAGGCCGCGCTCGGAAATGATGATGCGGACGGGGCAGGCGAGCGAAGAAAGCGACACCTGGTCGATATCGGTGGTCGAGGTGACGCAGACGATGACCTCGTCGGGTTGGCGCGTCTGCTTCGAGATCTGCGGCAGAATGGCCGAGAGGATGTCGCGGCGGCCCGAGCTGGCGATCCCAACCACCATGTTCAGCGGTGATGCCGTGGCGCGGTTGATGATTGCCGGTACCGAAGCGGTCCGGGTGGCCCCGGTTGGTTTCAGGAGCTTGTGGCGGCCGCCCGATACTTTCGGCTTTGCGGCGCTGATCTGTGTCGTGACGACGCCGAGAAGATTGATGCGGCCGCTGCTGAATTCGCTGAGGGCGTTCTGGATACGGTCGTTGGTCACGTCGCTGCCATTGTCGAGGACCAGCAGCACGCCGTCCATGAAGCTGCAGATCTGGCGCGTATCAGCCGACCCTTCGAAGGGCGACATGTCGACGATGACGATCTTGAACTTGCGGCGCAACGCCTCGATTTCCTGGCGCAAGGCCATCAGATGGCCGAAGCGCTGGTGCGGGCCTGCCGAGCGCATGATGTCGGGTACGGTAACGGTCGCGAGCGCGCCCTCGGTATCCACCACCGGCTCGAGATCGTTCGGACGCTGGTTGTTCTTGCGGGCGGCGTGATCGGAGCCGAGCAGCTTCAGGCCGAAGGCCGGGCCGGAGTCGGCTGCGACTGTGCTCAGGCGTGCGTTGATGAAGTCGGCGTCGACGAGAACGACATTGCTGCCTTCATGCTGGTAGACTTGAGCCAGATTGACGCTGAGCGTCGTCTTTCCTGCGCCAGGCGTGATCGAGGTGATGCCGATGACGGTCGAATTGTTGGAGCGGAATGCGGCGTCGATGGCGCCCCGTATGCTGCGCAAGGATTCCGTGAAGCGTGAATAGGGTGCATCGAGAACCCGCCGGTAGGCGACGTCGATGCTGACAGGCGAGACGCTGGCGGCGAGATTGCGTTCGCGGCCGATCAGCGGGATGGTCCCGAGCGAATTGATGCCGAGCTCGCTGCGCAGCCGCCCGAGGACATTGAGGCGGCGGCGATAACCGTCGTTGAACAAAGCCATGCCGAGACCACCAGCAAGGCCGAGCATGGCGGTCAGCGGAATGATGAGGCTGGGTTTCGGCCAGTTCTTGGAAAGCGGAGCGGTGGCCGCCGTGACGATGCGGGCGTTGCCGATCGGGAAGGACTGGCGCTGGATGGCGCCGGTCACCTGCTGCAGGATGGTTTCGTAAATCCGGCGGTAGGTGGTGGCCTGGCTTTCCATCTCGGTCAGTTCGACACGCGCAAGGTTCTTGTCGGTACCGGCGGCGGTCAGCGATTCCAGCTGCGTCTTGAGCAGCTGTTCGCGGTTCTTGGCGACTTCCAGATTGGTGGCGTAGAGCGACTGGATGCGGGTATATTCGTCGTCGATCGCCTTCTTCAGGCCGGCGACCTCGTCCTGTGCCGCAACGACGGCTGGATTGCCGGCGTCGTAACGGCCGGTCAGATTGTTGAGCTTCGACACGGCGATGCTCAGGTCCTCCTGAAGCTTCTGGATACGCGGATTGTTGACGGCTTCCTGCACCGTTGCATCGGGCTCCCCGCCGTTCTTCAGGCGGGCGAGTGCGTCGTATTTTGCGGCTTCAGCCGCCGTCTGGGTACGGGCGCTGAGTTCTTGGGTGCTGATTTCGGAAAGCTGCTGCTGGTCGAGCGAGGAGGTGGCATTGATCTCCATGATGCCGTTCTTGGCGCGGAATTCTTCCGCCTGCATCGCTGTCTCGCGGGCTTTCCGGCCAACTTCGATCAACCGGCTTTCGAGCCACTTGGCGCCGCTCTGCGCGGCGGCGGCGCGCTCGGCAAGGCCTGAGCGGATATAGGCGTCGGCAATGGCATTGGCGACGCGGGCCGCCTTTTCCGGATCAGTGGAGCTGTAGCCGATTTCTAGAATATAGGACTGGCCGACGCGGGTCACCGTGACGCGGGAGAGGAAAGACGCCATCGTGCGGCGCATCAAGGCTTCCTCAGCCGTCTCGGTTGGGGATTGCGGCGCAGTCTCCGGCTTGTGCATGCCCGGGATGATGCTCTTTATGGCGCCGGTTATCATGCCGCGCCAGGACTCGCCGCCGATGATCTCAGGGTCATGATCGAGCTTCAGCTTGGCGATGACGTCGCGGGCGATCGATTCCGACTTAACGATTTCCACCTGGCTGGCGATTTCGGCGGCTTCGATGATGATGGTGCCGGTGAAGGCGTCCTGCGAGGCGATACGGCCCTGCTCGGGGTCCATGACCAAGCGGGTCGTTGCCGAGAAGATCGGCTCGGTGCTGAAGATATAGAGCCCGCCGACCGACACGCCGAGTGCCGTGCAGATCGCCAGATGCGCGGCGTGGCGCTTCAGGAATGCCCAGATGTCACGGAAGGATATGTATTCGCGCTGCGTCTCATCGAAAGCGTGATGATTGCCGGGAACGATTTTGCCGATCTCCTGAATGACCATGTCTATCCTCGCAGCTCCCTAGGGCGTTTGTTTTTGTTCAGGTTCCAGGGCGGAAATGACCGTTCCCTGGAAGCTGGTGGATACGTTGTAGCGAACATCGAGAACGTCACCGGGCTGCAGTTCCTCGGTGTCCTGAACTTCGCTCGTCGTCGGAATGTCGCTCGCGGTGCGCGTCACCCAAAACTCCAGCGGCTGCAGGTCGACAGCCTTGAGGCTCTGGTAGCGGGACACCGTTGCACCGGCGATCTGCAAGAGCTGGAGCGTGGTTGCCCGCTTCAGCTTGGTATCCTCGATGTCGGATTCAGTGGTCTGCAGCTCCTGACCGGCTTCGGTGGTGCGCTGGCTCTTCAGGGTTTCGGCGTCGCGCTTCGTTTCGCTGAGCTTCTGCTTGGCCTGCATCGAGGCGACGACGAGGTCGAGCTTGCTACCCTGCATTTCAGCGACCGTGCGCTCGAGGGCTGTCTTGCGCGAGGTGGTCAGGATCTTGGTATCGACGAGCTTGGAGATGTCGCTCAACTCGTCCTGGGCGATGGTGACCTGCCGGTCCTGCGTCGACATCTTCTCGTCGAGGACGCTGATTTCGCTGGTCAGCAGGGTTTCGAGCTCGGTTGCCGATTGCAGCGCGCGGCTCAGCGCATCGGCACGGGCCTTGAACAGGGCCGTTTCGCTCTGGATGATCTGGCCGATGATCGGATCCTGGCTCCCCGCGGCGATCTCCGGCGGAAATTCGATCGCATCCTTGCCGGAAAACTCGGCCATCAGCCGGGCGCGCTTGGCCATATATTGCTTGAGCTGCAGTTCGAGGCGGCCGAGATCGCCGGCATAGCGGATCTGTTCGGCGTCGGAATATTCGCCCTGCGGGCTGCTGCGGCGTTCCTTGCCGCCGGCCATGGCCATCGCCTGCTTGACGGTCAGTCCCGGGCGGAATTCGAACTCGCCGGAGCGCTCGACGGCGCCGCTGACATAGACCATCGGATATTTGACCACCTCGACAGAGGCGGTCGGCGCGGTCGCCAGTCCGGTGATGCGCTTCAGATTGGCGCCGATCAGCTGCGAGATCTCATCGACGGTCTTGTCCTCGACATTCATCTGGCCGATCATCGGGATGAAGATGTTGCCGGCCGGCGTGACAGTGAATTCGCCGTTGAGCGCGGTCCATTCCTTGTAGTCGCCGGTCGATGCCACCCATTCGACCACGGTGACCTTCAGCTTGGTTTCGGGACGGACCTGATAGCCGCTCTCATCCGCCAGAACGCCTGACTGGGCGGCTGCAAGCAAGAGTAGGGCGGCGCCCGCAACCTTCGCGGAGAAACGTCCGCGTCCTTTTGCGCCAATGGTCATCTGACAGCCTCATGGTTCGCATCGTCCTGGCGGAGGGCCGCCGGGCATAATGGCACGGATGATCAGGCGAAACGCCCGCGAGCGAAATCCCCTGGAGGCGGTAGGCGCAGCTAGTTCTTTTGGCCGCTGGGGTAGCTCGCGCGCATGGGACGCACTGAAGCGTCCGCGCGGCGAGGCCCGGAATGCTTCATTCGGATTAGCGTGAAAAAGGAGAAGGCGGACAGCATCACGAAGCGGGCCGAAACCGCACCCGCCGCGCAAGATCCCTGTATATCAACGAAACCGGGCTCGCTCCGTGTTCCGAAGCGAGCCCTTCCGCAAGGAGCCAGGTCGCGGCTCTATAGTCCGCGAGTATTAGCTGCCGCATTTGGAATAGGTTCTACTCGCTACTTTCCCCAATCCCGAGGTCAGGATGCCATATCGATGGTCGAAATCAACTAATCCCTTTGGGTTAAGGGCTTAAACCGGGGCAAAATAGCCGGTTTTCGGGCAGATAAGGCGCTTTTTAGCGCCTCCTGTTGCACGCTTGCCGCGGTTCAGCTTCCCTTTGGCGGAGCGATTGTTTCCACCTTCGCGACGGCACTCGGCTTTGCGCCATCGGGCGCATAGCCGCCGCCGACGGCGACGTTGAGCGAGACGTAGTCCTTGGCCATCTGCTGGACGGCGGCGGCCAGGCTTGCCTGGGCCGTCGAGACGTTGCGCTGCGCATCGAGAACGTCGAGCAGCGAGGACGCGCCGTCCTTGTAGCTGGCGGTCGAGAGCTCAAGCGATTCCTGGGTGGTCTTCACCTGGGCACGCAGGGCCTGAACCGTCTGCGCATCGCGGCGCACYGCCGASARTGCGTTCTCGACCTGCTCGACGGCGCTCAGCACCGCAGACTTCCAGGCGAGATAGGCRGCCTTGGCATCCGACTTGGTGATGTCGACATTGGCGCGCAGGCGGCCGCCGTCGAAGATCGGCAGGTTCAGCGTCGGGCCGAAGGACCAGGTGGTCAGGCCGCCATTGCCGCCGACCGGGCGGACATAGGAGGGCGAGATCGAGCCCGACAGCGAGATCGACGGATAAAGCTGCGCCTCGGCCACGCCGATATTGGCGGTGGCGGCGGCCAGATCCCGTTCGGCCTTGCGGATATCCGGACGGTTGCGGATCAGGTCAGCCGGAATGCCGGCCTGCAGGCCGCCACGGAACACCGGCTGATGCGAGCCCTTCTGCAGATCGCTGACCAGCGAGGAGGCCGGCAGGCCGAGCAGGGTGGCAATGTGATGGGCGGCAACCCGGAAGTTGGTTTCGAGACCGGGGATTTCGGCCTGGGTCGACTGCACCAGACCTTCGGCCTGGACGACGTCGAGGCGCGAGGCCGCACCGGCTTCGAGCTGGAACTTGGTGAGATCGAAGGTTTCGCGGCGCGACTTCAGGTTTGCCTGGGAGAGCGCGATGCGTTCCTGGTAGTAGCGGGCGTCGATATAGCTGTTGACCAGATCCTGGAGGAAGGTGAGCTTGGCGACATCGGCGGTGGCATAGGCCGAATCCAGCGATGCCAGCGCGCTTTCCTTCGAGCGGCGGTATTCGCCGAACAGATCGAGCAGCCAGGAGACATTGGCTTCACCGGCGGTGGTGTTGGTGGCGCCGGAGCGGGTGCGAAGGTTGCCCATCTGGCCGCTGACCGTATGGGAAGCTCCGACGACGAGGCTCGGCAGCGCGCCTGCACCGGCGACTGTCACCTGGGCTTCGGCAGCGTTGATGCGCTCCAGCGCCTGCAGCACGTCGAGGTTCTGGCCGATGCCTTGGGCCACCAGCGAGTTCAGCCGCTGATCGCGATAGGCCGTCCACCACTGGGCGGTCGCAACATCACCATTGCTCTTGACCCCGCCTTCACCGAACTTCGCGGGAAGCGGCATCTCCGGGGGGACATGATCCGGACCGCTCACGCAGCCGGCCAGTGCGGAAGACATCAGCATGCATGCTGCAACCCGCGCGATTATCGTCTGATGCTTCAACGGCCCTCTCCGTGTTTATATCGACGATGCCTAATTATGGTTAATGGATGGTTGATTTTGCGCGATGCTGCCGAATGCGGCGTCACAGCGCCTTCTCCTCATGACGCCCGGTTCTTCCGTAGAGCTCGAGCGGCGGCTGTGGAGGAACGGCATGCATATCGGCCGACGGGAAGCGTGCTGCCAGCAGATCGGCAAGGCTTTCGGAGGATGCGTAGGCGGCGCATTCGGTTGGCGCCACGCAGCTTTGGCGGACGCGGAATGTCTTTGCTGTCGTCTTTGGAGCGAGGTTGACTGTGCCGGTTGCGGACAGTCTGGTTACCGGGTCGAGCGGCGGCGCGAAAAATGGATAGATGACGAACCCCGTTGCCAGGCTCACCGTTACGCACGCTACGATATAAATCAACACAAACCTCATGAGCCTATAACGTCAGCCGCACCCCACCATATCAACCTGCCAATTAGGATTAGAATCCACTGCCGGATGTAGGTCGCGCGCCTCCGCAGGTGCCAAGCGGGGTAGAAAAACAGCCGGATTTCGCTGAAAAGCGGTGAGCGCCCGATCTTCGCGAAACTTTTCGCCTGTCGGGGAGTTTCGGTCTTCAGCAGCAGTGGGTAGAGACCGCAAACGCAGGAGAGACAGATGCCAGACAGATCACGGCCCGGAGCAGACGCAACCGAAGCGGACCTTCAGGCGCATCTGGCCGAGATGGAAGCGGAGGCGATGGCCGATGATTTCGTCCGGGACAATCCGGAAGAAGACGCGGCCCTTGAGGCTGATCTTCACCGGCTGCAGGCAGAGCTCGAAGCACTGCGGGCGCGCCTTTCGGTGATCAAGGAACAGAGTGCGGCTGTGGTGCGCAACAATCTGGAATGGGCCGACAGAAGCGCCCATGACCAGCTCGGCGACTATCCGTGGCTGAAGCTCGCGGGCGCGATGGCCGGAACCTATGTGTTCGGCCGTATGCTGCGCAACGCACCGGTCGCCGCCATCCTGACGGCGGTCGTACCGTTCGTTCTCTCCAAAGCCGAGAAATAGCCGCCATCAATCCTTGAAGTCGCGCAGGCATTTGACGATTTCGCGCAGGCCGCGGGTCAGGTGCTTGTCGCGGCGCATGACGATGCCGAGCTGCCGGACCAGACGCGGTTTCACCGGCGACGTTGCGAGATAGCCGGCGCGGTCGCGGCGCAGCGCCAGCGACGGAAGCACCGACCAGCCGAGACCGGCCGCCACCAGTTCCTTGATCGCCTCGACGCTGCCGAATTCCATGACCGGCTGAGCACGGATGCCTGCATCGGCAAACCATTTGTCCGTCGCCTGGCGGGTATTGCCGCCGTCATAGAGCATCATCACCTTCTGCTGCAGGAAAGTGGCATCAGGACCGCCTTCCGGCATGTCGCTGCCGCGCGGGGCGACGGCCAGAAGCTCGTCCTCATAGAAGATCTCGACCTCCAGCGACCGGGCTGCGGCGGGCAGGGTGACCACGGCGAGGTCGAGCGCGTTGGATTCCAGATCGCGAAGGATTTCGTCGGTATTGCCGATCTTCACGGTGATCTCGAGGCCCGGCATGCGCTTCTTGGCGGCGGCGATTGCGCGAGGCAGCAGATGGATCGAGGCGGTTCCGCCGCTGCCGATCCTCACACGCCCCGCAGCCCCTTCCTTATAGGGCGCCATGGCATCGAGCGCCGTATCGCATTGCTCGATGATTTTTCGCGCATGGGCGAGGAACTCGACGCCGGCGGCCGAAGGCTGGGCACGGCGTCCCACACGTTCGATCAGCCGCACGCCCAATCGCTGTTCCAGCAGTTTGATCTGCAGGCTGACGGCCGGCTGCGTGACCCCGGCGCGGTCAGCGGCCGCCGTGAAGCTGCCCAATTCGGCGACGCTGACGAAGGCGGCCAGCTGATCGAGATTGATCATCAAAGAAATCCTTATGCATTGCATAACAACGATAAGCTTCTTTCACTGTTCCTGCCAGTCCATCCTCGCGCCTTCAAAACGGCAGGAGACTGGCATGACGATCGAGACTGAAGAGAGCGCCGGACGACGGGCGGACGCGGGGCGATGGAGGCTGGCGCCTGACGGGCTGGTAGCGGCGTTGAGGCATTGGCTGGAAAAGCGCCGCACGCGCAGAAACCTGCTTGAGCTTTCGGCCAGTGAGCTTAGCGATATCGGCATGACCCGCGAGGCCGCCCGCGCCGAGGTGCGAAAGTCGTGGTTCTGGGACTGACGCTCTTGCCCCGCGCGAAAACATTCACCCATATGGTTGACTATCGATTCGAATTTTGTATATTCAACCATACGGGTGAATAAATGGACGACGACGCTCTGTCACGTATTCTGAAGGCCGCGGGTGACACCACGCGGCGGAAGATCCTTACGCTTCTTGTTCAGGAAGGGGCGCTGAGAGTGACTTCGCTTGCCGCTCATTTCGACATGTCCCTGAATGCCGTTTCCAAGCACATCAAGGTGCTGGAGGAGGCGGGACTTGTGACCCGCAGGACTGTCGGCCGTGAGCATTTCATGGCCGCGGAGCTCGAACCACTAAAGCTGACTGAGGGCTGGTTCGCGCAACTGAAGTCCATCTGGGACCTGCGCCTGTCGGCGCTGGAGGCTATTCTCGTTTCAAAGGATGACGGACATGAGTGAACTGGAACTGACAATCAACCGCAAGATCGCAGCGCCCCGCCAGAAGGTTTTCAACGCCTGGCTCTCGCCGGAAATCCTGGCGCAGTTCATGCGCACGCCGACCGGCGGCAGCGATGTATCGAAGGTGTCGAACGACCCGGTGAAGGGCGGCCGCTTCTCGATCGTGATGAAGACCGCCGAGCGCGAAATCCCGCATGCCGGAACCTATCTGGAGATCGATCCGCACGCGCGCCTCGCCTTCACCTGGGAGTCGCCCTATTCGCTCGACGACAGTGTGGTGACCATCGATCTCGCCGAGGTCGATGCGAACACCACCGAAATCACGCTGAAGCAGGTAAAGTTCCGCAGCGAAGAGGCCCGCGACGGCCACCGCGGCGGCTGGAATGCGATCCTCGACAATCTTCGGGGCATTATCGCCTGATGTTCATGGCCGCCGCGCTCGTCGGCTGCGGCGGCCATGCTTTCCATCCTCTCAGCCTTGCGGGCTGAAGGTCTTGCGCATGGTCTCAGTGTAGTGGGCGTCTGATGTCGTCCAGCGGAGATCGGCGACCATCCTGGTATCGGCTCCGGCAAGGTAGCGCACTTGCCTTGCCTCGTTCGTCGCCGCCGCAAAGATCGCCTCGGCCACTTCCTGCTCGGTGCAGTAGGGCGTCGGGTAGTTTGCCATCCTCTGGAAATAGGTCTGCGCATAGGCGCCGTAGTCATCCGGGATCAGGCCGTTCATGCGGTCGCCGCTATTGGTGGTGAAGCTCGTTGTCGGCGCATAGCCGGGCTCGACGAGGCGCGCCTTGATGCCGAAGGGTTCGAGTTCGTAGGCGAGCGATTCCGTGAAACCTTCGACGGCCCATTTGCTGGCGCAGTAGACGGCGACCATCGGCATTGGGCCGATCCCGGCGCTGGATGTGACGTTGATGATGGTGCCGCCGCCCTGTCTGCGCATGACTGGGATGATCGCCCGGCAGGCGGTGAAGACACCGAAGCTGTTGGTTTCGAAGATTTCACGGGTGACCGCATCGGGTGTTGCCTCGAAGGCTGAGGCGAGGCCGATCCCGGCATTGTTGACGAAGGCGTCTATCGTGCCGAAGGCTTCGATGCCGGAGGCGATCGCCGCGCGGATGCTGTCGTCGCTGGTAATATCGAGCGGCAGGACCTTGAGGCGGCCGGTGTTATCCGCGAAGGCCGCCTTCTCCGGCTGTCGCATCGTCGCCAGCACGTTCCACCCCTTGTCGAGGAAGAACTCTGCTGCTGCCTTTCCGTATCCTGTCGAGCTTCCTGTGATCATCATCGTCTTGGCCATGTCGGGCTCCTTTCGTTGTCAGGGAGCATAGACAAGTCGCGGAGACGATCTATAATCAGAACTCCATAAAACATTGTAGATCGTCCATCATGGATCCTTTCAGTGACCTTATCGGTCTGCTTCGGCCGCATGCGGCCGTCTCCAAGCCGATCACCGGCCGCGGCAGATGGGGCGCGTGCTATCGTCCCTACGGGGCGCCCGGATTTGCCATCGTGCTCGAGGGGACCTGCTTTCTTCAGTTTGACGAGGAAGCGCCGATCCGGCTTGCCGCCGGCGATTTCATTCTCATTCCATCGACGCCGGCGTTCTCGCTGTTCAGTCATGCCGAGGCAGAGCGGCTGCCGCGCGAACCCACCGATCAGCCGGTGCGGCATGGCGAGGCGGAAGGCGAGGCGGATTTCCGGATGCTCGGCGGCGGCTTCCAGATCGATCCGGTCAATGCAGGGTTGCTGCTGGCACTGCTGCCCGGGATCATCCATATCCGTGCCGATGAGGGCGAGGCCGACCGGCTGAAGCGCATCATCGCGCTGATCATGGAAGAGAGCGTGGCCGACCGGCCGGGCCGCGAACCGGTGGTCGAGCGGCTGCTGGAGGTGATGCTGGTCGAGGCGCTGCGCTGGGGCGGCGGTATGGATGCCGGGCCGGTGACATCGGGAATGCTGCGTTCGATGCGTGATCCCTCGCTCGCCCGTGTTTTGCGGGCGATGCATGCCGATGTCCGTGCGCGCTGGACCGTCGAGGGGCTGGCGAAGCTGGCGGGCATGTCGCGCTCGGCCTTTGCTGTCCGCTTTGCCGAGGCGCTTGGCACGACGCCGATCGACTATCTCGCGCAATGGCGGATGGCGCTGGCGCGCGATGCGCTGAGCCGCGGCGATATCAGCCTCGAGCGGCTGGCTGGCGACATCGGCTATGAATCGGCCAGTGCGTTCAGTACCGCGTTTCGCCGCCACAATGGCTGCTCACCGCGCGAGTTCGGCCGGTCAGCGGGGAGTTGAGCTCAATCGGCGTGACGCGGACGGCGGCGGACGAGATCATCGCCGGCCTGGGGCGGCAGGCGCCAGAAGGTGATGACGCTGGAGGCCGATACCAGGCCGACGACCACGAAGGCGATGTGGAAATCGGAGAGCAGCAGGCCGCCGCCATGCAGGCTGCTTGATATATCGAGCGAGGCGCCGGCTACCGCCACGCCCATGGCCATGGAGACGCGCTGGGCCACCGCATTGATCGCCGTTGCCTGGCCGGTATCGGCCTCGTCGACATCGCCGAAGGACATGGCGCTGATGCCGGAAAAGGCCATCGAGCGGAGGATGCCGCCGATCAGCAGGCAGCCCATGATCAGCCACATCGGCGTGCCAGGATGGAAGAGCGCGTTGATGCCGAGCAGGATGGCGGAAATGAAGGTGGTGACGATCAGGATGCGGCGGAAGCCGAAGCGCGCGAAGGTGTGGGCGGCGCCGAATTTCGAGCTCAGCGATCCCACCGCGGTGATGAAGGTCACCATGCCTGACTGGAAGGGCGTCAGTCCGAAGCCGAGCTGCAGCATCAGCGGCATCAGGAAGGGAAGGGCGCCGAGCCCCATGCGGAAATTCGAGGCGCCGATGATCGAGGCGCGGAAGATTGGATAGCGGAACATGCGCGGGTCGAGCAGCGGATGCTCGGTGCGCCTGGCATGCCAGAGATAGGCGATGCCCATCAGGATACCGACGGCGATCGTCGTATAGCCATAGTACATCGGCAGGGCAGGCAGGCTGACGACGGAAATGCCGAAGACGAAAGCGCTGAAGCCGATGCCGGAGAGGAAGAAGCCGGTGAAATCCAACGGCTTCGGCTCGCGTGCTTCGACCGGCGGTAACAGCTTGGTGACGAGGATGATACCGGCAATGCCGATCGGCACGTTGATCCAGAAGATCCAGTGCCAGCTGAGATAGGTGGTGAAGAAGCCGCCGACCGGCGGGCCGAGGATCGGGCCGACGAGGGCGGGGATGGTGAGCCAGGCCAGCGCATCGACCAGTTGATGCTTCGGCGTGCCGCGCACCAGCAGCAGCCGGCTGACGGGCGTCATCATCGAGCCGCCGGCGCCTTGCACCAGCCGGCAGAAGACGAAGGCGCCGATCGAGCCCGAGAAGGCGCAGCCGATCGAACCGATCATGAAGATGCCTATAGCGATGCGGAAGACGTTGAGAGCGCCGAAACGATCAGCCATCCAGCCGCTGATCGGGATGAAGACGGCGAGCGCCACGAGATAGCTGGTGACGGCCAGTTTCAAGGCGATCGGCGAGGTGCCGATATCGGCGGCGATTGCCGGCAGGCTCGTCGCGATGATCGTCGAATCCATCCGTTCCATGAACAGGGCGATGGCAAGGATGATAGGCGTGAGACGAGGCAAGGGCATTGACCGGTAAATGATGCGCGGCCGTTATAGGACGCATTGCAGCCGCGCACTAGTTCAACTTCTCGCGGATTATCTGCCCTTCAGCCCGAACAGGGCCTCGGCATTGCGGAAGCAGATCTTTTCCATGTCTTCCTTGGGAAGATCGAGAGAGTTCAGGATCTTCAGCGTGTCGCGGATATAGCCCGGGCCCTTTTCGGGATCGAAGGGAGAGTCCGAGGCGAAGAGAATGCGGTCGCTGCCGTAGAATTCCAGGCCGCAGATGGTGGCCGCCTTCGAGCCGAAGACGGCGGTGTCGGCGTAGAAATCCTTGAAATAATCGAGCGGGCGCTTCTTCAGGCGCTTCAGCACCAGCGTCAGGTCCTCGTCGGTGGTGCGCTTGCCGAGCTGGTCCCAGCCCGGGCCGACGCGTCCCTCGAAATAGGGCACCATGGCGCCCATATGGTGGGCGAGAACCTTCAGGTTGGGCAGGCGGTCCATGAAGCCGGAGAAGACGAGGCGGGCCATGGCGGCGCTGGTTTCGTAGGGCCAGCCGAAGGTCCACCAGATCTCGTATTTCGACTTATCCTCGGTGGCATAATCGGTCATCGAGGAATTGCGCGAGGGATGCAGCAGCACCGGCTTGTTGTGCTTGGCGGCGACCTCGAAGATCGGGAAGAAGCGCTCCTCGTCGAGCGGAGCGCCGTTCACGTTGGTGTGGATCTGCAGGCCGTTGGCGCCGAGTTCGGTGAAGGCGCGCTCGGCCTCGCGAACGGCAGCGTCGGGCGCATTCATCGGCAGGGCGGCGACGAAGCCGGCGAAGCGCTCAGGATATTTCTCGACGAGCTCGGCCTGGCCGTCATTGGCAATGCGGGCAAATTCGGTGGCGAGTTCCGGGCCGCCCATCGCTTCCAGCGGTGGCATGCCCAGCGAGATGATCTGACGGTAATCAGGAAACTCGTCCATGACGCGGAAGCGGGTTTCCAGATCGTAGATGCAGGGCACGCCCTGCATGCGGCGGCCGATATCCTTGCCGGCGCCTTCGAGCTTCTGGATACTCTCCCAGAGCGCCTTCGGAAAGAAATGGTTGAACGCGTCGATATAATACATGGGACTCCTCCTCAGTCTTCTATGTCTGGCCGCCTCAGCCGCGCTTCAGGCGGCGGACGAGATAGGCGAAGGTCGCCTTGAACATCTCGTCGCGGAACATGTGCTTGCGCTTGGCCTTGATATCCTCAGGCTTGCCGAGCGCCTTGGCGCCTCCGGCAGCCTCGACCCACAGCTGCATCATGCAGGCGTTTTCCAGCGATAGCGCCAGATAGATCGCCTGCTCGATGGTGGGGGCGGCGGTGACGATGCCGTGGTTCTGCAAGAGCATGGCGCCATGCTCGCCGAGGCAGGCGGCGACCGCCTTGCCGCGCTCGATGGTGGTGATCAGCTCCGTGGTTTCGGAGAACACGGGTAAGCCCTCGGCGAAGATCGAGCCCGGGTGGCCGACCGGCTGCAGTGGCTTGCCGAGCGCCGAGAAGGCGGTGGCATAGGGCGCGTGGGTATGAACGACAGCGTTCAGATCCGGCCGGGTGCGCAGCACTTCGGAATGGATATAGACCTCGTTGTGACGGCCGAATTCGCCATCGACCTTCTCGCCGTCGAGATCGACGGTGATGATGTTGTCGAGGGTGATCTCTTCGAGGCCGAATTTCGACGGCTTCATGTAGAAGCGGTCGGGCTGATCGGGAACGCGGATCGAGACGTGGCCGCGGGTCCAGTCGCCCTGGCCGGCTGCCTCCAGAATGCGACCGGCCTCGATCATCCGCTGCTTCAGATCTTCATGCATCGTCTTGTTCTCCGAGGAATTGTCGCAGCGGATGCCGCTGCCGGACCAGGCCGGTTCGAATGCGGTCCCGCCGCTGCCGTCGCAGGCGCTACACACGGTGCTTGTCGCCGCGTTTGCGGCCCTGCGAGATGTCGAGGAAGAGCTCCGAGGGAGCGACCTTGCGGTCGATCAGCCCCTGCTGGTGGGCGTAGCCGATGACGGTTTCCAGCGTTTTGCCGTTTTGCCCTTCGAGACCGTAGGCCCAGGGATCGTCACCCATGATCGCCTGCTGTTCCTCCCAGGCCTCGCGATACCAGGCGAGCGGCACGATGCGCGGGTTTTCCATGCGCTTCATGGCGATCTGCTTGGCCTCCTCGAAGGCGATATAGAGATTGATCGGCACCCAGGGGTGGCGGGCGACGATCTCCGGGCGGATGCCCATCACATGCATGATCGGGAAGATGCCGGTGCGCTCGTAGTAAGCGATCTCCTCGGCCTTGTAGTCGGGGAAAAGGCGGCCGACGCGCGGGTCCCGCTTCTTGATCGGGGCGATCAGATCGGGATGCAGCAGGGCGTCGATTTCGCCGTCGACCAGCATCTGCTCGATCGACTTGTCCTCGCCGATCTTGTGCAGCTTCAGGCCGGAAGGAAGCTTGAAATCGACGTCCTCGTCGAGTTCCGAATACCACTCGATCGACTGGTGCGGCACGCCATACTCGCTTTCCAGCAGGCCGCGCAGCCAGAGCGATGCGGTCACCTGATAGCTCTTCACGCCGACCTTGCGGCCGATCAGGTCTTTCGGCTTGCGGATACCTGCGGCGGTGTTGGTGAAGATGAAGCCGTGGCGGAAGCGGCGGTGCAGGAAGACCGGGATCGCATCGAAGGGCAGGCCGCGGGTCTTGGCCGCCATGTAGGACGATAGCGAGACCTCGGCAACATCGAATTCGCCGTTGCGCAGGAAGCGCCAGTGGCGGGTGGTGGAATCCATCTCGGTCAGGATCGTCAGCTCGATCCCGTCGGGTTTCACCACTCCCTCCTTCAGCGCGCGGATGATCTCGTAATCACCGCAAGCGAGCGTTAGCTCCACCTTCTTCGTCACTGAACTCCTCCCAGAGCCGCCCGGCAAAAGTCGCCGCGCCATCATTTAAGGCAAGCATGCGCAGAACAGCAATCGCCTGTCCAGTCATTTTTCATTTATTCCTGCATTATGGGATTTTTTAAGAAATCAATTGACGCTTGTTTCGAACTCGACATAAATGAAGGCGAATGCTGTCGGGTTGGAGGGCGGCGAAGGGATGGAGCACATGGAACAGACGGATGTTCTCATTGTCGGTGCGGGCCCGGTCGGGCTGACGCTGGCTATCGACCTCGGGCAGAAGGGCGCGCGCTGCACGCTGATCGAGAAGAAGGAGGCGCCGGAATTCCTGCCGAAGATGGAGCGCTGCAACGCGCGCACCATGGAAATCTTCCGCCGCATGGGCCTTTCCGAGAAGATCCGCAAAGCGGGTCTCGATGCTTCGGTGCCGATGGATGTCTATGTCGTTCTTGCCATGAACGAGCCGCCGCTGCTGCGGCTGCCATATCCCTCCGTCAATGAGGCGCTGGCGGAAATCCGCAAGTCGGAGGATGCCAGCCAGCCGCTCGAAGCCTACCAGCTGATTTCGCAATATACGCTCGAGCCGCTGTTGAAATCGGTGGCGGAAGAGTTGCCCACGGTGAACGTGTGCTACGGCACGGAATTCCTGTCGCTGGAGCAGGACGAGGGTGGCGTGACGGCGCGGACCACGACGAAGGACGGCGATGTCACCTATCGCGCCAAATATGTCGTCGGCTGTGATGGCGGGGCAAGCCCGGTGCGCAAGCAGCTCGGTATCAAGCTGCGCGGCGAGGGCAATCTCCTGCATTTGCGCCAGGCGCTCTACTATTCCGAAGAGCTCTATAATCGCATTCCGCTCGGCGATGGTCCGGGCCGGGGTCGGCATTATCATGTCGCCGATGGCCAGGCGACGTTTCTCATCATGCAGGATTCAACCAAGCACTGGACGCTGCATGCCGTCGTCGAGAAGGACGAGGACATGGCAGCCCAGTTCGAGAAGGCTGTGGGTGCACCTGTCGATTACCAGATGCTCTATGTCGGGCAGTGGAAGCAGAACCTGCTGCTCGCCGACAATTACGGTTCGGGCCGCGTCTTCCTGGCCGGCGATGCCGCACATCTGGTCATTCCGACCGGCGGTCTCGGCATGAACACAGGCGTCGGCGATGCCGTCGATCTCGGCTGGAAGCTGGCCGCGACACTTGAGGGCTGGGGCGGGCCGAACCTGCTGCGCTCCTACGAAATTGAACGCCGGCAGGTTGGCGACCGCAATGTCGGCGCCTCGCGCTATGCCTCGCTCGGTCGCCGCAAGTGGCGCTCGCAATATAGACCCGATATCCGCGACAACACGCCGGCAGGGCAGGCGACACGCGACAATCTTGCTGGTGTTGCCGATACCGAACAGCGAAAGACCAACGAGATGATCGGCGCGGAGCTAGGCTATCGCTATGTCGGCTCGCCTGTCATCACTGACGAGCCGGGTGGCCCGGAGCATCTCTTCCGCGAATATCACCCGACGACATGGCCGGGCGCCCGCCTGCCGCATCTCTGGCTCGGCGACAACGATCCGGTGCAGGATCGGATCGGGGCGGGCTATACAATGCTGCGGCTCGGTGGAACGCAGATCGATACGTCAGGGATCGAGGGTGCCTTCAAGGCGAGGGGCGTGCCCTATCAGACGCTCGACATCGCCTCGCAGCGCGCCCGCGACATCTATGGCTATGATCTGGTTCTGGTGCGCCCCGACATGCATGTCGTCTGGCGCGGCAAGGCGGCTCCTGATGATGCCGAGGCGCTGGCGGCCATGGCCACCGGGCACTGAGAAAGATCAGTGCCGGGGCATTGAGAAGGATCAGCTGCGCGCCAGCGTCTTCGAGACGACACCGGCGCAGAACACCACCTGTTCGGCGATATCCTCCAGCGTCTTCGCCTGCATCTGCGTGTCGCGCAGCGTCAGGCTGAGGCTGCCGATGATCTCCGAGCGGCCGTCGAAGACGGGGGCGGCAACGCCGGTGACGCCGGGCGTGACGTCGCCGGTGGTGCTGACCCAGCCGCGCTCGCGATGCTGGCGGAACTTCGCCTTCACCTCCGTCAGCGTGGCGCCGAAACCGGCCTTCAGGAACTCATCCTGAGCAAGGCCGTAATATTTCCTGAGCTGGTGATCCGGGAGATGATCGAGGATGGCGATCGAGGCTGCGCCATGCAGCAGCGAGCGGCGGCGGCCGCGGTCGTAATTGCTGTGAACGGCTTCGGTGCCGACCTCCTGATGGACGCAGAGAACCTCGAACTTGTAGCGGCGGCAGAGCAGGGCGACGGCCTTGAAGCGGGCGGCAAGCTCTTCCATCATCGGACGGGCGGCGCGGATCAGCACGTCGCCGGTGCGGATCTTGTAGTCGAGCTCGACGATGCGCGGGCCGAGCATGTAGCCGACGCCGGGAAGCGAGGTCAGCAGACCGGCATCCGTCAGGATTTTCAGATAGCGGTAGAGCGTCGAGCGGGTGTAGCCGAGCGTGTCGCAAAGCTCCTCGAAGCTCAGCGCCACCGCATCGTCACCGGCATCGAAGAGGTCGAGCAGGCCGATCAATTTCTCCGGGCTGCTCAAGCTGGCATCTCCAAACACGCGCTCGCTGAAGGGCGTCCTGCGCCAATGGCAAACCAGTCTTTCAGCAAATCGAATCCCGCCTCAGCCTCATCCCTAAGTGCTTCACTATAAAGCGATGATCGGCCGGCAGGCAACGGCCGCGCGGACCGGAGCGCGACCCAAGAGCTCCGATCCGCAGGCCCTTGCCCCCAGACTAAGCCGCCGTATTCCAGCCTTCGGGGAAGAGACCGTCGCGGATTGCGCCGCCTGCATAGTATTTCCAGAGCTTGCGGACGTGGTGGCCGCGGCGGAAGGAATGGGCAAAGGATTCCATCTCCTCCTCGGTCAGCGGCTTGACCTTGCCAAGCGTGGCGGCGCGATAGGCAGCTTCGGCATTCTCGACCAGGTGCACGGCATCGATGAAGACGCCGCGGACGGTCTCGGCGGTGACGATCTGGCCATGGGCGCGGATCTGCATCGCGTGACAATCACCGAGCGTCTTGACGATGCCGCGGCCGCGCTCGGGCGTATCGACATGGGCAGGGTCGGAATGTACCGGAATGCCGTTGCGCCAGCGGATCGCGTGGTTCTTCACCGGCAGCAGCGGCACGTCCTCGACCAGCGTGAAAACATTGGTGACGTCGTGGTGAAAGTGGGCGATCGAGTTCACATCAGCGCGCGATCGATAAATCTCACAATGAAGGAAAGTCTCGGACGGCGGCTTGGAGCCGTCAGGGCCCGAGATGACCTTGCCATCGAGATCGCAAACGAACAAATCCGACGGCGCGACGTCGGCGCGGCTCTTGTCCTGCGGCTGGATCAGGAACGTGTTGCCGCCGGGCAGGCGGGCGCTCACATGGCCGCTATACTCCAGGATCTTCAGGCTGTTCAGCAGGCGCGTCGCCATCGAGACGTCGTGGCGCAGCGTATTTTCCGACAGATCGGAATGCTGCTCATCCGCGTGCTTGTGAGATTTCATGACCGGTTCCTCCCGTTTTAATTAATCCCACATTATACGACTTTTTATGATCCGCAAGCGGCGGCGATCAGACTTCGATCATCACGTCGCTGTTTTCGACGACCACCTTGTAGGTCTTGATCGGGACCATGCAGGGCGGGGCGACGACTTCGCCGGTGCGGATGTCGAACTGGCCGTTATGGAAGTCGCATTCGATGTGGTAGCCGTCGAGATAGCCTTCGGCCAGCGAGCCGGGCCCGTGCGTACAGAGGTCGTCGGTCACGTAGAACGTGCCGTTGACGTTGTAGACGGCCAGCGTCAGATCGCCTTGCTCGACGCGGATGGCGCTATCCCAATCCACGTCATCGGTCGAACACAGTCTGATCCGGGAACCCACTTCCGACATTCGCATCTCCTCCCTTGTCTTGCGCAGCGCTTGACGAGCGTGCAATCAGCATGTAGCGTTTAAAACGAAACGATGTTCTGCATAACGGAACACGCGATAAAAATACCCGATCCGGCGTGAAGGTCAACCGCAAATCGATCGGCCGGAGGAAACAGGATTTGGCGCGGCGCTGCGGCTCGCCGTGCGGGCACTCGAGGAGGAGTAGTCATGCTCAGGAAAGAACAGAACGACCTGTTGACGCAGACCGATACCGGCACGCCGATGGGGGATATGTTCCGCTGTTATTGGATCCCGGCGCTGCTGGCCGAAGAGCTGCCGGACAATGACTGTGCGCCTGTCCGTATCAAGCTGCTTGGCGAACGCCTGCTTGCCTTCCGCGACAGCGAGGGGCGCTATGGCCTGATCGACGAGTTCTGCGCCCATCGCGGCGTCTCGCTGTGGTTCGGCCGCAACGAGCAGGGCGGCCTGCGCTGCCCATATCATGGCTGGAAATACGACAATACCGGGCAGTGCATCGAGGTTCCCTCGGAGCCGAAGGAAAGCGGCTACTGCGGCAAGATCAAGCTGAAGTCCTATCCGCTGATCGAGATCGGCGACATCCTCTGGACCTATATGGGCCCTGCCGACAAGGAGCCGCCGCATCCGGAATGGGAATTCGCGCTGGTACCGGCGGAGCAGACCTTCACCTCCAAGCGCTGGCAGGAATGCAACTGGCTGCAGGCGATGGAAGGCGGCATTGATTCCAGCCACGTCTCCTGGCTTCACAGCGGCAGCCTGAATTCCGACCCGCTGTTCAAGGGTGCGCGTGGCAATAAGTACAACATGTCGGATGCCCGCCCATTCTTCGAAGTGACCGACATGGACGGCGGCCTCTATATCGGCGCGCGCCGCAATGCCGAAGAGGGCCATTATTACTGGCGCATCACCCCCTGGGTCATGCCGTCCTTCACCATGGTGCCGCCGCGTGGCGACCATCCGGTGCACGGCCATTTCTGGATCCCGATCGACGATGAAAACTGCTGGGCCTGGAGCTTCGACTACCATCCGGTCCGGGCGCTGACGGCGGGGGAACGCCAGGCGATGAAGGATGGCAAGGGCATCCATGTCGCCTATGTTCCCGGCACCTATCGTCCGGCCGCCAACAAGGACAACGACTACCTGATGGACCGCGAGGCGCAGCGCAAGGGCACGACCTATTCCGGCGTCGAAGGCATCGCCATGCAGGACGCATCGCTGCAGGAAAGCATGGGTCCGATCGTCGACCGTTCCAAGGAGAACCTGGTCTCGACGGACAACGGCATCATCATGGCGCGTCACCGGTTGATGCGGGCGGCGCGCGCGCTGAAGGACAAGGGCATCACGCCCCCCGGCGTCGATCCGGCCCACCATCGTGTCCGCTCGGCGGCAATCGTGCTGCCTGCCGACAAGGCCTACACGGATATCGCCGACGAAGCGCTGACGGTGATCGCGGGCAAGGCGCAGACCAGCGTCTGACAGCAACGTCCTTCAAGGGAGAGATGCCATGCAACTCGGACTGAGCGAAAGCGCCCGCACAACGACGGCGGAAGAGGCCCGTTTCCGGATCAACTATCCGAATTCGAAGCCGCGCAAGTCGCGGATCATCGCCCTCGACCGGACCAGCCATTCGGCGCTGGACCGGCTGGCGGCGGGCTATCAGGGCGGCGATGCCCACTTCCTGCGCTATGTCGAGGCGAAGTTCGCGACGGATACGCTGAACATGCTGCCTGTCGATGCGGTGCTGGAGGAAATCTCCGGGCGGCGCACGACGCTGGCTGAAGAAATCGCCGATGCCGATGTCATCGTCATGCTGACGACGGCGGGTGCTTCGGCGGAGGCGGCCGAGATTATCGGCAATGCCTGCTTCGTGCGCAGCAAGATGACGACGGGTCTGGTCGTCAGTTCGAAGGAGGTTCCAGCGCTCGATCTGGCCCGGACGCTGACGGCGATGCGCCCGTTTGCGGCCATGCTCGTCATCTCGAATGGCGACGAATATGTGGCCGAGATGCTGAGCGCCTTGAGGGTCTGAGAATGGTTGATGGCGTGGCGTGAGTATTTGCAGGAGCTGTGTTATGGACGATCCCTTACTCCTTGCAAAAAGACGGAAAACGCACGCCATGAATGCATCTGTGAAGGAAACGGCACGCACCAAAAAGGCCGCCCCTGCGACCCGCAACCGCCTGTCATCGGTCACCACGGCCATTCGTCTTTTGAAAGCATTTTCGGAGGATGAGGTTGAGATCGGGGTCAGCGCGCTGGCGCAGAAACTGAAGGTCGCGAAGAGCACGGTCCATCGTCTGGCCGTGACCCTGGTCGCCGAAGGGCTGCTGGAGCAGAACCCGGAAACCGAGCGCTACCGGCTGGGTATCGGTCTCTTCGGGCTTGGCACGCTGGTGCGCCGCCGCATGAACCTGTCGAACGAGGCGCGTCCTTACCTCTTCGACCTCAGAAAGCATACAGGCGAGACGATCATACTCGGCATCCCCACCGATACCGAAGTGATGCATGTCTACGACTTGGAGAGCCCGCAGGCTGTCGGCATCAAGTCCGATCTCGGTGCCCGCAAGCCGGCCCATTGCACCGCTGTCGGACGGGCGATCTTCGCCTTCGCGCCGGAGGAGACGATCGAGCGGGTGCTTTCGGGTCCGCTCGCCAAGCGCACGTCGCACACGATCACCGATCCCGCGCGGGTGCGCGAGATCCTGGCCGAAGTCCGCCAGCGCGGCTTTGCCATCGAGGATGAGGAAAGCGAGCCCGGTATCCGGGCGATTGCCGCCCCCGTCCGGGATTCTACCGGTGCCGTCGTCGGCGCCGTCGGCGTAGCGGGGCCGTCTCTGCGGCTGTCGCTGGAGGCCATCGAAAAATTTGCGCCACCGCTGTTGGAGACGGTGGCAACGATCTCGTCCCGTCTCGGTCATGGAGCGGGTTACAGACATAGATGATGAGGAGGAACGCATGACCGTGATGACATTGAGCGGGACCGATGCCAAATGGTCCTGCGCCGACGGTGACACGATCATGCGATCCGCCATTCGCGCCGGTCTCGGCTTTCCCTATGAATGCAATGTCGGCTCCTGCGGCAATTGCCGTTTCGATCTGCTCGAAGGGGAGATCGAGGAGCTCCGCGCCGACGCGCCGGGTCTGAGCGACCGTGACCGCCAGCGCGGCCGCCGTCTCGGCTGCCAGGCACGGCCGCTGACCGACTGCGTCGTCAAGCTTCGCCTCATGCCGCAATATGAGAGTGCCCATCTGCCGGTGAAGCAGGAAGGCGTACTAACCGGCATCACCGACATCACCCACGATATCCGGGAATTCCGCTTCCGCCTCGATACGCCGACGGCCTTCCTTTCCGGCCAGTATGCGCTGCTGACGCTCGATGGCGTCGAGGGGAGCCGCGCCTATTCGATGGCGAACCGGGGCGATCAGCCGGATGAATGGCATTTCCAGGTTCGCAAGGTACCGAATGGGGCTGCCACCTCGATGCTCTTCAATCGGCTAAAGGTCGGCGAGCGGATCGGCATCGACGGTCCCTATGGCATGGCTTACCTGCGCGAGGATTCGCCGCGCGATATCATCTGTCTCGCCGGCGGTTCCGGCCTTTCGCCGATGATCTCGGTGACGCGGGCGGCGGCGGTCTCGGCCGAACTTGCCGGGCGGCGGATCGACTTCATCTATGGCGGCCGCGAGGCGCGCGATATCTGCGGCCGCGAGATGTTGGAAGAGCTGCCGGGCTTCGGCAGCACGCTGCACTATCATCCGGTTGTTTCAGGCATGCCTGTCGAGGATGACGGCTGGGATGGCTATCGCGGCTTCGTCCACGAGGTCGCCGCCAAGCTCTTTGCCGAGCGCCTGCCCGAATGCGAGATCTATTTCGCCGGTCCGCCGATGATGGGCCAGGCGATCCAGAAAATGCTCATCGACCTCGGCGTCCCGCAGGGCCAGGTCCATTTCGACCAGTTCTACTAAGATGAAGCTCCGTCAGCTCGCATATTTCGTCAAGGTCGTCGAAGTCGGCAACATCACGCGCGCCGCCGAACAGCTGAACCTTGCCCAGACGGCGCTCGGCATCCAGATCCGCAATCTCGAGGATTCGCTGCAAATCCAGCTTCTCGACCGCCATTCGCGCGGCGTCAGCGCCACACCGGCCGGCATGCTGCTCTACGATCGGGCGCGCGAAATCCTGCAGCGGATCGAGGAAACGCGGCGTGACCTGATTTCGCTCGGTGGCGAGAAGGTGCGGGTGCGTCTCGGCGCCACGCCGTCGATCCTGAAACTGATCGGCACCGATCTTCTGGTTGCCGCCAACGAGCAGCTTCCGGGTATCGCGCTTCATGTCGTCGAAGAACTGAGCTTCGTGCTGACTGATGCGCTGGAGCGCGGCGAACTCGACTACGTGCTGGCCTATGATATCGAGGACAGCCCCGGCCTGAGGCGCATCGCGCTGATGGAGGAAGACCTGCTTTTGATCTCCGCACCCGATGGCAAGGATGCGGAGCAGGATGTCTCCTTCCGCCATGCGGTTGCCGGCGATCTGGCGCTGGTCTCCAACCGCGACATCATATGGCGTCGCGTCCACGAGACGGCGTCGCGCCTCTCCGTCGATGTCAAGATCACCTATCAGGTGCAGTCGATGGAGGCGATCAAGGCGCTGATCTCGCATGGCGTCGCGCAGAGCATCATGCCCTACGGCATCGTCTCGGAGGAAATCCGCTCCGGCGAACTGATCGCCCGGCGCATCGAGCGGCCGGATGTGAAGCTGACGCTGTTTCTCGCCCATGCCTCCCACAAGGGGCTGGCGGACGAGCGGCTGTTCCATGGCTTCATCTACAATATGGTCGAGCGTCTTGCCGCGGCGATCGGTCCCTACGCCCATCCGATCGATCGCGTCATAGAGGATTGATCAGCGATTTTCGTATGAGCTGGACAATATGATTTATCTTGGACATTTGCCCGACCGGGCCCGATGATCTCTCTCGAATGTGGAAGGGCGTTCACCGGAACTGAGAAATCCGGTGGGTGAGCGGATCGCCGATTGTCTTTGATGATCAGCAGCTTGACAGGAGGATGTCAGGTTTTGATTCACGTCCGGCTGTTGGGGAGTGAGTAATCTGACATCGTCGCTTCGTTTGTCCTTCGGCTGCTGGAACTATGACCGCACGCGCGCGCTGATGGACCGCACGGTCGTGCCTGACGGTATCGATCTCGTCTATCTGAACATGCCTGTCGAAGAGACCTTCTTCCGCATGCTCCGCCACAAGGAGTTCGATATCGCCGAGATGTCGCTCTCTTCCTATGTGCTCTCGCATTTCACCGAAGAGCAGCCTTTCGTCGCCATTCCGGTCTTTCCGTCGCGCTATTTCCGGCATTCGTCGATCTATGTGAATTCGACAGCCGGCATCCGCAATCCCGCCGATCTGATCGGCAAGCGGGTCGGCAGTCCCGAATATCAGATGACCGCGCCGGTCTGGATCCGCGGCATTCTCTCGGACGAGTACGGTGTGAAGGTCGATGACGTCACGCATTACACCGGTGGCGAAGAGCAGCCGAACCGGCCGGAAAAGCTGCCGCTCAACCTGCCGTCGTATATCAACGTCAAGCGCATCGGGCCGCAGCAGACCCTGTCGGCGATGATCCGCGAAGGCGAGATCGATGCGCTGTTCACGGCCCGCAAGCCATCATCCTATGACGGCTGTCATGTGAAGCGGCTGTTCGAGGATTTCGTCGAGGTGGAGCGCGACTATTTCCGCAAGACCGAAATCTTCCCGATCATGCATACGATCGTCATCCGCCGCGAAATCTACGAGCGGCATCGCTGGATTGCCCAGTCTCTCTACAAGGCGTTTGCCGAGGCGCAGGCGCGCATCTATCGCGATCTCGAGGAGACGGCGGCGCTGAAGGTGATGCTTCCCTGGCTGAATGCCCATGTGGAAGAGGCGCGCCGCATCATGGGCGATGACTACTGGAGCTACGGCTTCAAGCAGAACCGCCAGACGCTCGACACGTTCCTGCGCTATTCGCATGAGCAGGGGCTGTCAAAGCGGCGGTTGCAGCCGGAGGATATCTTCGTCCCCGAGACGATGGAGAATTTCGTCATCTGATACCGTTCTCTAAATCGAGAACGAAGTTCCGCTATGCGGAATCCGTATGGCTGCCCTGTGTTGCCAGGTCTTTCCGGATTGGCGCTGTCAAGTTATATGCAGCGCACAATAGACGGAGATGATCGAGATGACCGCTACCACTTATCGCAGCACCGGCCGTACGGACTGGGTCCGCAGCGCTTTCGGCGGTCTGTTCGAAACGATGAGCCTCGTCGGCGCCGCGCATGAATGCTCGATGGCCCGCCGCGAGCGCCGCGCGCCGAATACGGCAGCCCTCCACACGCTGGGCATCGACGAGACGGCCTTCAAGCGCACCTACAAGCGCCGCTGATTTCAGGACGCTACGGCAGAATCAAAAAGGGCTGCGATCCCGCGGGGATCGCAGCCCTTTTTCGTTTCAGGTGATGGCTCAGATAAGGCCGGTCAGGATGCCGACGCCGGCAACGGTAGCGAGACCGCCGGCGATGCGCGTTGCCAGGAAGCCGCTGCGCTCGCCGCCGCGGCCGATGGCGAAGCCGAGCGCAAGGCCGGCCATGTGCAGGATGGCGGTCGCCATCATGAAGCCCGCAGCATAGGTGAGGCCGGCAGCGTTTTCAGGCATTTCGGCGCCGTGCGCGTGGCCATGGAAGACGGCGAAGAGGCCGACGACGGCCATTGCTGCGGCAACCGGAGCCTTGATGTTCAAGGCGACAACGGCGCCGAGCACGATCACGGACAGCGCGATGCCGATTTCGACGAAGGGAACGTTGACGCCTGCCATGCCGAGCGCGCCGCCGAAGGCCATGACCAGCACGAAGGTTGCGGGCAGCAGCCAGGTGGCACGGCCGCCGAGCTGGAAGGCGAGAACGCCGACCATGACCATCGCCAGGACGTGATCGAGACCGGTCATCGGATGGGCAAATCCGTGGCTGAAGCCTGCGGCCTCTCCAATCGCCGGATGGGCATAGGCAGCAGCCGGAATGGCGGCGGCGATCAAGGCAAGAAGCCCGCTCTTCAGTGATTGTCTCATGTCATTTCCCTCCTGGGTTCGGCGTTGGCGGCGTATTTCGATGGGGCAAGGTCGCCAACATGTGATGATAAAGCAAGGGGTCGTTTGCCGTAGATCCGTCCTCCGCGACGCGAAAAACAACACACCCGCATGAGATCGACGCTATGCCCTGATGGCACCGAAGTAAATTTTAATCTCTTTACACCTGCGTTAAGTTTTTTTATCGTCATTTCCATGAAAAATATAAGCTTTCGTCAGCTGAGGTCGCTTCTTGCCATCGAAACTCATGGCAAGATCGTCGAGGCTGCGAAAGTGCTCGGACTGACCGCGCCGGCCGTTACCCTGCAGCTGAAACAGCTGGAGGCGGAGGCGGGCGTTCAGCTCTTCGAGCGCATGGCCCACGGCATGTATCCGACCGAGGCGGGCAGGGCGGTTCTTTCCGCCGCCCGCGATATCGAAGACCGGCTGCAGCTGCTCGGCGACGAGATCAATGCCTTCAAGGGCGTCAAGCGCGGCCGGATCGCCGTCGGCGCCGTCTCGACCGTGCGCTATTTCGCCAGCGCCATGCAGAACGCCTTTGCCGCCGAATTTCCCGATATCGATCTCGATCTGATCATCGACCGGCGGACGGAGACGATCGAGCGGCTGAAGAACCGGACGATCGATATCGCTCTGGTCGGCCGTCCGCCACGCGATATCTCGGTGCGTGCGGCGATCTTCGGCGAGCATTCGCTCGTCGTCGTTGCGCCCCCCCACCATCCGCTGGTCGGCCAGCACGGGATTTCCAAGGCCGATATCGCCGGCGAGCATTTCATCGTCCGCGGCTCGGGTTCGAGTACGCGGATCTGGTTCGAGCGCTTCATGGCGGAAATCCCGGGACGGGCGGCAGGGCCGAACACCGAGATGGAGCTCGTCGAGGATATCAAGCGCGCCGTCATGGCCGATACCGGGCTTGCCTTTCTGGCGGCCCACAGCGTTGCCGAGGAAGTGCAGGCGGGCAAGATCGCGATCCTCGATGTTGCCGGCCTGCCGATCCGCCGGCAGTGGTTTGCCGTCAGCCGCACCGACCGGGCAATGACCCCGGTGATGACCGCTTTCCAGGAGTTCCTGACCCGTCACAGCGGACAGTTCCTCCCGGAAGCACTGCCATCCTGAGGTTTACGCCTTCAGGAAATCGATCATCCGCGCATTGGTGTTTTCGGCCGTCAGCTGTGGCACCGGGATATCCCAGTAGTCGGAGCCCGGAATGCATTCCTGCAGATAGCGGGCCGCCGATGTCGCGTGCGAGAAGTCGGCGCCGGGGATGATCAGCGTCTTGATGTCGAGACGGACGAGATCTTCAGGTTCGGCTCCCGGCGAGGTGTCGCGGTCGATGAGGCCGCGCGGCATGCCTGCGACGATCGCCTTGTAGGCATCGACATCGAGCGCGGCATAGTGCTTGGCGAATTCCGCGTCATGGCGCAGCACCGAGATCCAGGGGCCGCCGCGTGGATCGGCGCCGAAGGCCTTGTTGCTTTCTTTTGACAGCGCCACGACGGCCTCGAGGCCGTTCTGTTGAACGAAGGCCAGATGTTCGGCGAAGCGCTGATGCCCGGTCATCCGGTAGCGGGCGCCGCCAACGGGCCAGAACAGCACCATCTTGTCGACACGCTCCGGCGCCTGCGTCGCCATCGCCATCGCCACGCTGCAGCCCATGCAGCCGCCCATGATATGGGCTTTCTCGATGCCGAGATGGTCGAGCAGGCCGGTCGCCTGCTTGACATAGTCGCGCCAGGTGACGCGCTCGACGCGGCCGCCCGATTGGCCGGTCTCGCGTCGGTCGAAAACGATGCAGGTGAAATGCGAGGGGAGGTGCTCCAGAAACTGGGTCACCACGTAAATGCCCTGCGTGCGCCATTTCTCGACTGTCGCGTCGAAGCCGCCGGGTGAGAACATCAGCAGCGGCGGTCCGCTGCCGATGATCTCGTAGCGCGTGCTGATGCCGTCGATGACTGCGGTTGCCATGAATTCCACCCCCGTTTCTGTCTTACAGACCTTCGCAGCCGAGCTTGCGAAGGCTTTCGTCGACCCAGAGTTTCGGATCGAGCTTGCCGGCCATGGTGTTGGCCACGGTTCTGGCTTCCGCTTCGTTCTTGGCCTTGGCCTGCGTGTAGATTTCTTCGGTGATGCCGTAGGGCACGCAGAGCAGGCCGTCGTCATCGCCGATCATCAGGTCGCCGGGATTGATCACCATGCCGCCGAAGGCGATCGGCACATTGATCTCGCCGGGGCCGTCTTTGTAGGGACCGCGATGCGTGATACCGGCGGCGAAGACCGGGAAGGTTCCGGCCTTGATCCATCCGTAGTCGCGCACCGCGCCGTTGATGACGACGCCGGTGACGCCGATCTGCATGGCATGCGACAGCATCATCTCGCCGACCAGCGCGTTGGTGAGATCGCCCCCGGCATCGACGACGATGACGTCGCCGGGGCCGGCCATCAGCAGCGCCTTGTGGATCATCAGATTGTCGCCGGGGCGGGTCTTCACGGTGAAGGCGGCGCCCGACATCTGGCCGGAGGCGTGCATCGGGCGAAGGCCGGGGCCGCCGGCCGTCATGCGCGACATCACATCGCTGACATTGGCGACGGGGATGGTCCGGAACTTCTCGATGGTCTCCGCATCGACCTTCCGGGTGCGTTCGGCAATTCTGAAACCGATGGTCATGTCGCTCTCCTTATTCCCAGGGCATCAGCGATGCGTGGATGACATCGGGTACGCCCTTGCCGCCAACCGACTCGATGGCGAGCGCCGCGTCCTTGAGGCCGAACTTGTGGGTGGTGATCTTTTCCAGCGGGAAACGGTTGGAGGCGATCTGCTCCAGCGCCAGCTCGCAGGCCCGGTAGCTATGGCCGCGGGCGCTCTTGATGGTGATCGCCTTGGTTGTGACCTTTTCCAGCGGGAAGTTAGGGAATTCCTTCATCTCGCCCTGGACGAGGATGGTGCCTGCCTTTCTGACCAAGGCTTCGACGCCGAGCAGGATCGGGATGGTGCCGGCGCCTGCGGTACAGTCGAGCGAGATATCGACACCCTTGCCGCCGGTGATTTCCATGATGCGGGCCAGCGGATCTTCCTTCTGGACGTCGATGACGTAATCGGCGCCGAGCTGCTTGGCGACTTCGAGGCGCGCCGTGTCCTTGGTCGTCCCGGTGACGATGATCAGCGAGGCGCCGGCCTGCTTGCAGATCACCGTCTGCGACAGACCCTGCTGGCCCGGCCCCTGGATGAGGACGGTGGAGTTATAGCCGACATTGCTGTCGAACAGCGACCATTCCACGCCGTTCGCCATCGGGGTGACCAAACCGGCAAGCTCCGGCGTCACGCCCTTGGGAACGCGGTGCACGACGGCATTCCAGGGAAGGTAGACATATTGCGCGAAGCCGCCCCAGAGATGCGGCGCGCGCTCGGCCGAGGTGTAGCCGTAGCGGATGCTTTCGGGGTTGTTGCGCCAATCGGTGTTTTCGCAATGGCGATACTGGCCCTGATGGCACCACTGGCACTTGCCGCACATGACATAGTGCTCGACGAAGACGAGGTCGCCTTCCTTGAAGCCCTTGCGGCGGGTGAACTCGCGGCCGGCCTTGGCGATATAGCCGATGTTTTCATGGCCCATGATCGTCGGCGCGTTGTTCGGCGGCGTCTTGAAGAGCTTGACGTCGGTGCCGCAGATGCCGGCCACTTCCATCTTCAGAAGGGCGGCGTCTTCAGGCACGTCAGGCATCGGAAATTCGCGGAAATCCATGATGCTCGGTCCGGTGCGGACCGCGGCGAGAACCTTCTCAGTCATGCTTCACTCCCTTGGATCGGACGATCGACCGGCGGCTCAGATGCCGCGCGGATGGTCCGCAGTTTCGACAAACCATTTTGACAACCGGCGCCGGCGCGCCCTATGTTGCGTTCAGAAAGGCGCCCGTTCGGCGCCGCAAAACCCAGCCGGAACCCATGCTGAAGACCGCAAGCCGCAACGCCGGAAAGATCGATGCCGTCCGCCGCATCAAGGACTGGACGCGTGAGCGTTTCAGCCTCGGCGACGACGTCGCGGTGATGGTGGCGGAAGTCGCTTGCGGCCTGCCGGGCTGTCCGCCGATCGAAACGATCGTGACCTTCTGGACGGCGCCGGAGACCCGGCATGCCTTCAAGGCATTCAAGCCGGTTGCCGACGTGACGGTCGAAGACCTGCCGCCCTATTGGATGAAGAATGCCATCATCACCGAAAGCGGCGATCTTTCCTGCTGCTGAGCTTGCCGCCGTCATAGCGTCAGACCGGGGCGGCCGCGGCGCGACAGCTGGGCGTCGAGACGCGGATAGACGTGGCGGGCATTGCCCTCGAAAATCTTGTAGCGGCTCATTTCGTCGAGATCGCCGAGCTGGTCGATATAGCGCTTGGTATCGTCGTAGTGATGGCCGGTTTCCGGATCGATGCCCTTGACGGCGCCGAGCATCTCGGAGGCGAAGAGGATGTTATCGACCGGAATCACTTTCGACATCAGCTCGATCCCCGGATAGTGATAGACGCAGGTGTCGAAGAAGACGTTTTTCAGCAGATGCTCCGTCAGCAACGGCTTCTTCATTTCCTGCGCCAGACCGCGATAGCGACCCCAGTGGAAAGGCACCGCGCCGCCGCCATGCGGGATGACGAATTTCAGTGTCGGAAAATCCTTGAACAGATCGCCCTGCAGCAGCTGCATGAAGGCCGTCGTGTCGCCGTTGATGTAATGGGCGCCGGTGTGGTGGAAGCAGGCATTGCAGGACGAGGAGACGTGGATCATCGCGGGCACGTCGAGATCGCAGAGCGTCTCGTAGAGCGGGTACCACTGCCTGTCGGTGAGCGGCGGGTCGGTCCAGTAGCCACCTGATGGATCCGGGTTCAGGTTGACGCCGACGAAGTCGAGTTCCTCGACGATGCGCTTCAGCTCGGGAATGCAGTTCTTCGGCGGGGCGCCCGGATGCTGCGGCAGCTGGCCGACGGCGGCGAAATTGTCGGGAAGCAGCTTGCAGATACGATGGATCAGGTCGTTGGACATCGACGACCATTGCATGCTCACCGCCTCGGTGCCGACGTGATGAGCCATGCCGGCGGCGCGCGGCGAAAAGATCGTCAGGTCGCTGCCGCGCTCCTGCTGGAACTTCAGCTGCGGCGCCACGGATTCACGCAGCATGTCGTCGGAGATGCCGAGATCGGTGCTGGTCGGCCGGCGCATGGCGTCGGAGAGACCGGCAAGCTGCTTGTCGCGGAACTGGTGAAGCGCCTGCGGCTCGGTGGTGTAATGTCCGTGAATGTCGATGATCATGGGGCAATCCTCCTTGCGCCGGGGGGCGGTGATCCGGCGTCCTCAGATGCGGACGAACAGTTCATCGACCTCGTAGCGCCGTGGCGTGATCCGCTGGTCGGCGGAGTAGTCGAAAGCAAGCTGCAGCGAGCGGCGGTTTTCCTCGAGGCCGTAGACCGGCGGCGGCGTCGCGCCGTCTTCGGCGATCGAGACGCGCCGGGCCTCTTCGAACAATTCCATCAGCTCTCCCGCCAGCCATGTGTGTTCGGCAAGCAGATCGTTGCGGACCGTCAGAACGTGGTTGATCGGCACGATGCCGGTGCGGGCGATCCAGGCTTCGGCGGCCTTGTCGCCATCGGGAACGACGGTGCGGATGCCCGAGGGATCGACGGTGCGTTCGCCCATGATGGCCGAGAGTTCGCCTGATAGCATCAGGTCGCGAAGGCCTGTCGGCTTGGTGTTGCGCAGGGTATTCTGGGGGTCGGTATATTCGCTGAGATGGGCGTCCTCCATCGTCAGCCAGGTGATGCTGTTCAGATCGACGCCGTAGTCGTCCTTGACGATGCCGCGCACCCAGACGCCCGAGGTTTGGGCATAGGCGCGCACGCCGACCGTCGTGCCGTTGAGATCCTTCGGCTCGCGGATGCTGGAACCGGTGGGACAGACGAGGTTGGCGTGGGGCAGGCGGCTCCAGAGCGGAATGGCGATGCCGGTCAGCGGCTTGCGGTAGTGATGCGCGAGAAGATGGGTGACGACAGCCAGTTCCGAAACGTCGAGCTCGTCGCCGCGGACCATGGCGCGGAAGCCCTTGGGCAGCGGCTCGTAGTCGCGGAAATCGAAATCGATGCGCGTTGACGAGACGCGGCCATCGACGAGCGGTTTGACGTGAGCATGTTTTCCCAGCGCCGTGCGCAGCTGAAGCTTTTCCGGCATCGAACCCTCCCGGATCGATTGTTCCTTTATATGGAACGATGTTCTGATTTAAAATAATACCGTGAAATGCCCGCCGGTCAATTCCGGTTCGGGCGATTTTTCAGATGGGTGGTTTCAGGCGTAGCCGCCGAGGCTCAGCAGGTAGTAGCCGGCTGCCGCTGTGGCGAGGATCGGATAGGGGCCGATCTTGGTGAAGAGCAGCAGGCCGATCGCAGCGACGACGGTGCCGGCTTCGATCCAGTTCAGATGCGCCGATTGGGCGACGGTGTAGCCGCCGGCGAAGATCAGACCGGCGGCAACCGGTGCCAGACCGCGTTCTGCAGCGATGATCCAGGGCGACGCGCGATGCTTGTGCCAGATGCTGCCGCAGACGCAGACGAGCAGCGAGGAGGGCAGGAAGATCGCCAGCGTCGCGACCAGCGCGCCGGTGAGGCCGTCGAGATGCCAGCCGATCAGGGCGAGAATCAGGGTGCCGGGTCCAGGGGCGGCGCGGGATATGGCGTAGAAATCGGTGAAGGCGCGCGGGGTCAGCATGCCGAGCACGTCGACCGTCTGGTGCTGCAGTCCGGCGATGATCGACTGGCCGCCGCCGAAGGAGACGAGCGACAAGGGTATGCAGAGCAGCACGAGATTGAGGAGCTTGGCGTCATCCATTTTTCTTCTCCTTGACGAAGAAGGCGGCGAGGATGCTCAGGGGAATGCTGACGGCGACGACCGGGACGAGCGGCCAGCGCAGCACGCCGACGGTGACGAAGACCGCGATGGCGATGAGGATCGGCACGGCGTGGCGGCGCAGCCGCTTGCCTGTTTTGATGCCCATGGTCAGCGATGAGGCGATGCCGACGCAGGCAAGACCGCGCAGCACCGTATGGGCCGCCTCGTAGCCGTTTATCTGTTCATAGAAGAAGCTCATGATCAGGATGACGGTGAAGGCGGGCGCCAGCATGCCGGTGAAGGCGAGTACCGCGCCCGTCCAGCCGCGCAGCTTAAGGCCGATATAGACGGCGAGGTTGACCGGATTGGCGCCGGGCAGGATCTGGGCGATGGTCAGCGTCTTCAGGAAATTGTCCTCGTCGAGCCAGCCGCGCCGCTCGACGATCTCCCGGTGGGTCCAGCCCGATACGCCGCCGCCGAAGGACGAGGCCCCCAGGCGCAGGAACGAGATCAGCAGATCGGAGAGCGGCACCTTTTCCTGTTCGCGCAGATGAGCTTCTACCGGCTTGTCCAAATCGGCCTCCCTTGAATGGCTGCCCTGTCCGGAATCCCGGGTGGCGGCATTCAAGGATGCGCCGCGCCATCGGGCGAAGTCCACGCCATTTCGGCTTAGCCGCACAGTAAGGAAAACTTACCGTGAGCGGCGTTCGCCTGTGGTTTTCACAGCAGGATGAGGCTTTTAGGTTGGCAAAAAGATGCGGTATCCGCGGCTCGTGCCGCTCAGCGGAAAATCGCTACACGAAGCCTTTTGTTGCCGTTGCAATATGTAAAAATCGGCCATATTCTCGAATAAAACCGTTTTTAAACAACAACTTAAATTGTGTTCTGCTAAACGGAACGCTGTACCCCTCTACGGAATGCCTATTGCCAGCCCGCAAGAAAAGTGATGGACTAAGCATAAATTTTTGCTTTGGACAAAGTTTCGGCCAGGGGTCCTAATGATCCTCAGAGGCCGGGTCTTTAAGGCGCCGGGTGAGGATAAACCGCACTCTGGGGGAGTGTGCGGCGGAGCAGCGGAGATCTTTCGGTCGCCGCTGACGGGAGGAGTAAAGCTGCAATGATTGAGACTATGTTCGGGGCGCTATTCAACCTCGTTAGCTCGCCCCATATCATGGGCCTGATGCTAATCGCCGTGGTCTTCGGACTGCTGGTCGGCGTCACGCCCGGGATCGGCGGCAAGCTGTCGATCGCCATGGCCATCCCCTTCGTCTACGGCATGGATATGGTGGCGGGAGCGGTGTTCCTGCTGACCATGCATGCCGTCAACGGCACCAGCGGCCAGATATCCAGCATCATGTTCGGCATCCCCGGCGACGGCGATGATGCGGCAACGACGCTGGACGGCTATCCCCTTGCAAAACAGGGGCAGGCGGCGAGGGCACTCGGCGCCAGTATCACGGCATCGGGCGTCGGCGGCATCATCGGCGCCGTGGTCTTCGCGATCATGATCCCGATCCTCGAACCCGTCATCCTGATGTTCAGCCCGGCGGAATTCTTCCTGATCGCGCTGCTTGGCATTAGCTTCATCGCCTTCCTTTCGAGCGGCAGCCGCATCGTCAAGGGTCTGATCGTCGGCTTTTACGGCCTGATGCTGTCGACCGTCGGCATGGACCCGATCACCGGCACGCCACGCTATTCCGGCGACTTCCTGTTCCTCTGGGACGGCGTCAGCCTGGTCACCGCCGTGCTTGCGATGTTCGCCGTGCCGGAAATGATCTCGCTCAGCACTAAGGGCGGCTCGATCTCCGCGGTGCCTATGGATACGGGCTTCTCCTACCGCCAGCTGCTGTCTGGCGTTCGTGAAGTACCGCGCCACTGGTGGCTGGTTCTCCGCACCTCCGTCATCGGCGCGATCATCGGCATGATCCCGGGTCTCGGCGGTTCGACGGCGGCCTGGCTCTGCTACGGTCACGCCGTCCAGAGCTCCAAGCATCCGGAACGTTTCGGCAAGGGTGCGATCGAAGGCGTCATTGCGCCGGAGACCGCCAGCAACGGCAAGGAAGGCGGCTCGCTGCTACCGACCCTGTTCTTCGGCATTCCCGGTTCCTCCGGCATGGCCGTCCTGCTCGGCGCTTTCCTGATCCTCGGCATCCAGCCGGGTGCGCTGATGGTGACCAAGCATCTCGACCTCGTCTGGACGCTGATCTGGGCTCTGGTCGTCGGCAACCTCATCGCCGTGGCGATCCTGCTCGTCATCTGTCGCTGGGTCGCGGTTCTGACCTTCGTCAACGGCCGCATGCTGGTGCCGTTCATCCTTGTCTTCGTGACACTCGGCTGCTTCGTCAGCGACTTCCAGTGGCAGAACCTGATCGTCCTCGTGGTGTTCAGTGCCATCGGTTACGGCTTCCTGCGTGCCGACTGGCCGCGTGCGCCCTTCGTCATCGGCCTGGTGCTCGGCGGCAAGGCGGAAGCCTCGCTCAATCAGGCACTGCAGCTCTGGGGCTACAGCTTCTTCCTGCGACCGCTGTCGCTGGTGCTGATCGCGATGATCGTCTCGCTGATGGCGTACGCCTTCTACCGCAACTTCCGCCCGGCGGCTCGCCGGCGCAACCTGGAGGTCAGCCCATGACCTTGAAGACCATCAGCTTCAGCACTGCGCTGACCTTCGTGATGCTCGCCATTTTTACCACCATGGTGGCGCTGTCGTTCGATTACCCGGCGAAGGCACGCTTTATGCCGCTGGTCGTCGGCATCCCCGGAATCCTGCTCTGTCTGGTACAACTCGGCCTCGATCTCTTCCGCTCGCCCTCGGCACCGGCCGCGGCCTCGCTCGGACAGCAGATCGCTGCGGCCAGCGCCCCGGAGAGCGGTCAGCAGGAAGAGGAACTGCCCGAGTTCGGCCCGCACACGGCGCGGCAGGAAGCCATCATGTGGGTCTACCTCGTCAGCTTCGTCACCGGCATCATCCTGTTCGGCTTCTATGTCAGCGTCCCGATCATGCTGCTGACCTTCCTGCGCAGGCAGGGCGAGGCAAGCTGGAAGTTCGCGCTGGCACTGGCGATCGCCGCAACGCTCGCTCTCTACCTGATGTTCGGACGCCTGCTCGGTATCGAGCTCCATCCGGGCTTCGTGACCCGCTGGGCAATGCACGCTTTCGGATTTGGCGCGGTCTAGCAGGGTCCGGATTGCGGGGATTTTGAGAATGCGACCGGCAAGGCCGTTCGCGCACGAGGAAGACATGCCGGGCCGCGATTGCCGAGGAGATGGGTCGCGGACGGTTCAGACACAGTACGCATAAACGACGTCATAACGCTCACTGGGAGGGAAGCATATGAACATCAACTCAATCCGCATGGCAGCGATTGGCCTGGGCGCCGGCCTGGCGCTGGTCACGGGATCGGCCTTTGCACAGGAAGGCCCTGACTTCTTCAACGGCAAGACGGTCAACTATATCGTCGCCACCGCACCGGGCGGCGGCTACGACACCAACGGCCGCCTTGTCGCACAGTTCATGCAGAAGCATCTGCCGGGTTCGACCTTCGTGGTCCAGAACATGCCGGGTGCGGGCCACCTGATCGGCGCCAACTTCATCTATGCGTCCGATCCTGACGGCCTGACTTTCGGCACCTTCAATACCGGCCTGATCTACGGCCAGCTCGCAGGTAACCCCGGCATCAAGTTCGATCTCGCCCAGATGTCCTGGATCGGCAAGGTATCGTCGGATCCGCGCGTCATCGTCGTCTCCAAGGACTCGGGCATCAACAGCTATGAGGATCTCGCCAATCTGAAGGAGCCGATCAAGTTCGCTTCCGCGGGTGTCGGCTCGGCCTCGACGATCGAGACGACGATGCTGGTCAAGGCGCTCGGCCTGAAGATCGAAGTCGTCTCCGGCTATAACGGCAGCGACGACCAGCTCGCCATGCGACGCGGCGAAGTGCAGGGCATCATCGGCTCGCGCTCGACGTTCCAGCCCTTCGTCGATGCCGGCAACGGCAAGCTGATCGCCCAGATCGGCGGCTCGGAAACCGACATTCCGCAGCTCGCCTCGCTCGTCAACAATGACGATGCCAAGCGCGTTATCGCGCTGGTGGAATCGCAGAGCGACATCTCCCGCCTGACCGCCGGCCCGTCCGACATTCCGGCCGACCGGCTGAAGGCGCTGCGTGATGCCTATCAGGCTGCCACGTCCGATCCGGAATTCCTTGCCAAGGCCAAGGAGATCGGCGTTCCCGTCGATCCGAAGATCGGCGACGACGTCGGCAGCCTCGTCAAGGGCGCCATGAACCAGACGCCTGAAGTCGTCAGCTTCCTGAAGGAGTCGCTCAAGGAGGACTGATCGTCTCTTGAGCGAATGGCCGGGCGGCAGTTCCGCCGCCCGCCTCTTTTCAATGCGGTCTCGGGAAGGCAGGCACAGCATGGATAACAAGGTGACGAACGCCGCGCTGGACGAGGCGGCGAAGAAGGACGGCATACCCTCGGCCTGGCAGTCTGACGTGATTGCCGATCTGATCAAGCAATACGGCTTTCCGTTCATCACGCTCAATCCGGGCGCCAGCTATCGCGGCCTGCATGACTCGCTGGTCAATCACAACGGCAACAATCCGCCGATGCTGATCTGCCAGCACGAGAAGATCGCCGTGCAGATCGCCCATGGCTACGCCAAGGTGACGGGCGAGCCGCTGGCTGTCATCGTTCACAATGTCGTCGGCCTCCTGCATTCCACCATGGGCGTCTATTACGCCTATACCGACCGCGCTCCTGTCTTCCTGATCGGTGCCACCGGCCCGATGGACGAGGGCAAGCGCCGTCCGCGCGTCGACTGGGCGCATACTGCCAACGTGCAGGGCAACCAGGTCCGCGATTACGTGAAATGGGACTATCAGCCGGGTGGCATCGACGGCGTCGTCGACAGCTTCGCCCGTGCCTATTCCATTATGATGACCGAGCCGCGCGGCCCGATCTACATGTGCTACGACGCCGGGCTGCAGGAAGCGCCGCTGGAGGAGCCGATCGCGCTACCTTCGCCGAAATCCGCCAAGGTGCCGAGCCGCATCGCGCCCGATCCGAAGGCGCTGGAAGAGGCAGCCGACCGGCTGGTTACCGCCGAGTGGCCGGTGCTCGTGCCGCAATTCGTCGGCCGCGACAAGAATGGCTACAACGACATGGTCGGCCTCGCCGAAGCGCTCGGCGCACCTGTCGTCGATACGCAGTGGCGCCTGAATTTCCCGACCGAACATCCGCTCGACATGCGCATGAGCAAGGACGTCTTCAAGCAGGCCGACCTGATCACGTTGCTCGACTGCCGCGACTGGGAACGCCCGACGCATGTCAACGATCGCATCAACCGGACGCTGAAGCCGCTCTTCCCGAAAGGTTGTGACTGGCTGGATATCGGCTTTGCCGACATCGAGATTTCCAAGTGGGCAACGGATTACCAGCGCTTCCCGGAAACGGCGCAGCGCGTGCTTGCCGATACGGCGCTTGCCATCCCGGCGCTGACGACGCTGATCAAGGATCGCGTCAAGGATAATGGCGCCCTTGCCAAGCGGATCGCCGAGCGCGCCGCCGCCGTCGGCGAGATGCACAAGGCGCAGCGCGCCAGGTGGCGCGAGGAGTCGCGCGACGGCTGGGATTCCAAGCCCGTCTCGCTCGGCCGTCTGGCAACCGAAGTCTGGGACAAGATTCAGCATGAAGACTGGGTGCTGACCACCAATGCCTTCGAGGACTGGGCGCTGAAGCTTTGGGATTTCGACAAGCCCTACCGCTGGCCGGGCAAGGCGCTCGGCACCGGCACGCAGATCGGCATGGCGACGGGGATCGCGCTCGCCCACAAGGGTACCGGCCGTCTCGTCGTCGATTGCCAGACGGATGGCGACCTGATGTTCGATGTCGGGGCGTTGTGGTTCGCGGCCAAGCACAAGGTGCCGTTCCTCTGCGTCATGCATAACAACCGCGCCTACTACAATGACTGGGATCACCAGATCACCGTGGCCCGCCAGCGCGGCACGCCGGTCGAGCGCGCCCATATCGGCATGGATCTCTTCGATCCGGCGCCCGATTTCGCGACGCTCGCCCGCGGTCTCGGCTGGTATGCCGAGGGACCGATCGAGGACGCCGATGATATTGGTGCCGCGCTGGAGCGGGCGATCGCCCAGGTCAAGAACGGCATTCCGGCGCTGATCGACGTCGTGACACAGCACGAAGGATAAGCGCCTCGGCGCAGCAGGCATTTGGGAGACAGGCATGAAGGTAGCAGTGGTCGGTACGGGAGAGATGGGGCTTGCAATGGCAGGCCACATGCTCGACGGCGGGCATGAGGTTTCCGGCTTTGACGTCAATGCCGAACGGCTTGCCGCGGCTGCCGAGAAGGGCATCAAACCCGCTGGCGATCTCGCGGAACTCTCCGAAGCCGAGGTCTTCATCCTCGTCGTTGCCACCGATCAGCAGGTCATCGATGTCTGCGAAACGCTGTCGGCAAGTGCTGCGAAGGGATCGATCATCGCTGTGGCGGCGACGATCAGCCCGGAGACGATGCAGAAGCTTGGTCCGAAGCTGAGAGAAAGGGGCATCGGTCTTGTCGATGCGCCTGTCGTCTATGGGGCATCGGGTGCGCGCTCCGGCACGCTGCTTTCGCTGTGCGGCGGCAGCGAGGAGGATGTCGAACGCATCCGCCCGGCGATGATGTGCTACAGCCGCGAGGTTGTCCGCGTCGGGCCGCTTGGATCCGGCCAGATCGCCAAGTCCTGCAACAATCTGCTCCACTGGGTCCATTGCGTCGCCAATTACGAGACGCTGCTGATCGCCAAGCGCTACGGCATCGACGCCCAGCGCATGCGCGAAATCCTGCTGCTTTGCCCCGGCACCAACGGCACGCTCGCCCGCTGGGATTCGACGCGCTTCACCTGGCAGGAAAAGGACATGGATGTGACGCTGGAGTTGGCACAGAAGGCCGGGCTGATGCTGCCGCTCGCCGGTCAGGTGGACCAGATCATCAAGTCGCTGAAAGCCGACGACGTGAAGGGTCTGCTTTATGGCGAGGAGGCGAGCTACCTCGGCAAGACCGTGCGGCCGATGACACCGGCCGAAGGGGGCGTTGCCTGACGCCTGCCGCCCATGAATTCGCGCCCGCGCATGCGCCAGGAGCCCCCTCTGGAAATGTGCTGAACCGCCGCTCCGTCATCTGACGGCTCCAGTGGTGAAACCGAAACAAGACATCGAGAGTGAGATTATGTCCGTCAGTGAAAATCCAGCCGTCGCCGATCCCGTTGCCGTCAAGGATCCCGGCAATTCGAAATTTCTGGTCGATCCCTATGGCGACTGGTCGAAGGGCGAGGGGATCCCGATCCATTTCGATCTCGGCCACGACCTCCTGGCGCTCGAAACCGGAACCTGGGACCGCTACGATGCCCGCGGCTGCTTTGCGCATACCCAGGGCATGGGCGACTTCATGGCGAATTACGTCATCGAAGTTCTGCCGGGCAAGAAGACGCGGCCGGTGAAGCATCTCTACGAGGCCTTCTTCTATGTGCTGTCGGGCTACGGCTCGACCACCGTCTGGCTGCCGAACGGCGAGACGCGGACATTCGAATGGGGTCCGAAGGCGCTGTTTGCGATACCGCTGAACTGCCAGTATCAGTTCCACAACGGCTCCGGTCAGGAAACGGTGCGGCTCTCCTGCACCAACCATGCGCCGCTGACAATCAACCTCTACCACAATCTGAAATTCGTCTTCGAGAACGACTTCGACTTCGACGACCGCATCGGCGGCGCCAAGCATTTCGAGGGCGAGGGCGTGCTCTACAGCTACGGCGCGGAATCCGCCCGCAAGGTGCAGAACGTCTGGGAAACCAACTTCGTCCACGACCTGACGAGCTTCAAGCTTTACGAGTTCGACGGCCGCGGCAAGGGTTCGCTCAACGTCAACTTCGTGCTCGCCGACGGCACCATGCACTCGCATGTCTCGCAGATGCCGGTCGGGCGCTACAAGAAGGCGCATCGCCATGCGGCGGGCACGCACGTCCATGCCGTGGACGGCGAGGGCTATTCGCTGATGTGGTACGAAGGGGAATCCGAGTTCAAGGAAATCCCGTGGCGCCACGGCTACATGTATACGCCGCCCTTCTGGATGTACCACCAGCACTTCAACACCTGTGACCAGCCGGCGCGCTACGTCGCCTGCTCGCTCGGCAGCCGCCGCTACCCGTTCATCTCGCTGCGCCGCAAGAGCGCGGAAGGTGGCGGTGCCACTTCGGTCAAGGATGGCGGCCGCCAGATCGAGTACGAGGATCAGGATCCGCGCGTTCACCGCAAGTTCCTCGAGGAACTGCAGAAGACTGGCGTACCCTCGGCCATGGGTGACATCTTCGACGAGGCGGCTATCATGGCGCTCGACAAGGAAAGCCTCACCGGCGTCATCAAGACGCCGATCCTCGCCGGTCCGGCCAGCTGACCAGAGGCGAGCCGGTGGCAGGTCCGCCGGCCTCCTCGCGCAGGCATGTACAGGGAATAGAGTGAAGTGCACGATCTCGATTTCGATCACGAACATGGCGATCTCTCGGACGATGAGCGCCGGGCGATTTCCGACTGGCTGTGGCAGCAGGAAACCGTCGAGCTTCTGACCGTCGGCATCGATATCGGCAGCTCGACCTCGCATCTGCTTTTCGCCCGCGTCGTCATGCGCCGCGAGACGGAAGAGCTCTCCAGCCGTTTCCAGGTGATCGACCGCCAAGTGGTCTGGCGCTCGCCGATCCTGCTGACGCCCTTCCTGCCCGACGGGACGATCGACGCGCATGAACTCAGGCATTTCTTCGCCCATTGCTACGAGGATGCCGGATACAAGCGCAGCCATATCGATACCGGTGCTGTGATCCTCACCGGCGAGGCGATCAAGCGGAAGAATGCGCGGGCGATCGACGAGATCTTCGCCAGCGAATCCGGCCGTTTCGTCTGCGCGACCGCAGGTCACAAGCTCGAATGCATGCTGGCGGCCCATGGCTCCGGTGCCACGGAACTGTCGAAGAAGCGCAATGCTTGCGGGCTGCATGTCGATATCGGCGGCGGCACCACCAAGCTGGCGCTGATCAGCAAGGGAGAGATCATCGATGTCGCTGCCTTCGCCGTCGGCGGGCGTCTGGTGGCGCAGGATAAGACGGGGGCATGGACCCGTGTCGATGAATCGGCCTCGATCGTTGCCTCCGAACTCGGCCTCTCAACCGATCCGGAAACGCTGGGGAGACCGGAGGTGCGGCTGGCGATCGCAAGGCGGTTGGCGGCCGCTGCCGTCGACCAGATCCTCGGCGCGCCGCTCGATGCGCTCGGCGAAGAGCTGCTGCTGACCGAACCGCTGGACCGCAGCTTCCGGCCCGATTACGTCACCTTCTCGGGTGGCGTCTCGGAATACATCTTCGAATACGAGACCGCCGATCACGGCGATATCGCCCAGATGCTCGCCAAGGAGATCATCGCGCAGCTGACGCCGCGGATCGATATGCCCATCGTCGATGCCGGGCAGCGTATCCGTGCCACCGTCATCGGCGCCTCACAGTTTACCGTGCAGGTCAGCGGCAAGACGATGTACCGCACCGGCAATCGCGGCCTGCCATCGCATAACATCCCGGTTGTTCATCTCGGCCATGCGGTGCCTGAACATGTCGATGCCGAAGCGATCGCCAGGGCCTTTGCGGCGGGAGCGGAGCGCCGGGACAGCATGATTGCCGCGCCGCTGGCGCTGGCCTTCACCTTCACCGGTCTGCCCGACTATCCGCGGCTGCTTGAGCTCGCCAAGGCGATCAAGATGTTTGCGGCGCCCGAGGGGCATCGCGACGAATTGCTGGTGCTCGTCATCGATGGCGATATTGGCCAGACGCTCGGCCGTATCCTCGACCGCGAGCTGAAGATCGGGCCGCATCTGATCTCGATCGATGGCGTGCAGCTGAAAGAACTCGATTTCGTCGATCTCGGCGAATTCATCAATCCGCCGGGCGTCGTGCCCGTCGTGATCAAGTCGCTGTTGTTTTCGTAACGGATCGCCCGATGGCCTTGATTTGAAGGGCGGGCGGATGTACGTTGAGTTTAAATTGGAACGATGTTCCGCATATAGGAACATCCGATTGGGAGGAGAAACCCATGCATCAGGATCCCCTTGGCGGCGGCACAGGCACGCACTGGCACGAGCCGGCCGGCACGAAGAAGGCAGGTTTCGGCGAGTTCAAGAAGCAGCCGACGCCCTATGACCAGTTCATGGAAGAGGAAGGCATTCCTGTCTTCCGCGACCTCGGTATTTCCAACGTCAAGAACCTGCCGCTGAAGCCCTGGAAGCGCACCGGCGGCCGCGGCAGCTATATCCAGCTTTACGGCACAGAGACCAAGTGGGGCTGTCACCTCGTCGAAGTGCCCGCCGCCGGCGAACTCAATCCGGAAAAGCACATGTACGAGGAAATCTACCTCGTCGTGGAGGGCCGCGGCTCGACCGAAGTTTGGCTCGAAGGCGAGGGCAAGAAGCATGTGTTCGAATGGCAGGAAGGATCGATGTTCTCGATCCCGATGAATGCCTGGCACCGCATCGTCAACGCCACCAACAGCCCGGCGCTGCTGCTCGGCGGCACGACGGCGCCTGTCGTCGTCAACGCCATCCAGAATTTCGACGCCGTCTATAACAACCCCTTCGTCTTCCGCGACCGCTTTTCGGGCGCCGACGACTTCTACAAGTATCGCGAGGAGATCGAGCCGGATCCGGTGCGCGGCCTTGCGATGCGCCGCACCAACTTCCTGCCCGATGCCGTCAATTGCGACCTGCCGCTCGATAACCGCCGCTCGGTCGGCTATCGCCGCGTCGAGCCGTTCATGACCAACAACAATTTCTACTACTGGATCGGCCAGCACGAGAACGGCCGCTATTCCAAGGCGCATGCCCACACCTCGGCGGCAATCCTGATCTGCCTGAAAGGCGAGGGCTATACCTATACATGGCCGGAAGAATGCGGCGTCAATCCGTGGGAAAACGGCCATGCCGACCGCGTCCGCCGCCTCGACTACGGCCAGTACGGCATGGTGACGGCGGCGCCGGGTGGCGCACGCTGGTACCACCAGCATTTCAGCGTCTCGAAGGACGATTTCCGCCTGACGGCGTGGTTCGGCCCGCACAATCCGGGCCGTGATCCCGGGGCTCCGGGCGAAAAGCACATCGACTATACCGCGATCGACGTCAACGAAGGCGGCACGGCCATTCCGTACTGGATGGAAGATCCGTATATCCGCAAGGAATATGAGGCGCTTCTGAAGAAGAACGGTGTGGAGGTTCGCATGAAGCCGGAATGGTATGACAAGCCGGCCGACACGACGACGAAGAAGTCGACCGTCGTCTGATCATGGCTGACGACGAAGAAGAACAGGGCGGCCGGATATTCTTTTCGAATGTCGGCCGCAGCATGGAGCTCGAAGACGAGATCGTGCTGGTCAGCGTCGGTATCGATATCGGCTCCTCGACCTCGCATCTCGCCTTTTCCCGCATCGTGCTCGAAAGGCTCGACACCCGCTACATGGTTGTCGAGCGTACGCTGTTGCATCAGTCGGACGTGCTTTTGACGCCCTATAGCGGTGACGACGAGATCGATGCCGATGCGCTCGGCGCCTTCTTCGCCGACCAGTACAGGCAGGCGGGCATCACGCCTGATGATATCGATACCGGCGCGCTGATCCTGACCGGTGTTGCCGTCCGGCGCAGCAATGCCCGGGCGATCGGGACGCTGTTTTCAGAGGAGACCGGCAAGTTCGTGGTCGTCAGCGCTGGTGACGGGCTGGAGACGACGCTCGCCGCCTTTGGTTCGGGCGCGGTGGCGCTTTCGGGCCGGACGGGTGAGAGCGTGCTGAACGTCGATATCGGCGGCGGTACCTCGAAGCTTGCCTTTTGCAGTGCGGGAACGATCCGGCATATCGCGGCGATCGATATCGGCGCCCGCATTGTTGCCTTCGACGAGAACCGCAGGATCACCCGCGTCGAGGAGGCCGGTCGCTATTTCGGCCGCAAGGCGGGTGTCGAAGTCGAGCTTGGGGCGACACTCAGCGAAGCCGATGCGCGCAGGCTGGCATCGGCGATGGTCGAGCAACTGTTCGAGGCGATGCAGGGTGGGGAGACGGTGGGGCTCCATCGTTTGCCGCCGCTGCCATCCGTTCTGCCTGATGTCGTCACGGTCTCCGGCGGTGTCGCGGAATTCCTCTATGCCGAAAAGCCGGAGAGCTTCAGCGATCTCGGCCCGCTGCTGGCGGAGATCCTGCGGGAAAAGCTGGAAAGCTGGTCGCCGCGCTTGGAGAAGCCGGAGCAGGGCATCCGCGCCACCGTCGTCGGCGCCTCGCAATATACGGTGCAGGTCAGCGGCAGTACGATCTTCGTTCATCCGCTGTCACTGCTTCCCGTGCGCAATATCCCGGTTATCAAACCGGCGATCGAATTCGGCGACAAGATCGACCCCGCCGATGTCGCAGCACGGGTGACGGAGTCCCTCTCTCGCCTTGATCTCAATAGCGGCGAAAGCCCGGTTGCGGTCTGCTACGACTGGGATGGCTCGGCAAGCTATCGCCGCCTCGACGGCTTCTGCCGCGGGGTGATCGAGGGTCTGACACCGCTGCTTTCCAAGGGACACCCGTTGATCCTGGTCGGCAACGGCGATGTCGGCGGCCTTGTCGGCATGCATTGCAAGCTGGAGGCCGGCATTTCCTCGCTGGTCTCGATCGACGGCATCAAGCTCGATGAGTTCGACTTCATCGATATCGGCGCCATGCTGGAAACCTCTGGTGCCGTGCCTGTCGTCATCAAGTCGCTGGTGTTTCCGGACAAGAAGCTCGGCAGCGGCTAGGAACTCGACACATCCCGCCTGGGGGCGGGATGTGTCGAGACAAAGGCCTCAGCCTCGGCCCGCAGCCATTCGCAGAAGATGACGGATTTGCGGTTCCGCCTTGCGCGGCGCAGCGCCACGTATTCGTGGCCGCTGTCGAGGAAGCCGAAGGGGGCCGCCAGCCTGTTGTCGCGGATGTCGTCCGTGACATACGGCCAAGGCGCGACGCAGACGCCGAGCCCTGCGCCTGCCGCTTCCAGCATGAAATAGAAGTGTTCGTATTCGACGCGCGGTCCGCTCTCGATGTTTAAACCCGAGCGCGCCAGCCAGTCGCCCCAGGCGCGGAGCCGGGTCTTGGTGTGCAGCTGCGGCAGGCCGCCGATCTGTGCCGACAGGGCCGGAGAGACCACCGGTCCGGTCTGTTCGGGAAAGAGCGGGATGACATCGGCACCGTCGGGCCAGGGTGCGGTGCCGACACGGATCGCCACGTCGAAGCCGTCGCGGGCGAAATCGACCGGCCGGGACGAGGCCGTCAGCCGCACGTCGATACTGGGATGTTCGGCCTGGAAGCGATAAAGCCGCGGGATCAGCCAGCGCATCGTGAAGGTGCCGGGGCAGGAGACATCGAGCGGGCCATCGCCGGTATCGGCAACGGCGCGCACCGACATGTCGATCTGGTCGAAGGCAGCGACCAGCCCCGGCAGCAGCGTCTGCCCGGCCTCCGTCAGCCGCATCCTGTTCTTCGGTCCTTCGAACAACGCTACGCCGAGAACCTCCTCCAGATGCTGGATCTGGCGGCTGATGGCGCTGTGCGTCACGTTCAGCTCTTCGGCGGCCAGCGTCATGCGGCCGTGGCGGCCTGCGGCTTCGAAGGCGCGGAGCGCATTGAGGGAGGGCAGACGTCTTGCCATGTGCGTTTTAGGAACAATCCGTGTTCGAGCTTATCGGTTTTCATCCTGGAGAATATGATGTTTTCTCCAGTTGCAACACTAAGGCAAAGCCGCTGAGCGCACAACAGGTGCTGGATGCCCAGGCATTCGGCAGGGCGAAGCTTTGCCTGGCAAAGGATGGAAACCATGAACAGCAGACATGTAGACGGAGGTGCCGGCGACGCCAATTACGGTGTGATCGGCACTAATTACACCCGGTACCGGCAGCCGGATCCCCATATCGCCGCCTTCATCTGGCGCGCGCTAGGGGATGCCCGGACGGTGCTCAATGTCGGCGCCGGTGCCGGTTCCTACGAGCCGACCGATCGCGCCGTCACCGCCGTCGAGCCTTCGGCCTCGATGCGTGCCCAGCGTCCGGCGCATCTGCCGGTAGCGATCGATGCGGTGGCGGAAAAGCTGCCCTTCGCCGATGACAGCTTCGATGCCAGCATGACGACCTTCTCGGTCCACCAATGGTCTGATCTCAAGGCCGGGCTTGCCGCGATGCGCCGGGTGACGCGCGGGCCGGTCGCCGTGCTGAGTTGCGATCCGGACGAGCTGCATCGCTCATGGCTGCAGGCCTACGCCCCTGAAATGATCTCCGTCGAGGCCAGCCGTTATCCGCCGCTTGCGGCCATCTCCGGCGCCTTGGGTGGGGCGATCGAGATCAAGCCAGTGCCGATCCCGCTTCACTGCACCGACGGCTTCGGCGAAGGCTATTACGGCCGCCCCGAGCGGCTGCTTGATCCCGGCGCACGGCTTGCCAACTCGGCCTGGAGCTTCGTCGACGCTTCCGTTGGCGAGCGCTTCGCCGAAGAGCTCGGCCGCGATCTGAACGATGGCAGCTGGGACAGGCGCTATGGCGAACTTCGCTCGCAGCCGTTCTTCGAGGGGTCGCTGCGGCTGATCGTTTCGACGCCGTGAACGGATAGCGGCTTACCGCTCACAGCTTTCAGGCAGCCCGTCGCCTATGCGGCGAAGGGGCTGCCTTGCCGGATGACGATAAAACCGATAGAAGTTTCTTTCGGCTTTCGGATTTTATCGGAAACGAAATTCAACGAAATCAGCAAACTGCGGGATAAAATTTTAAAACCGGCGAAGTTTCTTGCCGTTGCCCGTTGCTAAATTTCAAATTGATCCTATATTGGGTTCATCGACCATTGCTTGTGACGTCGCTCAAGAGCGCTTTTGCCTCTTCAGATTTCCTTCCAAATAATCGATCTAGGTCCGCAAAGTATCGCGGAAAAAACAACGGTTGCTTTGAAAGGAGATCGTTATGAATACAGGTACAGTCAAGTGGTTCAACGCCACCAAGGGTTTCGGCTTTATCCAGGCTGACAACGGCGGCGCAGACGTTTTCGTCCACATTTCTGCAGTTGAACGCGCAGGCCTGCGCTCGCTCGCAGACGGACAGAAGATCCGTTTCGACATCGTGCAGGACCGCAAGTCCGGCAAGAACTCGGCGGACAACCTGCAGGCTGAATGAATTTGTCACGGCTCGCGCGACCACGGATGTACTGGCGCGCTGAGACGATGACGGAGGAAGGTCGGGATTAGTCCCGGCCTTTTGTTTTTTCATCTGATACGGAGAACGGCATGACGAACCGCCACTACCGGCCGGGCGATAGCATCGTTCTGAAGCCGGGAATTCTAGGAAGCGTCCAGCCAGGCGGCGCCGGCCGCGTCGTGTCGGTCATGCCGGCAGCACAGGGCTTCGTCCATTACCGCGTCAGATTCCAGAACGAGAATTGCGAGCGAAGCGTCCGCCAGGACGATATCGACGTTCTGGCATCGTCAGGCCGCCCCGCCGCCGAGGTCAAGGTGACGGAAAGCCCGAAATCGAGCTGGATCAATTCGAACACGATCCGCATCAAGAAATAACGGCCGTTGGCCGATTAAGGAGACGTCTTGCAGGTACTCGTCCGGGATAACAACGTCGATCAGGCTCTTCGCGTCTTGAAGAAGAAGATGCAGCGCGAGGGTGTGTTTCGCGAAATGAAGGCGCGCAGCGCCTATGAAAAGCCTTCTGAAAAGCGCGCCCGCGAAAAGGGCGAAGCGATCCGCCGCGCCCGCAAGCTTGCCCGCAAGCAGGCTCAGCGCGAAGGCCTCCTGCCGGCTCCCAAGAAGAAGATCCTGGCGCGCGCCCGCTAACCGACCGTCATACCGGGACAGGCACTCCTGAAGGAGGAAAGCATGACCAAGACGAAAGACAATCTCTTCAAGCCCGAAAAGCTTTCGGCGCAGGCGAAGGCGGAAAACACCGCCTCGATGGCCAAGGAGATCATGGCCGGCGAGCTCATCGAGCGGCAGAAGAAGACCGAGAGACTGCGGGCGCTGCGTTTGGCGCAGCCCGTAGCCGAGCCGCCCGCGAAGAAGACACGCGCGGCCAGCAAGAAATCCTGAGTTCATTCTCATCTTGAGAACGCCGCCGCCAGGCGGCGTTTTCGCGTCTGGGCATATCAGCCGCGGGCTGTTGTTTCCGGCCGGCGAATGCGCGCCTCAATGGCGCGGGCCGATTGGCCACGCAGCGTCTGCAGCGTCGTCATCGGGAAGGTGATCTCTGCCAAGGCGCGGATGAAGGCGCTCTCCTCAGGCTTCGAAAAACGCACGAAGACGCTGCCTTCCTGCTGCCGGATCTGCGCGCAGGTGATGAAAATTTCCGATGTTCCGAGACAGAGATAGAAGTGCGCTGTCAGCTGCTCGATGCCGCGCGCCTGCAATATGGCGCCGGTCTCGCTGATGCTGACGATGCGCACCTGCCGGGCCGTGAAGGACTTCACGCCCTTGACTGGGCAGAGCGCCCGGGCAACCAGATTGACCCGATGATAGGCAGGCTCGGCGCTATCGCCCGCAAAGGCAAGCCGCGACAGATAGTTGCGGTGGGTGTTCGAATTCAACATGAAATGACTGCGAAAAAGACATTAACGAATTTTTAACCATGTAGCCGCCGCAAGCCGGAAAGGCAACGCGCATTGCGTGTGCCCCGACGCAAAGATGTTGATGATTTCCTGCCCCGGAGAGCTGCCGGCCGCGGGCAGGGTGAGTCGGGCAGCGGTTCGCCCGAACGCGGCCGCGGCGGGTCGCCGGTGATGGCCGCTGGCCATGCCCCGGACAGGTATTCTGTATTGAAACGGCAAGGCTGCAACGTGGCCGCTGTGGACCGTAACCCTTCGTTAAGGTTGATCGCCTGGCAATTGGAATTTCCGGCCCGTGCCAGGGCTGAAGCACCCTAAAATGGCTGGGCGGCTTTTGGCCGACCCTGATGATTTTCCTTAAGATGGTGTTTTATGTCTAATATTTCCGATGACCTGCCGCCGATCGGACCAGATAGCGCCGGTGACGGCGTGGCCAGAACCGGAGCTGCCTGGCAACGCCTGCGTCAGCATGAGGCAGATCTGCTGTTCTCCGCCGTACCGCCGGAAGTTGTGGAGGCGCAGCGTCCGGAGCTGCGCAAAAGGTCAACGACATTCCTGTCGAAATCGAGGTGGTGATCGGGCGGGCGCGTGTTTCGGTTGCCGAGTTGATGCGGGTCGATCCGGGTCACAGCTTCCGGCTGGATAGCCGTTTCGGCGAACCGGTCGAGCTGCTGGTCAATGGCCGGCTGATCGGCCACGGCGAAATCGTTGCCGATGCCGACGACAATGTCGTCGGCGTGCGGATCGTTCGTCTCGCAGGTTGAGAGCGTTTTCATTGGGGGCAAGTGCACGGGCCATCAGGCCCGCAACGGTGCCGGTCAGGATCGCGGGGGCATCCGGCACGAAGGAAACCTGCAAGGAGGACATCATGACGATGCGAGCCTGCATAATGACCGAGAGCCATCTGAAGACTGTGCTCGAAATGTTGCGCGACAAGCCGGAGCTGGGTGCTGCGCGATCGCTGGTGGAAGCGGCGCTCACGGAGGTCGAAACTGTACGGCAGAGCCATGCCGCGGCCTTTCAGCAGGCCGGCCGGCGGAGGGCGAGGTGAGGGTGGCGGCGGGGAACCTGGGGCCTTGCCCGCTCAACTCCCCAGCAGCAATGCGGCGAGTGCCACCTGCGAATTGACGCCGAGTTTGGAGTAGATATTCCGAAGATGCGTCCGGACCGTCTCGTAGCTGATCTGATAGGCTGTCGCGACTTCCCGTGGCGTGTTTCCCGAGGCGACGCTGAGAGCGACCTTGATTTCGGTCACCGTCAGTTTCGAGGTTTCCATGAGGGCGTTCTGCCGGTCTTTCAACGGGGCGGCCACCATCGGCTCGGCAATGACAGCAACAGTCGGCCCTTCCAGAAATTCCGTGAATGCGCTCGACTGAAGCCTGACGATGGTCAGGCGATAGCTGCCTTCCTTTCCGTCGCCCTGGACGATGGCGGTATAGGGGCCCCTCTGTCCGTCGTGGCGGGATGCGAGCCACTCGAAGGCTGCCGCCGATTTCTGGCATCGAATGCTGATCCGCCCATCGGCAGCGACGCGAAATGGAAACCCGGCGGCGATGATGTTTTCAGCCGTGCGATTCGACCAGCGCACCTTGCGCTTGTCCGACACGTAGATGAGGCCGGCACCGATGCTGTCGAACAACGTTCGCAGCGCCTGATTGTCAGGCGCAAGCAGGTCGCGCTTGCGGATGAAATCGAACGCGCGCTTCAGGTGAGGGGCAAGCAGGGTGTAGCGCTCGGCGGCCTTCCTGTTGCGCTCGGGATCGGAGGAGGAGGTCGCTGTCGAAAGAATGAAGGTGCGGGCTTCTTCACGGATGATGGAGACGCCGATACTGGTCTCGCAGCCCGCCTGCCGCTTCAGCCAGTCATTGTAGAATTCGGTCTTGACGAGGTTCCTTCGGGCAAAGATATCCTCGCCGCACAACCCGCGGCCGACCGGCACCAGGCCCATGCGCGGGATCCACGGATTGACCGACGCGAAGTGATTGCTGAACTGATCGACCTCGTCCTTGGTGAAGCCTGAAATATAGGGAACGTGGGCAACCGGCGAGGCAAGATCGTGGTAGTGCAGGGCAGCCTTGCCGTCGGGAGAAGTCTTGGCGACGGCATCCAGAAAGCCCTGCCAGCTGCATTCGCCGAACAGGCTTCCGTAAATCATATCGATCAGATGAATGGCGGCATCGGCAGGCTGCGGCATTTCTCAGGCTCGCAAAACACAAGAACACGTCTTGGTTGTCGCAAATCGGCACGGGATTGACCAGCCCTTCAAAAGAAGATGTTCACATGGCCGTCCGGTCATCGGATGGCCGCACGGCGCCAGGTCCGCCGCCCATACTCCAGGTGGAGCATGCCCTGCACGCGAAGGCGCTGTAGACCCACAAACGGGCGGGGTTTGCGAACGGACGGGTCTGTCCGGACGCTTCCCTTGCGCCCGTCTATCAAGGGGAAGGGGATACAATGAAACTCAGATATTCGCTCGCCGTTCTGATCGCTTTCGGACTGGCCGGATGCCAATCGATCCTGAAGGAAGAGCCCGCAAAGGGAACGCTACCGACCGGAAAGAAAGTCCTTGTCGATGACGGCACCTGCCCGCCCGGAGAGGTAAAACAGGTGACCGGCGCCACAGCCGGAAATCCGCGCATCAAGGAATGCGTGCCAATGCCGAAGGGGTGATGTCCGAGAAATGATTGGCGCACCCGACAGGATTCGAACCTGTGACCTTTGGAATCGGAATCCAACACTCTATCCAGCTGAGCTACGGGTGCATGCCGTGGCGGTTTGAATCGCCTGTCCGATGTGGTGGTTCTTAGCCTAGCTTTCGGCGCTCTTCAATCGCCAAATGGCGAAATCGGCGGAATGGCTGGCGGCGTCACCGGAATTCTAAGGAAAAGCCCGCCGGGCTTTGGCGCGGCGGGCTTTCTGTTGTGTTGATGTCTCAGACCTGCATGGCGCCGGGGCCGGGGATGGCCTTGGGCGGGACCTTGCCGAGGATGATCATACCGAGGACTTCGTCCTTGGTGACGTCTTCGGTGCGGGCGTGGCCGACGACCTGGCCGTTCTTCATCACCGAGACGCGGTCGGCGAGGTCGAAGACGTCGTGGATGTCGTGGCTGATCAGGAAGATGCCGATGCCTTCCTTCTTCAGCTGCTTGATCAGTTCGCCGACCTGTGCCGTTTCCTGGGGGCCGAGCGCTGCCGTCGGCTCGTCCATGATCAGGATGCGGGCGTTGAAGAGGATCGCGCGGGCGATCGCCACCGATTGCCGCTGGCCGCCCGAAAGCGCTTTCACCGGCTCCTTGAAGCGGCGGAAGTTGGGGTTCAGGCGTCCCATCACCTCGCGGGCCGAGGCTTCCATGGCGACGTCGTCGAGCGTGCCCCACTTGGTGCGGATTTCGCGGCCGAGATAGAGGTTGGCGGCGGCATCGACATTATCGGCGACGGCAAGCGTCTGGTAGATCGTTTCGATGCCATATTTCTTGGCATCGCGCGGATTGCGGATATCGGCCGGTTCTCCATTGATCAGGATATCGCCCGAGTCGCGCTTGTAGGCGCCCGAGAGGATCTTGATCAGCGTCGACTTGCCGGCGCCGTTATGGCCGAGCAGGGCGACGACTTCGCCGGGGTAGAGATCGACCGAGGCGTTGTCGACGGCGTGGATACCGCCGAAGGAGATCGAGATATTCTTCAGTTCCACAAGGGGAGTGCGTTGTTCAGTCATGAGTCGTACTCCTCTTACTTCGCACGCGAGCGGTAGACCGTGTCGAGCCAGACGGCAACGACGAGGACGGCACCGACCACAACGTTCTGGATGGGGGTATCCACATTTGCGAGACCCATGCCCGACTGCAGCGACTGCATGACGAGCGCGCCGAGCATGGCGCCGGCGACCGTGCCGGTGCCGCCTGCAAGCGACGTGCCGCCGATGACGGCCGCGGCAATGGTATAGAGTTCGTAGGTCGTGCCCTGCGAATTCGCCGCCGCGTTGAGGCGGGCGGTCGAGATCGCCGCGGCAACGGCTGCGAGGAAGCCCATCAGCGCGAAGATCTTGACGGTGACCCAGCGGGTCTTGATACCGGCAAGTTCGGCCGCTTCAGGGTTGCCGCCGATGGCGAAGACATAGCGGCCGAAGCGCAGGCGGGTGGCGATGAAGGTCATGACGATGCCGACGAGAACGGCGATCAGCACCGGTACGGCGATGCCGTAGGAGATGAACAGTCCGGTCTCGGGCCAGGCGATGGCGTTGGCTTCGGCATATTTCTTGGCGATGGCAACAGGCCAGTAATAGATGGTCGAGACCCAGATGGCGCCGAGCACCAGCGCGCAGCCGAGAACGGCCAGGAAATACTCCGCCCAGAGCGGGCGGCGCGGGAAGTTGAAGCGTTTGCGCTGATGGCGCGAGCCGATGATGCCGATGACGATCAGCAGGCAGGCGATAAGCCCGATGATCCAGCTCCAGGTGGCGCCGACGGCACCTTCTGCACCGCCGCCCATGATGCGGAAAGTGGTGTCGAGGGGCGCGACCGTCTGGCCCGACGTGACATACCAGGCAAGGCCGCGCCAGGCGAGGAAGCCGCCGAGCGTGACGATGAAGGAGGGGACGCCCATGAAGGCGATGATGACGCCCTGGAAGAGGCCGATCAGCGTGCCGGCGATGAGGCCCGCGGCCAGCGTGATCACCCAGGTCCAGGAATTGTCGAAGCCCAGATATTGCGGCAGGAATTTCGCCTGGACGACGCCCATGATCATGGCGACGAGGCCAAGCATGGAGCCGATCGACAGGTCGATGTTGCGGGTAACGATGACAAGCACCATGCCGGTCGCGAGAACGGCGATTTCCGTCGTCTGGACCGAAAGGTTCCAGAGGTTGCGAGGGGTGAGGAACAGGCCGTCTGTATAGAGATGGAAGCCGATCCAGATGACCAGCAGTGCTGCGACCATGCCGAGCAGGCGCGTGTCGATCTCGGTGGCGCGCAGGAAGCGCGTGATGGGGTTTGCGTCCGCGGTGCGCGGATGACCCGGTGAGGATTGCGTGATGTCTGCCATGGGTTTGCCGTTCCCCCATTGTTTGGGCCCTGGCCGGGTGCCCGAAAAGCCCAGCCTGAGGATGCCCTGTTCTTCGAAATGACCACCGGGATGCTTCCGGAATAGCCGCGTCGGTGACGGCGTTATTCTGGCAGGGAATTAAAGCGTTCGCGGGGCGTTGCGAGGCGGGGAGGCTTCTGAAAGATGCCTGCATCCGCATCCGGCGCCGCAGCGGAAACGCTGCGGCGCCGGTCTGTTGATCAGCTTACGAGGATTAGTCGCAGGCCTTGACGCTGCCGGCCTTGACGCCCTGGCAAGCTTCAGCCTTGGAGATCCAGCCGGCGTCGATGACGACGTTCAGGTTTTCCTTGGTGATGGCCTGCGGCTTCAGGAAGATCGACTGCATCTTCACCTTCTTCGGGCCGCCGTCGAAGGTGGTAACGCCCTGGATCTTGTCCATGGTCGTGCCGCCAGCGAGGTCGAGCGCGATTTCAGCAGCGCGCTTGCCGAGTTCGCGGCTATCCTTCCAGACGGAAACCGTCTGGGTGCCGAGCGCGATGCGGTTCAGAGCGGCCTTGTCGGCGTCCTGACCGGAAACCGGTACGGTGCCAGCCATGCCCTGTGCGTCGAGAGCGGCAACGGCGCCACCGGCAGTGCCGTCGTTCGAAGCAACAACGGCGTCAACCTTGTTGTTGTTCGCGGTCAGGAACTGTTCCATGTTGCGCTGTGCGTTCTGCGGCAGCCAGCCGTCGGTATAGGCTTCGCCGACGTTCTTGATCTTGCCGGCGTCAACTGCAGCCTTCAGAACTTCCATCTGGCCGGCGAACAGGAAGTCCGCGTTCGGGTCCGACGAAGAGCCCTTGATGAAGACGTAGTTGCCTTCAGGCTTAACCTTGAAGACGCCTTCAGCCTGCAGGCGGCCGACTTCCTTGTTGTCGAAGGTGATGTAGAAAGCAGCCGGATTTTCGATCAGGCGGTCGTAACCGACGACCGGAATGCCTTCGGCAGCAGCCTTTTCGATGGCCGGGCCGATTGCATCGGAGTCCTGGGCCAGAACGATGAGGGCGTTGGCGCCCTGCGAGATCAGCGATTCGACGTCGGTCAGCTGCTTGGCAGCGGAAGACTGCGCGTCAGCGGAAATGTACTTCGCGCCCTTAGCTTCCAGCGCCTTCTTGATGGCTGCTTCGTCGGTCTTCCAGCGCTCTTCCTGGAAGTTCGACCAGGAAACGCCAACGACGAGATCGGCCGCCATGGCAGCCGTGTGCACGGAAACGAGGATGGCGGCACCCGCCATCAGCTTCATAATAGACTTCATAAATTATCCTCCCGAGTGATAAGCGGCCAGCCCCAGCCAGTGGTTCCTCCAGCCGCCGCGGATCACTGTCGAGCAACAATGCATTATTTTCTCGACAGTCGAGAAATTAAGTGTCAGAGATTTTTTCAACTGTCAACAGGCCACTACCAGCAGAATCATCCATCACGCATAAGTTGTTGGAGATGGCCTGTGAAACGAGGGCGGAAGCGGGGGAAGGGCGGCTTTATGCTGACCAAATCGAGCACGGAGTCGGTCCGGCAAAGGAATAGCGGGCTGGTTCTCGCTGCCCTGCGCCGCCACGGCGCGCTCGCGCATACCGAGATATCCGACTTCACCAAGCTGTCGTCGGCGACCGTTTCGGCGATCACGGCGGATCTCGAGAAGTCGGAGATCATCGAGCGTTCCGAGCAGCAGGCGGCGAGCGGCCGCGGGCGGCCGCGCGTGCTGTTCAGGCCACGGCGCGATTGCGGCTATCTGATTGTCGTCATCATCTCATCCGATGCCGTGCAGTTCTCGCTGGTGGATTACGCCGGCAAGCTGATCGACCGTTTCAGCGAGGGGCGCTCGCATGATCCGGCCGGGGCTGCGGTTTTTGCTGAAGCCATCAAGGAAGGTCTCGCCCGCATTCTTGAGCGGTCGCGGATTGCCCAGGAGCGGGTGCTCTTGATCTCGATCAGCAGCAAGGGGCTGGTCAACGCCGCCGAGCCGGTGCTGCTCTGGTCACCGATCTTCGGCACCGACCAGATCGATTTCGAGACGCTGCTGCGGCCGGAATGGCGGGCGCGAGTGATCCTCGACAACGAGACCCTGCTGGTTGCAGCCGCCCTCGGCGCGCATGAGGAGAATGTGAAAGGGGCGGATTTTCGTTCGCTCGCGGCTCTCTCCCTCGGCCACAGCATCGGCCTCGGCATCGTCAGGCGCGGCGCCGATGGCGGGCAGGAAATCTCGGCGCCGAATTTCGGCCATATGCTGCATCTGGCGAATGGCGGGCTCTGCCGCTGCGGGTCCAAGGGCTGTATCGAGGCGCATGCCGGCTTCTACGCCATCCTGCGCACCGCCTTCGAAGTGCCGCTCGATACTATTCCCGCCAAGTTCGTCCCGGTCGGGGAACTCGACAAGATTGCCGCCCGCGCCCGCCAGGGCCACCGCATGTCGGCCTTTGCCTTCCGGCAGGCCGGACTTGCGCTCGGCAATGGCCTGTCGCGGATGCTCAGCCTCACTGAACGCATGCCGGTGGCGATCACCGGGCCTGGGACGCGCTACTACGATCTGTTGCGCCAGGGCATCGAGGAAGGGCTGGGGCAATCGCATGTGGTGCGCATGGAGGGCATGCCCGAACTGCGGGTCGTTGCCGACGAGACGAACCTGGTTTTCGAGGGGCATCTCGGCCGCGCGCTGGCGCTTCTCGACGAGGATATTCTGGGTGGTGTCAGCCAGGTGGGATTGGAGCGGTCGGCTTAGGGCCACCTTTCCCTTTCCTGCTGCTGCCGAGAATTGAATCGGGTTCTCGACCGTAAAATCATCAATTGCTTATATTTTGTGCCGGCAGCGGCGATTGAAACTTTCGCGCATCACGCCATCCTTCTCTAAATGCCCAGTTTTTCGGCGCTTTTCGGGGTTTCAGACGATTTTACGAATCTTGCCCGCGAACTGAGCATGGTTCTTGCATTGCCATTTGCGTTGTATTCAAATGAACAAAAAAGGGGAGCCACACCTTTGGCATTTGATGAAATGATTACCGGGGACGAAAGTCCGCGTCAGCCATATGAGAAATACTTCGAGTGGTACAATGCCCAGGACAGGGCGCATCTGATTGCCAAATCCCGCGATGCGGAAAACATCTTCCGGAAAACCGGCATCACCTTCGCAGTCTACGGACATGCAGACTCCTCCGAAAAGCTCATCCCCTTCGACATCATTCCCCGCATCATCTCAGGAAGAGAGTGGCGCAAGCTCGCGCAGGGCATCGAGCAGCGTGTCATCGCGCTAAATGCTTTTCTCGACGATATCTATCACAAGCAGGAGATCATCCGCGCCGGGCGCATTCCGCGTGAGCTGATCGAGAACAACGTCACCTTCCTGCCCGAGATGATCGGCTTCCGGCCGCCGGGCGGCGTCTATACGCATATTGTCGGCACCGACATCGTGCGCACCGGTGAAGACCAGTTCTACGTGCTCGAGGACAATGCACGTACGCCTTCCGGTGTCAGCTACATGCTGGAGAACCGGGAAACGATGATGCAGATGTTCCCGGAACTGTTCCACGAGAACAAGGTGCAGCGCGTCGAGGATTATCCCTATCTGCTGCGCCAGAGCCTGGCATCGCTGGCACCTCCCGGCTGCAAAGGCAGGCCGCGTGTGGCGGTGCTGACGCCTGGCATCTACAACTCGGCCTATTACGAGCACTCGTTCCTGGCCGACACGATGGGCGTCGAGCTCGTCGAGGGTTCGGACCTGCGCGTCATCGACGGCAAGGTGAAGATGCGCACGACCCGCGGCTATGAGGCGATCGACGTGCTCTACCGCCGCGTCGACGACGACTTCCTCGATCCGCTGACCTTCCGCAGCGATTCCGCTCTCGGCATCCCCGGGATCATGGACGTCTACCGCTCGGGCAACATTACGATCGCCAACGCGCCGGGCACCGGTATCTGCGACGACAAGGCGATCTATTCCTACATGCCTGAAATCGTCGAGTTCTATACCGGGCGTAAGTCGATCCTCGAGAACGTGCCGACCTGGCGCTGTTCGGAACCATCGAGCCTGAAATATGTGCTCGAACATATTGAGGAGCTTGTCATCAAGGAGGTTCACGGCTCCGGCGGCTACGGCATGCTGGTCGGCCCGACCGCATCCAAGAAGGAGCGCGCCGATTTCGCCGAGAAGCTGAAGGCGCGACCGAACAACTATATTGCGCAGCCCACGCTGTCGCTGTCGACGGTACCGATCCTGGTGAACAAGGGGATTGCACCGCGCCATGTCGACCTGCGTCCCTACGTGCTGGTTTCCGACAAGGTACAGATCATTCCGGGCGGGCTGACCCGCGTGGCGCTGAAGCAGGGTTCGCTGGTGGTCAATTCCAGCCAGGGCGGCGGCACCAAAGACACCTGGGTACTGGAGGACTGATGCTCGGAAGAACTGCAAACGGCCTCTACTGGATGTTCCGTTACATCGAGCGCGCCGAAAATATCGCGCGTCTCGTCGATGCCGGCCTGCGCATGTCGCTGACACGCAGCGGGACGGGTGATGACAATTGGGATGGTGTGCTGCAGAGCGCGGGCGTCCGCGAGGCCTATGACGAGGGCCATTCGAAGCTGACGAGCGCCGATGCGATCGACTATCTGCTGCGCGATCTCTCCAATCCATCCAGCGTCATGGCCTGCATCGACAGCGGCCGTAACAATGCCCGGATGGTGCGCACGGCGCTGACGCGCGAGACCTGGGAAGCGACCAACGAATGCTGGATCGAGCTGAAAACGCTGCTTTCGAAGCGGCTGAAGGCGGCGGAGCTGCCTGAAGTCATCGATGTCATCAAGCGGCGGGCAGGGCTGATCCGCGGGGCGTTCCACGGCTCGATGCTGCGCAACGAGCTCTACAACTTCGCGCGCATCGGCACTTTCATCGAGCGCGCCGACAACACGGCGCGCATTCTCGACGTGAAATATTACGTGCTGCTGCCGTCGGTTTCGCAGGTGGGGTCGTCCGTCGATAACGTGCAGTGGGAATCGATCCTGCGCTCGGTCTCGGCGCATCGCTCCTACAGCTGGGCCTATGACGACGAATACCGGGCGGCGAATATCGCCGACTTCCTGATCCTCAACGGGCAGATGCCGCGGTCTCTCGCCTATTGCTACGAGAAGGTGGTCAGCAATCTCGGCTATATCTCGCGCAGCTATGGCGGCGAGCGGTTGAGGGCGCATGACACCGCGGATGCCATCCGCGCTTCGCTGCATTCGCGGGCGATCAAGGACGTGATCGATCAGGGGCTGCACGAATTCCTCGAGGAGTTCGTTAACCGCAACAATTCGCTCAGCGTCGAGATCACCAACGGCTACCGGTTTTATGTTTAGGCGGTGAAGAGATGAGACTGAAGATTAGCCACGTCACCGAATACCGCTATGACGAACCGGCGCAATTCTCGTTGCAGCGGCTGCGGCTGACACCGCCGAGCGGTTTCGGACAGGTCGTCGTCAATTGGTCGCTCAATGTCGAGGGTGCCACACCCGAAGTCGAGTATGACGACCAGTTCGGCAATCACGTCAATCTGGTGTCGCTGGAGGGTGCGCAGAAGGTGACGCGGATCGTTGCCGAAGGCGAGGTCGAGACCGATGACCGCAACGGCGTCACCGGTCCGCATACCGGCTTCTGCCCGCTCTGGCTGTTTCTGCGCGATACGCCGCGTACCAAGCCCGGCGAGCTGATCAAGGACCTGATCAAGGGCGTCAGCGGCGACAACGAACTCGCCCGCATGCATGCGCTGATGGCGGCGATCCACGAGGCCGTCGACTACAAACCGGGCACCAGCGATAGCGAAACCACCGTCGAGCAGGCGATGGAACGCAAGAGCGGTGTCTGCCAGGACCACGCCCATATCTTCGTCTCGGCTGCCCGGGCGTTGAAAGTGCCGGCGCGCTACGTCTCCGGCTATCTGATGATGGAAGAGAAGGTCGAGCAGGCGGCAACGCATGCTTGGGGCGAGGCCCACATTCCCGGTCTCGGCTGGGTCGGTTTCGATCCGGCAAACGAGATCTGCCCTGACGCCCGCTACGTCCGCACCGCGTCTGGCCTCTGCTACCGGGATGCTGCACCCGTCTCCGGCATGCGCATCGGCATGCCGGGCGAGACGCTGACGGTCACGGTGAAGGTGGAAGATAATGCGCAGGGGCAAAGCCAGAGCCAGAGCTGATGGCCGCACCCGGCGGCGGCGCGATATCGCCTACGGCCGGGATCTCGTCGGTGACCACCTCGAATTGCGCCAGCTTCGCGGGACCGAAAGCGGTCGATAGGGCAACGTCGGTCGCGTCCCGGCCGGTCGCCATCAGGATTCGTCCGATGCGCGGGGTATTGTGGCGTGCGTCCACCGTGTGCCAATGGCCGCCGAGATAGACCTCAAACCAGGCGCTGAAGTCCATCGGCGCGGGATCCCTGGGAACGCCGATATCGCCGAGATAGCCGGTGCAATAGCGCGCCGGGATGTTCATGCAGCGGCAGAGCGTGATGGCGAGATGTGCGAAGTCGCGGCAGACGCCGGTTCTGTCCGTGTAGCCGCCATGCGCGGTTCGCAGCAAGTCGGCGTTCATGTAGTCGAAGCGGATATGGCCGTGCACGAAATCGGCGATCGCCTGGACCCGCGCCCAGCCGAGCGGCGTGCCGGAAAAGGTCTTCCAGGCAAAATCGGCAAGCCTGTCGGTGTCGCAGTAGCGGCTGCCCAGCAGGAAGACCAGGACGTCATCGGGGAGATCCTTGATGTCGTGCTGTGCGGCATCGACAGGCACGAGATCCGGCTGGCCGCTATCGTAGATGTCGAATTCGGTCGAGATCGTCGTCAGCCCCGCCGGGGCGACGATGCGCGTGCAGGCGTTGCCGAACGTGTCGGTATAGCCCCAGGCATCGATCGGCTGATTGAACGATAGCGGTTGCTCCGTCAGCAGGTCACCCCGCCGCGAGGGATGGATGTTCAGCACCAAAAGCATCGGGGTGGGCTGAACGCATTCATAGCCAATCGTAAAACCAGCGTGGATCTTCATGGAATGTCCTTTGCGGAGCGGGTTGACACCCGGCAGCGGGCCATCTGGGAACGCCACTGCAGTCGATCGGTTCCATGGCGCCAATGCTTCTAGGACGGTCCGGGCTCAGTGGTGACGTTGACCTGCACGGTCATGTCGCCGAAATCGCCGGCATCGCCATCATAGCTGCCCCATAGCGGGATGGCCTGAACCGGGTCGCGCGCGACGCCGACACGGATGAGATCCTGGTTTCCGACGATGCCGTTGGTTGGGTCGAACTCGACCCATCCGGCGCCCGGGAGATAGACCTGGCACCACGCATGCGTCGAGCCGCCGCCGAGAGTCGTCGAGCCATCGCGGTCGGGCACATAGATGTAGCCAGTGACGAAGCGGGCCGCGAAGCCGAGCGAGCGGGCTGCCTCCATCATCAACAGCGCGAAGTCGCGGCAGGTGCCCTGGCGCTTCTGCAATGTCTGAACGGGGGTCTGCGTCCCGCGCTCGACGCGGCGCGCGTAGGAGAAGCTCTGGCGGATCGCGTAGCAGAGCGTCATCAGGATATGCCCTGTACGCGCCGCCGGCTCGGTGCCGACGAATTGGCGTGCCCAATGCGCAACCTCATTTTCGGGGTCGGGGTAGCGGCGGATAATCGTGCAATCGAGATCCGGCATTTCCTCCTCGTCATAGGCGAAGGGATAGGTCAGAGCCTCAGTGTCGATCTCCAGATCGAGAGGGACCTGCGCGGTGTGATCCAGGCGGATGTTGGTCTCGAAACGCAGGTGATCAGACGGTCCGGCCATGTCCACAAGGGCGATACAATTGCCGAAGACATCGTGGATCCAGCGAATGTTGGCGGGCTTGGGCATGATCGCAATCGTCGCATCAAGGAGGCGCTGATCGAAGCTGTCGCGCGGCCGGAACAGCACGCGATGCTGGCCGAAGGTGACAGGGCGTTTGTAGCTATAGTGCGTTACGTGTCTGACGGCGTAGACGGTCATGGTGCCCCTGTCTGCCGGATTCGAGCAGAGGCAGGAGCCGCCGCTATTCGAATTCCGGTACCTGCCCGGACTGAAACAGGATCACCGAGGGTCCTGCTTCGCCGATCGCCACATTGGATTCACGCGTCCACACGACCACGCCGGCGTAATCGTTGACGAGCGTCTGGGCGACATAGACTGCCGTGTCTTCCTGTTTCATCCGGCGTGGTTCGAAGGCCGGTGTCAAACCACCTTCGGAATCCCTGTTGAAGGCACTCAGCACAATCAGCTTTCGTATTCCGGGCATGGCGCTCTCCATGACCGCTAACGGTTCTGGCTCTGGTTCGTTCCAGATAGGCTTTCCGCTCACAAAGAAAAGGCGGAGCTTTCGCCCCGCCTTCCATCACGTTCAAGACATGGTTGTTTAGTGGCTGTCCTTGCCGACAGCACTGCCACGACATCCCTTGAGGAAGTCGAGGTCGGCGCCGGTGTCGGCGCCCTCAACGTGCTGCTGGTGCAGCCAGGCGTAGCCCGAGGTCGGCAGGTCGTGGTGCGGCTTCCATTCGGCGAGACGCTTTGCCAGCTCCTCTTCGGAAATGTCGAGGTGCAGGCGGCGGTTCGGGACGTCGAGCTCGATGAAGTCGCCGTTCTTGACGACAGCCAGCGGGCCGCCGACGGCAGCTTCCGGCGAGGTGTGCAGGACGACGGTGCCGTAGGCGGTGCCGGACATGCGGGCGTCGGAGATGCGCACCATGTCGGTGATGCCCTTCTTGAGCACCTTCGGCGGAAGGCCCATGTTGCCGACTTCGGCCATGCCCGGATAGCCCTTCGGACCACAGTTCTTCATGACCATGACGCAGGTCTCGTCAATGTCGAGATTGTCGTCGTTGATCTTCGCCTTGTAGTCGTCGATGTCTTCGAAGACGACGGCGCGGCCGCGGTGGACCATCAGGTGCGGGGAGGCGGCGGATGGCTTCAGGACGGCGCCCTTCGGCGCCAGGTTGCCGCGCACGACGACGATGCCGCCGGACTGCGTCAGCGCCTTTTCAGCCGGCAGGATGACGTCTTCGTTCCAGTTGACGACGTCCTTGACCTCATCCCACATGCTTTCGCCGGAGACGGTCAGCGCATCCTTGTGGAGGAGACCGGCCTCGCCGAGGCGCTTCAGCACGACGGGCAGGCCGCCGGCATAGAAGAACTCCTCCATCAGGTACTTGCCCGACGGCATCAGGTTGACGATCGTCGGCACGTCGCGGCCACAGCGATCCCAGTCGTCAAGCGTCAGGTCGATGCCGACGCGGCCGGCCATGGCGAGCAGGTGGATGACGGCATTGGTCGAGCCGCCGATGGCCGCGTTGGTGCGGATGGCGTTTTCGAAGGCCTGCTTGGTCATGATGTCGGAGGGCTTCAGGTCGTCCTTGACCATCTGCACGATGCGGCGGCCTGTCAGCTGCGCCATCACCTTACGGCGGCTGTCGACGCCGGGGATTGCGGCATTGCCCGAGAGAGCCATGCCGAGAGCTTCGGCCATCGACGCCATGGTCGAGGCGGTGCCCATCGTGTTGCAGGTGCCCGACGAACGGCTCATCGACGCTTCTGCCTCGAGGAACTCGGCCTGCGTCATCTCGCCGGCCTTCACCATTTCGGAGAACTTCCAGAGATGCGTGCCGGACCCGACGCGCTCGCCGCGGAAATAGCCGTTCAGCATCGGGCCGCCGGTGACGACGATCGACGGCAGATCGACGGAGGCCGCGCCCATGATCAGCGACGGCGTGGTCTTGTCGCAGCCGACGAGCAACACGCAGCCATCCATCGGCTGGCCGCGGATCGCTTCCTCGACCGCGAGAGCGGCAAGGTTGCGGTACATCATCGCCGTCGGGCGGAAGGTGTTTTCGGAGGCCGAGAACACCGGCACTTCCATCGGGAAGCCGCCGGCTTCCCAAACGCCGGCCTTCACCTTTTCGGCGAGCTCGCGCAGATGGCCGTTGCACGGCGTCATGTCCGACCAAGTGTTGAGGATGCCGATCACCGGGCGTCCGTCGAACAGGTCGTGGGGATGTCCCTGGTTCTTCATCCAGCCGCGGTGATAGATGACGTCACGGCTGGTGCCGCCGTACCATTCCTGCGACCGAAGCTTGCGCGGCCATTCCGCTTTCTTGAACATAGTCTCTGTCCTTCAAGGGCGCCGGACCGCCTCGCACGGCCCGGAACGCCAATGGATGTCTTAGGCCAGTGTGTAGCTGGTCTTGACGGTTGTGTAGAATTCGGCGGCGTACTTGCCCTGCTCGCGCGGGCCGTAGGAGGAGCCCTTGCGGCCGCCAAACGGAACGTGGAAATCGACGCCTGCGGTCGGCAGGTTGACCATCACCATGCCGGCTTCTGCATTGCGCTTGAAATGCGTCGCATGCTTGAGGCTGGTGGTGGCGATGCCCGACGAGAGGCCGAAGGGCGTGTCGTTGGCGGTTGCCAGTGCTTCTTCGTAATCCTTGACGCGGATGACGGAGACGACAGGTCCGAAGATCTCTTCGCGCGAAATGCGCATCTGGTTGGTCGCTTCGGTGAAGAGCGTCGGCTGTAGATAGAAGCCGGGCGTTTCGCGGGTAATGGTTTCGCCGCCGAAGGCGAGCTTGGCGCCTTCCTTCTTGCCGATCTCGATGTAATCGGTGTCGGTCTTCAGCTGGCGCTCATCGACGACAGGGCCGATATGGGTGCCGGGCTTCAGAGCGTTGTCGACGACGATGGTCTTCAGCTTTTCCGTCAGTGCAGCAACGAACTTGTCGTGGATGCCTTCGGTGACGATCAGGCGCGACGAGGCGGTGCAGCGCTGACCGGTCGAAAAGAAGCCGGAATTGGCAGCCGCTTCGACGGCGACCGTCAGGTCGGCATCGTCGAGAACGACCATCGGGTTCTTGCCGCCCATTTCCAGCTGGAACTTGCGGTTATGCTCGATGGAGGCGGCAGCGACGCGCTTGCCGGTGCCGGTGGAGCCGGTGAAGGTGATGCCCGAAACATCCGGGCTGTCGAGCATGACCTGGCCGACGACCGAGCCCTTGCCCATGACGAGGTTGAGGACGCCCTTCGGCAGGCCTGCGCGGTGCAGGATATCGACGATCGCCCAGGAGCAGCCCGGAACGAGTTCCGCCGGCTTGAAGACGATGGTGTTGCCATAGCAGAGGGCAGGGGCGATCTTCCACGCCGGAATGGCGATCGGGAAGTTCCAGGGCGTGATGATGCCGATGACGCCGAGTGGGTCGCGGGTGATCTCGACGCCGATATTCGGGCGCACCGAGGGGACGATCTCGCCGGCAAGGCGCAGCACTTCGCCTGCGAAAAATTCGAAGATCTGCGAGGCGCGGATGGTTTCGCCGATGGCCTCAGGCAGGGTCTTGCCTTCTTCGCGGGCAAGCAGCACACCGAGCTCGTCCTTGCGGGCCATGATCTCGTCGCCGGTCTTCTTCAGGATGACGTGGCGTTCCCAGATGCCGGAGCGCGACCAGGCCGGGAAGGCGGCCTTGGCGGCAGCGATGGCGTTCCTGGTGTCTTCGGCGGAGCCATCGGCATAGAGGCCGACGACTTCGTTGGTATCCGACGGGTTGATGTTCTTCGTCGCATTGGTGCCGACCCATTCGCCGGCGATCAGGTTCTGATAAATGGTCATGGGCTCGCGAGCCTCCTTTACCTTTTATGAAAAATGACCCGGCCGTAGCGGCAGCCGGGTCATGGGAAATTAGAGCTGCTTGATGACGATGTCTTCTTCGGCGTCGATTTTCAGCGGGTTCTTCAGCGGCAGGCCGAATTCGGCGACCTCGATTTCGAAGACGTCGCCGGCTTCCGGCTTGATGCCGTCGGCAAAGGACAGGGTCGCCGTGCCGAACATGTGGACGTGAACGTCGCCCGGTACGCGGAACAGGCCGTATTTGAAGTGATGGTATTCGAGGTTCGCAAAGGTGTGCGACATGTTCGCTTCACCCGACAGGAACGGCTTTTCGAAGATCACCTTGTCGCCGCGCTTGATGCGCGAGGTGCCGCGGATATCCTCAGGGGCAACGCCGATGCGGATTTCCGGGCCGAAGCTCGCCGGACGCAGCTTGGAATGGGCGAGGTAGAGGTAGTTGATCCGCTCGGTGACGTGGTCGGAAAATTCGTTCGACAGCGCAAAGCCGATGCGGAACGGTGAGCCATCTTCGGCGATGACGTAGATGCCGGCCATTTCGGGTTCTTCGCCGCCATCGAGCGCGAAGGAGGGGGAGACGAGGGGCGCGCCCGGTGCTGCAGCGCCGTAGCCGTTGCCCTTGTAGAACCACTCGGGCTGCACGCCCTTTTCGCCAGCCTTCGGCTTGCCGTTCTCGATGCCCATCTTGAACATCTTCATCGAGTCCGTGAGGGTTTCCTCAGCGGCTTCGCTGGTTTTCTTGTGCATGCTGTCGCGGGTGGCGGCCGAGCCCAGATGCGTCAGGCCGGTGCCGGTCAGATGCAGGTGGGCGGCGTCGGGATGGGTGATCGGCGGCAGGAAGCTGCCATCGGCGTAAGCCTTCTCCAGATCGACGGCATCGCCGAGGCCATGCGCCTCGATGACCGAAACGAGGGACTTGCCGGCGTTTGCCGCTTCCATCGCCAGCGCATAGACGCTGCCTGCATTCTTCACGGCTTTCGCTGCACCGCCCGGCTCGCGCACGGCGACGATGATCTCTCCGTTCGAACCCTTGATCTGCGAAATGAGCACGGTCTTCATCCTCTTTGGGTAGCTGCGGATAATGCTCCGCCCGTCCGGCTCCCTGGGGAGCCGGAACTATTCGTTTTCATGACTGCGAATGCGAATGCATGGAGCCGGCGCCGGAGCGCTCAGCCCTTATTCTTGTTATAGACGTCGAAGAAGACGGCGGCCAAAAGGACTGCGCCCTTGACCATCTGCTGGGAGTCCGTGCCGAGGCCGTGGATCGACATGCCGTTGTTCATGATGCCCATGATGAGAGCACCGATCACAGCGCCGGTCACCTTGCCGACGCCGCCCTGGGCGGATGCACCGCCGATGAAGCAGGCCGCGATGACGTCAAGCTCCAGGCCGAAACCGCCCTTTGCCGTTGCCGAGTTGAGGCGCAGCGCAACGATGAGACCGGCGAGACCGGCAAGCAGGCCCATGTTCGCAAAGGTGAGGAACGTCAGCCGCTCGGTGTTGATACCGGACAGCTTCGTTGCCTTCTCGTTGCCGCCCATGGCGTAGATGCGGCGGCCGATCGTCGTGCGGCGGGTAATGAAGGCGTAAGCGGTGATCAGCACAAGCATGATCACGAGCACGTTCGGAAAGCCCTTGTAGATCGACAGCTGATAGCCGAGCGCCAGGATGGCGAGAGCGATGACACCGTTCTGCGCAAGGAAGAAGCCGAGCGGCTCGACGTCGTTGCCATGCTTCTCGTTCGACTTGCGCTGGCGCCAGGCCAGGTAGACGAGGGTAACGGCGCCGACGACGGTCAGGATGAGCGACGTCGAATTAATGCCGCCCATGTCGAAGAGGTTCGGCAAAAAGCCGATGCTGATCAGCTGGAAGGCGGGCGGGAATGGACCGATGCTGGTGCCGGTTCCGGCACCCGTCATCACGGTCAGCGTCAGGCCGCGGAAGACCAGCATGCCCGCAAGAGTGACGATGAAGGACGGGATCTTGTGATAGGCGACGAAATAGCCCTGCAGGCCGCCAACCAGCGCACCCACGGCCAGACAAATAACGGCTGCCAGCACATAATTCATGTGCCACTCGACCGTCATGACGGCGGCGATGGCGCCGATGAAACCGACGACGGAGCCAACCGAAAGATCGATATGGCCGGCAACGATCACCAGCAGCATGCCCAGCGCCATGACGACGATGAAGGAATTCTGCAGGATGATGTTGGTCAGGTTGAGCGGGCGGAAGAGAACGCCGCCGGTCGAGATCTGGAAGAACACCATGATCGCGATGAGCGCGATGAACATGCCGTACTCGCGGATGTTACCGCGAACAAATTCGCCGATGGATACGACACGCCCTTGTTCGGTGATTGGTTGATTGATCGGCGTCATTGTTTCTTATCTCCTGAACGCATGATGGCGCGCATGATGGTTTCCTGGCTCGCTTCCCCTTTAGGCAGTTCCGCAACGATCCGTCCTTCATTCATGACGTAGATGCGGTCGCACGTACCAAGGAGCTCCGGCATTTCCGATGAAATCATCAGAACGCCTTTGCCGTCAGCCGCGAGCTGGTTGATGATAGTATAGATTTCATATTTAGCGCCAACATCAATGCCGCGCGTTGGTTCGTCCAGGATCAAAACATCGGGATCCGAGAACAGCCATTTCGACAGAACCACCTTCTGCTGGTTGCCGCCGGACAGGTTGACCGCTTCCTGGAAGATACTGGAAGAACGAATGCGCAGCTTCGAGCGATAGTCGGACGCGACCCGTGTTTCCTTGACGCTGTCGATGACCGTGGCGTTCGACACTGCCGCCAGATTGGCGAGCGTGGTGTTGTGAACGATCGTCTCGCCCAGAACGAGGCCGAGATGCTTGCGGTCTTCGGTCACATAGGCAAGACCGGCGTCGATCGCCTTGCGCACCGTCGTCGTATCGACCTTCTTGCCATCGACGAAGACGTCACCGGTGATCTTGTGACCATAGGTCTTGCCGAACACGCTCATGGCGAATTCGGTACGGCCGGCACCCATCAGGCCGGCGATGCCGACAACCTCGCCCTTGCGGACATGGACGTTGATGTCGTGCAGAACCTGGCGGTCGCGATGCTGCTGATGGAAGGCGTTCCAGTTCTTGACCTCGAAGATCGTCTCGCCGATCGGCACAGAGCGCGGCGGATAACGGTCGGCCAGGTCGCGGCCCACCATGTTCTTGATGATGATGTCTTCGCTGATCTCGTCCGCATGACAGTCGAGCGTCTTGACGGTCATGCCGTCGCGCAGGACCGTGATCTGGTCGGCGACCTTGCGGATCTCGTTCAGCTTGTGCGAAATGATAATCGAGGTGATGCCCTGCTTGCGGAATTCCATCAGCAAGGTGAGCAATGCGTCGGAATCGCTTTCGTTCAGCGATGCCGTCGGCTCGTCGAGGATGAGCAGCTTGACGCTCTTCGACAATGCCTTGGCGATCTCGACGAGCTGCTGCTTGCCGACGCCGATGTCGGTCACGAGCGTATTCGGAGATTCCGCCAGGCCGACCTTGGCCAGCAATTTCTTGGTGCGATTGAACGTTTCGCCCCAGCTGATGACGCCGTTCGTGGCGTTTTCGTTGCCGAGGAAGATGTTTTCCCCGATCGAAAGCTGCGGTACCAGGGCAAGTTCCTGGTGGATGATGACGATGCCGATTTCTTCGGAATCTTTCAGGACTTTGAAGTTGCGGACGTCGCCTTCGTAGACGATGTCGCCTTCATAGCTTCCTGCTGGATAAACGCCGGAGAGCACTTTCATCAGGGTCGATTTGCCGGCCCCGTTTTCGCCCACCAATGCGTGGATTTCACCTTGGCGAACCTTGAGGTTCACATTCTCGAGCGCTTTCACACCCGGGAACGTCTTGGTGATGTTCCGCATTTCGAGGATTAAATTGTCCATTACTTTAAAACCCAACGCCGCGACCGAAAATGATCTGGCGATCATAGAATCGAAGACCGGAACCCGCAATTGTGCAGGTTCCGGCCATTCATAATATTACTTCAGCTGGTCTTCTTTGTAATAACCGCCATCAACGAGAACTGCCTTGTAGTTCTCCTTGGTGACAGCAACCGGCTTCAGCAGGTAGGACGGAACGACCTTGACGCCGTTGTCGTAGGTCTTGGTGTCGTTCACTTCCGGCTCCTTGCCGGACATGACGGCATCAACCATGGCAACGGTTACCTTGGCGAGATCGCGGGTATCCTTGAAGATCGAGGAATACTGTTCGCCAGCGATGATCGACTTGATCGACGGGATTTCCGAGTCCTGGCCGGTGACGACCGGCAGCGGCTGTGCAGCCGTACCGTAGCCGACGCCCTTCAGCGACGAGATGATGCCGATTGACAGGCCGTCGTAAGGCGACAGAACAGCGTCAACCTTTGCGTCGGTGTAGTTAGCCGAGAGCAAGTTGTCCATGCGAGCCTGGGCCGTTGCCGGATCCCAACGCAGCGTGCCAACCTTGTCCATGCCGGTCTGGCCGGACTTTACGACGAGCTTGCCGCTGTCGATGTAAGGCTGAAGAACCGACATTGCGCCGTCATAGAAGAAGAAGGCGTTGTTGTCGTCCGGCGAACCACCGAAGAGTTCGATGTTGAACGGGCCCTTGCCGTCCTTGAGGCCGAGCTTGTCGACGATCGTGCCAGCCTGGAGAACGCCAACCTGGAAGTTGTCGAACGTTGCGTAGTAGTCAACGTTGCCGGAATCGCGGATCAGGCGGTCATAAGCGATGACCTTGATGCCGGCGTCATGAGCCTTCTGGAGAACGTCCGAAAGGGTCGTGCCGTCGATAGAAGCAACAACGAGAACCTTGGCACCCTTGGTGACCATGTTTTCGATCTGCGAAAGCTGGTTCGGAATGTCGTCGTCAGCATACTGGAGGTCGGTCTGGTAACCGGCGTCCGTGAGCTGCTTGACGATGTTGTTGCCGTCGTCGATCCAGCGAGCCGAAGCCTTGGTCGGCATTGCGATGCCAACGAGGCCCTTGTCAGCTGCCATTGCAGGCACAACGAACGAAGCGACGCCGAAGGCAGCCGCAGCCATCAATGAGATAATGGATTTCATTTCTCTCTCCCTTGTTAATAGATCGGCGGACGAAAAATCGCCCACCACGAAACTGTGGCAGGTTCCGTAGATCGGATAGTTACTTCAGATGGTGAGAAACGAAGTAGGTCTCCTCCACGATCTCACACGTGTTGAGTGCCAACCAGCACACGGCGGCAAACTCGTACGGAATCCTATAACTGTCAAATAGAATAAGTGGTAAAGTGCATAACAAATTTGGTATATCGTTAAAAAGTATTACTTTTAATGGAAGGCGGAGGGGAGGCCGCAACCATGCCGATTATTTCCGAGCCGATTTCGCTGGATCACGTCGATATCCACAGCGATAATTTTGCCGACGATGCCTTTCTGCGTGCGGGTTTAAAGCTGAATCACCTGCGTATGATCGTCGCAATCGAAGATAGCGGCCAGATTTCCGCCGCCGCGGAGACGCTCGCCATCTCGCAGCCCGCCGCATCACGGATGCTGTCCGAAATGGAATCAATCCTGAAGACCGCGCTCTACGAGCGGGTGGCACGCGGCGTGGTACTGACGACCTTCGGAGAAGCACTCGCCAGACGTGCACGCAAGATCCTGCTGGAGCTGCGCGAGGCGGGCCGGGAGATCGCCGAACTGAAGAGCGGGAAGGGCGGCTCGGTGTTCATCGGCGCGGTCACCGCGCCGGCCATGAGCCTCGTCGTTCCGGCCATCGACAAGGTGCGAAAGAGCTTCCCGGGGATCGAGGTCAACATCCAGGTGGAGACCAGCAACGTGCTGGCGCGCGAACTCCTGGCGGCGCGGCACGACTTCATCATCAGCCGTATCCCCGACGATCTCAATCCGCGACTTTTCGAGGTGCGCGAGATCGGCATCGAGAAGGCCTGCCTGATCGTGCGCAGCGGCCATCCGCTGCTGCAGGGCGGCCCGAGCAGCCTGTCCGACCTCAGCGACTATGACTGGGTGTTCCAGCCGCCGGGTACGCTGCTGCGCCGTACGGTCGAGGACATCTTCCTGGGCGCGGGTGTTCCGGTGCCCGGAAATATCGTCAACACCTCATCGCTGCTTCTGACCTGCGCCATCGTCTGCAAGACCGATGCGATCGCGCCGGTGGCGATCGACGTTGCGCAGTTCCTGGCGAGCCAGAATTCGCAGGCCGCCGATGTTCGCATCCTGCCGACCGAATTCGAGATCAACGTGAAGCCCTACAGCCTGATCACGGCGCGAGAGCGGGCGCTGCCACCGAGCGCACGGCTGCTCTACGACCTGATCCTCGCGGAGGCGATGGCGCTGTCGTAATGGCCGCAAGCCCGGCGCCATGTTGGGACGCGAGACTGCGCCCTTCGAAACGGGAAGGCGACATGCTGTTCGGACAATCGGTGTTCCAGTCGGTTCTGGAGCGCCTGAAGGCGGAAGAAGGCGAGGAAGACGACGAGGCTGGCGATCAGCCCGCGGCATATCGCGTTCGCGGCTTCGCGACCGGTCTTGCCTTCGATGTGATGGAAGGGGTGTCGACAGCGGGGGAGCAGAAGCCCGGCCAGGGCTATTTCGACAATCTCGAATTCGAAGCGCCACCACCCGCGCCGGAAACGCCTGTGGCCGTGCCCGAGCCTGAACCCGCACCGGAGCCTGAGCCGGAACCCGTCATGCCCGAACATCTGTCTCGCATCGCCCCGGCCGACATTGCGGCGGAGCTGGCGATCTCATCGACGGATACGGTGCAGTCGCTCGGCGAAAAGCGCCGAGCCTTTGCCAAGGCCAATCATCCCGATCGCGTGCTGCCGCAGTTTCGCGACAACGCGACGCGGCGCATGACATTGGCGAATCTTCTGATCGATGAAGCGGTGCGCCGCCTCAGCCGCTGATCACTCCGGATCCTTGTCTTCGGCGACGGGCTCTGCGGTTTCCGTCTTCTCTTCCGCTGGCTGCTGCGGCTTGAAAGTCCAGAACAGCATATAGAAGGCATAGATGCCCGCTGCGCCCGACAGCACGCCCCAGAAGGGATCGCCGCCGAGAAATTCCACACCCGCCCAGCCAAGGCAGACTGCAACGATGAGCGCACGTACCCAGACGTTGCGATAGGCGGGATGGGTTGGATCAATCAGCTGCATAAGTTCCCCGGTCATATTTCCATCACTTGTCTTTAGGATGGATTTCACAAATGTGAAAGGGTGGCGGGCTTGACGGCTCGCATAGAAAATGGAATGAAAATTCCAGAAATATTGCAATTCGGTCCATTTGTTCCGAATTCTCAGGGAGGTTCTCATGACTGTCAGATTTGGTCTTCTCGGTGCCGGCCGTATCGGCAAGGTGCATGCCAAGGCCGTAAGCGGCGATGCGAATGCCAAGCTCGTCGCCGTCGCCGACGCGTTTCCGCAGGCGGCTGATGCCATCGCGTCCGCCTATGGCTGCGAAGTGCGCACGATCGAGGCGATCGAGGCCGCCAAGGATATCGATGCCGTCGTCATCTGCACGCCGACCGATACGCATGCCGATCTGATCGAGCGCTTCGCGCGCGCCGGCAAGGCGATCTTCTGCGAAAAGCCGATCGATCTCGACGTTGACCGCGTCCGGGCCTGCATGAAGGTCGTGGAAGAGAACAAGGGCAAGCTGATGGTTGGCTTCAACCGCCGCTTCGACCCGCATTTCATGGCTGTGCGCAAGACGATCGACGACGGCCGGATCGGTGATGTCGAGATGGTGACGATCACCTCGCGCGATCCGGGCGCACCACCGGTCGATTACATCAAGCGTTCGGGCGGTATCTTCCGCGACATGACGATCCATGACTTCGACATGGCGCGCTTCCTGCTCGGCGAAGAGCCGGTCTCGGTGTTCGCAACGGCTGCCGTTCTCGTCGACAAGGCGATCGGCGAAGCTGGCGATTACGACAGCGTTTCGGTTCTGTTGCAGACGAAATCCGGCAGGCAGGCGATGATCTCCAACTCGCGCCGCGCCACCTATGGCTACGACCAGCGCATTGAAGTGCATGGTTCGAAGGGCATGGTTGCTGCGGAAAACCAGCGTCCCGTTTCCATCGAGGTTGCCAATGGCGACGGCTATACCCGCCCGCCGCTGCACGACTTCTTCATGACGCGCTACACCGAAGCCTATGCCAACGAGATCGCCAGCTTCATCGCCGCGATCGAAAAGGGCAGCAAGATCGCGCCGTCGGGTGCCGATGGTCTCGCAGCGCTGGCGCTTGCCGATGCCGCGGTTCAGTCCGTCAAGGAAGGCAAGCTCATCAAGATCGGCTGACGGCCTTCTCCCGACCGAAAGCTGACCATGAGATGGCCGGGCAATCGCCCGGCCATTTCGGTTTCCGGGCATCAGCCGGATTTGAATTTAGCATCAACGTTTCGCCTTTGACGCAGCGGAGCGGGGAGGCTATCAGCCGGGGATATTCTTGCTCTTGCCCCGAGCCGCATCATGACCCTCGACCGCTTCGCTCCCGCCATCTTCGTGCTTCTCTGGTCGACCGGCTGGGTCGTGGCGAAATATGCGGCGATGCATTCGGAGCCGTTCACGTTTCTCGTCATGCGCTACACGCTGTCGGCGCTCGCCTTCCTGGCGCTCTGTCTGGTGCTGAAGGCGAAGTGGCCCGACCGCGCGACCATCTGGCGGGCGATCTATTCCGGGTTCTTCCTGCACGGCTTCTATCTTGCCGCCATCTGGTGGGCGATCGCCAATGGCGTACCGGCCGGAATCTCCGGCGTGATTGCCGCCATGCAGCCGCTACTGACGGCGATGGCCGCACCCTTCCTGATCGGTGAGCGTCTGCAGCCGGCGCAGAAGCTCGGCCTGGCGCTCGGTTTCCTTGGCATCATCATTGCCGTGTCGCCCAAGCTTCTCGAACCGGCGACCGCCGATCTGATGCATTCGGCGGTGCCGCTGACGATCAACCTGATCGGCATGGCCTCGGTCACCTACGGAACGATCTATCAGAAGAAGCACCTCCACAGCGGCGACCTGAAGACCATCGCGACACTGCAATATCTCGGCGCGCTCATCATCACCGTGCCGCTGGCGCTCGCCTTCGAAAGCCTGCATTTCGACGGCACCGCCGAAGCCTTCGCGGCGCTGGCCTGGTCGGTCTTCGGTCTGTCGATGGGCGGTATCGGCCTGTTGCTCTACCTGATCCGCCGCGGTCAGGTGTCGCGCGCAGCGTCGCTGATCTACCTGATGCCGCCGACGGTGGCGATCGAGGCCTTCATCGCCTTTGGCGAGCCGCTGACACTGCCGCTCATCCTCGGGACTGTCGTTGTTGTCACTGGTGTCTATCTGACCAATCGAAAGAGCGTGCGGGCGATCGAGGCCTGATTACTCGGCGGCCGGAGCCGCGTGGGTGAGCTTTGCGATCTTGCGGACGTGGGTGACGGCAGCGGTGCCGCCCGAGGTCTTGGTGAAGAGCTCGAGGCGTTCTTCCTCGTTATCCTCGACCGGCGTCAGCGCCTGGTCCATGTAGGTCTTCGAGGCCGGATCCCTGGCGATCTTGAAGGCGGCGTAGCTCATCTTCACGATGACGCCGGCAAGCTTCATATGCTTGCTGAAGGTTTCCCACGCAAAACGCGGCCAGAAGAGCAGCGGATGAACCGGCTTCAGGCCGGGGCGCAATTCCGAGGGATGCTTCAGGCGCAGCAAGCCGCTCTGCAGCGGATGGACGTTTTCGAGCGGGACCGTCGTTGCGAAGGAGACGAGGACCTTGACGAGGCTGGCGAGCGGCACGCCGGTTGCGACCGCACGGCGCAGCAGCGTCTTTACATGTTCGGGCGAGTAATAGAGCGACCACGCCTCGCGGTAGACTGTCTCCCACTCCTCGCGGCTCATCTTGTCATGGGCGGTGCAGACATGCTCGACGTCGTAGGTGTTGAGGTCACCATCCATCTCTACGCCCTTGCGCCATAGCGTCTGATGGTCCTCCGAACCCGGCAGGGGCGTCAGCACGAAGAACTCGATGACATCAAGCGGAAGTTCGTGCTGGATGATCTGGATGTCGCGGCGGATGCTCTCGGGCGTATCGGCGGGGAAGCCCAGGATGTAGCCGGCCAGCGTCATGATGCCCTGTGCCTTCCAGGCGAGCAGCATCTTGCGGTATTCGGTGATCTTGTTCTGGTTCTTCTTGGCCGCTGTCAGATTATCGGGGTTGACGTTTTCCAGGCCGATGAAGACGCGGGTGACGCCGGCGCGCTTCGATTTCTCGATGAAGTTCGGGATCTTGTGGCAGAGCGTATCGACTTGGATCATCAGGCCGAGCGGAATGCCGTCCTTTTCCTTCAGTTCGATCAGCCGGTCGAAGATCGCTTCCCAATCGCGGTTGCGGGCGAAGTTGTCGTCGGTGATGAAGAATTTGTGGATGCCCTGCGCCCAGTTCATCCGGACGAGCTTCTCGATATCGTCGGCCGAGCGGAAACGCGACTTGCGGCCCTGGACATTGATGATGGTGCAGAAGGA